>KQ959340.1 GCA_001552765.1 Bacteroidales bacterium KA00344
GCTCATTGCCAAGCAATCGGCAAAAGAAAAGGAAACTTCGGAGAGAGAGGCTTGTGAATCTTCGGATATTGTAACCTGTAAAATGGAGGAAACGGCATGAAGACAATCAATAATCCCAAAAGAAAAGTAAGCGTAACCAATCAGCGCAGTTATTTCGACTGGACTGATGGAATGCAGGTTGGTCGCAAGGGGAATGGCGAAATTGCCATGACGGAGAGCGAACTTGTGAAGTTCTTCGGGGTAACATGGAGAAAACTCAACCATAGGCTGAAAACGATAATAAAATCCTCCAGCCTGCACCCCGATGAGAGGGTTGCAGGTGAAGAGCCTGTTTTCATCAGCGGACAGTTGAAAGGCTGTGCACCACTCTATCCGCTTCCAGTCATCATCGCCCTGTCCTTTCTGTTGGACAGCATAGAGGCTTATTTGTTTAGAAATTATATCTGCCATAAAGTACAACGACCGATGGCTACCATAACGTCAATATTCCTTATAGGCAACACGGATAACTGGTGATCTGTATTAATTTCCTTTTTCTTTCATTGATTATATCTTACTACATAACTACAATAAGGGATAATACGATGAAGGAAAGCGGATTAAGATTTTTTTGATATACAAATATTTTTCCAATTATTTACTACGCTACTACAAAATAAAGTTTTTTTTATAAAAACAGAACTGACAGTGTATCAAAAGTAAAACCACACCCATGAGAAATTACAGATTATGAACACATAAACTTAAAAGAGCCGTATCAAACCCTATAATGAGTAACGATACGGCTCTTTTTCTTATATTTTTAGAGGCTTAAGTTTCTAATCAAAAGTTCACGTCCTTTTAGTTGTTGAGTTTGTCTTCTAATGATATTATAAATAATACATTTTTATTACAACTATTTCAGTTCATGCAACATATATGGTGCACCAGAAGTTTTTACTTTTACATTCTCATAGCTCCCATCATTCATATGATAGACAGAGTAGCCCAAACCTTGGTCAGTTGACATGCCGAAGATGATGTCATTGCCCGACTTGCAAATGGATGCCGCCCAGCCTCTAGTTCCTGAGAAGTTCATCTTCTTGCAAGTCTTATCATAGAGATTAATCTCAAAAGGCTGGAACGATTTATCATGAACGTAATCTGGTGGGTTGCTTGCTGCCCCAGGAATATTTAGGTATCCATAAACCTTTCCGTTTCCACCATATACCTTATTATAGGCATATGAAGTTTTACCTCCTTTTACACCATCCAGATTTACATCTGCAAGGGTAAAGCAATAAGACTTGTCAAACTCCTGTTCTCCCTTCTTAATGCGCAAGAAGCCTTCCTTTGCCCCCATCTGATAACCGAACATTCCTACGCAATAGAAATAGATATCACCCTTCTCGTCCACAAACGGATCACCAGCAGGTGTTCCACTGGACGACATCGTGACGCGACTGTCACTAATAAGTTTGATTGGCTTGTCTGTTTTCGTGTCAATTAATGCAACATAGGCTCCAGTTTCGCAAGAATAAGCAGACTTCATTTGATTCAGTGACACATATAAAATTCCATCTCTGATAACAGAGGCACACGGTTCAGGATTATTGTCACCAGAGGACTTTCCCAAGGAATAGTCGGATAAGTCTATTTCTCCTGTCTTCGTCATTGAGGATGGGTCAATAATCCACACCTTTCCTATACCAAGGCAAGAAACATATGCCTTCTTATTGGATGCGAACGTGATGTACGTTGCCTTAGCACCACTTGGAAATACCATAGTCGTGCCCTCTTGGACGAGCTTGCCATCTTTTGGTGCATATTTGTAGAGGTGTTCCGTGTCAGTCACATATACCTTGCCACCATGCACAAATGAAAATGCACCCTTGGCAAACACCAAAGCATTGTCCGTATTGAGCGAACCAGCTGTCAAGTCTTTGAACAGACTGACATATGTGTTCTCTCCAATATTCACGCTATGCACAAATCCTGCCTCGGACTTTGCTGGTGGTGTTGGAGGAACATCTGGAGTGTCTTTACTACATGAGGAAAGACCTGATAACACAAGCAGCGCCGTGGCTGCGACTAAGAAATAATGTTTCATTTTGACTATAAATTTTTGAAATGAATAATAAGAATTTACATACTCATAGCTCCTCCTGAGACTTTGTCTCGGAACAGATTAAAACGCAATTTAGCCTTAAAGGTTCTGCCTTGCAGTGGCATTTTGAATTCCATGTAGTTCTCTTTGTCAAAAATATTTTCGACCTCGAAACTCAGAGAAACATTGTTATGCCAAAATGACTGTTGAAGCCCTATGGTAAACACATCGTTGGAAGGAATGATCCATTTCTTTCGTTGGTCGGGCAGTGTGCTCATTTGCCAGCCCCAATCGAATTCTCCGACATGAGAGACATCCACATAAACTCTGGACAACTCTTTCTTTCCCAACAAACCTTCAACGTGATATTCCATGCCATAGTTGTAATAGAATGAAGGTATGTTGGGAACATGCTTGTCATACGTAGGATTATCCGAACCTTTCTCATCGTTTAACCATTTTTGACGGTCTCGAATGTCCTGCAATGTAAGATTAAAGTATGCATAGACGTTTGGGGTTATATCTAACTTTAAGTCAGTATCGAAACCAAGCGTACTTGTCTTTCCTAAGTTTATGTATATGGAACGGATGTCAGCGGGGAAAAGTCTTATCATATTCTTCATATACATATAATAAAAATTTGTTTCCCATTGCACACGAGTAAGCCCCAATAGATTTCTCTTGTCCATGATGACCCCAATGTTCAAATTATCTCCAACTTCTGGCTGAAGATTTACAGAAGGTTTGATACTCATTCCGTTTCCGAACAATTCTCCCGTATCAGGAATTCTTACATTGTGTGAAAACGAGATTTTTCCCCTCACACCTTTCCACAATTCATAGCTAAGCCCTTCGCTAAAGCCATAATACGTTTTGTTCACGTTGGTCTGTTGGGGAGCGAATACGCTTTCTGTCTTGTCTTTTGACAAAGCATCGCTTGTTCTATAGATTTTTGACTTCAGATAATAGATGCTTATTGTCAAGGAATTCTGAAAGCGATTATTAGAAGAAGCAAACAAATAACTTAGTCCGATGTTGTTTGAAGTCATTTTGCTGGGAAATGAACTGGGGTCGAAGCCAAGGTATTCATTCATACGATCGTCCTTAGGTCTATAGTCCGAGAATACGAATTGATCATTCAGATTGAAAGTATGTCGTCCAAGTGTATATTTCAAGTTAAATTTATTTCGCAACTCAAATTGCCGGTCATGGGACTCGTTGAAAAGATTATCCTCTGTCTCCCCATTAGCTGGCGTGACCGTCCCATTCCATTGCGTTCTTGTAGTTGCCGTATCCGTCATGTTAGAACGTATGATGGGAACAACAAGTGTGTTTTTCAGCTCCAAATCTTTGAAAATGAAATTTTTCTTCTCCATATTCAAAGTAGGCATAATATTAAGACTTTTTGTATAGGCATATCGAGAGTCAAAGTTGAGAGACTGTATGCCTTTCTTATTCTTGTAAAAAGCACATTCCAAATCCAGTTTGTCGAAGTATTGCTTTCTAAAACCTATGCCCACATGATAGAATTCTGCGTCATAATAGTCGTTGTTTCGTCTCACCTTTCTGTATTCAGAAGCAGGTAGATTAGTCTCAAACACTGGCCATGACATCATATAATTGTTCTTGGATTTGTTCTTGAAGAAAGCAATATTGAATAATATTCCAGATTTTGCAAAAATTTTCTGGGCACTTGCAAGTGTCTTGAATGTCCCGAATGATGCCAATTCCTGCGTAAAACCCACTAGGTCACATTCATCCTCTCGTGTCATTATGTTGATAGCACCACCAAGTCCATCACCGCCATATTCTGCAGGAACGATTCCTTTGTACACCTCTATGTACTTAATTACATCAATTGGAATATCGTTAATATCAAAGGAACCGTCAGGGCTATTTAAAGGAAATCCATTGATGTAGACAGCGACTCGCTTACCCTCCAGCCCATGTACAGAGATGCGAGAGGCACTTCCTAATCCGCCTGACTTTCTCACCTTGATGCCAGACGTTCTTGTGAGAATTTCTTCTATACCGCTTGACCGCCCTCGCAGCTTGGCTCCGTCCACAACCGTTACTGCCATAGGACTTTGCCGAATACGGTTTATTTCTGCTTTCTGGCAGGAAGCATTGACCACGACCTCATTAAGGGCGTTCGCCGATTTTTCCAAAAAAAAGTCTTTCGTGGTATTGCCGTTTGACACAACGGCTTGCCTTACTCGTTTATATCCAACAAATGAAATCTCGACAATATATGTTCCTTTTGTGGGAATAACGATTTGGTAATTGCCTGTTTTACCAGAAACCGTTTTCTGTTTTGTATTTTTGATTGATACATATGCCCCTGGTATGGGAAGTCCTGTTTCTTTATCCATGATTTTCCCACGTAATATATTTTGGGCAGACAAAACTGTTGGAAACAAACACAGTATCGCTACGATGAATAATCTGTTCATAATCTTCTATGTTGCTTTCCAAATAATTGGAAAATATTTGTAATTTATTAACTGTTCATTATCAATTACTTAGCGTGAAGTTTATTAGTACGATGACTTTAGAAGAAGCAACAGCCACCAGCCCGGCATGGGAACACCGGGTATGGAAAGGCTACGAACAACAGACCTATCAGACAAACTTCTATGAGTTGACACGGACGTATCCGCCCAACAATTTACTTCTTCAGAATATAGGTAAAACGCAACAATCTTATCGGAGATGACACCCGAAGGTCCATCAATTATGAAAAGGAGTCGTTTTATGAAGTTGTCCGAAAGTCTGTATGTTATTCTTTATTCCATCTGTATGGCTCATATTTCCTACTGTTCTTGAGTACCGAGAAAATGATGTTGGACATCTTTCTGGCTATTTTGACTATGGCCTCCTGCGGTTTCATGGACTGCTTATATCCGGCATAGGCCATTCCCAGTCCGTAATCTCTGTAGATGGCTATCCATGTAGCCTCTATGATCATCGGTCCGAGATGCTTGTTGCCACGGAAAGTCTTCTCTCCGCTTGCGGTTTTCTCTCCACTGTTATGACAGGTCGGTATCAAGCCGAGATAACTGGCGAACTGGTTCTCGTTACAGAATCTCTTCACATCGTAGATTTCTGTCAGTATGCACATGGCTACACTTACACCTATGCCGGGTATCGACATCAGAAGCTCGTAATTGTTCCTGTACCTGTCGGTCTGCGCAAGCCTTCATATGGATTTTGTCGCGTCCAAGAGTGTTTGGCGTATCGTCTCCACCTGCTTGACGAGCAAGTCCAACGACAATCTTGAGGAGGAAAGCAGCACGACATCCTCCTTGAGCCATTTGATGAAAGCCCTTGACCAGTGCGTCCCCGGTCTTACGAACCGCTCGGGTATCTCCACGCCATTGCAGTGCAGCAGGTGTTTCACCCTTGCCTTGTAGCCAGAGAGTTGTTTCTGTATGGTCTTCCTTATGCGGATGACTGACCTGTCATCAATATTCTCTTTCTCACGGATGTATATGGGACGGATGTCACCGGCGCGCAAGGAGCGCGCAAGTTTGGCTGCATCTACCTTATCGGTCTTCATCACCTCCTCGTACTGGGTGGTCGGAACATCCGCGGCATGGGTCACGACACAGTTGATGCCGTACTCCTTGAGAGCATAGTATGTAGAAAAACCACTGAAGCCTGACTCATACACGGCATGGTACTCGCCATCAGGGAAATGCTTCTTCAAAAAGTCAAAGAGCGTCTTTGCGGAGGCTTGCTGCGGGTGCCTCTCTTTGTAACCCGACTCGGTCAGCACACAGACCTCCCAAGTTTTTGCATTGCTGCTACTCAAAAAGTTTACACGTAA
>KQ959341.1 GCA_001552765.1 Bacteroidales bacterium KA00344
GTTTGTACAACGACTCGATAGCCCATCTTAGGCGGTAGATTTCAGCAATGTCCTCAACAGTAAAGTCAAAGTTGTTGGTCAATAGTACAACAGGTCTCTTTGTCTCGTAAAATATCTCCACCCTTCGTGCCTCGTGGGTGAGCTCTCCTCTTGTAAAAAGCACTTTCTGATCAATATGCGTTACGAGGCCCTCTGCATTGATATACGTAACGGATTTAAGTACTTCATACTTAAGGTTTTTCTTCATTTTGGTCACGTAGCAAACGCCCTCTTCTGTAAGACGTTGGAATTGCGCGACATCGACATAACCACGGTCCATTGCTAAAGTGGAGTCTTTGGGCAGATGCACCTCTTTGAGCAGGTAATGGTCGTGTTTTGCAGCTGAAGTGAGTTGCACCACCATTGGCACGCCGACATGATACTTCATTACCGTATGCACTTTCATACCGCCTTTCTTCTTGCCTGATTTTGGATGCCGTCCGACACCTTTGAGTATGTTGTCAAAGAGCGTTATAGTGGTAGAATCCATCATGTAAAGCAACTTCTCCCAGTCTTTAGGCTCGTGTGTCTG
>KQ959342.1 GCA_001552765.1 Bacteroidales bacterium KA00344
TATGTACCCGAAAACGCAAAAACGGGTACATATATGCGAGGCAAACATTAAAAAAAAACCACAGCCGTCATCATGTCATCATGATAAATTCAGTTCACCATTCTGCTCAATATCAATAAAAAAAACAGACAATGAAGAATCAAGGCAAACTGTTGCTTGTGCCGGCAGGCGGATTGGCCAACCGAATGCACGCCATCGCCTCCACCTATGAGATGTGTCGCAGAGCGGAGGTGAATCTGCGCGTGGTGTGGTTTCAGGACTGGGCGCTCCACGCTCCCTTTCACGACATTTTCCGCCCCACCGACCTGCTCTGCCTGCGCGAGGCCACACTCATGGACCATCTGGTGTACGACCGTCCGCGACGACGCAATGGGCACATACCACGACTGTTCCAACGTTTGCTGTTCGACCAACGCATCGACGAAGAACAGGTAACGGCACTCGTGGAACAGAGCTTCGACTTCGAGCAATGGGCCAAGGGGCACAACAGCTACATGAGTTGTTTCCGAGAATATGGCAGATTCGATGACTCGCTCTACGGCCGTCTTTTTCGTCCCGTAGCACAGGTGGAGCAGCAAGTAGACAACTTCGCATCGCAATTCAGCGCGCATACCATTGGTTTCCATATCCGCCGCACAGACAACCGTCGGAGCATCGAGCAGAGTCCGCTGTCGCTGTTCGTCGAAGCCGGGAAGCGAGAAATTGACGAGCATCCCGACACTAAAATATTTGTGGCGACAGACGACGAGCCAACCAAGCGACAACTTAGGGATATCTTCGGCGACCGACTGATGATGCAGCAAGTCGAAGCCGACCGGAGAAGCACACAGGGCATACGGGGCGGACTCATAGATATGTACACGCTGGCGCGCGCGAAAGTGGTGTACGGATCGGCGGGAAGCTCATTTTCGATGATGGCAGCTAAAATCGGGGGAAACAAGCTCGTAACACTGACTAAAACCAGCTGCCCTTAGTTCGCTTTTCATGACAACGCGAGCCTCAAGACAACCTGAATAACCCCGTGATCATCAAGTGGAAACCCACATTTCAAAACATAGAGCATAGTTTACCTTTTCTGTACATTTGTAAGCTGAAAATACTGTTGAAGATTTACAAAAAGAATAATTTTATAATTAGAAAATAAAACAAAGTTTTCTTTTTAAGTTTATAACTTATTGTAAATAAACGTTTTGACATTTATTAACACGACAAAAGTTGTCCAAAAGTGCAAGTGTATTAATATATTTGTTATCTTTGCAATTGCAATCAAATGCAAAGAAAATAACATCTATTATACTCAAAATTCCTCTATAAAATGATACAGACAGTCATTAAACGCGACGGACGAATCGTGGGATTTAACGACCAGAAGATCCAGGCCGCTATCCGCAAGGCCATGCTCCACACCGAAAAGGGCGAAGACGAGCAACTTATTGTTAGAATCACTGATTTTATTGCCACTAAAGGCAAAACACAAATGTCGGTGGAAGACATTCAGGATGCCGTAGAAATCGAACTGATGAAAAGCTCACGCAAGGATGTGGCGCAGAAATACATCGCCTACCGCAACCAGCGCTCCATTGCCCGAAAGGCAAAGACACGCGACGTGTTCATGGAGATTGTGAATATCCGGAAAAACGACGTGACACGCGAAAACGCCAACATGAACGCTGACACGCCCGCCGGCATGATGATGAAATTTGCCTCGGAAAGCACCAAACCGTTCGTAGACGACTACCTGCTGTCTGAAGATGTACGCGACGCCGTGAAACACAATATGATACACATTCACGACAAGGACTATTATCCCACCAAGTCGCTGACTTGTGTGCAGCATCCCTTGGACCACATTCTAAACGATGGTTTCGTGGCCGGGCACGGCTCTTCACGCCCCGCCAAGCGCATAGAGACGGCTGCCGTGCTGGCCTGCATCTCTCTGGAAACCTGCCAGAACGAGATGCACGGCGGACAGGCCATTCCCGCGTTTGACTTCTATCTTGCTCCCTTCGTTCGCTCCTCCTATATAGAAGAGGTGAAGACGCTGGAGAAACTTGTAAACAAGAATCTGGACCATCTGAAGCATGCCGACATCGATGACTATCTTGAAAAAGACCTCGAAAATCTCGAAGGAGACGAAAGACTGAAACAACACGCCATCAACAAGACCGTAAACCGCGTACACCAAGCCATGGAGGCCTTTATTCACAACATGAACACCATACACTCCAGAGGCGGGAATCAGGTGGTGTTCTCGTCCGTCAACTACGGTACGGACACCTCGGCAGAAGGGCGCTGCGTGATGCGCGAACTGCTGAAATCGACCTATGAGGGCGTTGGCAACGGCGAGACAGCCATCTTCCCCATTCAAATATGGAAGAAAAAACGCGGCGTGAACTATCTGCCCGAAGACCGCAACTACGATTTATACAAGTATGCCTGCCAAGTGACGGCCAGAAGATTCTTCCCCAACTTCCTCAACCTCGACGCTACCTTCAACCAGCACGAGAAATGGAACGCCAATGACCCTGAGCGATACAAATGGGAGATTGCCACGATGGGCTGCCGCACACGCGTGTTTGAAAACCGATTCGGGGAAAAGACCTCTGTGGGACGTGGAAACCTGAGTTTCACCACCATCAATATCGTGAAGATAGCCATAGAGTGCATGAACGTGAAAAGTCAGGAAGACCGCATCAATCTCTTCTTTGCCAAACTGGATCACATGCTCGAACTCACCGCACGGCAGTTGGACGAACGCTTCCAGTTCCAAAAGACTGCGTTCGCCAAGCAGTTCCCACTGCTCATGACAAAACTGTGGAATGGCTGCGAGACCCTCAACGAGAGCGACACCATTCAGAGTGTCATCAATCAGGGCACGCTCGGCATCGGATTTATCGGACTGGCCGAATGTCTCGTGGCACTCACCGGCAAGCATCACGGCGAAAGCAAGAAATCGCAGGAGCTGGGACTAAAAATCGTGACCTATATGCGCGACCGCGCCAACGATTTCTCGGAGAAATACCAGCACAACTATTCCATCCTTGCCACACCGGCAGAAGGATTGAGCGGGCGCTTTACCAAGATAGACCGCAAGGAGTTCGGCATCATACCGGGCGTGACCGACCGCGACTATTATACCAACTCCAACCATGTGCCCGTGTACTACAAATGCTCCGCACGCCACAAGGCAGAAGTGGAGGCTCCCTATCATATCCTCACGCGCGGCGGGCACATCTTCTATGTGGAAATCGACGGCGATGCCACTCACAACCCGGAAGCAATCATGGGCGTGGTGGACATGATGGACAAGCTGAACATGGGCTACGGCTCCGTAAACCACAACCGCAACCGCTGTATGGACTGCGGCTATGAAAACGCCGAGCCTAATCTGGAAGCCTGTCCCAAATGCGGCAGTCATCACATCGACCGCCTGCAGCGCATCACCGGCTATCTCGTGGGAACAACAGACCGTTGGAATCACGGAAAACTCGCCGAGCTGAACGACAGGGTGCAGCACAACCTGTAACCACAGACGACAGATAACGACCGACTACCCTGTCAATGGATTCCTGCGATGGCCAGAAATCATTGTCAGGGTAGTTGTTGTCGTTAAATGTGAATCGCGGACGACTCCTTTTGTCCCTGCAAACTTGATTACTAACAACCCTTTATCGGTCAAGAAAATTGTCACTCAGCATTCTTTCCATCATCGAAGACACTATGGTAGACGGCCCGGGATTCCGCACGGCCATCTATTGTGCCGGATGCCCGAACGCCTGTCCGGGATGCCATAATCCCATCTCGTGGGACATCAACAACGGTCATGAAATGGAGACCGAAGAAATCATGAAAGTGATCGAGGCCGACCCGTTTGCCAACGTCACATTTTCGGGCGGAGACCCTATGTTCCAACCCGAAGGCTTCGCCGAACTGGCACGCGCTATTCGTGAGCGCACCGACAAGACCATCTGGTGTTTTTCAGGTTTCAGATTCGAGACGCTGATGCAAAACCCGAAACAACGCGAACTGCTCGAACTGCTCGATGTGCTCGTCGACGGGCCATTTGTTCAGGAGTTGCGCGATGAAAACCTCGTCTTCAGAGGGTCCAGCAACCAGCGCATCATCGACGTGCAGGAATCGCTAAAAAAGGGATTTGTAATTCAAAATTCACAATTAGCTGCGCGTTGGTAATTCTTTTTAATTCATAATTCACAATTCATAATT
>KQ959343.1 GCA_001552765.1 Bacteroidales bacterium KA00344
TGGTAGTGTCCTAAAAAGTGTGTAAGCCCCTTTTTGTGTCTTATTCTTTTTTGTTCCATCTCTTAATCTCCTCATTCCATAGTGCAAACACTCCTAACTTTCTGGCGTATGTTGTGCTTGTCTTCTCAAATGCTACTGATCCCATCAGGAAGAGCGTATCCTCTGGAGAGGGCATTGAGTTCCTTATCTTCAGAACTCTCTTGTAGCATCGGTTCAGACGTTCTATCCAGTTCGTTGTATAGATCATTCGTCTATACTGCTGAAGATAGGACAGATAAGTAAAGTAGGCTGCGTTGCGCTCATGCTTTAAGCGCTTGAGACTAGGATAGTGTCTTCCCCAACGCTCGGCAAAGATAGTCAATTTCTCGTAACCCTGTGCACTTGTGCAAGAAGAATCTTCCATTTCGAAGAGTTCATCGAGCTCCCGACTCATCTGTGCTTTATCTTTAGAGCTCACCGCAGCAAGTGCATTACGCTTGAAATGAGCCACACTAAACTGGTGTCGCGCAGAGGGGAAGGCTGAGCACACGGCGTTCTCTATTCCGCTCAAGGCATCCGAGACCACGAGGTCTATTCCCTGTACGCCTCGGGTCTTCAGTGCCTCGAGTTCAGACTCCCAGCACAGCGCACCCTCGGTAGGATGGTTCACCAAGGCAAGAATCTCGCGAGAACCATCATCGCAAACGCCTAATATCGTGTAGTAGGCTTCACGGCTGACGTTACCATCACGGCGAGTGGGTACGTAAGTAGCATCGATGTAGACTACGGGATAATGATTCGCAAGGTCACGTGCAAGCCATGCCTCCACATCTTCTTGACAACGTCTGGATAGGTGGCTCACCTGCTGCTTACTGTAGTGATGACCGTAGAGGCGCTCGCACACCGTACCGATATCCTCGGTGGTCATACCACGCGTGTAGAGCTCATGGAAGAGACAGGCGCGCTCCTCATTCTCTGAGCGGATGACGCTCAAGATAAAGGGATAGAAACTACCACTACGAGTCCGAGGAATACGCAACCGCAGACTATAGCCACCGGCATACCAACGGCGGGGACGGAAGCCGTTGCACTGTTCTGAAACATGAGAACGAACATAATCCGAACGCTCATGATACGTCAGTGAATTGATGATTATGCTCATCAGAGAGCAAAAACCTGACTCACTTTGAGTCTCTTTAGAAATAATTTCCGAAATTTGTACTTGTGTAAGGTCCATTGTCTTTTACTTTTTTTCTTTCAATAACAAAGATAAGACTAAAATGGAACCTTACACACTTTTTTAGGACAGTATC
>KQ959344.1 GCA_001552765.1 Bacteroidales bacterium KA00344
AGATTGGTCGTCCTCTCCAGAAAGGAGGTGTTCCAGCCGCACCTTCCGGTACGGCTACCTTGTTACGACTTAGCCCCAATCACCAGTTTTGCCCTAGGTCGCTCCTCGCGGTTACGAACTTCAGGCACCCCCGGCTTTCATGGCTTGACGGGCGGTGTGTACAAGGCCCGGGAACGTATTCACCGCGCCGTGGCTGATGCGCGATTACTAGCGAATCCAGCTTCGTGGGGTCGGGTTGCAGACCCCAGTCCGAACTGAGGAGAGATTTAAGGATTAGAACGTGTTTGCACACATCCAACGCGCTGTACTCCCCATTGTAACACGTGTGTAGCCCCGGACGTAAGGGCCGTGCTGATTTGACGTCATCCCCACCTTCCTCACACCTTGCGGCGGCAGTATCTACAGAGTGCCCAGCATCACCTGATGGCAACTGAAGAAAAGGGTTGCGCTCGTTATGGCACTTAAGCCGACACCTCACGGCACGAGCTGACGACAACCATGCAGCACCTCCACCAGTGCCCCGAAGGGCCTCAACATCTCTGTATCGTTCACTGGCAGTTCAAGCCCGGGTAAGGTTCCTCGCGTATCATCGAATTAAACCACATGTTCCTCCGCTTGTGCGGGCCCCCGTCAATTCCTTTGAGTTTCACCGTTGCCGGCGTACTCCCCAGGTGGGATGCTTAACGCTTTCGCTTGGCCGCATACTCTTTAGAGCAGACGGCGGGCATCCATCGTTTACTGTGCGGACTACCAGGGTATCTAATCCTGTTTGATACCCGCACCTTCGAGCTTAAGCGTCAGTTGCGCTCCCGTAAGCTGCCTTCGCAATCGGAGTTCCTCGTCATATCTAAGCATTTCACCGCTACACGACGAATTCCGCCTACGTTGCGCGCACTCAAGTGGACCAGTATGCGCTGCAATTCAGATGTTGGGCATCTACATTTCACAACACACTTAACCCACGGCCTACGCTCCCTTTAAACCCAATAAATCCGGATAACGCCCGGACCTTCCGTATTACCGCGGCTGCTGGCACGGAATTAGCCGGTCCTTATTCGTATGGTACCTGCAAAAAATCAACACGTGATCTCTTTTATTCCCATAAAAAAGCAGTTTACAACCCATAGGGCCGTCTTCCTGCACGCTACTTGGCTGGTTCAGGCTCGCGCCCATTGACCAAGATTCCTCACTGCTGCCTCCCGTAGGAGTTAGGACCGTGTCTCAGTTCCTATGTGGGGGACCTTCCTCTCAGAACCCCTACTGATCGATGCCTTGGTGGGCCGTTACCCCGCCAACAAGCTAATCAGACGCATCCCCATCCGCGAGCGATAAATCTTTCGTCCAAATCTGATGCCGTCTTTGGACTGTATAGGGTATTAGTCCGCATTTCTGCGGGTTATCCCCTACTCGTGGGCAGGTTGGATACGCGTTACTCACCCGTACGCCGGTCGACGTCCATAAGATGCAAGCATCTCATGCCGTTTCCCCTCGACTTGCATGTGTTAAGCCTATAGCTAGCGTTCATCCTGAGCCAGGATCAAACTCTCCATTGTAAAATATGAATAACAGAATGGTTAAAAAACCATCCCAATTGTTGTCTGTCTCAGAACGACCATCCTAAAATTATTGAAGTAAAAAGTAAAACCTGTATGAGAATGATGTTCAATTGAAT
>KQ959345.1 GCA_001552765.1 Bacteroidales bacterium KA00344
TCACGATATCGAAGCCCTCTTTTGATGGTCAATGGAAAATACCATATTTTGCCCATCCTTGTTGTTTGCATGCTATGGGAGAATGAAGATGAGTATATACCAGATATCGATAGAATGTTGTCTTTGATACCTTCAGCTTCTTTGCTATTTTTGTTTTTTCTATTCCTTTATTCAACTGGGCAACTATCCAATCATGCTTTGCAGTGCACTTTGGATTAAGTCTGCACCTATAACCACGCGAATGACCTAAATTTATTCCACTAGCTTTTAACCTTGCCAGTGCCTCTTTCGTGCGCTGGCTGATAAGGTTTCGTTCAATCTCTGCCGAAAGACCGAATGCGAATGCCAAAACCTTGCTTTGGATATCATCGCCGAGACGATAATTGTCCTTGATGGTCCAGACACGACACTCCTTGGTCATGCAGAGATTGAGAATCTCCATAATCATGAATAGGTTGCGCCCCAGACGCGACAGCTCGGCACAAATGATGAGGTCGTTTTTCCTGACGTGTTTGAGTAGCTTGCCAAGCTCCCGTTTGGTGTAGGTCTTAGTTCCGCTGACGGTTTCCTCTATCCATCCATCGACCTTGATGTTTTTCCGTTTGCAGAAATTGTTGATTTCGAAACGCTGGTTTTCCACTGTTTGTTTGTCACTGCTCACCCTGATGTATCCGTAAATCATAATGTTGTAGAAATATTGATTTCTGCAAATATAACAAAACTCCCCAAATGAGTTGCAACGATTGATACGAACAAAAGCAGTGATTCAGAAACCGCCTTTGCAGTTGATTCCTACCGCTTTCGCATCGTGATAGCGAGTTTGTTGAAACTTTACAGGGGGAATGTTGTAGTGGAACTCAGGAATTACGGTGTTGGAAAAACGTTGTGCCCAACACACCGAGAATCACCATTGCCGCACCGATGAAATGAAACAAATGGAGCTGCTCGTCCAATATCATGATGCCACCCATGATTGAAATCAGTGGCGTAAGATTGTTGATGACGGCCACCTGTGAGGCCGGGATGTAGACTAAGGCATAATTGTTGAATACCGATGTAACCATCGACGAGAGCACACCAAGATAGAGTATGGCAAGAATGAAGCTCGAATGGCTCAGGGGAGCGATAAATTCGTGCATCGTGCCGTGAGCCAGATGATTGCCAATGGCAATGACATTGAACACGATGGCTGCCAGCACAATCATGACAAAGGTGATGTCGATTGTGCGGTAATGCTTGTTGATCTTACGCCCGAAGATGTAATAGAACACGATGGAAAACACGCTTAGCAATATGATAAAGTTGCCCCGTATGCTGTTGCCGTGAATGATTGTGTCGCTTTTCATAAAAATATAGCCGATGCCTGCCACCGACAGCACGACCCCCATAATTTGTCCGATGGTGTGCCGCTCTTTGAGCAGCAGCGATGCCAGCAGCAACGTCATCACGGGTGTGATGGCCGACATGATGCCGGCCTCCGACGCAGTGGTGTATTGCAGTCCGATGGTCTGCAGTCCAAAGAACAACAGGGGGTAGAAGACAGAGATCGATAGCAGCTGCAAGAATTGCTTGCGGTTGAGTTTGGGCCTTTTGACAATGCCCGTCACGTATAACAGCAGCAGTGCTATGACCGCCGCATTGAACCGATGGGCCAGCACGTCAAACGGACCGGCCGAGCGAAGGGCTATCTTGACAAATACGAACGACAGGCCGATTATCAGTGTGGACATGGCCATGCCGATATAGGCTCTCAACATTTGGTTTTGCGAATGAATGACATTCATGGATGCTGTTCTGATTTTGTGAAGTGAAACGTGGTGTGGCTCGAAAGTGAGGCTGCGGATTGCACGCAGAGAGGAGGCTCCACAACAGGGGAAGCCCTACCTTTTTCTCGGCGAGAGCGTCACCAGCGGGATAAACATTTCTTCCATCGAGATGCCACCATGTTGGAAGGTGTCTTTGTAATAAGACACATAGTAGTTGTAGTTGTTGGGATAAGCGAAGAAGTGTTCTTCTGTTGCAAAGACGTAGCTTGTGCTGACGTTTGGCGAGGGGAGCTGTGCCTTGTGTGGCTCTTTGATGACAAACACGTCTTTCGCGTTGTAGCTGAGGTTTTTGCCGAGTTTATAGCGCAGGTTGGTGTTGGTGTTGCGGTCGCCGATGATTTTGATAGGGTCGGTGACGCGTATGGAGCCGTGGTCAGTAGTCAGTATGATTTTGTAGTCGCTCTGTGCCAATCGCCGCAGCAGGTCAGACATAACGGAATGTTGAAACCAGCTCAGCGTGATGCTGCGATAGGCACTTTCGTTGTTGGCCAGTTCGCGCACCATCATCGATTCCGTGCGTGCATGGGAGAGCATATCAACAAAATTGATGACCACCACATTGAGGTCGTTGTTCTTTAACGAATTGTATTGTTGGAGCAACCGTTCGGCAGCAGCAGAGTCGTTGATTTTATGATAGCTGAACTTGTCGTGGCGGCGATAACGGTCTATCTGGGTCTGGATGAGGGATGCTTCGTTGAGATTCTTGCCCTCCTCCTCGTCTTCATCCACCCACAACTCCGGAAACAGCTCCGCAATTTTGTTGGGCATCAGTCCGCTGAAGATGGCATTGCGTGCGTACTGTGTGGCGGTGGGCAGAATGCTCATATACATATCTTCCTCAATGTCAAACTGGTCTCCGATTTCCTGAGCGAGGATTTTCCATTGGTCCCAACGGAAGTTGTCGATGACGATTAGGAACACCTTTTCGCCATCGTTTAGGATAGGGAATATTTTTTCTTTGAAAATGTCGGGACTCATCAATGGTCGGTCGGCAGGACGTTGGTTGGTGATGGGCGCCTTGGGGTCCACCCATGCCATGTAATTGCTCTTTATATATTTAGCATATCCAATGTTGGCTTCTTCCTTCTGCATCTGCAGTATGTCGGTCATGGAACTCTCCGTAGAACTAAGCTCTACCTCCCAATGCACCAGTTTCTTGTACACCTCCATCCAGTCTTTGTAGTCCCTGCAACTGCTGATCTGCATCCCCAGCTGCTGGTATTGTTGCTGATAGCCGCTTTGTGTCACCTCGGTTACAATTTCCTTGCGATGGATGTTTTTCTTCAGTGTGAGGAGAATCTGATTGGGATTTACCGGCTTGATGAGATAGTCGGCAATCTTCGACCCGATGGCTTGGTCCATGATGTTTTCTTCTTCGCTCTTTGTCACCATCACCACCGGCGTCTGCGGTTGTATCTCCTTGATGTGCTGCAGCGTTTCCAAGCCGGTGAGTCCGGGCATCATCTCATCGAGCATGATGAGGTCGAAGGTCTGTTGCCGGCATATCTCTATGGCATCGGTACCGTTACTTACCGTTGTGATATTATAATTTTTCTTCTCTAAAAAAATGATATGGGCTTTGAGAAGTTCAATCTCGTCGTCTACCCATAGTATCAATCCGTTGCTCATGTTTAAAATCCTTCTAAGTCGTAGTATTCATCTTCAAGATCGAATGTTTTACGCTTCTTTTCGGTCTTTTCGGATGTATCTGTCTTTTTGGGCGTATTTGTCTTCTTGGTTTTGTCAGAAGCCTTGTTGCCGGATGTTTTTTTCGGTGTCGCTGAAGCACTGCCCTTAGGGGCGGCTCGTTTGGTCGATGGCTTGGGACGTACCTTGCTTGGCGGAATGCTGTCAGTGTCGTCGAAGATAATCTCCGCACCATCAATGATGTTGGGCAGTTGCCGGCGTCGGGTGGCAGGAGTTTTGGGTGGGGTGTTCGGCTTACTCTTCTGACTGGCTTGCCCCGCCTGACCGGTCTTATCGGTCCGGCCAGTCTGACTGTTCTTACCATTCTGATCCTTCCGATCATTCTGTGCCGGCACGGTTTGGGTGGGCTGCTCTGTCGGGATTACTGTTGTACCGGTGGGTATAGTGTCTTTTGTTGGTTCCTCTATCGGAATAACTGTTGTGCCGGTAGGTGCAGCCTCCTCCGTTGGCTCGCCGTTTTCTATTGGGATTACCGTCTCCGCGGGAGTTGTCGGCTCTATGGGAGCCACAAATGTGTTGTTCAGGAAGTTGTCTATCTCGCTTTCGGTGATAGGCTCGTCTGTTTCACCCGATGGTTGGGTGACGATTTCTGCCGGCTCTGTGAGCAGATGGAACGTGGAAACTTCCAGAGGTGCAAAGTGTTTGGTGTAGAATTCGCTGTATTCGTCGTAGCTGAAGTTGGTGCCGAGCAGTGGCAGGTTTTCTTCACTGATGATCACCGGACGCGCCTTGCCCATCTGCCGCACCACATTTTTCTGTTTCAAAAGCTGTCGGGCGTATTGCAGGGCCTCGTCATAGTTTCTGAAACCGCTTATCTGCATACAGTCTACACCGTCGCCTTTCTCAATGTTGATGTCAAAGTCGCGCACCCAGAAACTTGTGAAGTTGTAGCGTGCGAGTTCAAACAGCAGCTTGTTTGGGTTGATGGAGTCGGGTTGGTAGACGAGCATAAACACAAAGTTGGTGTTGCGTTCGTTGCTCAATGTGCGTGCGTTGATGGAGTCGCTGTCGCTCAACACCACGTTGCGTCTTGCCCACACGTTGCCCAAGTCGAACTTGCCGCCACGCAGTCTTCGTCCTTCTTGCACTCCATTTACAATCATTCCCGCCATCTCGGCCAGTGGACTTTGGGAGAATTTCTCTACCAGCAGTTTCATGTCTGCAAGACACCCGTCGCCATCGCCGCTGTTCAGCTTGCTCAATCCACCGATAAACAGGAATTTGTCTCTGTTGGCTCCTAAAGGGAAACGCTTCTCAGACAGACTCAGATTGCCCCACACCTCAACAAATCGGTCGGCTTTGAACGCGTTGTAGGTGGCTGCATAGAGCGAGTCTTCGATGTGCACTCCTTCGCGCGCATTCTGTGCGAAATAGGGGTCGGTAAGCACTTGCGTCCACTGACTGTTGGGGAAGTTGGCTTTCAGCCGGTCGATGTAGCTTTCGGCTATCTGCGGCTCGCCTTTCCGCGAATGGAGCAGGAAGAGGTGGTAATAGGCCTTGTCCATGTTTTCATACGTAGGATATTGGCTGACGAGCCGCGTGAGTGCCTTCTCGCTGAGAGGAAGGTTGTCGAGCTTGTCTTTGAAAATCACCCCACTGTTGTATAGACCGTCCATGATGATGAGGTTGCTGGCCGCTACCTGTTCTTCGGTAAACGGAATTTGTGCCATATAGTATTCCCGTTTGTGCGGGTCGTTCTGAGCACTGTCGCTGATTTGTTTCAGCGAGTCGGCAACGGCTTCGGCAAGTGCGATGGAGTCGCGTTGCTCATCGGTCAGGTTGGCCATCTCGTCTTGTCGGCCCATGCCGGCCACTACGGTGGTGTTGATGCGCTGCCAGTTGTCTACGTTTTCGCGTTTACCCCACATCCGCTGAAACTGCCGCTTGCCTTGCTGAACGGCCATCGGGTTGTAGAAATACCATGCACCGCTTTGCTGTTTCCCGCCCATTGGCTGGGGCGCAGAGATGCGGTTGGTGTTGCCGGTGGCACCGTTTTGCTGCATCATTTGCTGCGCGTTTTCTTCGGCCAAGCGGTTTTTCTCTTCCTTTTCTTGTTTCTTCAGGGCTTCGATCACCCGGTCGATGGCAGCATTGCGGTCGTGCTCGTTCATTTTTGCCAAGGTTTGCAGGGAGTCCTGCAACTGCACGGCATCGGTGAAGGGCACCAACTCATCGAGCACTTTCGAGCGTTGCGAAAGAAGTTCATAGCCTTCGCGTTCCTTGTCGAGCAACCCTATTGCTTCGCCATAACAGCGTTGCGCATCGTTGAATTTCTCTTTGTCCCAATACAGGTCGCCGAGTTTCAGAAGCAGCACACCCTTTTCGATGCTGCTTCGTGTGGCTTTGCGGTTGCCCCGCTCATAATTGGCGATGGCCTGCATGGTGTCGCGCTGGGCCAGATAGATGTTGCCGATGGCGTAGTAAACTTGGTCGAGATATTCCTTGTTTTTGTCGGAGACGGCCATTCGCTTGAGCTTGGCAATCATTTTTCCGGCCTGTCTGCCGGCCATCACCTCTGTTTGGGCGATGCGGGCGTTGAACTCCAACTCATACGGCGGGTTTTGCCGAATCACCTTTTGATAGGCTTTGTAGGCTTCCTGCCCGTGTCCCAAAGCCGCCTCCAGCTGTCCCAACAGAAAGTATTCGCGCGCCTTTTGCTTTTTGCGCATCTCATGCTTGATGACCTTCTTTAAATAAGGAATGGCTTTGGCATATTCCTTAGTGTGGATGTAGTAGTCGGCAAGGGTGTAGTCCCATTCCTTCTGTGCTCGCCAGTGAATGGAGTCGCGTTGCATATTCCGAATCACGTCTTCGGCATCATAGAGAAAATCGTTTTCTATGTAGCTCTTGGCCAGCCACGCCCTTGCGCGTCCGTAGATGGCCGGCTGTGTCTCGTAGAGCCGTGCCATATAGTTGAAGGTGGAGGCTGCGGCATCGAAATCGCCTTGGTGAAACTGGGCGCGCCCCATGAGCATCCACACTTTCCACAGAAACGGATTATACTCCTTCCGGCCGAGCCATTCGATGTCGCGCTCGGTCTTCCGGCGGCGCTTGTTCCATACGGGACGGCGCTTGATGCTGTGCAGTTTGATGGCTTTCTCGGCTTTTTCGATGGCTCTGTCAAAGTTGGCCTTTCCCAGTTCCCTGCTGTTCTTGTTGCCTACGGTGTATAGGGGAATAATCTCGGTGTAGTTGTCTTTGTTGCCGTTTTCCTTTTCGAGTGAGCCGTCGATGTAGGCAACGCTACCATTATAATATGTATTGTATCGAGCATTAAACGAGTGCCACCACCGAGATTTTGCCGTGTTCTTCTCGGTGGAACATCCGATAATGAGCAGCGACAGGACTGCCATGATCGGAAAAGCGATATGGAGTTTAATTCTCAATGTTTATATAACCGTTTTTTGACGGGTTTATTGCTTGCCGCAGCAGAGGTTTGTTGCTTATCGCAGCAGAAGTTAATGCCTATTTTTACCGAGCCAGCTCTATGTATTCGTCCTTGATCCCGTCGGGCATATTGATGCCTCGGAGAATGAGGCTTCTGTTCCATGCTTTCACCTCGTCGGATCTCAGCGTTTCGAGCACGTCCGCAAACTCTTGGGTTTCGTCGTCGGTATAGGCGTCAGATTGGCGCCCTTTGTAGACATCCAACTCTTCGTCTTCAAAATATTCTATCGGTTTTGTGGCTGCCTCCATCATGCAGACCTGCTCACATCCGGCAGTGGGATCCACGCAGGTGGCGCAGTTGCTTTCGGGAGCGATAACCACCGGCTCGTCGCCATGTCGCCTATGCGAAATATATCCCAACAGGGCGGTGAAAACACCCAAGACTAAGAGTGATAATATCAGGTATAGCATAGCATGTGAGTTTGGTGGTGCGATGTCTTTATAGGGTTTCAATCTCAAATCCGGCCTGTTTCAGGTCGTCCCAGAAATGGGGGTAGGATTTGGAAACTACTTGCGGATTGTTGATGCTGAGACCGGGATGTTTGATAGCCATTGGTGCGAAGGCCATGGCCATGCGATGGTCTTCGTAGGTATCGATGGGCTCGAACGAGGGTGTGCATCGACTGTTGTCCCAGATGAGTTCGGAGTCGTTTTCGCTGCGAATGACATAACCCAATTTGCGTAGCTCTTTTTTCAAGGCTTTAATGCGGTTTGTCTCTTTGATGGTCAGGCTGCTCAGCCCTTTGAAATGAAAGGGAATGTCGAGGGCGCAACAGGTGACGACAATGGTTTGGGCCAGGTCGGGACAGTTCACGAAGTCGAAATCCAATCGCTGCACACGGTTTAGGCGATGTGACAGGGTGACGGTCGTAGGAAGTTCGTTTGCTTCAGTGGCAAAGGCGGTCTTGATGCCTAAGAGGGAGAAAATATACTTCACGGCGGAGTCGCCCTGTTTTGAGCCGTCGGCCAGTCCGTTGAGCATGACGCGTGACGTCGGGTCGCCGCAGAGGGCAAGCAGCTCGTACCAATAACTTGCCGAAGTCCAGTCGTTCTCGATAACGAACGGCACCGACGTGTAGTGCTGTGGGCGCACGGTGATGACATCTCCCCCCGTCCAGTCGGCATCGGCTCCATAGTGCTTCATCATGTAGAGCGTGAGGTCGATGTATGGACGCGACACAATGTTGCCATCGAGGTGGAGTTCAAGCCCGGCCTGCAATGCCGGCCCAATCATGAGCAGTGCAGACGTGTATTGGGAACTGACGTCTCCCGGTATATCCAAGCGGCCGCCGGGCAGCGGTTTGCCCTTGATGCGGAGTGGTGGATAGCCCGGCTCAGCTTCATAACTGACGTCTGCTCCCAGCTTGTTCAGGGCGTCCACTAACACCCCGATAGGACGATGTTTCATGCGTTCGGTGCCTGTGATGACGTGTTCGCCTTGTGTCACGGCCAGATAAGCCGTCATAAATCTCATGGCGGTGCCGGCAGCCTTGATGTCTATGGTGTGAGGATTCTCATGCAAGGCATTGATCACCACTTCGGTATCATCGCAATATGAAAGGTTGGTGGGATTGGTTGTTCCCCCCGCCAGGGCATTGATGATCAGTGCCCGGTTGCTGATGCTCTTGGATGCCGGCAGCGTGATGGTGGCGTCGAGCATGGAGGGAGGCGTTATTTTGTATGTGGTTTTCTTCATTTAGCGTTTATGTAGAGGTATGGGTTGTTCTCTGATGATTCGTGGCTTGACGGTCAGCTTTTCTTCGGACTCACCGTTTGCCCGTGTCTTCTTGTTTATGTTGTTGAGTTTGGGGCCGGGTATGAGCGGACTGTAGTAAAGCACGTTGCGGATACGCGCTTTCTGGTCAGGAGAAATCTTGTATCCCAGCGTGTAGGCGTAGTCCATGATATTGGCACTGTAGAATTCTGATGCGTCGCAGGAATAGCGCTTCAAAACGTCCCAGAGATCTTGCTTGTCGGCTGAGGTGGTTGCATAGTAGCTTTCAAGATACCTATTATAGTCTGCGCGGTTGTAGGAAGGTGTATCTTTGCAGTAGTCGGTGTCTGCACACAAATCCACAGCATTGAACAGGTCGCTTTCCGGCGTTGTGCTCATGCTTTCCGTGAAGATGTGGAACAGGCCGAGATAGTGCCCCAGTTCGTGGGCAAGGGTCACCACCACGTCTGAAGGCACAATGTAGTTCGCTTTATGGTTGCTGGCAGTATAGCGGTCAGACTGGTAGTAGCCGCCTCGCTCTGCCTGCCCCGCATAAATGCTGTTGATGGACGAACAGAGGGGAAATCCCAACCGAGACTTGCTGATATATTGCTCCTCTATAGCTTCGAGCCCCTCCAACTGCTTGGCCCCTTTCGGCGTGAAGGGCATGTGTGAAATTCCCAACACCTCGCCATTGGCTTTCTCCTTAAAATGATACAGCATCACATTGATATATTTGTTGGGGTCCCAAATATATTTGGCGTTTTCGGATGAAGACATAAACTCCTCCTCGTCAATGGGATAGTCGCCGGGATAAAGCACATATTCCACGCCCGGCGTAGACAGCTTCTTTCCGTGCTCATCCTTTGTTGCCAAGACAAATTGGAGACGGGTGTCGGCACTCTCACCATATATCCCTCCGCGGTAAATCTCATTGACATATCGCAGGATGTTTTTCAGCCGAATGGCCGGGATATACTGGGCGGCATCGTTCTTGTCTTTATACAAAACGTGGAAAATAACGGGTAGCTGATATTCGTATGTACCGTCTTCTGTGGTAAGCGTGGTTTCTTCCTCGGTCCGGTCGTCCTGCTTTGAATTGGTTAGGCCGTCATCTCCTCCACACGCCATGAGCAAAACAGAGATGAGCATGACAGCCACTATAGAGTATTTCTTCATTCTGTCATTTGTCTTAGAACGTCTCGTCAAACTGCTTTTCGTGCTCTCATAGCTCTTGTCGAAAGAGAAAAAGTGGTTTAGGTCACACGACACGCCCTTTTTATAATTTGTATTGATAAGCTATCTGCAAATTTACGAATTTAATGGCTAATAGCTTCACGAAATCTCCATATAATATCATTATTATAGCAAACGAGATAAAAAACGCTTTGAAAATTTGGTAATATCATTCGGAATATCTATCTTTGCACTCGCAAGTTCGGGATTTGGCGCAGTTGGTAGCGCACACGTCTGGGGGGCGCGAGGTCGCTGGTTCGAGTCCAGTAATCCCGACTTAATAGAGAAAAAGGGCTGTATCCTAATGGATAACAGCCCTTTTTCTTGCTTTTAAGACACTCAATGGAGGGATAAAGATGTATAATTTGGGTGAAAGATGGTCTATAAATCTGCAAATTTTCGGCAAATATGAAAACAGTAATGGCAAAAAGCTTTTTAAATTAGACACTCGTCGTAAAATGGACGATGGTACTTATCCCATAAAAATTGCAGTGTCGTATGGGACTGACTTATACCTTTCGACAGGAATTTCGGTAAGTAAAGACGCTTGGAATCAGGAAGCGGGTAAAGTAATCTCCGGGAATGCAAAAAGATTAAACGACACTTTAAGCACATTGTTTTGCCGTGTGCAAAATGAGGTATTAGCGCTTAGGGAAAGTGGGCGGTTTTATGAATTAAGCAGAAAGAGACTTACTATTGCACTTCGTTTTGGAATCTTCATTGGAGTTTGTGACTCTGGTCCATTGTCTTCATAGGTGGTTTCTCGACTAACCATCTGTTTTCCCTTTGCTATGGAATTTTCATAAATCTGTGTTGGCGATCACAGTTCCTTTCTGATTAGCCGATACACCTCCTTTTTATCTCGGGGATGTACTTTCGCGGGCAGTAAAGCATGGTCTTTCTCTGTGCCCCCCCCCTTGTGAGCAGTTTTCAGGTTGTAACTGCCGGAGCGTTTTACTCAATCACCCTGCAAACGGTGTTCTCATGTATGCCTAATCGATGTCAATGAAAATAGACCAAGATATAGTAGCCACGACTATCTCTCCATACACATCTGG
>KQ959346.1:0-20300 GCA_001552765.1 Bacteroidales bacterium KA00344
TTACGTGTAAACTTTTTGAGTAGCAGCAGGTATATCATGTTCCGTAAAATCAAAAGAGCATGGATTTGCAGTGAGCAGCATTTAGGTCACAGGCATGAACGCGCCGTGTTTTCTACCTCCGGTGACATTTTTCTCACTACTCTCCCTGAATTTCAAAATCATCGGTACAATCTTCTTGTATATTTTCCGATCTCCCTTGATGCGACGGATAAGCAACTCGCACGCTGCATAACCCTGCGCATGAGCCTGATCCATGATAGCCGACAGACGAGGAGTGACGAATGCTGAGTTGTCTCCATCGGTAAAGCCTATGATGGAAACATCATCGGGAATGTTGAGATTCTGGCTTTTAATGGCATCGAAGGCCGCATAGGTCAAGATGTCGTTGAAGGCCAATATGGCATCCGGGCGTTCGTCCTGCTGCAATAAAGCTATCGTCGCCTTGCGGGCCACTTCGAAGTCTATCTTGTCGCACACCACCAAGTTACGATCAATCGGAATACGGGCTTCGCGCAAAGCCTCCAAATAGCCGTGCTTGCGTCGCTTCACCATATCAAGGTGGCTCGGTCCCCCTATGAAAGCAATTCTGCGTGCCCCCATCTCCAACATGTGCTTTGTAGCATTGTAGGCAGCCACGTCACCATCTGCCACAACTTGGGAAAATAGTTCGGGCAGGCAAGTTCTGCCAAAGAACACAACCGGCATATCCACCTTTGCCATCTGTTCGTAGTGTGAATAATCGGTCGTGTCTTGAGCCAGACAGCTGATAATTCCATCCACGTGCAAGGCATAAAAGTTGTCCACAGCCTTCACTTCCAGTTCGTGGCTCTCGTGGCTGTTGGCCGAAAACACCGAATAACCGTTCTTGGAGGCGCAATCTTCAACGCCATCCAGCACGGAAGCAAAATAATGGGTCACCAGATTGGGAACAATAACGCCAATGATATGAGGAGCTTCTTTACGCAAACTCTGGGCAAAAGGATTGGGACGATAATTGCGGGCCTTGGCCAATGCCTTAACCCTTTTCTGCATTTCCTCACTCACTTCATGACTTGCATGAAGCGCACGCGAAACGGTTGCTATGCTCACTCCAAGCTCCGCAGCCAATTCCTTTAATGAAGTTCTACGTTTTTTTGCCAAAAGAAACTACAATTAATCAAGAATGATTGACAAATATATGAAAAATAAACGAATTGAAAAAGTATTTTACCAAGATTTTATGAGCATTGCCCTATCGCTCTTTCGCCCATCGTATAATGAGGAGAAATATGGAACAAATAGCCGTTGGACAGTACAAATTACATTTCGGTAAACAGACCGTTCGGTGGGATGGAACGGACGCGCGCTATGCCTGCTCCAAATAAATATGCATCTCACGCCTATGAATAAAAATGAGACAGTCGGAATCATTGTTATGAACCCAACTGCCTCATCTGTGTATTACTTGATTAGAATGTCATTCTCATCATAAACCTCACCCCGTTGCGGTTGCTTGTGGGCAAGTCATTATAGTTGCAACGGTGTACATATTCCACGTGCAGTATCCTGAAAATATTGTGTATGCCCGCTATCAACTCCACGTATGGACGCTTCGGGTCCATCACGTAACAACCTTCAGGGAACTGCATCAATGTGGCATTTCCGGCATTCTGCGGCAGTGTTGGGTTGTTCTTGTCAGTGAGTTTTCCCCACAAACACTTCACTCCGAAGTACTCTCTCCACTTCAGCTTCTTGAGCAATGGAATTCGATTGAAGAGTTTTCCGTTCATGTCCCATGAAACATCCAGGCTTGCAAAGCGGTCGTTGAGGAACTCCATGTTGTTTATCAGGTTAAATGTCTCATCCTCGACAATATAGCTCAGGTTGGCTGCCGGCATGATGAGCAAGGGATAGGGCACCCTGTTCCACTGAGCACCGGCCTTGACGTGAGTATCTATCTTGCCCCAGCTTTTCATCCAGAAACGCTTATAGATAGATGCTTCTGTATAGTTATACTTATAGTCTCCGCCCAAAAATTTATTCAAGCCGATTGTATGGCCTACCTTAAATACGGGTGCATCCAGATTGATGGGCGTGCGACGCTGCTTAGTATTGATATAGGTACGTCCCGGCGCCAGTGTCAATTCGAGTCTCAATTCTGTTGTTCGCATCTTGCCGTTGTGCAGCAAGTCTCCGGCCGCAACATTGTCCGGGAAAACAAAATCGACTCCGCTACTCAGGTTGTTGAAGAACAACCTACCTGCCGCCTCGTTCTCCTCCGTCTTCAATCCTAACATTGTCTTGAAGCCCCACTCGTATTCATATTCGAAAAGCAGCTGCTGGCGATTGTAGAACATCATCTTATCGACAGTGGCCCATTTGAAGGCTGTGAACACGTTGTCTTTGTCGGTGTGAACAAATTTGTCGGAAGGCGACGTAACATCATAGGTCGATGTGAAGGTCAGTGTACGTTTCGGGAACTCACGGGGGAGGTATTCTTTCTTGTTGAACGAATAGGTTACCTCGCCCTTGTAATAGTTTTTCTTGGAGCGCCAACCGCGTGCAACATATCCCGAAAAGAACCAATGCTTATTCAAATTAGCCGTTGTCTGTGCGCTGACACGTGTACGAAATCCATCAATGAAGTTCTTGGTTATGAAGGTATTCACCGGACCGATATCTACCTTACTTGGGCGATTCTGGTCGCCCGTTTCCACAAAGTTCTCGATTAAGGCCTTGGCGGCAAAGATAATATATTTGAATCCCTTAACCTGCTCCATACGATGGATAAAGGCCTCCATCGAACTCTCACTCTTGGTGAGTTCCACACTGCGGTACTTGTTCCAGAAAGCCTCATCGCGCATCAGTGCATTGGCCTCACGTCGCTCCTTAGTCTTGCCCTTGAATAACTGTTTGGGCAATTCATCAAAAGCATAATCATCGAGACGGGTTGTGCGGGCAACCATTACCTTTGCCAGCAAATTGGAGACCTTCATCTCAACAATCATATCATCAACACTCAATGCCCATTCTCCATTTGGGAGTTTGCGAAACTCCTGTCTCACCTGCAGATTCTCCACGAAGTTTACGTCACTTCGCTTGGGAATGGTGAGATTGCATCGCTTCACGTGAAGCGTGGAGTCGGCAAGGATATAGAGTTCGCCCCTAAATCCAAAGTCCTGCTGGTTGTTGGGGATAAATTGCAGATGATAACAAAGGTCATGGTCTACATAAACCGTGTCCTCGATGTAAAAGCGATAAAAAGCAATGGCATCCTTGCCAATAGGAGATGTGAACGGATGTTGGAGTAAACGGATCTGATCATTGTATATATCAATATCGGTAAACACGTCTTTCATGGCTACGGTGAGAATGTCGCCGGTCTGGATAAGCTGGTTTACGCCCGTAGAATTTTGACCTTGAATAATATTCTTCTCACTTTTGGGATTCTTGCGATAGATGTGTTGCGTTACAGTTTCGTCCACGCTGATAGGAAGAATTAATTTGCCGTTGTAAGGGCTTGTCTCCACTTGGTCGATCAGCCAACGGTGCTTGCTGATGAATCCGGAATCCATATCAGCTTTCGTAATATCGTTTATGGCACAGGTTAGCTTCTGGTATTTGGTATATTGCAGGTAGTCGTGGTTTTGCAGATCCGTTCGTTTCTTGGCTGCGATTACCCGTTTCATGAGTTCTACGGCAGGGTTGTTCTTTCGGCTGTAACGGCCCCGCTTCGATTTTACCACAACCTCATTGAGCTGCTTGGTGTCCGGGCGGAGCTTCACATTGAGTATGGAAGGTGTTTTCGCAGAAATATTTACGGTCTTGGATTTGTACCCAATCGCCGAAAAAGTAAGCTGCCACCCATTGTGCCGAGCGATGGAGTACTCGCCCATTGCGTTGCCGCTCACCGCCACCTGATGCCCCTTGTACGACGCACTCGGATAGAGCAACGTGTCGCCGGTCTCTGCATCGGTGATGACTCCTTGTATTTGTGCACTGATGCTCGTTGCAAATATAAGCATCAATGCTGTAAAAAATATCCTGAAACTTTTCATTCGTTTTCTGTTCATTATTATAGACTAAGTCTCTAACAATTGTGCCAAATCTGTAATAACAAAGTCCGGCAGTGTCTCGTCATAAGTTTTATCAGTCCATCCTTTGCCTTTGAACCATGTCGAGTGGCATCCTATTTTGACAGCCGGCTCTATATCCTTGTAGAAGCTGTCGCCCACAACCATTGTTTCTTCCGGCCTTAACCCAAGGCTCTTCACACCCAAATTAAAGATGCGTGCGTCGGGTTTGCGTATGCCGACAGCAGCAGATTCTATGACGTCCCTAAAGTATTTGTCAAGCTCAAACTCCTGAAGCACGGTGTTGATATTGCCGTAAAAATTGCTTACGAGTACCATCGGATAGTGTTCGCCCAGTTTCGACAGCACACGACTGCTGTATGCTGTTATCTCCTTCACCCGCGCATACACGTCTGCAAGTACAGCATTGTGTCCGGCCTTAAACTCTTGTTCATCCGCTCCCCACGCTCCGGAAGCACAAAGATGTTCCATTTCCAGACGAATTTTCACAACAAGTGTCTTATAGAAAGTGAAGTCGGGACGGATTATCGGCTCTACTCCCAAGGTGCGTTCCGCATACACATAAGCATCACGAAACTGTTGTTCGCTCACCGGAATATGGTTGCGCTGATAGGCTCCCCACAACATTTGTCCCCAGTGACAGCCCGCCGTGTCCAGCGTACCGCCGTAATCGAAAATATATCCTTTAATCATCGGTCGGAAGTTTAGATAGTTCTGCTGTCATGGACTTGCATAAGTTCTCATGACTTTTGTGCATATATTCGTAAAGAAAATTGAGTATGGTTATTTCGAAAAGAAAATAAATCCAAGGGCAGTTGAGCAGACACGTGATGTAAAGCACGATGGCACGCACGTTGAATGTCAGAATATTGGCATAGGTCATCATCGGTCGGCTGCCGGCAAGAAATGATTGACGGATAGGCTCCAACACATCTTTTGAGTGCTTAGCGACGTTTTTCTGCCAAGCGACAAAGAATTTTTGGAACTTGGGAGTACGTTTTTCCTGCTTCCTGCAATATTCTGCATAATTGCGGTAAAATAATCGAGCCATAACCTGCTCTTTCGGCGTAGCCTCATATTCAGCGTGTTGCCGGGCATAACTGTCGAGTTCCGACCCTTCCTTTCCTTTCAGAAAAAACAAATGTATCTGCCGATAATAGTCTGCCATCATGGCCTGTGGCGAGTGGCTTAAAAAACCGGCAAGGACAGCTAATACCCAAATCCATATTCCCCAATACATCTGGGTGCCGGGAATATGTTGCCCCTGCATACGCAGGCACAGCGATACATAGATGACGAGAAACCATATATCTCCTGAAACTCCATCGAGCACACGCCCTACCAACGTCTTCTTGCCTGTGAGACGCGCCATCTGTCCATCCGTGGAGTCACAGAAATTGGCCAACATCAACAGCACCACGCCCATAATATTATGTACAGGATCGGTGTAGTAGAACATCCAACCGGAAGCGATGCCCAAGAATATAGACAATATGGTAATGGTGTTTGGATGTATGCCCAACTTGCTCCACAAGAGTGCGAAGACCAATCCTATGGGACGGGTAAAATGCACATCCAACCACTCTTCCGTGTCGTTCGATTTAAAAGATGCTTGTAATAACTCTTTAAATGTAGACATTTTTTTTGTATTTTTTGCTTGTCCCCTACTTGTTGGGACTATTATTTGACCAAGCTACGCCCGTTTTGACAATATCTCCACAGCAATAGCCGTTGCCGCTTCCTCCTTACAGCGAGAGAAACTCGGCCAGTCATTGAAATCTATAATGTAGTATCTTCCGTCCTTTCCGACAATCGCATCACCACCGTAGACATCTATTCCGATGAGTTCGGCAAGCCTTACGACATCTGCCTGCAACGCCTGAACATCAAATGCGTAATGGTGTGCCCTGCCGTTGCGCGCTTCGTCGCCGAACTTTGATATGCCATCATCACTGGGATAGAAATATTTAAACAGACGCGTGCCCACCCCATAGAACTTCACCAAGTCGCCGGAAACATGTGGACTGACCACCATATCCTCAATGCCACGCGCCCGAAAGGCGGCCTTTGCACTTTCCAACGCATTCGAATCCCGACAATAAACCACATCCTTGTCCGACTGGGCAGCAGCGTCACCCCGCTTCAACCAGAAGCCCTGTGAACTGTCATCATCGGGCATCGGTACATGATGCTTCCGCATGAAACAGTCGAGCAGCGACCGCCGGCAGCGTCCGACAGACTCCGGGGTGTTTACAACAAGTCCGCCGTTCGTCTCCATAGCAGACAACACATGCAAGGCCTCCGCAGAGCGAGCCATAGAAATGTAACAGTCTGCAACGGTCGGACAATCTGCCAAGTCGGCCTCATCAATCATTGGTATGTCCGCTGTAAGTCCTACCCTACGCTTTATCTCTTCGCAAGTCAGCTCCAATATCTGGCGGTCTCTTTCTACCGAGTTTGGCGAGAATCTGTCGTCACGACGTATGGCGAGAAACTTCTCAACTTCCATATCAACTATTTCCTGTTACACGAATGATTGTTGCCGACAACAAACGCCTCTGCCTTCGCAATGTCAGAAGCATGGTCTATGTCGAATACCTTGGTAAAACCGAAGGCCTTCAAATGTCTGTTGTCACGAATAAGACCACGCTGGAAGTTGCGCATACGACTTTCGCCGCGCTGCATACAGTCTTTCAGCGTATCGATTCCACACGATGTCAGCCCATAGATGCCACCCGATATAAAGGTATTATCCAAACGATTATCATCGTAAAAACCTGTGATATTCATCTGCGCATCGGTACCAACGTAGAGCGGTTTCTCGTCGTCCACGAAATCCGTGACGCCCATCAGTCCGTCTCCTCCCTGTGCCAGTACTTTCTCAAAAGCATCAACATAAGCTGCAAACTCCTGTTCCAAGAAAATGGCATCCACTGTCGTCATCACGAACGGACAGTTGCCCAACAGTCTGCTTAGCTCAAAAAAGGAATGCATTGAACTTGGCGTATTCTTGACTATGAAACGCAGAGGCACCGGCACACCATCAAGCCCGTTATCAACAATATGTTGTAGATGAGTACTGACCAATGGCGTGAGCCCGTTGCATATCACATCAATCTCCTCAGCACGGTTTTCCAAGAAGATGCGAATTAAACGATCTATGAGATATTCGCCGCCCACCTTGACAAGTGGCTTAGGCGACTTCACCCCCTCTGCTGTTAAACGGGAGCCTTCTCCCGCTGCTATAATTGCGAATTTCATTCTAAGTTCACATTTAAACCATTTACAAAAATACTCATATTAGACGACAAAGGAAAACTTTTAAGTTTATTTTTGTTTTAACGTAAAAAACGCATTATATTTGCAAACATTATATATTCATACCCCACAATTGTTTCACATTTATGAATAATAGCATATTCAAGTTCGTTTTTCTTATCCTGTTTTTCATATCACCCACCTTTGTACTCATACCGACCAACACCGTCTCCGCTGCCGTTCAGCCATCATCCATCACCACCGCTCACCCCTCTGATGCCACCGCCCGACCTATGGCCAAGAAGGTTGCCGTAGTGCTTTCAGGCGGCGGAGCCAAAGGCATTGCGCACATTGGGGTGTTGAAGGTCATCGAACGAGCCGGCATCCCCATCGATATCATCACCGGAACGTCTATGGGCAGCATCGTGGGCGGTCTCTACTGCTGCGGATGGAATGCCACCGCACTCGATACTACCGTGCGGAAACAAGACTGGGCCTTTCTGCTCAGAGACCGGGAAGACTATTATTCGCAAGATCTTGTCAACCGCGAGAAGCAGAATACCTATCTGCTTTCCAAAACATTGACCATCAAAAACAAGAAAATTTACAAATCCGGTGGGCTCATTCAGGGCAAAAATCTCATCAAACTGTTCAACAGACTCACGGAGGGATACAACGACTCTATGGATTTCAACAAACTCCCCATCCCCTTTGCCTGTGTGGCAACCAACATTGTGGACAACACCGAATACGACTTTCACAGCGGCTATCTGCCCAATGCCATGCGCACCAGCATGTCTATTCCCGCAGTGTTCACACCCGTCAGGAAAGGCGACATGATGCTCGTCGATGGCGGTCTGCGCAATAACTATCCGGCGGATATTGCCCGGAAAATGGGGGCCGACTACATCATCGGAGCCACCGTACAGGGCAAGCCCAAAACGGCCGAAGACCTGGCCAACGGGGCGTCCATATTAGGCCAAATCGTCGATGTGAACTGTAAGAACAAGTATGACGAAAATATCGCCATCACAGACATTCCCATACGTGTGAACACTGAAGGCTACAGTGCGGCAAGTTTCACCCCATCAGCCATCGATACCCTCATCAGGCGTGGCGAGGAAGAGGCTATGAAGCATTGGGACGAACTCATGGAGCTCAAACGCAAACTGGGACTGGACAAGGACTATAAAGCCCCACTGCTCAACCCCAGTGCTGCCGCCCTGCAACCTATTGTCTTTGAAGACGATTCCACCAACAACCGACCGACTTACGACCGCATGCAAGGCAACCTCGGTGTGAGATTCGATTCAGAAGAAGGGGTGGCGATGCAACTCAACGGGCTATACTCAATGGCGGCACGCCCCATAGACTTGAAAGCAACCCTAAGGCTCGGAAAAAACATGATGGCATCTGCCATAGCCAACTGGAAACCTAAAGGACTAGTAGACATAGCACTCGGCTACACCTTCCGACACAACGATTTCGATATATATGAGGAAGGGCACAACGCCTACAACGTGACCTACAATCACCATCAAGTGGGCCTGAACCTGCTCAATATCAGTCTTAAAAACCTGGAGTTGGATATCAGCGCACGGTGGGATTACTACAACTACACGGGAGTCTTGGTATCGAGCAAACTCCTGCACGATGCCTTCAAAATGCAAGATGACCACTATTTCAGCTATCACGCAAACCTTCACTTCAACTCCGAAGACGCTTGGATCTTCCCCACACGTGGCGCAAAATTCAATGCAGAATACGCGTATTTCACCGACAACTTTACCGGTTATAAAGGCCATAAGGGCTTCAGCGAGCTTAGTGCCTCGTGGAGAATGTCGTTCAGCCTGAACAAAAGACTGACGTTCCAACCCCTGTTGTATGGAAGAATGCTCTTTGGCAAAGAAATCCCCCTCATCAGGCAGAACGTGATTGGCGGGCAGTGGTTCAGCCACTATATAGAACAGCAGATGCCGTTCGCTGGTGTTCATCATTTGGAGTTTACCGACTCGCGTTTTGTGGCGTGCCAACTCAAGTTTCAGGAACAACTCACCACCAATAACTACATACTGCTGAAGATAGCCGCCGCACAGCATAGCGAGAAAACCCAAGACCTTCTTAAACATGGCCCCATGATGGGATACCAGCTGGCCTATTATTATCAGTCACTGCTCGGCCCCGTTGGCGGCACACTGAGCTATTCCAACAGAACAAAAAGCATCAACTTTTTCATCAATCTTGGGTTCCGATTTTAACCCTTCATGGGCTTGTGGCAAGCACCCGTCATAGCAACTTCGGCTCAACCAAAAGATAATTCGTATGGTTATGCTGAAGACTGGCAGAGGGGCGGAACCGATATGTACGGTCGTTCGCCTGTTGCTTTTGGTGGGTAATGAAAACTGTAATTATGTAAAATAAACACATGAAAAAAACGACCTTCCGGTCTTCGTGTTCCAGCGAAAAACAGGCTATGTTTTTCCGACAAAACCGTTCCATAATCAACTCGAAAATTCAAACGATTTGCGGTTAAGCCCTATTCTCATCGCGGGAAAGGCTCAATCGCAGTGCCGATTGGCCGTAACCGCCCCGCGTTTAAACTGTTTTCGCGTTGCGGTTAGGCATCAACCGCAGACGATTTAGAAAACTATTTGCGAAGTTTTACTAAAAAACACTCATTACTCTCTGTTATTCAGCATCATACACAAAACCCACTATTTTTCGAGTATTTAGCACCAACATATTTTCAATTCAAAATAAGCGAAATTTGAAGGGGTATTTGTATATATTTTTTCAGGTAATTAACAGAGGTTTCCCAAGCCCTTTCCCACCCGTCAAACAGCTGGAATATATAGTGTCAAAATGTTATAAATATACATCGGGAAACTGTTTTTCCAAGCTCATCCTTATAAATTCAAAAGAGCCGGAGAAGACTTTTCTCCTTTCGCGGAGTGAAAAGGATAAAATGCCAAGCCCACCAAAGAGCGAAACCGCCGACCTACGGCAGTCGCCCTGACGCAAAAGAATATATGAACAACCCACGCTGAAACCATCTCCAAAGTCGGTTTAACACCATTCAATCTCTAAAAAATATCAAGCCCTACCCGTCTTCTATTTCACGACGAAAAAAGCAAAGCACAACCATTACGCAGCAGTTCCATACACAAACTATACAACGCGCCAATTGTTCCTACAAATTTAGGTGTAAATAATTACCAATTTATTTGTATATGTAAAATAAAAACTCTAAGTTTGCAGATAGTTAAACAAGCCGAAAGAACAGAAATTAACCATTTATAAATATCATAAAAGTATGAAGAAGTACAACTTTAATGCCGGTCCTTCGATGCTTCCCCGCGAAGTGATTGAAAACACCGCAAAGCAGATTTTGGATTTCAACGGTTCCGGTCTGTCAATCATGGAAATCAGTCACCGTGCCAAAGATTTCCAACCGGTGGTTGATGAGGCTCAGGCTTTGATCAAAGAATTGCTCGACATCCCGGAAGGCTACTCCGTGATTTTCCTCGGTGGCGGCGCCTCGCTGCAGTTCACCCAAATTCCTGCAAACTTTCTCATCAAGAAGGCCGGATACCTCAATACGGGGGCATGGGCCAAGAAAGCGCTGAAAGAGGCTAAACTGTTTGGTGAGGTGGTAGAGGTTGCTTCTTCTGCCGATAAGAATTACACCTATATGCCTCACGGATTTGAAATCCCCACGGATTTGGACTATCTGCACATCACGACCAACAACACCATCTATGGCACGGAACTTCGCGAAGACATCGACTCTCCCGTACCACTGATTGCCGATATGTCGTCAGACATTATGAGCCGTCCGGTGGACGTTTCCAAATACACCGCAATTTTTGCCGGTGCCCAGAAAAACATGGCTATGGCGGGCGTTACCGTCATCATCGTGAAAGACGATATGCTCGACAAGGCTCCACGCGAACTGCCCACCATGTTGAACTATCGCACACACGTGGACAAAGGCTCCATGTTCAACACACCGCCTGTTGTTCCTATCTATTCGCTGATGGAAACCATGCGATGGGTGAAGGCACAGGGCGGAGTGAAAGAAATGGATCGCCGGGCAAAGGAACGTGCAGAGATTCTCTATGGAGAAATAGACCGCAACAAACTGTTCCACGGTACTGTTGTTGAAGCCGATCGCTCATTGATGAACATCTGTTTCGTCATGAACGAAGACTACAAGGAATTGGAAAAACCGTTCCTCGACTTTGCCATAGAGCGCGGCATGGTAGGCATCAAGGGGCACCGTTCGGTGGGCGGATTCCGTGCAAGCTGCTACAACGCACAGACCTTGGAAGGCGTGAACGCCCTTGTGAAGGCCATGAAAGAATTTGAAGCTCAACATTAATCCATCCGGTCCCTCCCTCTCTATGGGGAGGGGCCGTTGATTTATAAAACGTCAAACCAGAAAACAATAAAACTATGAAGATACTCATTGCTACAGAAAAACCTTTTGCGGCAGTGGCCGTTAATGGCATCAAAAAAGAGGCCAAGCAGGCCGGACACGAAGTCGTGTTGTTGGAAAAATATACCGACAAACAGCAGTTGCTGGACGCTGTGGCAGATGCAGACGCAATGATTGTGCGCTCTGACAAGATTACTCCGGATGTGATGGACGCTGCCAAGAAGCTGAAAATTGTTGTTCGTGCCGGCGCTGGCTACGATTCTATCGATACCGAATATGCCAAACAGAAAGACATTGTAGTGGAAAACACACCGGGACAAAACTCGAATGCTGTTGCCGAATTAGTATTCGGACTTTTAGTCTACACCGTACGCAACTTCTACAATGGGAAGGCCGGCACAGAGCTTAAGTCCAAGAAATTGGGTATTCTGGCTTTTGGAAACGTTGGGCGCAATGTTGCTCGTATTGCCAAGGGATTCGGTATGAAGGTATATGCCTATGATGAATATTGTCCGAATGAGGTCATTGAGGATGCCGGTGTTCATGCCGTACAATGCCGCAACGATTTGTTTAAGGATTGCGACATCGTGAGTCTCCATATTCCCGCAACGGCCGAGACCAAGCAGAGCATTAATTATGAGGTTGTAAACCAGATGAAAAAGGGTGGCATCCTCATCAATACGGCGCGCAAGGAGGTAATCGACGAGCCGCAGTTACTGAAGTTGTTGGCAGAGCGCGAAGACTTAAAGTTCATCACCGACATCAAGCCCGATGCTGATGAAGAATTCCGAAAGTTCGAAGGTCGCTATTTCTCCACACCCAAGAAGATGGGTGCGCAGACCGCAGAGGCCAACATCAATGCAGGCATCGCAGCCATCAAGCAGATAAACGCCTTCTTCAAAGATGGCGATACTCGCTTCCAAGTGAACAAATAATATTGATAATCATCCATCCCTGCACACCGCTCAGATCGCTGCAAGGGATAGGAATATTTCACTATCAACAGGTCTTTCGGTCTTAAAGTATGTATGCCATACATCACTTTGTCTCGCTGAAGGCCTGTCATCATTATTAAACCAAAAATCTTACTATGGCTACAGTAAAACCATTTAAGGGTGTTCGTCCACCCAAGCAGCTTGTTGAAGAAGTGCAATCACGCCCCTATGACGTTCTCGACTCAGAAGAAGCACGCGCAGAGGCAGGCGACAACGAGAAATCGCTGTATCATATCATCAAGCCCGAAATAAACTTCGAGCCGGGCACATCCGAATATGATACCAGAGTGTATCAGAGTGCAGCGGAGAACTTCAAGAAGTTCCAGAAAGAAGGATGGCTCGTGCAAGACGAAGCCGAACACTACTATATCTATGCACAAACCATGAACGGCAAGACACAATATGGACTGGTCGTGGGAGCCTATGTGCAGGATTATATGACAGGTGTTATCAAGAAGCACGAACTGACACGGCGTGATAAGGAAGAAGACCGCATGAAACACGTCCGTGTGTGCAATGCCAACATCGAGCCGGTGTTTTTCGCCTATCCTGACAACGAGGTGCTCAACGAACTGCTAATGCGATATGCAGAGCAGGAGCCGGAATACGATTTCATCGCTCCGATAGATGGTTTCAGGCATCAACTATGGATAGTTTCAGACAGCAAAGACATCGAAACCATCACCAACGAATTTGCCAAGATGCCGAGCCTGTATATTGCTGACGGTCATCATAGGTCGGCAGCAGCAGCACTTGTAGGAGCAGAAAAGGCACGACAAAATCCGAAACACAACGGCAAAGAAGAATACAACTACTTCATGGCCGTATGTTTCCAAGCCAGCCAACTCACGATTCTTGACTACAATCGCGTAGTGAAAGACCTGAATGGTATGAGTGCTGAAGAGTTCCTAAAGGCTTTGGAGCATGACTTCTCCGTAGAGAAGAAAGGAGCAAAAGCCTACAAGCCACAGCGCCTCCACGAGTTCTCATTGTATCTCGACAAATGTTGGTACAGTCTGGTTGCCAAACCCGGAACCTACAATGACAATGATCCTATCGGCGTTCTCGACGTAGACATCTCAAGCAGGCTCATTCTTGACAAACTGATGGGTATCAAAGACTTGCGATCAGACAATCGAATTGACTTCGTAGGAGGTCTTCGCGGCTTAGAAGAATTGGAACGCAGGGTAGACAGTGGTGAAATGAGGTGGGCATTGGCGCTCTATCCCGTTTCGATGAATCAGATAATGGACATCGCCGATTCGGGCAAGATCATGCCGCCAAAGGCTACTTGGTTTGAGCCCAAATTGCGCTCCGGACTCATTATTCATAAGCTGGAGGATTAAACTTACAGTTAGCAAGCATAGGCGCTGACAGTTTGAATGGAAGACAGTTATAAAACTATTACAAGCATAGGCGAGGGATATTACACCGAAAAGAGGAGTAAGTTCCTCGCTTTTGCGCATCATGTGGAAACTCCGGAAGAGGCTATGGAAATTGTGGACAGCTATCGTAGAAAATACCATGATGCCCGCCACTGCTGTTATGCCTATGTGATTGGCGCCGACCGTAGCATATTCCGTGCAAACGATGACGGTGAGCCGTCTTCTACAGCAGGCAAACCTATTCTCGGACAAATAAACTCTAACGAACTCACCAACATCGTTATTTGCGTGATACGCTATTATGGTGGTGTGAATCTCGGAACGGGTGGGCTTATTGTTGCCTATCGAACGGCAGCCGCAGACGCTATCCAACATTGTATGGTCGAAGAACGATTGGTTGAAGAAGAAATCAAGTTCTCATTCTCATACCCTATGATGAACAGTGTGATGAGAGTTGTTAAGGACATGGGTGCACGCATTGTTGCTCAAAACTTCCAAGAGCATTGCGAGTTGAGCTTAGCCATACGAAAAAGTCTTGCGAGCGAAATGTGCGCAAGACTGGAACAGATTAGATACGAATAAACAGCATGTTGCTTGTGAGTGAATGATCTAATATGGGCAAACATAGTCTGCACCGTGTGCGAGCGAAGACTTATTTATTTCTTCATCAGCTTATCTATTTCATCAAATTTCTTACCCATATTCAAATTCAAATAGATGGTATAAAGGGGCAAACCCCATGTATCTATCCTGTCTTCACGCATCTTCCGATAAGTCTCTAAATAGGGCAAAGCCTCTCGATAATAGTTGAGAACAGTCTTTTTACGCTTTGCTGTTTGATTGAGTGACTTCTCCATAGTTACTCCCTCGTTGTATTTTGCAAGTCCGGCATTCAAATAAGCCTCCGGTAAGCTATCGTTTACCTGCAGCAGAGAGTCGCTTATCATAAAGCTTTCCCTGTATTTTCCAAGATTCAGCAATAGCGAACTCTTGGTGACATGATACACCAATTTCGTACTATCAGATGCCAATGCTTCATCGGTTAAGGCCAAAGCCCTGTCCCATTCCCGCTGCTGGGAATAATGATCGACAAGGTGAGAATAGAAAAAAGGCGTCGAAGGATACAACTCAAAACCATCTTTCAAGGTCTTGATATACTGTGTCGTGTCGCCCATTAGTAAATAGGTGTCTGACAAATATTGCATAGCCGACTCATGATGAAGCTTGTCTTGCAATGCAAGCGAACTGTGTTTCATCACCTTTGTCGTATCTTTCATTTTATAACCACAGTACATGGCCCAATAAGATACTACCGGCAGAGATTTGTCTTTCGATGCATAGTGATAAGCTCGAAACAAGGGTTGCTCTACGGTTCCGATGTATTGGTCGAGCATTTTATATGCTTCGGCATATTTTTGCTTGCGTATCAGAAACAAGCCACCATTGTAAAGATTGGGCCGTAAAGTGTTAAGGAGTTCTGAATTTGACTTGCGATATTCCAGCTTGATGCGTCCTTTTTTATCAGGCAAGGCATCTATAGAGTCGTATGTCTGCATCACATCAAACATTCTTGAGGCAATATTGAACAAAGAAACCGTATCATACCGTTGTTTTAAATACAGTTTTTCGTTACCCTGCTCATACTGCTTGCGCAAACTTTCGAACAGAATATCCCATATTTTCTTATTGTGGCGATTGGTGGAGTCCTCCAAAAGGTGCATCATAGACTGTTCGGCCTTATCAAGATTATTGCCCTTTTTCACCCAATCCCGAGCCACAGAGATTTCTCTCTTCTGAGAAAACGCACTGCAACAAACCAACAATAGTATAAGTATGTGTATTATCCTTCTCTTCATTTTACTAATCTCCCTTAACAACTCCCTTTCTCTTAATAACAGATAAACAACACCGGGGCTCCTCAAAGAAAGGCTACTGCTTATCAAATTAAAAACAGCCCCATTAACAAACACTGTTAAAAATGGGGCTGTCATTTATATAATTGTTATTGCTTTAACAGTTTTTCCATTTCCAAAGTGCGTGGATCGTTAGCCGCATAAACCAAGTAATAGCACTGGTACAATGGATAAGCCCAATTTGCCTTTTCACGGTTGGGGTCTATTTCCTTAGCTTTTTCCAAATATCCCATTGCATCCTGATACAGCTTCTTCTGCTCAGCACGGTTGTTCTCAATTTGAGAAGCCTTTGCATTGATAGAGAATCCAAGATAGGTTAATACCACAGGATTCGTATCATTAATGGCAATTGACTTCTTGAAAGCATCAATGCACTCGTCCCAACTGGGTTTTTCCGCAGTAGAGTTACGGTTTAACAGGGTCTGTCCCTTCAATGCCCAAGCAGTGAAATTGTTAGGATCTTTGGCAAGTTTATCGGCAATAACGGCATCCAATTCGGCTGCCATGCCCAAGCCGCTATACATATTACACAATGTAGCAAAGACCGTTTCGTTGGCCGGTTCCTTTTCATAGAGCGTCTTCATTTCGCTTGCAAAGTTCACCGAATCGGCATGAGTTTTCAGATTATACTGCATAATCGAAAACTTAAAGTCCTCTGCTTGCTTGTGCATTTCAGTGTCCTGCATGGCAATATCTGCATATTTCAATGCACGATCATACTGTTTTGCCTGATAGGCATACTGTGCAGTATAATAGGCTACCTGTCCTAAGAATTGTTTTTCCTGCTCTTTTGACGCCTTAAATATTGGATTATCGTCGGTGTCGAGGAACGTTCCCCAGTACTTCAGCACATTTTCCTCATTGGCGCTTTGGGCATAATAGTTACCAGCTGTAACCAATTGCATACGAGCGTTTGAAATCAACGGCGTAAGGCCACTCGTAAACTTGGGCTTCACCTTACCCTTTGCATCAGGCATTGCATCGTATTTGATACATTCCAATCCGTTCACTGTTGCATCGTATGCAGCCTGATAGAATCCTATCGTATCATAGGGTTCCTCCTTTGTCTTGGTGATTTGGGCCTGCATATTGGCAGTCTGAACGGCAGTCTCCTTGTCGAACTTCTCCAACGCGAGCTTAGTAACGTGTTCATATGCCTTAGCCTTCTCCTTGTTGTCTGCCAACTGTGCAAAATTAGACTTCAACAACTGGACAGCCTCTGCATATTGCTTTGACTTGGTAATGGCCTTCAGAGCATCACTGTCTCCGGCAAAAACTGCTGATGTGCTAAGCATCATCACGGCCGCAATCATTATTTTCTTCATATACATATAAAATTGATATTATACTTCCTGTTTATGATTTCTTTATAGATAAGACGCATAACAGGATCCTGTTGTTACTTTTCAGAGCCTGTTATTTCGTCTATATCTACTACTCATTCGTCATTTCTGTCTTCTGTAGATGCTTCAGATTTATGAGGCGACTCGGCTGACTGTCCGTTTGTCCCATCCTCATCCTGCACCTTTTCTTCCTCTAACGCAGCTTCCAATTCTGACGACATTACCTTGCAGACGCTTGCAATGGTATCGTTCTTCTTCGTGAGATTGATCAACCGAACACCCTGAGTTGCACGTCCCATGACACGCACTTCGGCTACCGCCAGACGAATAACTATACCACTCTTGTTGATAATCATCAGGTCGTTGGCATCGGTCACGTTCTTGATAGCCACCAAACGACCTGTCTTCTCGGTAATGGCCATCGTCTTGACGCCCTTTCCTCCACGATTAGTCTTGCGGTATTCCTCAACGTCCGAACGTTTACCGTAGCCCTCTTCACTGACTACCATCACCGTCTCGGCTTCTGCATCGTCCACCACAATCATACCAACCACAGCATCATCGTCGTCATCAATACGCATTCCACGCACACCCGTAGCCACACGTCCCATCGGGCGAATTGTGTTTTCGTCGAAGCGGACAGCACGGCCATTGCGGTCAGCCAGGATGAGTTCGTTGTTTCCATTGGTCAGACGAACATCCACCACCTCATCGCCCTCAACAATATTGATGGCAATAACACCGTTGGCTCGCGGACGGGAATATTCCCTCAGACTGGTTTTCTTCACCGTACCGTTCTTCGTTGCAAACACAACATAGTGACTGTCTACAAATTCTTCGTCTTCAAATCCGCGACCACGCAAACGCAGGAAAGCATTGACCGCATCGTCGGGATCGATGTTGAGCAAGTTCTGAATGGCACGTCCCTTCGAGGTTTTGTCGCCCTCGGGAATGTCGTAGCAGTGCAACCAATAGCAGCGGCCCTTCTTGGTGAAGAACATCATAATCTGGTGCATTGTTGCCGGATAGATGTATTCAGTGAAGTCTTTGTCACGTGTCTGTGCACCCTTAGAACCTACTCCACCACGTGCCTGCTCACGGAAATCGCTCAGCGGAGTGCGCTTGATATAACCCAAATGACTCACAGTGATAACCACCGGATCATTGGGATAGAAGTCCTCAGCATTAAACTCGTGCTCATCAAGAATAATCTGGGTACGGCGCTCGTCGCCATATTTCTCTTTTACTTCCTGAAGTTCGGCCTTCATCACCTGCTTACACTTCTCCGGATCGTCGAGAATAGACTGCAACTCATCTATGAGCTTCATCAAATCCTCGTATTCAGCATGAAGCTGATCCATACGAAGACCAGTGAGCTGCGACAAACGCATATCTACGATAGCCTTCGACTGAAGATTGTCCAACTCAAACCGCTTCTCCAAATTGGCCTGGGCTTCCGCAGGAGTCTTGCTGCCACGGATAATATGCACCACCTCATCGATATTATCGCAGGCAATGATCAGACCTTCCAAGATGTGGGCACGTTCCTGCGCCTTGTTCAAGTCGAATTTAGTGCGACGAATGGTCACTTCATGACGGTGTTCAATAAAATAACTGATACACTCGCGCAGCGTCAGCAGTTTCGGACGGAGCAGTGAAGGATCCTTTGGATTTGGAATCAGCGCAATGTTGTTCACCGAAAATGAGCTTTGTAGGGCGGTCATCTTGAACAGCTTGTTCAGAATCACACGGGCATTGGCATCGCGCTTTACATCGACCACGATACGCATACCCTGACGACCCGACTCGTCGTTCACATTGGATATTCCTTCAAGTCTTCCCTCTTTCACGAGTTCGGCAATATACTCAATGAGTTGCTGCTTGTTTACACCGTAGGGAATCTCTGTCACCACAATTCTATCGTGGTTTTCGTCGGTCTCTATCTCCGCCTTGGCACGCATCACCACGCGCCCGCGTCCGGTGTTATAAGCATCTTTTACACCTTGTATACCATATATATATGCACCCGTTGGGAAGTCCGGAGCAGGGATATACTCCATCAGCCCTTCCGTGTCGATGTCCGGATTGTCGATAAACGCACAACAACCATCGATCACCTCGCCCAAGTTATGGGTAGGCATATTGGTGGCCATTCCCACAGCAATACCGTTGCCGCCATTCACCAGCAGGTTAGGTATTTTGGTTGGCATCACGGCAGGCTCCTTCAACGTGTCATCGAAGTTGTTGGTCATGTCCACCGTATCCTTATCGATGTCGTCCATAATATGCTCGCCCATCTTCGCAAGGCGACACTCGGTGTAACGCATAGCAGCAGGCGAGTCGCCGTCAACACTACCAAAGTTTCCCTGCCCGTCAACGAGCTTGTAACGCATATTCCAATCCTGGCCCATTCGCACCAGCGCACCATATACCGAACTGTCGCCGTGAGGGTGATACTTACCAAGCACCTCTCCTACTACACGCGCACATTTCTTATAAGGTTTGTCACTGGTGTTGCCCAAACCGAGCATGCCGTAGAGAATACGGCGATGTACAGGTTTGAATCCATCTCGCACATCGGGCAGCGCACGAGCAACAATCACCGACATGGAATAGTCGATGTAGGAAGACTTCATTTCTTCCTCTATGTTGATCTTTAAAATTCTGTCCCGATCAATCGTCTGATTTTCGTCCATTTAATACTTATATTATTTTACCTAAAATTCGATTTAAAGCCGTTTATTTGCGTTCTGACGCCGTTTAGGGGGCTTACAAGGTGTAAAAGTACGAAGTTTTTTCGGATATCACAAGCTTTCAAATCGAAAAAATCAGCCTAATTTGAAAACATTAATAAGTTTTATGGCTGGGCGGATTCCATAAGCAAGTGCAAAGTTA
>KQ959346.1:20400-22566 GCA_001552765.1 Bacteroidales bacterium KA00344
TAAGCAAGTGCAAAGTTATACTATTTTTGTCTTAATCATATCTCTCGGCTTTATTAATCTTATCGAGGGGAACAGGAGTTCTCCTCTTTTTTGTATTGCTTAAGCAATCCGCCGGTGCTCCTCGGAGGCTTCGCGCCCCCGGCCGCAAGGCAAACCTCCGCGGTGTTTTTCATGTTTTTTTCTACACCGCAAACTTTGCACTTCTAATTGGAATTAACGAAGCCCAATTATGAATTATGAATTGTGAATTATGAATTATGAATTGTGAATTATGAATTATGAATTATGAATTATGAATTAGACTGGTGTTTTCGTTTATATTCGAGCGGCGTGTAGCCGAAGTGGTCTTTCACAAATTTACCGAAAAAGCTGGGATTAGGAAATCCCAACTTATTGCTCACCTCCTTGATTGTCAGAGACGTGTTGCGCAGCGAGTACGAGATATCAGCAAGCGTATATTCCGTTATCCATTCGTTGGCGGTCTTTCCGGAGTTCTTCTTGCAAATCAAGGTAAGGTATTTAGACGAGATGCACAATTCGGAGGCATAATATTCTACGGTCTGATGCTTGTTTTCGGTTTTTTGCAAGAGATTAAGAAACTGATTGAATAACAAGACGTGCCTTTTAGGCTCTTGCACAGTCTTTGTCATCTGTTGCTGTATCAGTCCGCAAAAGCCTACCAACGACGCACTCACCAAACCCTTAATAATTTCGTCACGGTACCATTCGGACATTCCATTCTCTTTCTGGGTGAGACACATCTTGATCAACTCGTACACTCCCTTGTAGAACTCTATATACCGATTTTCCAAATCGAAGCACCGAATTTTCTGAATGTACACAGCCTCGTTCCAATCATAAACGAAATGCCGCAGATAAAGTTGCAATGCCCTGTTGGTGATACACAACGCTGAATATTCAAAATCAGGCGTCACCATGACATCTGCCAAAGCATTGTTGAGCGGACAGATGAACACCTGATGGGCATGAACTTCCAGAGGCTCGTCATTCAGTACGGCGTTCATTTTGCCCTGAGTGCAAATGGCAATAATATTCATATTCGGACGAATGCCATTGGGCAGGCTCAAAGCCCTCACCTTATCTATGATCATCAAATCTTCGTCAAGATAATCGGGATTGATCGTGACGGGAGATTCTGCCATCGCTATCAGCTTTTGCGCTTCTGTCATTTCTTCTTGTCTCATAACTTTTATTCCTCTTTTGAACACAAATTTACATCATTTATTTAAAATAGGATATTCTTTTATGGAAAACATAAGGTTCATATCGGAACATATTCCCAATATAAATGTTATAAATCTATTTTAGAACATTATCTATCTGCTATTTCTGATAATCCAGCACGTGATTGCATAATACAGAAACACTCACAACCATCATCAATAAGGACAATGGCTGTGAGTAATGACGGTAAAGAATGGTCGCAATAAAAAGAGGTTGGGGCTTACTTTTTATGGGCAGGGTATAGAGAATCTTCCCTTCCCTGTTAATGGCATAGAGCGTGAGCTGTTGCTTGTCGGCACTGACTTTTGTGAATCCCGTTGAGGGATCGCACCAACGCGTGCCCTCCATAGGCTGTACGGAACGCGAGAGTGCAGCGGCAGAGTTCACCCAATAGTTGATGTTGTCGCCCAATTTTTTTTGATGTGCTGCAAGTTATGGTGATAGTTGCTGCACACGTAATGGAATGATTTGTAAAACAGAATTACTGTTTTCCTGTGATTATTTTTGGAGCAACCAGAAAAAAATGTGCCATGTTTCTGCCGAAAAAACCTGCCGGAAAAACAAAAAAATATCGCAGACGTTGCGAAGGCTATCTTATCGTCCTGCGTTTTGGGCTTCATCGCAGTGCGTTTTGGGCTTCATCATCGCGCGAATGAAGCTTAGTCATGATGCAACTAATCCTTGAAAATGAAGAAATATCGAAGTTGGTGTAAACTGACTGATAATGAGCAGGAAACGGAATAATTTGCATAGAAGTGCTCTTTTCAAAAAGAGTTTTAATATGCAGATTTAAGCAGAAGTTCAGTTACCAGAGCGTTACCCGAATTTGCCATAGGTAACGATGGAGCAATATTCGGTAACTGAATTATTTTTGCTCGTGCGGCTGTTGCGACGGTCGGCAGTTTTCTGCATAAGTGATGA
>KQ959347.1 GCA_001552765.1 Bacteroidales bacterium KA00344
CCCTTGGGACCTTCTCCAGCCCCAGGATGTGACGAGCCGACATCGAGGTGCCAAACCACCCCGTCGATATGAGCTCTTGGGGGGGATCAGCCTGTTATCCCCGGAGTACCTTTTATCCTTTGAGCGATGCAGCTTCCATACGCATGCACCGGATCACTATGCCCCAGTTTCCTGCCTGATCGGCATGTCTGCCTCTCAGTCAAGCGCCCTTGTGCCATTACACTCTGAAAGGCCGGTTACCAATCGGCCCGAGGGCACCTTTGGAAGCCTCCGTTACGCTTTTGGAGGCGACCACCCCAGTCAAACTACCCACCAAGCAGTGTCCGCGCTACGGCGCGTTAGACCTCAGACAGCCAAAGGGCCGTATTTCAAGGATGGCTCCACACTTACTGGCGTAAGCGCTTCAAAGCCTCCGGCCTATCCTACACGTCGGATGACCAAGGTCAATGCTAAGCTATAGTAAAGGTTCACGGGGTCTTTTCGTCCCATCGCGGGTAATCGGCATCTTCACCGATACTACAATTTCACTGAGATCATGATTGAGACAGCGTCCGGATCATTACACCATTCGTGCAGGTCGGAACTTACCCGACAAGGAATTTCGCTACCTTAGGACCGTTATAGTTACGGCCGCCGTTTACCGGGGCTTCAATTCAAGGCGGCATCCGAAGATTGACCTCTCCTCTTAACCTTCCGGCACCGGGCAGGTGTCAGGCTGTATACATGAACTTTCGTCTTTGCACAGCCCTGTGTTTTTGTTAAACAGTTGCCTGGACCTATTCTCTGCGCCTCGTCATTATAACGAGGACCCTTTCTCCCGAAGTTACAGGGTCAGTTTGCCTAGTTCCTTAACCATGAATCTCTCAACGCCTTAGTATATTCAACCCGTCAACCTGTGTCGGTTTGAGGTACGGGTACCATGAAGGTGAAGCTTAGCGGATTTTCCGGGGAGTATGATTACCGGTACTATTGGCAAACACCGAAGGGAATGCCATACTATAAGGTTTCAGCTCTGAAAGCGGATTTGCCTGCCTTCATCTACACCTAAACCCTTCAACGGGGACTTCCGTCACCCCGCGACCGTGTCACTGCTCCGTCTCCACATCGCCCTACATGGTAGTAACGGAATATTAACCGTTTCTGCCATCGCCATCGCCATTAGGCTGAGGCTTAGGACCCGACTGACCCCGGGATGATTGGCATTGCCCGGGAAACCTTGGACTTGCGGCGGAGGGGAATTAAACCCCTCTTATCGTTACTTATACCTACATTTGCGTTTCCATGCGCTCCAGCTATGGGTCGCCCCAAACATTCGGCGCACATGGAATGCTCCCCTACCGATACTTTTAATATACATTTCTATCCCGCGCCTTCGGTGTCCGTCTTATACCCGATTATTATCCACGCCCCGACCCTCGACCAGTGAGCTGTTACGCACTCTTTGAATGAATGGCTGCTTCCAAGCCAACATCCTGGCTGTCATGGGGACAGGACTTCGTTAGACTAACTCAGACGGAACTCAGGGACCTTAGACGGCGGTCCGGATTCTTCTCCTCTCGGGGACGGACCTTAGCACCCGCCCCCTTACTGCACGACTTCTAACACATGAGCATTCGGAGTTCGTCAGGTCGCGACAGGCGGTGAAGCCCTCTTGACCTATCGGTCGCTCTACCTCTCATGAGAAACATCGCACGCGGCACCTAAATGCCTTTCGGGGAGTACGAGCTATCTCCAAGTTTGATTGGCCTTTCACTCCTACACACACCTCATCCAGAAGCTTTTCAACGCTTATTGGTGCGGTCCTCCATCCCGTGTTACCGGGACTTCAACCTGGACATGTGTAGATCACTTGGTTTCGCGTCTGCCCCCACCGACTAAATACGCCCTGTTAAGGCTCGCTTGCACTGCGGGTACACCACTCATGTGGCTTAGCCTCGCCGGTGATGGCAACTCGTAGGTTCATTATGCAAAAGGCACGCCGTCACTGCATAATAGCAGCTCCGACCGCTTGTAGGCGTATGGTTTCAGGAACTATTTCACTCTTCTTATCGAAGTGCTTTTCACCTTTCCCTCACGGTACTGGTACGCTATCGGTCTCGTTCGAGTATTTAGCCTTGCCGGATGGTCCCGGCTGATTCACGCAGAATTTCTCGTGCTCCGCGCTACTCAGGATACCGCTATGCCTGATTGTGCTTCGGGTACGGGGCTGTCACCAGCTGCGGCGCGACTTTCCAGACGCTTCCCCTCACACGCACAGTACAACAGCGCGGTCCTACAACCCCATAAGTGCGTTGCCACACCCATGGTTTAGGCTCTTCCCCGGTCGCTCGCCGCTACTGGGGGAATCATTAAGTTATTTTCTTTTCCTGCAGGTACTAAGATGTTTCAGTTCCCTGCGTTGGCGACCATGATTCAATCATGGACGACCGTCCTTCAGACGGCCGGGTTGTCCCATTCGGAAATCCGCGGATCAAAGGTCATGTGCACCTACCCGCAGCTTATCGCAGCTTATCACGTCCTTCATAGCCTGAACGAGCCAAGGCATCCGCCATACGCCCTTTCCTACTTTCTTTACGATAATCCCTAACTCCT
>KQ959348.1 GCA_001552765.1 Bacteroidales bacterium KA00344
GGGGCTTACACACTTTTTAGGACACTACCAGCGTACCAAAAAAAGGAAGCGTGTCCATGCTTCCTTTGCCGATACAAATATAATGCGTAAGCATCCGACATTAGCCGCCTACTCAGTTGAAGTAAAATCCCCTATATGGCTTGGTACTCATATAGGGAATTTTACTTCAACTGAGTAGGATACTTACATACTATCTTGTGTTTCAAACCACTTGTTGTTGGTCTTTTTGCGTGATTTTATCTTTTCTCCTTTTCAGACAATACTGCTAACTAATAAAATAAGATTGGGACACAAATGAGGATTTGCGCAAAATAAAGAAACGCTGAAGAGAGGTGTATGAATTATACAGGCTAAATGCCCCTTTCCCCTAACGATCTTTCACCAAGAAATCGACAACATGCTTGATGGCTAGCTGTAGGTTTTTGGAGAAGTTATGGTCGTAGCCATCAAGCAAGAGGAGGCGACTCTGCTTCCACAGCTCATGATAATGTTCGCTACAGGTGTAAGGGACGGTATGGTCTCCCGTTCCGTGGAGCAGTAGGGCTGACCCTTTATATCGGGCAGAAACCTTGAAGATGGGAAGGGTACAGACGGTGCGGAGATACTCTCTACCCACATAATAGTTGCCAACCTTCACACTATCCGGCAGATGATCTGCATCAAAAGGAGAACCTAGCATGTCGCCTCGGATGGCATCATCACGTAGACTGGAAGCAGGAGCCAACAGCACGACTTTCGCTATCTTCTTACATCCCAATTCACCAGCTACCATACCAGCAACAACACCGCCCTGCGAATGTCCTGTCAGCATCACGCGACTGACCCAGGGCAAACTCAATGCATAGCTGACGACATTCTTGGCATCCACCAGTTCGTTGGTCACTGTCATATCGCTGAACTTGCCATCACTCCTGCCATGACCATTGAAGTCGAATCGGATAGAGGCGACACCATGGGCGAGCAGGCTGTCGGCAATCAGACTGTGCATGTAGTTGTCCTTGCTCCCGGTAAAACCGTGCATGATGATAACCAAAGGACACTTTGCCCCCTTCTTCAATACGGGCTTCTGGATAGTTGCTGCCAACCGACCATGATCTCCCTGCAACCACAATTCCTCACGCGTAGATGCCTGTGCCGAACCCGACACAGACATCATGAGGCAAATATATAATGCTATAATATACTTCATTTGCTATTACCACTGTTCTGTTCTGAAGGGAGAAGCGGGCAAACTTTCACCATTATACAGATTGCATTCGGGATTGTCGGCCCACGCATAGCGTACAGCAACGGGCATCCCCGTCTTATTCACTACTGTTGCCATCAGCTGTGCCTCACGCAGTTCTGTCCAATGCGATTCATCCGGGCATGTCCTTGCGCTTCATGTAATTGGCCAGTTGCACGATGAAGAACGGAAAATCGGACTTCCACTCTACACACCAGTTATTGATGGGATTTGGCATCAGGTCGCGATACTGTTTAGCCCGATCAACGTTGCCCTCGTCCTGATACCAAATAGCACCTTTGACGGCAAAGGGAACCAGCGGCTTCAGCATTGCATTGAAAAGACAGGTGGGCACATAGGGATTGTTGTCCAGCCTAACGGGGTGTTCTGCAATATCATGGCGGAACCACACATGACCATCGAAGCCCTTCAGTCCGGCATCTTCCATAAAGACAGGGAGATTCATGCTCTTCCAACTAGCATCATCGAAATCCCTCTGAACCCAGAGTGCACGATTAGCAGTATTGATGCTCCCTTCCTTCTTTCCAATATTCAAGGTCCATTCTTCTACAGCCTTCCGATGAGATTCAGCCAATTCATCAGCATTGATTTTGAGATTGGTAATCCGATTCAAGTCTTTCCTGAAAGCAGGAATCTGTCCAAGGCGCTCCGCACTTGTCCAAGCCTCAATGTTCGTTCCGCCCCAACAGGTCATAATGAGTCAAACAGGAACCTTACGTTCCTGAGCTATATGGCGACCAAAGAAGAAGGCAACTCCTGAGAATTGTGCAAGCCGGCAGGTGTACATTTAGCCCACCCTCCCTGAGCTGTCGTGAAGGTCTGCTGTGGCGAGAAGCTGGTATGCTTTTCCACCTGTAGCAGCCGGATATTCGTATTCTCTTCTACACGAGCAATCTCGTCCTTATTGATTTTCACACTCCAACCTTCTACGGGGAATTCCATGTTGGACTGTCCACTACAGAGCCAAACCTCACCTATCAGGACATCGTGCAAAACAATTTGCTTACCGTCTGAAATGGAAATATCGTATGGGCTTCCTGCCTGTGGAGTACTAATCTTGGCACTCCACTTACCCTGAGTATCGGCTTTTATCTGATAACGCATTCCATTCCGCGAGGTGACAATCGTGACATTCTTACGAGGTGCGGCCTCGCCCCAGATAGGTGCTTCGGTCTGTTGCTGCAGCACCATGTTGTCGGTAAAGAGCTGACACAGCTTAATCTTAGCCGAGGCAGACACCGATACCAACAACAACATTCCTATTACTAGCTTTCTCATCGTTTTCATTTGATTGTAAAGGTTACTAATACTCCTTTGTGGTCAGAGCACCAATGACCATTCTGAGGTTCGATGAACTTGTCACTAGAAATCTCTCTGACCCGTTCACCCTTGACGATACTTAACGCAGGACCTGCAATGACAGCCTTATTGACTTTGATATTGCGTCCAGGATAATAGTAGACAAAGTCTATACGCTCACGCTCATCGGCCTCGATGGCCCACGACAACTTATCCGGCGACACATTCGCGTTACTAGCCGGAAACGTAAAGCCGGGGAACTTGGCGGCATTAGGATGTTTCACCCGATAGGCATCCTTATAACCATGATCGAGCAACAACTTGGATGCCGACCAGTTGACAATGCAGCCCCGATGTTCAAACAAATCCTTGGTGTTGCTCTGCCAGTCGAGACATGACGGTTCGTTAAGGTCGCCAGCCATGATGACCATGCTGCCCTTGCCTCGTTCCTCAGCAGCATCATTGATAAAAGCCTGCATCGAAGCTACCCTATCCGACTTGTTGCACACCTCCAACATCTGATTGACATCGGTAATGGGGGCAGGAAGTTTTTTCCAATCGGTGCTACCATCGTTGTATCCACGTGGATAATAGCATGTATAGTACCGATATTCCGAATGAGCGGGATAGACAACCACTCGATGTCCATTGACATTCAGCACAACTTTGCACAGCCATTTGTTGACACGCTGACTGTCCACGATAGGAAACTTAGAGATGACAGCTCTGCCGTCTATACGGGCCGAACAGTAGACAATGCCACGCAGCTTGAGCTCCTTGACGAGATATGGAATTACGGGATTATCATTATCCCCCTTATAAAGTTCGCAGAAGGTAGCTACATCTGGTTGCAGACGAGCAATCTCTTCCACCAGATATTGTGGTGCATTCTCTACCCTGGTACATTCTACCCACAAGTTGAGCTGCAAAAGCGAAAAGGTGGTTTTCTTCGTAAACGACAATGACGCTGCCGTGGCACTCATTGACAAAAGAGCCACTAGCAACGTCATTACATATTTCTTTATTTGTATCATGATTATTCCTTTTACCATCCAGGGTTCTGACAATTCTTGCCAGCAGTATTCTGCAGACGGATTGCCTCGTCGCCTGGAATCGGGTAAAGCAAGTATCTATCTGTGTATGCCTTGCGGTTGTTGTCTACGACAAAACGAACGCAAGAACCGTCGGTATTAGCCTGCATACCCGTAACGACCCGGTCGGTATTACCCAGTATCTTCCATCTGCGGACATCAAAGAATCGCTGCTCTTCGAAGGCAAACTCCACACGACGCTCGTTTCTCAATCTCAGGCGGAACGCATCTCTCGTCATGCCAGCAGGAAGAGCAGGCATGTCTACTCTTGCACGAACCTTGTTAACGGCATCGACAGCTGCCTGTGGTGCCTCTTTGCCTGTAGCTGCTTCGTTGGCAGCTTCGGCATAGTTAAGGTACAATTCGCCCAAACGGAACTCCTTGAAATAACCATCCAAGTTTCCACCACGGCCAGATTTGTAATGGGCAAACTTGCGTGTGTAATATCCAGTACACGTATAACGAGGATTACTAAGATTTAGTGCACAATTACCACCAGCATATGTGTAGAGTTTGGCACCATTCTCCAGATTATACACAGAACCATTATAGTAGATGGAAGCACGCAGACGCGGATCTCTGTTAGCATAAGGATTAGCCTCATTATAGAGAGCCAAAGCCTCGGGGGTGTAATTTGGCTTCAGATGGTCTTCGTCCAAGTAGGGCTTCTCCAGATTGAGCAATGGATATGCCTGCGTGCCATCGGGAGAAACCACTTCATAGGCATCTACCATCTCCTGCGAAGGGCATGCACCTGCGCTGCTCTGTCCATCTGTGGTGGGCAGACCAGCATAATTCCACATCAGCATCTGACCAGCTTCCATAATGGTCTCCTTGTCATTGACGACAGGCAGGTCGGGACGTGAATAGAAATACACATCATAAGGAGAATAGCCCGCCGTGGCAGAAGGCTGTTTGGCATAGAGTTCATAGCCATTGTTGACGCAGTTCTGCAAGGCTTCACGAGTAATTTTCTCTGCCTGCTTCCAACTAATAGTTCCATCATTGAACAACGGACTGGCAGCATAGAGTGCCACTTCCGAAGAGATGGCTGCACAGACAGCCTTGGTCATCACATGTCTGTAGTTCTCCTTATCCAGCGAACGCCATCCCCACTCTTCCACATCGGGCGTATTGATGGCTTCCTGACAATCGGCTAATATCTGTTTGGCACATTCGCCGAAAGTAGCACGCTGCACCTTCGAATAGTCGGTCTTCGAACTGGTGGAGATAGGCACACCGCCATATCTCTTGATCAGCTGGAGATAGTAGAATGCTCTCAAGGTCAACACCTGAGCCTTGAAACTCTTACGAATATCCTCCGAGTAGACACTGGCAGTAGCGATGTTATCCAAGAAGATGTTGCAGGCTCTGATACCCTGATAATAATATCCATAGTTCTCTGGATTTCCATTCACATTCTCAATAGGGTTACTGAAGGGAGAAAGTTGTCCCTCGTTCCAGCGACGCGTAATGCCATTATAAACTTCCCACGCATCCTTGGCCTCATCCGTACAACCTGCAAGCATGGTTCCATTGTAGTTCATGCCATAGCCGAGCAGCCAGCTATAACAATGGTTCATATAGGCATAGGTCTTACGATTGGTTACAAACAGTTCCGAATCGTCAGTACGACCATCAGGATGATCTTCTATCTCTGTACAACCTACCAATGCGACAAGAAAGATTGCCGGGCAAAAGGCGGCTAAGTATTTACTAATTTTCATCATACTGCAGATTAAAATTTAAGATTCAAACCAATATTAAATGTTCTATACATAGGATACTCGTAGTAAGAATACTGTTCAGGATCGATATGCTTGAACTTCATCGAAGATGCGGTGAGCAGATTATTTCCACTTACGTACACACGGAATTCCTGCACTTTAAACTTCTGAGTGAAAGTCTTGGGCAAAGTATAACCCAGCACCACATTCTTCAGACGCAAGTAATTGTTCTTGGAATAGAAGAAATCATTGGCTGTCAAGCTCGACGAGCTACCTGTAGAGAGGGCTGGATAAGCAATCTCTTCGTGGTTAGCATAACGCTCTGCAGTCCATGCCTGCTTATGCAGATCTGTATAAACACCCTGGAAAGCATTATCATACACTCCTACACCGCTAAAGAAAGCTGCACTGCCAGAGATACCCTGCAACTGCACATAGAGATCGAAGTTTTTGTAGTTCATCTGCAAAGCAGCCCCATAATTCCATGTGGGCAACAGGCCAGCCTTATCCATCGGAGCCAGGTCTCTCTCATCGATGATGCCATCGCCATTCAAATCTTTGTAGATGAAGTCACCCACACGTGGAGAAGTACCGGAATAACGCAGATTGCTCTTTGCCAGTTCTTCGCTGCTATTGTAATAGCCATTGCCATTGGAGTAATCTATCTGATAGCCGAATTGCTGACCGATGCCATAACCTGTGCGACGATAAGGATAATAATAACCGCTGGCAGAACGATTCAGCTCACGCACGTCGGTCACATTGTTCTTGTTATAGCCTGCATTAGCCGTCAGCTTGAAATTAAAATCATCGCCCAACTTCTGCTGGTATGACAGTTCCAAATCGATACCCTGATTGTTCATGCTACCAAGATTTTCCAATGGCAGATAATCATTGGCAATACCACGAACCGCACTTGTACTGTAGTCTCGAACAGCCATTCTCGTCTGCTTGACACGCCAGTAATCAAACGATACGCCAAACGCATTGAACAACGTGAGGTCTACACCATAGTTTTGCTGGAACGACTTCTCATAGAAGATATTCGGATTTCCTTGCATCCCCTCTGTGGTTTGCGCAGCATAATAGTTGCTGAGCAAGTAGCCAGCCAACTGATAACGGATATCGGTGGCATACAGGAAACGGGCACTACCCAGCTGATCGTTACCCAGCCAACCCCATGAAGCCCTGAACTTCAAGAAAGTAAGCCAATCCAGTTTTTTCAAGAAATTCTCGTTGGATGCCACCCAAGCAGCAGAAAGCGTGGGGAATACTTTGAAGCGATGCCCCGGCTTGAACTGCTCCGTCCCATAGTCGTTGAAATCGGCCTGAACATAGTAGCGAGAGTCATATCCATACTTCACATGACCACCGAAAGAGATACGGTCGTAAGGCAGTTCGCCGTTCTTCATCATGTTTTCGTTAAAATAGCTGATGAAGGCATTCACCTCGTGCTTCCCTCCGAAGACGCGCTCATAGTTGAGTACAGACTGGAAGTTCAGGAAATAACGCAAGTCAGAACCTTTGGTCAACGAAAGCGGTTGCTTGGTGTGTGTACCAAAGATTCGGCTGCCATTCTCTGCATATCTTTCAAAGTCGGTGCTACCATATATCGTTCCTGCATAGTTGGCCTCATAGCCTACCATCCCAGTAAGACTGAGACCTGGCAACAGAAAATCCATATTAAGATTCATGCCGTAGGCCACATTAAGACCGATACCTGTATTCCGGGAATACCCCGAACGGTTGATAAGGCCGTAGGTAGGATACTCATTATAAGCTGTCGCAACGACACGATCCTCTTCCAACGTCGGTCCTTGGACTACCGGGGCCATCTGATAGAAGGAGTTTACAATGGTTGATAAGCCATTATACGATTGATTGATACGATCGAACGTCACATTAGAACTCAGGAAACAATTCAAATATCTGTTTAAGGTGACATCGATATTCGCCAACACGTTGAACCTGTGCAGACGATACGAGGGATCGTATTCACTATTCTTAACAGCCTCAACGAGACTACCCTGATGCAGATAGCCGGTACTCACCAGATACCTCACCCGATTATTACCACCACTGACATTGACATTGTAACGCTGCATGGAAGTGAAATCTTTCATGAACGTATCGTACCAGTCATGTCCAGGAGCAGAATGGTCGGCAAATGTTGCAATCTCGTACAACGAGTAGAGAGGCTGTCTGCCATCATTTTGCAAAGCCTGATTACGCATGGTTGCATAATCTGCTCCATAGAGAGTTTGGGGAGTCGTGGTAGGCTGCTGCAATGAGTAATCGATATTGACATCTACCTTGTTCCGGCCCAGTTTACCTCTCTTGGTCTTAATCATAATCACACCAGAAGATGCTCTGGAACCATATAAGACTTTGGCTGCCGCATCTTTCAAGATGGTCACCGACTCTATCGAGTTGGCATCCAGCGTATTCATATCGAACAGAGGAGCAGGGATCCCATCCAACACCACCAATGGTGTACATCCATTGACAGAATTCCAGCCACGGATGTACATGCGCGTACCGTCTGCAGACGGTTGCTGTGTGCTTTGAAGAGAAATGAGTCCCGCAAGCCGACCCGTCAATGTGGCATCAAAGCCAGCCACGGGACTTTTGACCAATTCTGCACCTTCGACGGTAGACACTGCAGAAGTCATTGACTCTTTCTTCTCACTCTGAAGCATAGCTACATCTACCAAGCGGTCGCGCTGTGCAGCATCGGCATCCAGTTCTATGTTGAGGGAGTTTTCGGAATTCACCTTGATCACTTTGTCCTTATACCCAACAGCATGGCACACAAGAGATGTAGTATTGCCCGGTAGTTCTATCATGAAGTTGCCGTGTTCATCGGTTACCCCAATGATATCGGAAAGTTTGTTCATTGTAAGCACAACGCCTTCAACGGGTTTGTTATTACCAGAATAAACCATGCCGGTAACAATTCTCTTTGTCTGCGCCACATCTGGAAGGCTATATATGAACAGTGTTGTTAGGACTAAGCCTTTTAATATATAGTTTTTCATATATTCACGTGTTTCATTTTAAATATTACCATCCTAAATTCTGCCAGTTGACACCAGTCTTTTCATTCAGTACAGATACCTCTGAGATTGGAATAGGATAAAGATGCCACTTCTTCTCATAGCTCATCTTGCTGGGCTTGCTGCCATCAGTTCCTACTACGAAGCGCTGATACTTAAAGGTATCACCTTCTTTTGTGATACGCACACCAGTGGTGAACTTCTCATTATCCATATCCTTATCAGCCGGAGTCCATCTACGAGTATCGAAGTAGCGGTCTTCTTCACAAGCCAACTCTACCTGACGCTCATGACGAACCAGCAAGCGTGCCTCATCCTTACTTACAGATGTGCTCAAATCGACATCGGCACTGAATCCTGCCCTATGGCGAATTTCATTGATCAGTGTAATACCTTCTGCTATCTTGTTGTCTTCGATAGCAGCCTCTGCCAGATTCAGATAAATCTTTCCCAATCGGTAGAAACGGAAACGACCGTCATATCCTGCCACACCAGCAGCCTTACAGTTACCATTGACCATGCGCTTGCGCCAGTAATATCCAGTACGCGTATTGGTATTTCCACTAGGACGCAGTTCACTATTACCGCCAACATAGATCTCGACAACAGCTGGAGTCTGACCTAGCAGCACGGGAGCATTGTTATAGAACACCGTAGCACGTAGACGTGGGTCGCGTCCCTCATAAGGATTGTTCTTATCGTAGCCACTATTGGGATTGTAGTTAGGCTGCAAATGTTTCTCGTCGTTATAAGGCTTGGCCAAGTCAAGCACAGGCTTTCCTGTAGCCAGCATATCGTATGCATCAACAAGTTCCTGCGAAGGAACAATAGTCACGATGGCATTGCCGAGCACTGGCGAACCAATCACGTCATACAAGGGATTTGTATAAGGATCGGGCCAGTAACCCTCGGTACTTTGCCAAATAGTCTCCTTATCACTCGGATCAACACCTATGTAATTGTTCAGCGTGAAGTATTCCATATAGGCATTATCGTAATACTTGCTCTTGTCAACACATTTAGTATAAAGTTCATAGCCATTGGCTTTCAACTGGTCGAAACTCTTCTTGTTTACCTCGTAAGCCCATTGCCAAAGATCCTTACCACCATTATTGAATGTGCTGGCAGCAAACAGCGAAGCTTCAGATCTGATGGCCTCGGCAATACCTTTCGTCATTCGAATACGCTCGTTCAGCGTTGTCAATCGCCAAGGCAGATTGTCCTCTTTCAGCGCAATATCGCATTCATCTACAATAAATCTTGCACATTCCTCGAAAGAAGGTCTGGTCATACCACTGTAATCGAAGGTCAAACCATAGTTTTCCTTTTCAATGGGTACTGGACCATACCACTTCAGCAATTCCATATAGAAATATGCTCTCAGCACATGTGCCTCAGCAATCCAGCGCTTACGCTCTGTATCCTTCGAGATGGCTGCTGTCTCCGCATACTTCAGAAAGTTATTGATGGTACGAATCTGTCCCCAATACAATTGCCAATATCCACCTTCCGAGAATGTATCGCCCATATCGCGCCGCACATCCAGATAGAAATCAGAAGTTGTACAGTTGCCTGATACGGCATGGGCAAATCCAGCACCCGAACCATCCGTGCAATCCCATCCTTCATCGCTGAGTGCGATAGGATAATTGCTCCAGAAATGGTAACGCAGTCCCTTCTTTGGCAGATAGTTATAGCAAGTGCTGAAATATGCCTTTGTCAACTCCTCATCCTTAAACACCTCATCCAGTGTCAGACGGCCATCAGGAGCTACATCCAAGGTGTCATTGCACGAACTTAATGCGAATAGGGCAATGGCAATAATGCTAATTATCTTTTTCATAGAATTTCCTGTTTTATATGAGTTTAGAATGTGATGTTCAAACCTAAATTGTAAGTTCTCATCGTAGGATAAGCCAGCGTGCTGCTCTGTTCAGGGTCGAAACTCTTTGTTTTAAGATGCGACCAAGTCAGGACATTATTTCCACTAACATACACCCTTAGATTAGAAGCACCAATGAATTTACATACCCGAGGATTAAATGTATAACCAATTTCTACATTCTTGAGACGCAGGTAGGATGCATCCATGATAAAGAAATCATTTGCCTGCAAACTAGGACCGCCACTGCTTGAAAGACGAGGGTAAGTAATAGCCTCATGGTTCTGATAACGTTCCTCTGTCCAACGGCCCATGTGCATCTTATAGAAGTTTCCATTGCTCTCAAAGATACCTGTACCTGCATAAGTCTTGCTATACTTGGCAACGCCCTGCAACATCACAGACGCATCAAAGCCTTTCCAACTGGCATTCAACGTCACACCATAGTTGATTCGAGGCAGCATAGAAGAATAACCAATCGGAGCCTTATCACGGTCGTTGATGACACCATCGCCATTCAAGTCTTTATAGATGAAATCACCAGGCTCAGGAGTTCCAACTCCTTCGTAGACAAGCCCACTCTTGGCAATACTCTCATCACTATAGAAGTAGCCAGATCCATCACGCCCATGCTCCATATCAACACTACGGTCGATTATATATCCCCAGTTCTGTCCCAGAGAATAGCCTGTGGTACGTGTGCGGTAAGCATATTCCTCACTCAACAGAGGTTCGTCGAATTCCAATACCTTGTTACGAGAATAACTGAAGTTGGCTGTAGCTCCCAAGGTCAAGCCATTGGCCAAACGCTTTTCACCATTCACCATCATTTCAAATCCCTGATTCCGAACTTCACCCTTGTTGATAAGCGGCAATGCTGACGAAGGAATACCCTGCAACATAGGAATCGTGTTGGGAACAATCAGAATATCCTTGCGATTCTCGATGAAGTAGTCAAAAGACAGGTTCACCGTGTTGAACAACGATATATCGATACCATAATTCTGCTTGGTTGCTGTTTCCCAGGTAATATCCTTGTTACCGATATACTTCTCCAGAATCTTATATCCACTGCCATAGCCCTGGCCATTAGACCAATAGCCCAAACTTGGAGACAGCCAATGATCGCCCTTGCTATCAGTAAAAACTGTATAGCGTGAGATGTTGTCGAGAAAGAGGAAACGTGCTGAACCGAAAGCATCATTACCCACCTTTCCCAGAGAGGCACGTAGTTTCAGATTGGTGATTACCTTGTTGTCTTCCAAGAACTTCTCATTACTAATCAACCAACCAACAGATGCTGCTGGGAAGAAACCGAAACGTTTATCGGGCGAAAACTGCTCGGAGCCATTATAACCCATATTGACCTCTGCGAAATACCTACGATCGTAGTCGTAAGTGGCACGGGCCGCAATACCAATCACGTTGTATGGCAAAAGCATATCCCCTGCGCTAGCACTAGATTCCTTGATGTCTCTCTGTGCCAGAAACATGGCCGTTACGTTATGCAGCTTATTGAAACTGCGTTCATAATTGAGCTGAGCCTGCAGATTCATCACCCACCATGAGGTTGACGACTTGCTGAGGCTGATAGGTCCATCCTCATCCTCCAAACTTGGATGACGATTGATAAACTGATGTTCTCCATTAGGCAGAGTCTTATAGGTATACCATGTGTAACTACGACTTGCCACGGTCTGACCTATGCCACGAGAGTCGAACGAAACTTGTCCCTTAGTCGACAAGCCTGGAGTGATAAAGTCTAAATTCAACTGAAGTCCCGCAATAATGTTCACTCCAGAACGCGTCTCCAAATGATAACCCGAGCGATTAATCATAGGATAAGCACTGATCATTCCTGTTGCAGGTTCCTCGACAGACAATCCTGCCTGAATAGGGAACACACGGATGGCATCGGTAGCCACAGCATTCTCAGGCGTCAGATAGACTGATGTAGGACGGGATACCAAAGCATTATTAAATACAGCGCCAATACCTGCAGAAGTTCCATTCACTCTCTCCAAATAGGAAGAAGCATTCAAGGTTATCTTGACATGCTTGCTGACATTGTAATCAATATTTGAACGGAAATTATAACGTCCCAGAGACGACTGTGCATCATAACCCAGCTGGTGTTTAGGTTCTACGTTGAACATACCGCCCTGATGGATATAACCTGCACTGACGAAATATTGCAACTTGTCTGATCCGCCAGAGACATTCAGATTAGCTTTGGCCATAGGGGCTGACTTTCTAAATAGAATCTTCTGCCAATTATTATTGGGAAAGAAGTCCGCATCTATTGGTGAGCCATTTCTCCATGAGTCAAACTTGGCAATCTGTTCTTCAGAAAACTCTGCAGAATTGCCATCATTCACCAACGCCTCATTGCGCAACCTCACCCAATCCCAAGAGTTCAGGCGTTCAGGGGTAAAAGCAAACTGCTGAATGCTGTAAGACAGACTTGCACTCACCTGTGCACTGCCCTTGGCACCATGTCGTGTTGTAATCATGATGACACCATTAGCACCACGCACACCAAACACGGCAGTAGCAGAGGCATCCTTTAGGATTGAAATATTGGCTATTTCATTAGGATCGATGGCACTCATGCTCTCTACCATCACACCGTCGACCATGATGAGAGGACTCGTACCATTCGTCGTTGCAGCACCACGAAGGAATAAAGTAACATCATCACGTCCTGGTTCACCAGATGTCTGAATGGTTGTCAGACCAGGAAGCTTTCCCGACAAGGCAGAACTCAGGTTCGGAGCAGAAGATTTCATGATGTCATCTCTTCCCACAGATGCCACAGAACCTATGACAGATACTTTCTTCTGTGTACCATATGCGACTACGACAACATCGTTCAGATTAGATACATCAGGTTTCAGCACTACGCGCATATTTCGCTGAGCACGCACTTCAGCTTTCTGATAGCCTATGTAGCTTATCTCCAGAACAGCCTTTGAGGACACCTTCATCTTAAACTGTCCATCCATGCCAGTTACAACCTTATTGGCAAGCCCCCCTTTCTCTGTGATAGTCACGCCTATGAGTCCTTCACCATTCTCATCTGTGACTACACCCGTTATGTCAATCGAAGCCTGTTGAAGCCCATAATTATCTGCATGGGCTGGCGCCGCTAGACTCTGCATGGCTGGGAAGGATATTCCCAGGAATGCAAATAAACAAACTTTTAAAAGCCGATCATTATTCATAAATATCGATGGTTTAATTTTTCATTGTGTCATTATGGATTAATAGCGATTTGTATAGGAAAAACAGGCGTTTTCCAAAAGTGCCACTTTTACCCTTCAAAAGTGCCTCCGTTGCTTTCTAAAAGTGCCTCCGTTGCATTGCAAAAGTGCCACTCTTGGGAAACACTAACTTTATAAGCTTTGGTTTTACCCACACGATACGTAACAGACCCGTCATTATGCAAGGTAAAAGTTCTCTCTGCGTTAATTGAAAGAACTTCTCATTACATCCTTATCATAGCCCTTATACTCATATCGCTCAATGCGAACTCCTTTATCTTTTGCCGTATTGCAGGCATTAGCTCCATTTACCCATGCATTGTCCATCCACCACTCTTCTACCAGCAGTTTACGAGGTTTATCCGTGGCATCTGTAAATGAGAAGATTGCACGATTAGCATCCACCACCCCTCCAGAATAGCCTAAAACAGAGTAGTTGTTGGCAAGAGAGCGAAGATCCAGATAAGCCAGCGGGCAACCTCCTGCATTCAAGTAATTGAGATATTTGCATCGGCTGACATCTATGTAAGTCAGATCAGGATTATTACTGATATCTATCCAACTCATCATATACTGATCACCACCGACAAACTTGGTAAGTCCGGCATTCTTGAGGCTAATACTTTCGAGTCCCTTCTCGTCTACAGGACCTGCGGTATATGCTGTACTGATAGCATACTTGGCCAAGTTTACTTCTCCAAGGTTGTTACCGTCCAATATCAGGTATTTATATCCACAGAAATACTGCAGACCTTCCAAATTAGTAATCCCCTTGTTGCTGAGATCAAGTGTGGTGTGCGACTTGAAATAACTGCTATTCAAGGCATCCAAGGTCTTCACTTTGTCACCTTCAAACACTTCGGGTACCAATCCCTTCAATGCACTGCGCAGATGTGCATCAGGGATATCAGCCAATCGGATCATCGTCTTCTGATAGTTTCCATTACTGTAATAGCATGTACCGCTGCTGTTAGGATAGTTGTGCACCCAGTCGTATCCCTCAACTTCAACACCCTTCTCGATGGCTTTGACGATAGGGCCTGTCAAGCTATAGTACGAGTCCATCCACCATGATTCCATCTTCAGCTTGCGAGGCTTGGAGGCATCATCCGAAAAGTCGAAACGGTAATCATCGCCATTATAGTTCAATATACCACCCCAGATACTATGGAAGTTGCGCACATCTAGATAAGTAAGATTACACTTGGTGGCAGAGAACTGATCCATGACATAGCCATAGTACAAATCGATGCTATCCAACTCACTACAACCGTCTACACTGATTTTGTGCAGAGTCGTATTGGGTCTTTCCTTTGTACCTACAATCAGCGAAGTAAGTCCAGAATTCTGAGCCGTGAGTTCCGTCAGCCGATGCATAACTTCTTCAGGAATACGAGAAATCTTATTGTCACTGCATACAAGCTTGCTCACACCCTTCAGATACTGCAAGCCCTCTAGAGACTCTATATTCTTGCCACTGATGTCAAGCAGTCCGTCTGGGAAGGAAGCCGACTGTACACTAGCTAAAATATTATCCCCGCTAAAAGCATTTGGAATATATTCCGATATTGCCTTTCGAAGATTCTCATCAGGCATCTTACCCAATGCACTAATCAGAACTCCCAATGAACGCAGATTTTTTCCACGTGTCAAAATCAGTCCATAAGAGTCGCCAATAGCGGTATTAGGATAAAAGACTACGATACTGTCAGGGGTTACAAGCCGTGTCTCCAAATAGATATTAGAAGAAGAGCCAGATACTGCCGACAAAGCGAGTACGTCATCTTCCTTAAAACCATTACCTTTGATGGTAATCTCTGTTCCCAAAGAGTTAGGCGACAACATTGGAAGTTCCACATTGGAAATTCCTAATCCGTAGTCTACCTGCTCATCGTGGCATGCTGTGAGTCCTAGCGCAGTCATCAACAGCAAAAATGCATAAACAAGTCTTTTCATAATGTATATGTTTTAGATCATTTTTCTGTTTCAAATAGGATTCTTTACGGTTTCCGCACTTCATATTTCAGGATTAAATTGCTTTCGGGGGCATCCAATGTCAGAGTCAAGCCGTCCATCAGTTGTTTTCCTGTCTGTGTGAACACTTCTCCAGTATCTTTATTCGTAAGAGTATATACCACATCTTTCTTGAGAGAGGACAACTTGACCGTATAGATTTTAGAGGCATTGTCTTTACGTCTGAAAGCCACTACGTATCCACTTTGATCGGATGGACGATACAGTTGGTAAGCCAGCCATATATTATTCTGTGTCAGTTCCAGATTGTCCGTACCACTCAGCGGATAGAAATCCTCATAGAAGTAAGGGCGCAATTCATTAAATTCAGCTTGGCGGGTACGCATCTCCATAATATTATAGCCTGGTTGTGTAATCTTCCAATTATAAATAATGGAGGTTCCGAGGCTTGAACGGAAAGTGAACTTGTCTTCTTTGACCGTTCCCGTGCCATGTAAGGGCAGATATTGGCATAGACCGTAAGTATGACACTGATAGCCTATAGGTTCACCATACTGATAATCGGTACGCCACATAGGTGCACTTAGAGAGATGCTCTCCAAGTCCAGGCGTCTTCCACCACTGGCACAATTATCAACGAGCAATCCTGGGAAACGGTTCAACAGGTATTTCCAGAAGCTATACAGGCCTTCGATATACTTGATTTCACACATACCCTTTCGGCCTGGCTCATCATTGGCAAACCAGAAACCTTCGGGTTCTATATTAAAGTCCTGCCGATAATAGTCTATTCCATTCTGCTCAATGAAATCACTGATGTATTTACTCATCCATCTGCATGCCTCAGGATTACCCAGATTAAACAGATAGGAATCGTGCTCACCATCTTTTGTCCATTCTTCCTGCTTTGCCTTGCCACGTGCATCGAGCATCCAATCCTGATGTTGCACAGCCCAGTCGGAACCTTTCATCACACGCTCTGGTTCAAACCAGACCATAAACTTAGCACCGACTTTGTGAACTTCATCAGCAATAGGTTTCAAACCGTCGGGGAAACGCATCGAATCTACTTCCCAGTTGCCTACCGTGTTAGCCCAATTCTTGTGATGCTCGTTGTCTGCAGAGTTCTTATACCACCCAGCATCCAGCCAGAACACTTCTGGCACAAGCTTGAATTGTTTATACCTCTTCACCATTGCTATCGCATAATCGGCATCCAGGCAGGAGTATTCATTGCAAGGAGCAGGGTCTCCATAATTGAATCCTGAAGAAACAGGATAAACAGCGGGCTTGCCATTCACCTTCCAAGTGTGGTGTGCCTGCACAAAACGTCGAAACATATTCTGACCTATCATGCGATTATCTCCATGCCAGAACAGCATGCAAATACTCGAAGTTCTAATCTTCTCACCTGGCAGCAGGTAGCTGTCAAGTCGCTCTATGCCAGTCGCTAGATTCAGACGATGTCCGTCTGTACAATTGAAATGGGCATACCATGTGCCTGTCCATCCAATAGCAGTCATGATTCCTTGATGGGTATCCGATTCTATATTGAAGAATGGCATCATCAGCTGTGACGATCTTCCTCCTTCAGGACGCATCTTAAAGCTTTCACCGGCTTTCAAGTAAGTAGCATGCGCACTGAAATCAGTCTTCGAGGCATGGCTTCCCTCTGGATAATGCAGCGTATAACCATTGCTCTTGCTGCAATTGAAAGTGATATCGTTCACCTTCACATCGGCAATCTGGCTGCTATTCTGCTTTCCTTGGTTCGTAAAGTGAAGCACCCATTCCACCGCTTGAAACACGGGAAAAGCCTTCACTTCACAATCTACTTTTAAAGCCGTAACAGGATCTACGTATGTATATAGGTATGTCTGTACATCCTTCTCCTTATTGGGCTGCACCGTTGCACTATATTTCCATTTGGTGATAAACGTACTCGACGACTTGCCACCATAACTGAATGAGAATGGTGGGAGCATTCCACGAGAAAAATGATGACGCACCCATTGCATCACATCAAGTGTCTGCGATGACACGTCCATCTTTGTTTGCCCTGAAGCTGACAGAGTCAGGAGCATACCAATCAATAATGCACAGCTTATGGATTTATGTCTCATTTCGTTTCAGTTATATTTGTTACTAATTCATATTTCAACAAAAGTGAACCGTGCTTTTGCTTGATTATCAAGTGCAGACTTTGTCCTTGCTGCATGTAGGCCACAGGCTTCTTTGTGTCATAGGGCAATTCATGCACCGCATACTGTGCGCCTTTCCTCAAACCCTTTAGCTCCACGTTGATTGTACTATCATTACATTCTGCGCGGCGGAAGGCAACTACAAGACCACTGCCGTCAGAATCGCGATGCATCTGATAAGCCAGCCATCTATTATTATTCGTCAGACTGTCAACACCTGTCAGAGGATAATAGTCTTCATAATAGTAAGGGCGCACCGCCTTATATTCATCCAGACAACGACGCATCTCGTAGACATTGGCATTCTTATCGGTTATCTTCCAGTTAAATATCAATGCACTGCTCATGCTGGAACGAAAGGAATAAGGATCGGTCTGCAAACTTCCCGTACCATGCAACGGTAGAAAGAAGTTCAGTCCGTATGTATGGCACTGGTATCCATCGGGATCATCGAAATGATAGTAATCGCTGCGCCACAGCGGAGCACTCCTGCTAATAGTTTCCCAGTCGAGTCTCTTACCACCGCTTGCACAGTTGTCTATCAGCAGCTTGGGGAATCGCTGCAACAGATAATCCCAGAACTGGTAGAGTCCTTCTATATGGCGTATCTCTTTCATCCCCTCACGTCCCGGCTCATCATTAGCCTGCCAATAGGGTGTGGGTGACATATTAAAGTCCTGCCGATAATAGTCTATCCCATTCTTTTCCAGCATATCACCAATATACTTGCTCACCCACTTGCAAGCATCGGGATTCCCAAGGTCAAACAACAGATAAGTATCTTTGTCATGCTCAGGGATATCCAGCATCCATTCAGGATGTTCCGTTGCCCACTGCGTACCTCTGATGACGCGTTCGGGTTCAAACCATACCATGAATTTAGCTCCATGCTTGTGTATTTCATCTGCTATCGGTTTCAATCCGTCAGGAAAACGCACACTGTCCACGGTCCAGTTCCCCACAGTATTAGCCCACGACTTGCCTTCTTCATAGTCACCGGCACCCGTATGCCAACCAGCATCCAGCCAGAATACTTGCGGTGTCAATCCGAACTGGACATATCGCTTCACCATAGCGATACCGTATGCAGCCGTAAAGCAGGAATACTCCGTGCATGGAGTGGGATCTCTGTAGTTGAAGCCGCTCGACAAGGGATATTCTGCGAATTTTCCGTCAATCTTACGTGTCTTATGTGCTAGGACGAGACGACGGAATTTATTATGTCCCATCATTCTATCTGCGCCTTGCCAGAACATCAGACTGATACTTGGAGTACGAATTTCCTCCTGTGGTCGCAGATACAACTTCATGTGCTTCATGCCAGCACTCATAGTCACGTTGCCATCAGCCTTGCGACACAACTCTGCCTTCCAGTCACCACTCCATCCAATACTGAAAAACACTCCCTGCTTCATGGGAGACTCGATGTTGAAGAATGGCATATAGTCGCCTTCGGAGGAGCGCCCTCCTTCGGTCATCATCACCTTTGCCTCATCAGCTTTCAGCAATTCTGAATGTGGTTGAAAATCGCTCTTTGAAACATGATTTCCTTCTGCATAATGCAATTTAAAGTCTCCTTCCGACTGGTATTTCAGACCTGCATCAACTACTTTAACCTGTTCTATGACAGGGGAGTTGACAAAACCTTCGTTCTTGAAGTGCAACACCCACTCCACGCAATTAAAACTAGGATAGCCAATCACGTCACAGATAACCTTCAGTCCATTCGATGGGTGAGCGTATGTACAGGTGTAGCATACTTCATCATCAGCTTCCCTTGCCACCTTCTTGCTCTTGGTGAACTTCCAAGTTTTCATCAATTGCGTAGATGGCACACCATCCAGCACAAAGGAGAATGGAGGCAGCTGCTTTGCACGAAACTGCTGATTGATAAACCGCTCAACATCAGGAATCTTTTTGCCCATACGCATCGACATCTGCGCATAAGCACCCATGCCGTCCGTATAGAGCAGTCCTGCAACTAATGCAATAAAGTATATGTATTTTCTGAGTTTCCGCATTTTAAATCTTGGATGTTTGTTTTATTTTGCCCATAATCAAAATCAGATAAAGCCATACAAAGCCTAACAGAATCAGTGCAGCCGACTGGCTGCCGCTCATATCGGTAACAACACCTACAAGTGGTGGGAGTATCGCACCACCAAAAAGACCAGCTATCAGCAGTGCCGACACTTCATTCATCTTTTGTGGCATCCGCTTCAGGGACAGTGAGAAGATGATAGAGAATAGGTTGGCATAACCTAGGCCGAAGATGGCTGCAGATATAAGGATAAACCACATACCATTGGCAAACAGCATCAGGATTAAGCCTGCCAATGCCAGCCAGACACTACACGCATAGAAGTTGTATTCACAGTATTTCATCATCAAGATACCTCCAATGAATGCACCTGCTGTACGGGCAAAGAAATACACACTGTTGCCCATTCCGGCATCCGATACCGACAGACTGCATCGTTCCACAAGAAGTTTCGGGAAGGTCATATTGATACTTACATCCACACCCACAAGTACAAGTATGGCTAAGAAGAATAACAAGATGTACTTATCGGAGAGCAGACTGAAAGTGCTCTTGAATAAAACTTCCTGATTCTGCTCGCCACTCTCTACAATGGGAGAAAGCCACAACCATACCAAGGCTAGCAGAGACAGCAGGGCATAGATGGGGAAGACAACCTTCCATCCGACAATCGTGCTCGTCCCCCATGCTACAAGGATAGGACCGCAGAACGAACTGACGGCCTTCACAAATTGCCCTATCGTCAACGTTCCTGATAATTTGTCGGTTGCCACGACATCGCTCACCAGCGGATTGAGCGAAACCTGCAACAGCGTATTGCCGATGCCCACCAATGCAAAAGCAACAAGGACTGATGTAAAGTTATAACTGACAAAGGGCAGGATCATAGCTACCACATGCGTCAGGAAACTTAGCAACACCGTTTTCTTACGTCCAATACGATTCATCAGCATGCCTGTTGGTATGGACAGTACCAGAAACCAGAAAAAGCATGACAACGAGATGAGATTCACCACAGAATCTGTCAGATAACTAAAGTCGTTCTTCACATAACTTGTTGTTACGCCGACAATATCCACAAAGCCCATGACGAAGAAACCAACCATCACGGAACAAATCTTGAGTTTTGAAATATTCTTATCCATACGTCATTCCTATTTCTCAACCAAAACCATGACAGACGAACGCATCATTTTTGTTTTCACCAGACCGTCCTCGCTCTTGATTTCTGCAGACGACTCGATGAGATTATCACCCTCAGGCAGTCTGCCATCCTGGTATTTATATACATCAAACAGCCCACTTGCCATCTGTGCATTTGCTACGTTCAGCAGTAAATCACAATCCGTGGCATTGGCAAAGACATAAACCCACTTGCCCTCAGCAGTGAGGAAGGCAGAACCTGCCGCATACTCGTTCTTCAAATCCAATGGGAAGACCTTCGCACCCTTACGCACGAAACGCGTGAGCAGACTGTATGCGTAATACTGCGGACGTACGTCGTAATCATCCTTTATTTTTCCGTAGGCCTCGGCATCACCAGTATACGCTTTCTTCACATAGCGCCAGAGACCCAACTGCTGCATCTGGTCGTACCCGTCGTTACGACCATAATATTGATCAAACAGACTCCAGTAGCTCACACCGCACGCACCTGCATTCAGATAGTTCAATGCAGCTCTTACCAGCTGAACGCCACGCATATAGGTGTCAATGCCTGCCTGACGTGCACTGCCTGTAGCCGGGAAGCCAAACTCGCCAACGAAATGACTCTTACCACTAGTGCTTTCAATATTATATTTTTCCCACGCCAACCATGTGCTATTCGGAGTGTCATAACCAAACTTATAAACATGCGAGTTATACATATCGGCTTCATTATTCGTCAATGCTGCCGAGCATGCCTTGGTATAATCAGGTGTGCCATCGGTATTATCACCTAAGTTAAATTTCACCTTATCGCGAATGTCATCGGCCTTGAACTTCTTATCCAATACTTTCACCATCGGAGCGTATGTATCGGGGAAGCTCATTGTAGCCAAATCACCCTGCCACATCAGTCGACCATAATTAGGAATATGGCTGTCGGGTTCATTAAAAGGAGTAATGGCATTGATACAAGTATAATGCTTGTTCTCTATCAGATATTTAACCAGCGTAGAGAAGCATTCTGCAAATTCCTCATACTTGTCAGTACCAGCCATCCAACCCGGATTGACAGCATGGCTACGCGTATCGCACAAGAAATGCATCTGTCCGTTATTGATGCCAGAAAGCAGACTGATGCTTGTAGGACATCCCCACAGCACAAGGTTTACACCAATGTTATTCTGCTGAGCCATATCCAGCACATGGTACAGGGACTGCATCTCCTGAGAGTCAAATGTAAACTTGCTCATGTCGGCATTGTTGGGATCTGCATTATCGTTGACGGGTTCCCACCAACTGGGAATGACCATCACACGCAGTTGCTGTATCTGCATCTTCTTCACACGATTGACAACGATGTTGTCCCAGTCGGCCTCTTTCGCGCCGTCGTTACGTGTCAGATTCTGAGCAAAGAAGTGTGGATCCAGCTCCACCCCAACGGCTTGTACTGGTGTCTGAGTAGCCTCGCCGACACCCACTTCTATATTTGTATATCTTAACTCATGGTCTAGTTCGAACAGCTTTTCATCTTTATTGGAACATGAAACAGCCTGCAGAACAGCCATCGATATAATGGTCAATAAGCCCATATTCTTAATATTCTTTTTCATGATGGTAAATGGTTTATGAAAAATTCATCTGTGTCTCAATCAGTTGTATCAGCAAATGGATGACCTTAATATGGATTTCCTGGATTCTATCAGAGTGAGCCGCCTTAGGAGCACACACTGCAACATCGCTCAGCTGTTTGATTCTATCAGCCCCCACAGAAGTCAGCACTATGATTTTCATACCTATCTGTCGTGCCTGCTCCACAGCCTTGACGATGTTCCCAGAATTTCCACTGGTCGTAATAGCTAGCAGCACATCTCCCTTCTTTCCTACCCCCTCCACATACCGTGAGAAGATTTCATCAAAGGAGAAATCGTTGCCAACACATGTCATATAAGCAGGATCATTGATCGAAATAGCCGGCAATGGTATGCGGCTGTTCCGATAACGCCCCGTCAGTTCCTCTGCAAAATGAGTTGCATCGCACAACGAACCACCATTACCGCAACTCAGAATCTTGTTGCCAGCCTTCATAGCCTCAGCACACAAGACGGCAGCTTGCTCGATGCTCAGAGCTGTCTCTGGATTGGCAATAAACTGCTCCAATTCCACGCGAGCCTCTTCTAATGTCTGTCTGATGATTTCCTTCATGATATCCTCCATCTCTTTAGTCTAATAAGGTTGCTGCCACCGTCAATGCAGCATAGTCGCCTATTTGCTCGCCTAGTTCGGCAGGTCTGATCTCGCAGACATCAGCTGCACCTTGCAAGGCCTCACGCTTGATAATCTTCTCCATGACAGGCCTCATCATCTCGTGGTTGCGCGAATAGATCCCTCCTATCACAATCACTTCTGGATTCAGAACATCTATGATAATCGATAACCCCTTGCCCAGATAGGTAGCAGAGGTGTCATAGATAGTCTGGGCCAAAGCATCACCTGCATGTGCAGCCTGTGCCACTTGCAACGCATCAACCTGACGAACCTCTTCCCTGTTGCACCAACTGACGCTCTCTCTCATCTGCATGTGTTCCATCAGCGTAGCCTGAGCCAACTGGGCAATTCCCCCACCACTGGCAAATCCTTCGAAAGAACCTTGCTTGCCATAACCTACCGGCCCAAAATCGGCAAGTCGGATATGACCTACTTCGCCTGCATTATCGTTGGTACCCGTATACAATTTACCGTTCAGGACAAGACCGGCTCCCAGTCCTGTACCGAAAGTGAGGAAGACCATATTCTTCGTTCCACGTCCGGCACCAAACTTCCATTCGGCCAAGGCGCAGGCATTCGCGTCGTTGTGCAGGCATGCATGGATGCCAATGGCCTTCTCTACCATCGACACAATAGGGATTTTGTCCCACCCAGGAAGATTGGGAGGAGACTGCACCACGCCTGTCTCGCTATTCAACGGACCACCGCAGCAGATTCCGATAGCATGTGTATTGCTACTATCCAGCTTATGCTTCTGCATCATGGTCTTTGTCTCTTCGAGTAGGTGTTCGATAGTTTCATCCACATGCGTGGTGGGAAACTTCACCTTATCCACGATGTCTACCTGATCACCCTGCTTGATGCCATAGATAACAGCACACTTGGTACCGCCTATGTCAATACCTAGTAAATTTTCCTTCATGACGTATTATCTATTTTTGTTATATATACCAATTCTATCTAACCACTTCTTATAGTCGGCCAACTTGAATGGTGCTTTGCCATACAGGTAATGGTTGTACAAGGTATTTCCTCCAACCACATACTTTACCAAGAACATACCTTGTCCCTGTCGTGAAGGCAAATGCGTAATAGTGGTCTTGCCATTGCGAGCCACATCAAACGAACCTTCGTATACCTTCTGCCCGGAAGCCATGTCCGTGACAGCCACGCTGCCGTGAACCGGTTCGCGTGTATCGTTCACTGCTGTCAGGGGGAAACCTGAGGCGTCATCGTCAGTTACCATTACGCACACATCATGCTGGACGTTCTTCAAGAAATAGTAGGCTAGCTTCTTGGAACCATAATAATCCACAATGGCATCGGATATCACGGGCCAACCGTCGCGCAGATTCCACCAAATGATGCCATACTTATCATCGAACTTCTTGCTACGCCACATCTCGACAAAGTATTTCATGGCCTCAGCCTGCACAATCTGCGAACTGGTTATAAAATCGGGCAACTTTGCAGGCACGTTGCCAAACAGCAGGTTCACCTGATTGATCATCAGATTATTACGGTCGTACTGCTTACCCCATGAAGGGAATCGACGTACCGACTTTGTCACCCACTCGTCGTTCCACTCATGACCTTTTGTCCATGGGAATACATAGTCGGGAGACATCATCTTCTTCAGGCTTTCAAGATTCGGGCACCCATGGTAACCTATCTCACTCACAAAGTTACAAGTGGCATTGCGGTAGAAGTTGTCCTTGTAGTAACCGCGTGGCCCCCAGAGATGGTTCTCAGGCAGCAACTCGTCGCCACTACCTTTCTGGTAAACTTCCTCGCTGTAATAAGGAGAACTGGGCAGATAGGGGCGAGTAGGATCAAACTCATAGCATACACGTGCCTGCACCCCACGACTTACAACGTCTTTATTAGGATCTACGTTGAATGGCAGCAGCGACCAGCGCATGGCACTGTCGTCCTCGTTATTACCCGACCACAATATCAGCGATGCATGGTTGCGCAGTTTGCAAACCACAGAAATCAGTTCCTTTTCCAAAGCATTGGTGAACTCAGCCCGCTGAGGATAGAAAGTACAACCCATGCAGAAGTCCTGCCATACCAAGATACCGTTTTCGTCGCAGAGATCGAAGAAGCGATTGTCTTCATACACATTGCCCCCCCAGCAACGTATCATGTTGCAGTTCAGATCTACCGCCATCTTTATGGCATCGTCGAGCAGCGACGCATCTCGGCTATGGAGTGCATCCAGAGGCACCCAGTTTGTTCCATGGATGAAGATACGCTCACCGTTTACTATAAAGCAGAATCTACCTGGCTTATTCGGCTTTTCATTGATATCGGTGCGATCTAGCTTGACAGTTCGCAGACCAACTCGACATCCATCTACCGAAAGTTCCTTGCCACTCTCATCGACCAACTGCACCTTTGCGTCGTACAAAGGTTGCTTGCCATAGCCTCTGGGCCACCACAACTCGGCATTCGGCAATTCCATGATTTGGCGGAAGGCATTGGTCTCCACCACTCTGTCACTGCTGTACACCATTTTGCCATTGCGTGAGAGCGTAAACAGAGCCTTCACCTTGCCCAACTTGCTGAATGGGATTTTGAGCTGTACATCGATGAACAGGCGCACATGATGACTGGCCGTATCCAGATTGGCAACCATATAGTGCACATCCTCCAAGTGGACTTTATTCAAGGGCTGAATCTTCACATCGCGCCATAGTCCGGCACTCACCAGTCGTGGCAGGATGTCCCAACCATACATGTGCGGTGCCTTTCTGATAAAGATGCTCTCTTCCGACGGAAAATTGCCAATGCTCAATGTTCCCAACTTGTATTTTTGCGCTTCCATCACGACCGAACGTATGATAACCTGCAATTTGTTGGCACCTTCATACAGGAACTTCGACACGTCAAAATTGTGCTCTGTCATCATGTCGGCTGCACTCCCTACGTATTGCCCGTTCAACCAGACATCGGCCAGACAGTCTATGCCACCAAAGCACAGCTGATAAACAAGGTTTTTATCCAGCGACACCATCGAGAAAGTCTTGGTGTAACACCATTGATAACCTTCGTATTTGCGCAGCAGATTCACATTGTTGCCCACCATCGGGTCGGCAATGACACCAGCCTTCTGCAAATCCAGTTCCACATTGCCGGGAACGGTGGCGTCAATGGTCTTCATACTCACCTGACTGAACTTATCGGGCAACCGGATGGCCTCATCGGACTGTTCCCAATACGAGAGCTGCCATGTTCCATTCAATGAAATTGGCTGTGGCTGCTGAGCCAGCAAACTGTTCGGCATCAAGAAAGCCTGAACTAAGATTGAAATAGCTATGATGTGTTTTCGCATTAATATAGTGTATTATTGGGTGATATTTTATTTCATGAATTACGCATTACATTATTGAGGTGAGGCATTCAGTGTCAAGATGTGGTGTCGCGCTTCCAGATGCTGTTGCTTTCCGCCATAGAGGAGGGTGGCAGTCGTACCGGCAGGTATCGTCACCTGGTATTCAATGTTCCGTCCCTGACGCTTCCAGTCTACAACGATTGCCCCTTTCACCGACTGATATTGAGCCTTCACCCAGTCAAGTCCGGCTGGGAAGTGAGGCTCCAGAAGGATATGCTTGAAGCCTGGTTGCAGCTCGTCGTAGTTAATTCCGGCCAGCACCTGATACATCCACGCATTGATGTCTCCCAGGAACATGTGATTCGTAGAGGCATCCCTGAATTCGGGAGATAATGTCCAAGTCTCGGGCAACGTCGTAAATCCTTTCTTCATCCATGCAGCCCACGACGGTTCCTTCGTACTGGTTGCCATGCGGAACGCAAGATCCTCATGACCATATTTGCACAGCATGCGCAACACCGTCTTGCTGCCAAGCATGCCAAAGTCAAGCTGCTCATGGTTCTGCTCGATCATGGCGGCCAGATTGTCGGCCACGGCCTGCTGATATTCCTCTGGCACCAAGCCTAAATAGAGGGCTACACCCTGCGCAGCCTGTGACCCGTTGGCATAGAGTTTCCTGTTTGCATCAAAGTATTTCTCATTGATCAGTGTCTTCAGATAATTAGCTTTCCGCATATACTTGTCTCCATTCATACCTAGCACCTGAGCAAAGCGGCTCATATAGAGATTGTCGAGATAGTAATAACATGTAGTGGTATATTCCGTAGGAGTCTGCGTCTTGTAGAACACCCAGTCTCCGATACCGTAGGTGACGGTGTGGTCGGCATCTTCACGCGAAGCCAAATAGTCGAGATATCGCACGCAGGTGTCCCACATCTTGGCAATGCTCTGCGTGTCTCCATAATAATTATACAACGTCATCGGCACAATGAACATGGCAGCATCCCACACTGGGCCAATCCAGTCGTCGTAGCCCCAGCCCGAACTTGGTATGATCCCGGAGATTCTGCCTGCCGCCGTCTGATTGTCGATCATATCGTCCAGCCATTTCTCATACAGGGTGATGCCGTCGAAATTCAGTAGACCGAGATCTAGCGTAATATGCGCGTCGGCAGTCCAACCATTCTTCTCGCGCTGAGGACAATCGGTGGGAATGCTCATCATGTTGCACAGATACGATTGACGAGATGCGCTCCACAGCTTGTTCAGCCACTCGTTGGAACAACTGAACGTCCCCACAGGGTTGAGCTTCGTATGGAAGAAGTTGGCCGTGATGCTCTGTTCGGTCAGCTTGACAGGTTCACTGCATCTCACTTCCACATATCTGAATCCATGGTAGGTGAACTCCGGGGTAAACGTACAAGGCTTGTCACCCAGCACTATCACGTCGTTTTGGAAAGCCAGACCGGGCAGAGGCTTATAGTAGATATCAAGATTACGCATCTCCAGTCTGCCGTCAGACTTCAACAATTCTCCATGCTGCATCTGAATCTTCGTGCCTGGGTGGCCTGCAGCCGAAAGTGTGCATACGCCCGACATGTTCTTGCCAAAGTCGAAGACGTAGACGGTGTCACCCCAGTTCTTCATGCCTACAGGCTTGATGTGCTGGTCGACATCTACCAAAGGCATATTCTGCGACACCAGTTTGGATGATGGCGATGCCACTTTCATGGCATTGCTCCAAGCACTGTCGTCAAATGCAGCAAGTTTCCAATCCGACGTTTCCAGACGGGCATCGTATGTATCTCCGCTATAGATATTGTTCTGCACACGCGCGCCCGTCGAAGTTTTCCACGTATCGTCCGAAACGACAACCTGATTCGTGCCATCACTGTACGTGATGTGCAGTTCGCAAATCATGCGCGGACGGTTACTCCACCGTGCCTTGTCGAAACTCCAAGTAGCAACAGCGTCTACCTCGTTATAGAAGCCGTTGCCCAATACAGCACTGATGGCGTTCTTGTCTTTCGTCAGCAATGATGTAACATCGTATGTATTATAGAGGTTGCGCTTGTCATAATGAGTATATCCGGGATTCAGACCCACCGCGTTCACCGTGTGCCCATTCACCCACACCTTATAATAGGCAGCAGCACTGATATAGAGTCTGGCCTGAGCAACCAACTTGACGGGCACTTCGAAAGTCTTTCGGAACATCGGGGCCGGTGCATACTGGCGTGCATGGTTGTCGGAAATCCATGAAGCCGTCCAGTCGGCAGCTTTCATCTTCCCTGTTTCAAATGTTGCAATGGGTGATACCTGCTTGTAGGAACCACCGTTGCCGGATGCCTCCACTGCCCAGAAATACTTGGCGTGAGCCTGCAATGGCTTCGTTCCGTCATACCGCACCATGCTCTCCCCGGGATTCACATTCCGCGAAATCCACACACATTTTGCGTCATCGCTCAGATTTCGGGCAGATTCGGCCAATTTCACACGATACTTCATGGAAGAAGATTCTTTTAGATCATTCCACGTAAAGCGGGGAGCACTGGCATCAATACCGATTGGATCCGCCCGGTACTCACTGCGCATGCCGCCTACTGTTGCAGACGGATTGCATGAACAGAAATACAATGCCAAAGAGTACATGGCTATACTCGCGACTCCTAATGTTTTTCGTTTCATATCGGTATTCACATCTTATTATTTTCAAATACTACATGTTATAACTATTTCAAAGCCACGCCTTACTTAATCGATTAAGTGTTAATATAATAAAAAAGTTATCTAAAAATGGCATGGCAACATCACGTGTTTGATGGCACGTGGAACGTCCATGTCATTCTGCTTATCATGTATCCGATCCATCAGGATCTGAACAGACTGCTCACCTATTTCCTGAATAGGCATGCGAGCGATATGCATGCGCGGAGCCAAAGCTCTGAAAGCCGACACGCGGTGTATGCATCCCAGCTCATAGCCCTTGCTGATATCTATATTTCGCTCAGAGAAATAGCGGAAAGCCTCCAGAGCAAGAATGTGCGTTGTGAAGAAGAAGCCATCGACATCGGGTACGTGAGCGAATATTTCGTCGAGGATATAATTGATTTCCTCCTCATAATGATCGAATTTCACCTCACCTACCAGCTGTTCGCCCATTCCGATTCCAGCTTCCTGCAAAGCACGGCGATAGCCCTCCCCACGCAGCCACATCGTGTAAAGATGCGAGTTGGTCGTAATCAGGGCAACCTTCTTGGCACCACTCTTTATCATGCCGTTTACCACACGATAACTCGTGTTCTCATTGTCGATAATCACATAGTCGGTATCAAGTTCGGGGAAAAATCGGTCGAACAATACGAAAGGATATTTCTCTATCATCAATGCCTTGATTTCCACCTGAGATTTCTTGGTAGGCGCAATGATGATACCATCCACCTGCTTAGCCTTGAAGAGGCGAATCATACGATTCTCACGCTCCACGTCCGACTCCGAGCTGCAAATCATCAAAGAATATCCCTGTTCCTCGGCCTCCATTTCTATGGCACGGGCAACCTTTGAATAAAATGAGTCTGTTATATCTGGGATAATGAGTCCTATGGTACTGCTCTTGCCCGTATGCAGGCTTCGAGCTAGTAGATTCGGTTGATAATGTAAGCGCTTGGCACACTCCCACACCTTACGTTGAGTATCTTCACTGATACCCTTCTCAGAACCTTTCCCAGACAACACCCAAGAGATGGTGGTCTTCGAAAGTTTTAACGTTTCGGCTATTAATTTGAGAGATGTCTTCATTGGCAAGAAATTTACTTAACCGTTTAAGCATGCTGCAAATTTAATATATATCTTATATATCTGCAAATATATCGCAAGAATCTTCTATAATTTAACTTTTATTACACAATCAGATTGCCTAACGGAAAAAACAAATCGGGAGTGAGGCTTGTAATTTTCATTTATCAAAAAACACTCTCATTTCAACATGACCAAATAGAAAGAAAAACGGTTCATCCGAAAAATCGTGTGATTCCACTAAAATGAAGTTACCAAAAATTGTCTTTCCCTAAAAAAAGTTGACTCTCAAAGTCAACAATTATGTGGAAATACAATTGCAAGAAAAGAAATCAGTATTATGATGCAGCAATCCGCCTCTATATCCATGAAAATATGGGCGGGCGGAAGATTTCGAAAATTATTCCGGTCTCAGAGTCGACAATTTCAAGATGGCTTCGTAACTTTACGGCAGAAACCAAGGAACAAGCCGTTATGAAAAGTAAGTCGTCCATCAAGTCAGCATCCTCCGTGACTAAAACCGGTGATTCAGAGGTTAAGGCCTTGCAGGCAGAGATTAGACGCCTGAAGAAGGAGCTTGCGCACGAATCACTCCGTGCCGATGCTTTCAATGAGTTGATCAACGTAGCCGAGAAACAATTCAACATCTCCATCCGAAAAAAAAGCTGGCGCCAAGCAGTAAAGAACCTGCATGCAGAAGACTCAAGACATTACCGGGTGTCGAGTCTTTGCACACTGTTTGGCGTGACGAAGCAGGCCTATTACAAGTATGATGAGACCCGCCTCCTTGAAAGGATAGCAAGCGTGGAGTTTGCGGTTTCCTACATCAAGGATATAAGGAAGAAGGATCCCGGCATAGGCGGTATGAAGCTGTGGTACATGTACCGCAAGAGCTTTGAGGGCAACAATCCCCTTGGCCGTGACCGCTTTGCCGACATCGTAGACAGGTATGGGCTGAAGGTGCGTCAGAAGGTGCGTAAGCCGCGTACTACAGATTCCACGGACGGCCTTCCTGTATTTCCCAATCTGACAAGGGATTATATTCCCTTGGCACCTAACCGACTATGGGTTAGTGATATTACATACATAACAATATGGATTGACGCGGAACACTACCGCTTCTGTTACCTCTCTCTCGTACTTGATGCCTACAGCGAGGAGATTGTCGGCTGGTGCGTGGGTGAGACACTTGATGCCGAATATCCACTGAAGGCCTTGGAGATGGCTCTTCACAGGATAGAAGGCACCCCGAAGGAAGACGTTTGCCTCATTCACCACATCAGACAGGGGATGTCAGTATGCAAGCTCCAGATATGTTGCCACATTGAAGGCGCATGGTATTCGGGCAAGCATGACAGAATGCAGAGATCCCAAGGAAAATGCCCAGGCTGAGCGAATAAACAGCACGATGAAGAACGAACTCCTCAAAGACATGACCTTTCATGACCTCGATGAAGTCATACGTGCAGTTGCGGCAGCGGTAAAGTTTTATAACGAGGAGCGTCCGCACATGAGTATTGACATGATGACACCAAGGGAAGCCGCGCTCCGTGTTGGAGAAATCTCAAAGAGATGGATCAGTTACAGAGAAAATCACATAAAAGCAAGGCAAAACACTTGTGTAATCCCTGAAATAAGTGTACCTTCGCTGGCCGATCAAGGGTTTCCTTCCAGGCTACGCCCTCCAGTCAACCCTTGACCGGGATAAGGTAAACTCAGTCAACCAACATTAGTGATAAGGAATTCAAGTCAACTATAATCAGTTTTAATGTTTAACTGAGTCAACTTTTTCTAAGGATAAACTTCTAAGGTAGTCAACCTAAATCAGGAAACTACACTTTTTATAATTTTGTTACTCCTTATATCGTAATTGAAAGAGTTATGGTTAGGTCTAATTCTGCATATGAGGCTCTTTACGATGTGGTTCCTGTTTTGATTACCCGACAAGGTGATAGAATTATCTTTATGAATAATAACAATTCAAAAAGCAATGAGGAATTGGCAAGAAATGAAGATAATGTATATTTCTTACAAAAAGTCAAATTTTTGTCAGCGAATCGAACAAATATGTTTAGCGACAAAATAGAACTTGATTATAATAACAATAGTTCGTTAAAATTTGAGATAATTGCTACGCAGCTTTCCTCTGCCAGCCAAAGAGTTCTTTGATAGTATGACTAATTAACTTTCGGTTCGGTATGCTCCGACACCTGTCGAAAATTAATTTTGCAATGTATGTGCTCGCCATGAGCTCCTTGAAAGAAGCTATTGAAGATTCAAAATCGAAGTGCAAAACTTGTTAGTGTTTGGATTGTATGAAAACCATGAAAAACACCGCAGAGGTTTGCCTTGCGGCCGGCGGCGCGAAGCCCCCGAAGAGCACAACCAGCAATACAAATAAAAAAAGGGAGACCTCTGTCTCCCCAAGATTAATTAACTTTGTATTGTGAAATAT
>KQ959349.1 GCA_001552765.1 Bacteroidales bacterium KA00344
ATTTTGCACTTGCTGGTTGACTCTACGGAAACAAAAGTTTCAGATTATGCAAAATAAAACAATAAAATATTCTGTAATTTTATTCTCTTTATATGTGCTATATTTAAGTATAGGTGTAGTACTAAATGGAGAAGTTAGTTTAACATATAATGCGGTGAGTGTGGATGATATCAATTATATTATTCACTATGCATGGCTCATAATAGTCTACGTAATAACGGTTTTACTTATATTACTACTACCTTTTTTTCATAAAAAGAAGTGAGCGGTATTGTTCCAAATTGGGGTTAAGTTTTTGTCTTCTCATCCTCACACCATTGACACATGACATGGAATACATGATATATTGACATGACATAAGAACAAGCGAGGAGTAGACTTGCAGCCACCCCTCGCCGATATTATCACCATTCAAACAGCGTATCGATGCATCAAAACACCACTTTCTTGCCATTCACGATATACACGCCTTTGCCTATCTTGCCCACGCGACGCCCCTGCAAATCGAACACCTCTGGTATTTTCTTGTCTGCGTTCACATGGTCGATGCCCGTGGGGGTTGATTTCTTTTTTCCTTTAAATACATATTGTATATACGAGTCTTCCTTAAAAGACAAGAAAAAACTAAGTTCCAAGTTGCCGTCCTTATCCACAAAACTCTCTTTCTCATCAATACTGCCTGATAACCATACTATGTGCTGTTTGTCCTTGGTAGCCACCTCGTCATCAAAATTGTTGAATGCCTCTACATGCCATTTTTTGTTATTAGGCAACAGATAGCAACCCTTGAAAGGTATTGACGCGAACTCATATTGGCCGATCGTAACGTCTTTTAAGGTTAAAACAGTGAACGAACGTTCACCCTTGCCTATCTCTATGACCATTTGTTTCTTACCACTCGGAGTCTTCGTCTCGGTCGTACGGTTGAACAACTCCGTGGTAGCCTCACCCTCATAAGTGCCCCAAACATCCGGCACAACCTCAGGCCTGACTTCTTGAGCCATCATCATATTCACCTGCACACAAAGCACAACCAATAACATGGAAATTTTGTGATAAATTTTCATCATCGCTTTTTCTTTTAATTTTTGATTGATTATTTAATGAAGTGACCACAGCAATTCACATACAACATTGCGACTTGTTTGCGACCACAAAAAAAAGTGGCGCAAAGGTATAAAAAATGTGGTAAAAAATTCGCAACTCTATTTGCAAAAAAACATAAATAACGTAAATTCATGAAGAAGGCATAAAAAGGTAATGTCTATTAAAAACGACTCTTTATATCCAAAGGGTATTTGTCAATCAAGTCTTAGAAAATCAAAAAAGCATATAGACTTATAGAAAAACTTGATCAGATGGTGGCTACTTATGAATGTTTAAAGATTAGGCATAGAGGCATGGATAGATTCCCTGCCCTTTGTTATATTTGCAAGCATAAACAAAGAAAAATAAACTTACAAGAACGCGTCGAATATTTATGTTCCAACTTGGGGTTAAGTTCTTGATGAACACATAGCTGCTCAACAGAAGATTCCGCAAGCAAGCAGCAGCACCTCCCGCAGCTGGTGTGTAGTTTGACGGCTTGCTCAATACGGGCTACAGCCTATACGTTTTGCACAACTGTTGCATACATACGGTTATTTTTAGCAAATACGCCGACACTTTGAATACTTTTTAGTAACTTTGCACGTTAGAAAGAATATATTCGAACAGATTTAAGATGAACATTTTAGAACTGAGTGAGCAGGAAATTGGCCGTCGCCAAAGCCTGCAAGAACTAAAAAACATGGGGATTGACCCATATCCGGCCGAAGAATTTCCAACCAACGCATTCTCCGCAGATATCGTGAACGAATTTAAAGACGGCGAAGAACGCGAGGTTGTGATAGCTGGTCGCATGATGTCTCGTCGTGTGATGGGTAAGGCCAGTTTTATGGAATTGCAAGATAGCAAAGGTCGAATCCAAGTTTATGTAACCCGTGATGACATCTGTCCAGGAGAAGACAAGGAACTATACAACAAGGTATTCAAGAAACTTCTCGACATTGGCGATTTTATCGGTATCAAGGGATTTGTGTTCCGTACACAAACCGGCGAGGTCTCTGTGCACGCCAGAACAATCAAAGTTTTGAGCAAGAGCCTGAAACCTCTGCCCATCGTGAAATACAAAGACGGCGTGGCCTACGACAAGTTTGACGACCCAGAGTTGCGCGCCCGCCAACGTTATGTGGACCTTGTGGTGAATGATGGCGTGAAGGAAACGTTCCTAAAGCGCGCCACCGTACTGCGTACCATGCGCAACTTCTTTGATGAAGCCGGCTACACCGAGGTGGAAACCCCTATACTGCAAAGTATTGCAGGCGGTGCCAGTGCGCGCCCGTTCATCACTCATTTCAATGCGCTTAACATCGATATGTATATGCGCATCGCCACGGAGCTTTATCTGAAACGACTCATTGTAGGCGGTTTTGAAGGGGTGTATGAGATTGGGAAGAACTTCCGCAACGAGGGCATGGATAAATTCCACAACCCTGAATTCACCTGTATGGAACTGTATGTTCAATACAAGGACTACAACTGGATGATGAGTTTCACCGAGCGTCTGCTCGAAACAATATGTGTGGCCGTGAACGGCACCACTGAGGTGAAAAACGGAGAGCATGTTATTTCGTTCAAGGCTCCGTATCGCCGTCTGCCCATTCTTGACGCCATCAAGGAAAAAGCCGGGGTCGACCTCTCTGACAAGACGGAGGAAGAAATCTATAAAATTGCCAAGGACGACCTGAAACTTGAATCGGTAGACGAGACCTTTGGCAAGGGTAAGCTCATTGACGAAATATTCGGCGAGTTCTGCGAGGGAACGTTTATTCAGCCCACGTTTATCATCGACTATCCCGTTGAGATGTCTCCGCTGACGAAGATGCACCGCTCCAAGCCCGGCCTGACCGAGCGCTTCGAGCTCATGGTGAATGGAAAGGAAGTGGCCAACGCATATTCTGAACTGAACGACCCATTGGATCAGGAGCAGCGCTTCATCGACCAAATGAAACTGGCCGACAAGGGCGACGACGAGGCTATGATTATTGACAAGGACTTCCTGCGTGCGCTGCAATACGGAATGCCGCCAACGTCGGGTATCGGTATCGGCATTGACCGACTGGTTATGCTGATGACGGGACAACCCAACATTCAGGAAGTGATGCCCTTCCCACAACTCAAACCAGAAAAGAAAATACCGCAAAACAGTATCAAGGAATGGGCGGAGCTTGGCGTACCGGAGGACTGGGTGTACGTTCTGCGCAAAGCCGGATTCAATCTCATATCCGACATCAAGGACGAAAAGGCGCAAGGATTGCAACAGAAACTTGGCGAGATTGTCAAAAAATACAAGTTAGGCTATACCAAGCCCACCGTAGACGAGTTCCAGTCGTGGATTGACAAGGCACGACAAGAATAAGAACGGAACAACTATGTTCAATATCAGTAAGATAGCAATTATAGGAGGCGGGTCGTGGGCCACGGCCATTGCCAAAATAGTGGTGAATCGTACGCACCACATCGGTTGGTATATGCGCCGCGATGACCGCATCGAGGACTTCAAACGACTTGGACACAACCCAGCCTATCTTACTTCGGCACACTTCGATGTGGACGAAATATTCTTTTCATCCAACATCAACAAGATTGCGAGTGCATACGACACTTTGGTGTTCGTGACGCCATCGCCATACATCAAAAATCATCTTAAGAAACTCAAAACAAGTATTCGAGACAAGTTTATCATCACTGCCATCAAGGGAATCGTGCCTGAAGACAACCTGATTTGCTCGGAATATTTCCACGAGGTCTTTGACGTTCCCTATGAAAACCTATCGTGTATCGGTGGCCCCTCACATGCTGAGGAAGTGGCGTTAGACCGTCTAAGTTACCTCACTGTAGCCTGTAAAGACTTGGTGAAGGCCAAAGCTTTTACAGATGTTTTGGACTCTGATGTTATCAAAACGAAAATTTCGACCGATGTTGTCGGCATTGAATACGCCTCTGTTCTGAAGAATGTCTACGCCATTGCGGCCGGAATCTGCAACGGACTGAAATATGGTGACAATTTCCAAGCCGTTCTCATGAGCAACGCCGTGCAGGAGACCAGTCGTTTCCTTAATGCCATTCATCCTTTAGAAAGACAAATCATTGACAGTGTTTATCTTGGGGACCTGCTTGTAACAGGCTATTCCAACTTCTCACGAAATCGGACTTTCGGCACCATGATAGGCAAAGGGTACAGCGTGAAGACCGCACAGATAGAGATGGAAATGATTGCAGAGGGTTACTATGGCACTAAATGCATGAAGGAAATTAACCATCATCTACATGTTAATATGCCTATACTTGATGCCGTTTACAATATATTGTACGAGCGCATCAACCCTCAGCGGGAGATTAAACTCCTGACCGATTCATTCAGATAACCGTGTTGGTTGAAGAAATTGGAAGAAATGAGGGGGAGCAAAGGAAGTAAAGGGAGTGAGCAAGTATGCAGATACCACATCATTCCAGCTCAAAGCCTTAGACAATATCGGCGAAACGGCACAGCAAGTATTTGATGAAAACATAGCAAAAACAAGCAGTATTCTCAATGCTTATTGCAAAGGAATAATTAACAACAATTTTAAATAAGTGAGAAGAAGGATAACGGTCAAGCACGAAAGGATCAGACTTAGGTCTCTAACTCCTTTAACTTTTCCCAACTCCTTCAACTCTTAATGAGAACAATGGAAAATATCAAATTAGACATTACAAAGGCCGAACAGTTCCTCAAGGCAGGAGCCGTGGCAGGTTTTGAATCAAAAGCTAAAGCCGCTCAAAAGGCTTTGGAGGACGGAACGTGCGAAGGCAACGATTTTCTCGGTTGGCTTCATCTCCCGACAGAAACCACAGAGGAATTTCTCAATGAAGTGCAGACCGTAGCAAACACTCTGCGCGAGAAGTGCGAAGTGGTGGTTGTGGCCGGTATCGGAGGTTCATATCTCGGCGCACGTGCCGTAATCGAGGCATTGAGCAACAGCTTTGCATGGCTCGTGAACGACAAGAAGAATCCCACAATTCTCTTTGCAGGCAACAATATTGGTGAGGATTATCTCTACGAATTGACCGAATACCTCAAAGGAAAGAAGTTTGGTGTCATCAACATCTCTAAGTCGGGTACCACGACCGAGACTGCATTGGCATTCCGTTTACTGAAGAAACAATGTGAGAATCAACGTGGCAAGGCAGAAGCAAAAGACGTTATCGTAGCCATCACCGACGCCAAGAAGGGTGCTGCCCGCACTTGCGCAGATAAAGAAGGCTATAAGAGTTTTGTTATCCCCGACAACATAGGTGGTCGTTTCTCCGTTCTCACCCCGGTAGGATTGTTGCCTATTGCCATTGCCGGTTTCGACATCAAGGCACTCATCAAAGGTGCTCAGGACATGGAGAAAGCTACCGGCAAAGATGTGGCTTTTGCCGACAACATTGCCGCTCAATATGCCGCAACCCGCCAGGCACTGTACACACAGGCTGGTAAAAAAATAGAGATTGTCGCCAATTTCCAACCTAAACTGCACTTCATGGCAGAATGGTGGAAACAGCTCTACGGCGAGAGTGAGGGAAAAGACAACAAGGGAATATTCCCCGCTGCATGCGATTTCACCACCGACCTGCACTCTATGGGTCAGTGGATTCAAGATGGTGAGCGTTCCATTTTTGAGACAGTACTCTCCGTAGAAACCGCCAAACACCGCTTAGACTTCCCCTCTGACGAGGAGAATCTCGATGGACTGAACTTCCTTGCCGACAAGCGTGTAGACGAAGTAAACAAGATGGCCGAACTCGGAACAAGGCTGGCTCACGTTGATGGCGGTGTGCCCAATATCCGCATCAGCATTCCTCAGCTCAACGAATACTACATAGGACAGCTCATCTACTTCTTCGAGGTGGCCTGTGGTATCAGCGGGCTGCTGGAGGAAGTAAACCCATTCAACCAACCCGGTGTTGAGGCCTACAAGAAAAATATGTTTGCCCTGCTCAACAAGCCCGGTTATGAGGCAGAAAGCAAAGCCATTCAGGAAAGACTGACCAAGTAAATACGCATCATCGACCCATCATGACGTGGGGCAGAATGATGACTTTATCAACAACAACTGTGGGTGTAGTTTCGATTACACCCACATATTTTATGATACATGAGCAAGATTACAGACGCCGTCAAGGCATACAACAAGACGTGGAACAATAATAACGCCACGCACACAGTAAGACAAGACAAGCGCTTCGTTCCTCGTGTCGTGCTGTTTGACATGGACGGAGTGATTTACAACTCTATGCCTCATCATGCCATAGCATGGCAGGAATCTATGGCCCAATTCGGTATCGAAATGACTGCTGCCGATGCCTATGCCACGGAGGGCGCACGCGGAATCGACACAATATGCCAATTTGTGAAGCAACAGAAAGACAAGGAGATTTCGCTTGAGGAAGCCCAAAAGATGTATGACGTGAAGACCGAAATATTCCATAGTATGGGCGACGCGCCCATCTTCGACGGTGTAATGGAGCTCATGCAGAAAATCAAAGACGCCGGCTTACGCATCGGCATTGTCACCGGATCGGGACAACGCCCACTCATCCGGCGTCTTGCCAATGATTTCCGAACGTTTCTCAGCGAGAGCGACATCGTTAGCGCATACGACGTGAAACGTGGCAAGCCCAATCCCGATCCTTATCTCATGGGACTGCAGAAAGCAGGGAACTTGCAGCCCTGGCAGGGAATCGTGGTAGAAAACGCACCATTGGGCGTGCGTGCAGGGGTGGCCGCACAAATCTTCACGGTGGCCATCAATAGCGGTCCCCTACCCGATCAGACCTTGCTCGATGAAGGAGCCAACCTGCTCTATCATCGTATCGTGGATTTTTCCAACGACTGGGAGGTATTGCTCGGAAATCTTTAGCCTCCTTCACTCTGTTCTTACCCTATCCTCTCCGCCACCTTCCAACTTGAGTACTAATAATTTAAAAGTAGTTAATCAAAATTCAAACTAACCACATAAAGTGTTATATTTGCAGTAAACTATGAGATTAGCATTTCTTTTAATCCTTCTCTTGGCATCCTTTCATGCCACTGCTCAAGAGTCCGAAAAGCCTTTGAAGAAATTTGTTGTGGCCGACATAGAAACCAGAGTGCCCATCCGAGACGTTATCGTGATAACGGAAACCGGTTATCAGGACACCACCAACTATCGTGGCATCTGCTATATTCCCCAAACTTTCGACACACTTACGGTTTATAAGGCCAATTACCTGACAGAAAAACTCCTGCACAAGGAAGTCAAAGACTCCACTTTTCTCATACCCAACAGTAAGCGCATCAGTGAGGTAACTGTATGGGGGAAAGATCGCACCACGCTACTACAGGAAAACGTAGACAAATGGAGCCGGCAAAATGGGCAACTTCCTGACCCCGGCAAGCCGGCAGCCACCATAGGCCTTGACTTTGCCAAGATGCTTGACAAGCGCTATCGCAAAGACCAGAAAACCCTGCGAAAAAATCGTAAACTGTTCAAAGAAATGGACACATATGACGATGATCCCATTGTGAATGCCTACAAAAAGGAAATGGAAAAACGGCGTTTAGCAGCTGAACAAGCTAAGAAAATAGAAGAACAGAAAGCGAAACTGAAACAAGACGGACAACAAACGATTGAAGAAAAGAAACAGTTGACAGAAAAAAACAAGAACAAAATAGAAGAATAAAACATACGAAATACGCCCGGAACACATTCACAATGCAATGTTCCGGGCGCTTTTTCGTATTGATATTCGGCATTGTTAAATCACCACCGCCGTGCCGCTGGCCGTCACCATCAGCATCGAGTTGCCGGATCCGATGGTCTCATAATCGAGGTCTATGCCCACAATGGCATTAGCCCCAAGCTCTCGAGCACGTTCCATCATTTCGGCAACCGACGTGTCTTTAGCCTTGCGCAGCACCCTCTCATAGGATCCGCTGCGCCCGCCGAAGAAATCACGGATGCCGGCGAAGATATCCTTGAAAACGTTGGCACCAACAATTGTCTCGCCGGTGACGATGCCTTTGTACTCCAAAATAGGATGCCCCTCTATCAGAGAAGTTGTTGTTAAAATCATTTCCATAATATTTGTTGAGTTTGATGTGAACATAATGTGAGCAAACCGACATCCGATTGATGCCTGTAAGGCTGACGAGTCTCTACAACATTATCTCCCCCGAGCCATAACAGCGATGGTGATGCTCGTCGTAGACCACACAGAATTGTCCCGGAGCCACCCCATGTATTCTGTCTAAAGAGTGCACAATGGCCGTCCCTTCTTGCTCTCCCAACTCCTCCGATGTATGCGGAGTCGACAACTCCAAAAAGCCGGGATGGTATTCGGGCGTATGGCGAATCTTAAACGTGATGGGGACACAGTGCTCCGCTATATGCGTTTGGTCCCAGCCACTGGAGTTGCAAGAGCACTTTGGACTCTCAGTGAGCCAGTGCAAATCATGTATCTTAAAGTCTTTCTTGTACGCAGTCTCGGGGTCGTAGCCATGACTCACATACAAAATGTTGTGCTCCACGTCCTTCTTGATGACAAACCAGGGACCTCCGCTCAGGCCAAGCCCCTTGCGCTGTCCGATGGTATGAAACCAGTGGCCATTGTGTTCACCGATCCTTCTACCCGTTTCCAATTCCATAATATCCCCCTTTTGCTCACCGACATAGCGACGAATATACTCGTTGTAATCGATGTTGCCGAGAAAACAAATACCTTGTGAATCCTTGCGACGGGCATTGATGAGATGTTCGCGTTCGGCAATTTTGCGCACCTCATCTTTCTCATAATGTCCAATGGGAAAGACCGCCTTCCGCAACTGCCATCCCTCTATCTGCGCCAGGAAATCGGTCTGATCCTTCACGGGATCGGGGCTTGTGGTGAGCCACTTTTTACCGTCAATCCATTCCGTCTGTGCATAGTGTCCGGTGGCTATGAGGTCGTATTCGTGTCCTACCTTCTCATCAAAGGCACCGAACTTAATCAGACGGTTGCACATTACATCGGGATTGGGCGTAAAACCGGACTTCACCTTATCCATCGTGTACCTTGTTACCTGACTCCAATATTCCTTATGACAGTCCACTACCTGTAATCTGCATCCGAAACGAGCAGCAACAGCCGTGGCCATCTCTAAGTCTTCCTCCGACGAGCAGTTCCATTCCTCCTTCTCCTCCGGCCCTATCTTGATGTAAAAACAGTCGGGATGAAAGCCGTGGCTGGCCAATTCATAAACCACCACTGAACTATCCACCCCACCCGAAAGCAACACGGCGATGCGTCTATCTTTCAATTCATCTATATTCATACGTGCAAAATATGCTTTTTCCCAAATGATAATCTCCTATTTTATCCTCTCTTATCCTTTCATTTGTCCGTTAGATAGAGAAACTAACAAATGCAATATTACACATAATTTTTGTAAAACCTTAATTCCGCAACACTATTATAAATT
>KQ959350.1 GCA_001552765.1 Bacteroidales bacterium KA00344
AATTTATAATAGTGTTGCGGAATTAAGGATTATGAGACTTAAATATATATATTCTTTTGCTTTATTGATGTTGGTACCTTCTTCACTTCTTGCACAAAATACTGTTACAGGTAAGGTAGTAGGCTCTTCTGGAGAAGCACGAGATGCGATGGAACTTATCTTATGGCAAGATAGCGATATAGTTAAGAGGGATTACACTCAGCCAGATGGTACATTTTGCGTCAAAGATTTGAATGGTTTGTATCGCCTTCAGATTGTCACTTTGGGTACCATTGCTATTGACACTGTATTTGTTGCTGACAAGGATGTTAACTTAGGTGTCCTTCAGATTAATAATGAATTTAGTCTTAATGAGGTTACTGTGAAAGGTACCCGCAGAGTAATAAAAAAAGAAGTAGATAAGATAATCTATAATGTATCGCAGGATGAGTTTGCCCAGAATAAGAGCGCAATGGAAGTCTTGAAAAAAACTCCTAGAATTACGGTAGATGAGTCTTCTGGTACCCTGCATATGATTGGAAGAAACGGAGTCAAGGTGATGTGTGATGGAAAACTCATCAGTACAGAAGAATCAGCCACCTTGATAAAAAACCTTCGTTCTTCAGAAATTGAAAAGATTGAGGTTATTGCTATCCCTTCTGCTAGATACAGTGCCGATGGCAATTACGGCATGATAAACATTATTTCTAAGAAAGACCCTACTAAAGGTCTTCAAGGTACATTGAGCAATGATCTTATCCGGAGTAACCGATGGATGGAAAGCCTTTCTGGAAATATCAACCTGAATTACAAGAAATGGCAATTCCGCATAGGAGTGCTTCCTGAATATATGAACGGCACCAATGAGTTACAGGAAAGTTACATTTATTCCGATCATGAGATGCAGCGCAACCAGAATTTGGAGATGAAAGTGAAGCAGGCTTCAGCCAATACTATCATCAAATATCTGCCTTCTGATAATGTTGAATTGGGAGTAATGCTAAATGCAGGGGTAAGCAAGGTTCATAATAAAATGTGGCAGTCTACTCTCAATAACATTGCTAAATTAAAGAGCACCTCAATAGAGACGAGTTCTGTCAACAAACCTCTGAAGAAGAATTTTACCTTAACGGTTTATGGAGATTTCAAGTTGGACTCTCTCGGAAAAAAAATTAATGTAACTTACAATAGTCACTATCGCAATCAGACGATTCATGATGATAATACATCTCTTGTCAATGATAGCAATATGACATTTCAGAATCGAGGCCTATATCAATTCCGTGCCAATTCCATTCTGTTGAATATGGAAATGCCCTTCCGTAAAGGTAAGCTGGAGTTTGGCCTGAATGACCAGTTGGTGAATAATGACAGCCGCTTAAACTATATTGGTGACAGATATACAATCATCGATGAGGCGACCGACGATTTCAAATATAAGGAAAATGTGGCATCAGCTTACGTCTCAGCAACTTGGAGTGTGAGTCCTCATTGGGTGTTGAAAGGCGGATTACGCTACGAGCACACCAATCTAAAGGGTGAAACAGGTAATACAGGTACGAAGATGGAACAGAATTATGGAAAGCTGTTTCCTACAGCCTTTGTCATGTGGTCTCCTAGCGACAATCATCAGTTCACGCTAAACTACAGTCACAGAATACAGCGTCCTTATTTCGAGGATCTCAACCCAATGGTGCGCTTCTACGACGTGAATTATTATTCGGCTGGCAATCCTAATCTGAAACCGGAAGTTTCCGACAATATGGAAATTGGCTATACTTTGAAAGGCAATTTGAATATCATAGCTTGGGGCAACCATATATTCGACTGCTTTGACTATGTGCCTATCGTAAATGCCGATGGCGTAAGATCTGATATGACTCTCAACAGCAACAAGGTGTTGAAAGGTGGTTTCACCGTAAGTTACAACTGGATGCCTTTCCAATGGGCAAATGTCTATATGCAGGGAAGTACGTTCTATAGTTCTACAAAATGTACAATGCCTGAACTGAATATCCCCAACAAAAAAGGGTTCGGCGGTTCGTTCAACGTCTATACAGGACTGATGCTTAACAAAGCACATACATTGATGGCGGAGATGTCCTTCTATCAACTGCTCCCATCCTGCGACAACCTAGTGTTCACTCACGGCATGGGCAACTTTACGGCCGGCATACGCTATAGTATGTTGGATGACCATCTTGCGTTCTCATTGCACGTCAATGATATTTTTGGTCAGAATATTTCGAAATCGACCCGATACTTTGATGAATATAAGTTCAAATCGAAAACCCAAATACATGCCCGCAATATCAATCTTACGGTAACTTGGAACTTTGGCAAAACGGGTGTACATGAAGTAAACCGACAGACAAAAGATGTACTTGGCAATCGAGATAACAAATAAAATAGCAACACTAGATTTCCGGAAAGTATAGTGACGATGGCTAATGGCGAGACCATCAATGTCTTCAAAACTTGTCGTAATTAATTTAATAGCAATTATGAAACTTAACAAATTTAATTTGAATGACAAAATAAACGTTGAAGAAATGCGTCAGGTCAAGGCTGGTAGTGTATCCACTACTTCAACAAGATCAGATGGATCTTCAAGTTCTTCTTCTACTAAGTGCGGATGGGATTCAGATAAGGGCGGTTCAGCTCACGATACTGGCTTCTGAATATAGTTAATATGCGGCAGGAATATCTCTGCCGCATATTTAACCTAGAAACAGACATATCAAAAAATGTCTCAGTGTATAAAATATGGAATATCGATAGTCTTGTTGTTAACTTCAATAATAAGACCTTCATAAATACTTAAAAAAGATATGGCAAACATCTAATTAGGGTCTGCCAATTAACTATAACTATCTGAAAAATAGCTATTTGTCAGATAGTTATAGTTAATTGGCAGCCCCTAATTATACAGTTCAGGGATTTCTATTTCATATTGTGAAAATTTAGTTGTTCTCAGGACGCAGCTGACGTACCGTTTCTGCAGCGCGCCACATTTCCATATCGTGCATAGCTTTGAGTTCCTCGTTGAGTTTCTCACGATAGTCGGGCTGAGAGTTCCTGTCGATGGATATCTGTGCCTCTGTTCCATTCTCAACACTCAGGTACAACCATTCCATAACCGGCTTGATGGCAGCCTTGAAACGTGGACGCCAGTCGAGTGCTCCACGCTGTGCAGTCGTAGAACAGTTGGCATACATCCAGTCCATTCCCTTCTCGCCAAATAACGGGCCAAGGCTTTGAGTAAGTTCCTCTACGGTCTCGTTGAATGCTTCTGATGGTGTATGGCCATGCTCACGAAGTGTCTCGTATTGAGCCTCCAACAAGCCCTCAATAGCACCCATCAGTGAGCCGCGCTCACCGGTAAGATCGGATGTAGCCTCGCGCTGGAAGGTTGTCTTGAATAAATATCCTGCACCGATGCCAATACCCATAGCTATTGTCTTCTCCTCTGCCTTGCCCGAAGCATCTTGATAAACTGCATATGAGCAATTCAAGCCACGACCTTCTAGGAACATGGTGCGCAGAGAAGTTCCTGATCCTTTGGGAGCAACCATGACAACATCGATATCCTTTGGTGGAACAACACCTGTGCGATCAGCCCAGTTGATGACAAAGCCATGTGAATAATATAGTGTTTTACCGGGAACAAGCAATGGCTTGATCTTAGGCCATACAGCAATTTGTCCGGCATCAGACAACAGCATAACGATAATGGTGCCTTTCTTGACAGCATCTTCTATAGAGAACAAAGTCTTATTGGGAACCCAACCGTCCTCTACTGCTTTCTGATAGGTCTTTCCTTCACGCTGACCTATAATGACATTAAATCCATTATCACGAAGATTTCCGGCCTGACCGGGTCCCTGAATACCATAGCCTATCACAGCAATAGTTTCGTCTTTCAGCACTTCGCGTGCTTTTTCCAAAGTAAACTCCTTGTTGGTGACAACGTCTTCTACGACACCACCAAAATCCATCTTTGCCATAATTATTTATGTTTTATAACGTTAATATCTGCTTTCAAATTTATATTGTAATTTGTTTTCGTTTTTATGAGCGCAAAGTTAACAAAATAATAGAAAATAGACAAGTATTATTTCAAATATTTATAAATTTAACCAAACTTCTAACAACTTCGACTTCCGAGGATATTCCTTTCGTAATTCTGACACAAAACTGTTCTTCGTCGGTTTGTTCTCTGTAAAGATTAAGTCTGTCGCCTTGATAACTCTCTGCCACATAAGCTATTTCGAAACGCCTAAGAAAATGTGAGCGATACCATTCAAGACTGAAAAGGTCTAAAATATGTTCTATATATTTCACTGAATTTACATGTCCGTTCACATCCACATCATTATAATAGGTGTCGATGCTTCGCACAAGTTCTGCATCCTTATTCATCTTCACCCTTCCGGGTTTTGCAACAGGACACTCTTTACCGGTCTCAAGATAATCCAAAATCAGCCCGTCACGAATATCAAACAGATTCACTGGCTGACGGGTTTGGGTATCTATCATGGCCCAAACACTACGTCCATAGCCATAAGTTCGATTTCCGTCACAACTGCTGACAGCAAAGTTTCTACTTGTAAAAGATTTCAACGCTGCTTCCACCCAAGTCTCGATTGAAAAGTCGTCGTATGCCTTAGGCATCTCGGTCATTTCTATAGCGAGCCTCGACAGCACCCAAGTTTTGTTAATTGTCTGGAGATAATGCATCCCATAGCCACGATCGTTGCTGTGAAAATCGGCAGCATTCAACATGGTGTTCCCCAAGTGTCCGATAAATAAACAGTCTTGGAAATCGCAATGAAAGGGCTCTGCCATAAAGTTATATCGTCCAACCTTAGGTAACAACATTTTATCGACTTTCTGATCTGTAATAGAATTTGTCACAACTGTTCCTGTTCGTTCAAGAAATCGGTTACAGGCTCCTCAAAGCTCCGCGTCACTGCAATACGCCCTGAACGAGAGTATTGTATCAGGCAATTGTAGACGTTCAGCTGGTTGTATAAATCAGCAATGTCCTCAGTAAGACCAGCCAACAACACTGTAGAATATTTAGGATTTACCTCCATCATACGTGCATCGTGCCTACGAATGGCACGAGATATCTCGGGATTATTCAACAGAGCCGTAGTAGAAATCTTATAAAGCCCAACTTCATGGATGAATAGTTCATCGTCTGTATAATAGTTCGCCTTAACTACATCTATCTTCTTCTCTAATTGCTTCACTATCCTCTCTATCTCATCAGGCACACTCCAACAGGTTATGGTGTACTTATGGATGCCTTTAATACTTGATGCAGATACGTTCAGACTCTCAATGTTCACCTGTCTACGCGTAAAGACTGCCGTTACCTGATTCAACACGCCGGCAACATTTTCACTATAAACCAATATGGTATAAAACTTCTGATTCATTCTCTTTATATGTCCAAATGTAACTTCATTTCATCTACTGAGCTTCCAGGCGTGATCATAGGTACCACGTTTTCTTCTTCCTTGACCGCACATTCCAATATGTAGGGACCGTCAGTAGCCAACATCTTGGCAACCTTGTGTTTTAAATCAGCGCGATCGATCACCACATCATAAGGGATGGCGTAGCCGTTAGCTATACGCTCATAGTTGGGGTTCAACATACGCGTGAACGAGTGTCTATGATCAAACATCAAATCCTGCCATTGACGCACATTGCCCAGATAATTATTATTCATCAATATCATCTTCACGGGTGTCTGTTGTTCCATAATGGTACCAAGTTCCTGAATTGACATTTGAAATCCTCCATCACCCATAAAGCAGCAAATCTTACGATCGGGAGCGCCAATCGCAGCGCCAATCGCAGCCGGAAGGCCAAATCCCATCGTGCCTAATCCTCCGCTGGTGATGATGCTACGCTTCTTGGTATATTTGAAATATCGACTTGAAATCATTTGATTTAACCCCACATCATTCACCAACACTCCTTCGTCTCCGGCAGCTTTTGTTACCGCGTCTACCACTTCCCCCATGAGCAACGGACCTTCCGATGGGCGTATGGCAGGGTCGATAACCTCTTGCTTCTCCTTTTCATACAACGGAGCAAACGACTGGATCCATTCTGAATGGTCAGCTGCGTCGAGCAATGCAGTTATGGCCGGAAGGCTATCCTTACAGTTACCAATCACAGCCACGTCGGTTTTCACGTTCTTATCTATCTCTGACGTGTCAATGTCAAGATGAATGATCTTTGCCTGTTTAGCGTAGTCACTCAGTCGCCCCGTATCACGGTCGGAGAAACGCATGCCAATGGCAATCAGCACATCGGCTTCCTGCTGTTTGACATTAGGCGCATAGTTGCCATGCATCCCCAACATCCCCACATTCAACTCGTGGTCGGTAGGCAGTGCTGAAAGCCCAAGCAATGTACGGGCTGCGGGAATGTTTGCTTTCTCAATAAAATCAATCAACTCTTTTTGAGCGTCCGCTATTTCAACGCCGTGACCGACAAGTGCCATTGGCTTTTTGGCTGCATTGATCAACGCAGCCGCAGCCTTCACGGCTTCTGCATCTATCTTTGTATACGGCTTGTAGGAACGGACAGTATTAGACTTTCCGGGCATCCATTTAGCTTTACCCACCTGCGCGTTCTTAGGAAAGTCTAATACCACTGGTCCGGGCCGGCCGCTTCGCGCAATATAGAAAGCTCGGCTGACAGCCCATGCCACATCCTCCGGACGGCGTATCTGATAACTCCATTTTGTAATGGGTTGGGTCATGCCTACAAGATCGACTTCCTGGAAAGCATCCGACCCCAACTCGCTGGTACTCACTTGTCCCGCAATGACCACTATGGGTATGGAGTCCATCATGGCATCTGCAACTCCGGTCAATGTATTTGTTGCACCGGGACCCGATGTCACCAAGGCCACTCCAACTTCACCACTCGCGCGGGCATACCCCTCGGCCGCATGAGCAGCTGCCTGCTCGTGGCGCACCAACACGTGATGAAACCAAGGATCACGCTTGTGTGTATAAGTGTACAGTTTATCAAAAACAGGGATGATGGCTCCACCCGGGTATCCAAAAATCGTCTTGACGTTTTCCTGATATAAGGCCCGCATCAATATCTCGCCACCTGTGCACTCCTCACCTATCTGAACACCTGCCCATGGAGCTTCAAACTCCCTATTCTTATCATGAGCAGGCGATGATTGTATTTCTCTCTTATCTTTTTCCATGACACTAACTACATTTTTATCCTTATGGAAACAACTATTCTATAACTCTAACTCCCCCTTTATCTGCCGAACTAACGCTTTGGGCGTATGCTTTCAAAGCCTTGCTCACCACTCTGTTACGCTTCAAAGGCTGTTGTGGTCGAGCAGCAAGTTCCTCATCGCTGAGCTTTACATTGATACTGCGATTGGGGATATCTATTTCAATAATGTCTCCATCCTTAATTTTACCGATATTTCCTCCGGAAGCTGCTTCGGGAGAAATGTGTCCGATACTCAATCCACTCGTTCCACCCGAGAATCGGCCGTCGGTAATCAGTGCACACTCTTTGCCCAAATGACGGCTCTTTATATAAGAGGTAGGATAAAGCATTTCTTGCATACCGGGACCTCCCTTAGGACCTTCATGAGTAATGACCACACAGTCGCCACTCTTAACCTTACCTCCGAGTATGCCCTCACAGGCATCTTCCTGAGAATCAAACACGACGGCAGGACCCGCAAAGTGCCAAAGATTTTCATCCACTCCGGCTGTTTTCACAACACACCCGTCTTGAGCAATGTTACCAAAGAGCACAGCCAACCCACCATCTTTTGTATAGGCGTGTTCCAACGAGCGGATGCAGCCATTTTCCCTGTCGGTGTCGAGCGAAGGCCATTGCTCGTTCTGGCTGCCCATCTTGGTAGAGAAACAACGGCCCGGCGCACTATGATAGATTCGACTGGCCTCTGCCGAAACGTGGTCGTTGGTAATGTCGTATTCCTTGATTGCCTCACCCACTGTCATACCGTCTACACGCTTTACATTTTCTTTAATCAGCCCCCCCCTATTCAATTCGCCCAATATGCCCAAGATACCTCCGGCACGGTTACATTCCTGAACAGAATATTTCTGCGTATTGGGAGCCAACTTACACAGGCACGGAACTTTACGACTCAGTCTGTCTATATCATTCATCGTGAAGTCCACTTCCCCCTCCTGAGCCACTGCCAAGAGGTGAAGAATGGTATTGGTGCTCCCTCCCATAGCAATATCAAGAGACATGGCGTTCATAAAAGCGTCGCGTGTGGCTATATTGCGGGGCAACACGCTCTCGTTGCCATCTTCATAATAGGCCATAGTATTTTTCACTATCTGCCGGGCAGCTTGCTTGAACAGTTCCACACGGTTGGCATGGGTAGCCAAAATGGTACCGTTTCCGGGCAGCGACAAACCGATGGCCTCTGTCAGAGAATTCATCGAGTTGGCCGTAAACATACCCGAACAGCTGCCACATCCGGGACACGCCGTCTCTTCTATCTTCTGCATTTCCTCATCGCTGATTTCAGGGTCTGCACCTTTCACCATTGCCGTAATCAAATCAGCGTTTTCGCCACGCCACCGTCCGGCCTCCATAGGTCCGCCGGAACAGAACACGGTCGGAATGTTCAGACGCATGGCAGCCATCAGCATACCGGGGGTCACCTTATCACAGTTAGAAATGCAAATCATGGCATCTGCCTTATGAGCATTGACCATGTATTCTACGGAGTCGGCAATAATATCTCTTGACGGCAACGAATAGAGCATACCGTCATGCCCCATAGCAATACCGTCGTCAATGGCTATGGTATTGAATTCAGCGGCATAGCATCCGGCCTTTTCTATTTCCTGCTTTACAATTTGCCCTATCTCGTGTAGATGTGTGTGTCCGGGTACAAACTGAGTGAATGAATTGACAACCGCGATAATGGGCTTCCCAAACTGTTCGTGCTTCATTCCCGTTGCTACCCAAAGGGCACGGGCTCCTGCCATTCGCCTACCCTCTGTACAGACTGCACTTCTCAACTTATTCTTCATAAACTAAAATTAAAATACAAATGCAAAGGTACGTATTTTATTTATAATGCCAACAAAATGGTGTATAAAAATTACCACAACCGACCTAATTGTAAGAAAAACAAGCAAAATCGTTTTAGATTGATAGATTTTAAAGAGGATTTAACTTTCTGTGTAGATAGAATAAAGGTAGGCAATCTACAAAAATGAATAATTATCCCAGCCCTTTTGTATCATCATGCAGCATAAAGGTGACAAAAAATCATGTTGCTTCCTCATATTTTGATATTGATCTAAAAGAAGTGTATGTAAGCTCAAGAAAAAAACAAGAATCAGAACGCCATTTAAAGTTGCTTTCTTAAATGTTACTAACATAGTTGCATTTTGAAATTAAATATGCTCTCCCAATATTATATTTTTAGTTATTTTGTTCTCCTTCTCATATATTTATTGTAATTTTGCATCGTTGGTATAGGTCTAATTATAAATAGAAACTTTGATAGAGAAGCATATTATTTTAGAGGATATTGACCCCGTCGTATTCTATGGGGTAAACAATGCACATCTCCAGATGTTGAAATCCTTATTCCCCCAATTCCGAATCATGGCACGCGACAACGTCATTAGGGTGTTGGGAGACAAGGAAGATATGACGAGAATAGAGGCATGTATTGAAAATATGCGCAAACATGTCCTGAAATATAATTCCATTTCCGACGAAGATGTGCTCGATATTATCAAAGGACATAAGACCAAGGCCGATGCTGTGAAGAATGTTGTAGTGTTCAGTACTTCCGGAAAACCCATTAAAGCCCGCTCTGCCAACCAGCAACACCTCATAGATGCTTTTGAAAAGAACGACATGATTTTCGCCGTGGGGCCAGCCGGGACAGGAAAGACCTATCTGAGTATTGCTTTGGCCGTAAAGGCACTGAAAGAAAAAAATATCAAAAAAATCATTCTGAGTCGCCCTGCCGTTGAAGCGGGTGAGAAGTTGGGATTTCTGCCCGGCGACATGAAGGAGAAGATAGATCCGTATCTTCAACCTCTTTATGATGCCTTGGAAGATATGATTCCGGCAGCGAGGTTGCAGGATATGATGGACAAACGCATTATCCAGATTGCGCCATTGGCCTTCATGCGTGGCCGAACTCTGAACGACGCAGTGGTCATTCTCGATGAGGCTCAGAACACAACGACTGCACAAATCAGAATGTTTCTCACGCGAATGGGATGGAATTCAAAGATGATTATTACCGGAGACCTTACTCAGATTGACCTGCCGAAGACACAGAAAAGCGGACTGAAAGAAGCGATTGAAATTCTTTCCGGTATAGAAGACATCTCCGTCATCAATCTGTCTCAGAAAGATATTGTTCGCCACAAACTTGTAACCATGATCGTCAATGCATACGACGCTTACGATAAAGGGCAGCAAGACGATGATCCCAAGTATGGCAAAGCGTTTCGCCGGGAACAGAAACAACAGACAATCGAGAAAACCGGCGACACAACAGAAAATTAAATTTTTAACCATTTAATATAGGAGCCCCCAAGCGTACAGCATTCCTTGAATGAGGAACGGGGAAAGTCTTTATGAAAGCATTAACAAATACCGATTTCCATTTCGATGGACAAAAGAGTGTTTATCACGGAAAAGTTCGTGACGTTTACAACATCAACGACGACCTCATTGTCATGGTGGCCACAGACAGAATCTCCGCATTCGACGTAGTATTGCCTAAAGGCATTCCCTTCAAGGGACAGGTTCTCAACCAAATCGCGGCTAAGTTTCTGGATTCCACCAAGGACATCTGCCCCAATTGGAAGCTGGCTACACCCGACCCAATGGTTACCGTAGGACTGAAATGCGAGGGATTCCGTGTCGAAATGATTATCCGCTCCATCTTGACAGGCTCCGCTTGGCGGGCATACAAGGACGGATGCCGCGAACTTTGCGGTGTTAAGCTGCCCGATGGAATGCACGAGAACGAGCGTTTCCCCGAACCTATAGTTACCCCGACAACCAAAGCAGACGAAGGACACGACCTGAACATTTCGCGTGAGGAGATTATCAAGCAAGGCATTGTTTCTGCAGAAGACTACGCTGTTATTGAAGACTGGACCCGCAAACTGTTTGCTCGCGGGCAGGAAATAGCCGCAAAGCACGGACTTATCCTTGTAGACACTAAATACGAGTTTGGTAAACGCGGCGACCAAATTTATCTCATTGACGAGATTCACACTCCCGACTCAAGCCGGTACTTCTATGCAGAAGGATACGAGGAGCGCTTTAAGAAAGGCGAGCCCCAAAAGCAGCTTTCCAAAGAGTTTGTTCGCCAATGGCTCATTGAACATAATTTCATGAATGAGCCGGGGCAAACCATGCCGGAAATCACGGATGAATATGCAGAAAGCGTATCCGAAAGATACATCGAACTCTATGAGCATATCACCGGTGAGAAATTCAACAAGGCAGCCGAAGAAGGCGACATTGCTGCCCGTATAGAGCAAAATGTGAAGGATTATCTGGCCAATCGCGAGTAATTCCCGGCTATGTATCAGCAGGAAAAAATAAAACCCTATGGCAACGAGGGTGACAAAGGGAAACTCGTGGCAAAGATGTTCGACAACATCGCAGACCACTACGACACCCTGAATCATCGTTTGTCGTGGAATATAGACAAGGGATGGAGGCGCAGAGCTATCAAACAGCTTGAGCGTTTCCATCCTCAAGTCATTCTTGACGTTGCTACGGGCACCGGCGATTTTGCCGTTCAGTCTGCGGCAATGCTAAGCCCTGAAAAGGTTATCGGTGCTGATATTTCTGAGGGAATGATGGCCATTGGCCGAAAGAAAGCAAAAACTCTGGGACTCGAAAATATCATTACGTTTCAGAAAGAAGATGCTCTCAACATGTCATTTCCCGACAATTCTTTTGATGCTGTTACCGCAGCATTCGGCATACGCAACTTTCAGGATCTGGATCGGGGATTGGCCGAAATGTGTAGGGTGCTTAAACCGGGCGGTCATCTCATCATTTTGGAACTGACTACGCCCATCAGTTTCCCCATGAAACAGTTATTCAAAATCTATTCTCACACGTTTCTGCCGCTATATGCCAGCTTTATTTCTAAAGATAAAAGTGCCTATGAATATCTGACAGCTACCATAGAGGCATTTCCACAAGGTGAGCAAATGATGGATATTTTTCAAAAGGCTGGGTTCCGGGAAAACTCTTTCGAGCGACTAACCTTCGGAATTTGCACTTTATATTTAGCTCAAAAATAAAATACGGGCATTGTTATACAATCCATTTACTTATAAAATTTCAAAGCATTATGGACAAATATGGACTGATAGGTTATCCGCTTGTACACTCTTTCTCAATTGGTTATTTCAACGAGAAATTCAAGAGCGAAGGAATAGACGCTACCTACGTCAATTTCGAAATTCCCACTATTGACGATTTCCCGGAAATAATAGATACCAATCCCGACCTTCGTGGACTCAACGTCACCATACCTTACAAGGAGAAAGTCATAAGCTATCTGGACATATTGAGTCCGGAAGCCCGTGCCATAGGTGCTGTAAACGTGATCAAAGTGATTCACAAGGGCAAAAACACCCTACTGAAAGGGTACAACAGCGACGTGATAGGCTTCACTCAAAGCATTGAGCCCCTCTTACAGACACACCATAAAAAAGCTTTGATCTTGGGAACGGGAGGAGCCTCTAAAGCTATAGACTACGGATTGAGGTCATTTGGAATAAAGACCATAAAAGTGAGCCGGTATGAGCGAACGAACACTATTCAGTACGAAAACATCACGCCGGAATTAATCAAAGAATACAATGTTATTGTCAATTGTACTCCCTGCGGTATGTATCCTCATGCTGACGAATGTCCCCAACTGCCCTATGAAGCAATGGATGAACACACACTGCTCTACGACCTCATCTACAATCCCGATGAAACCTTATTCATGAAGAAAGGACAGGAACACGGCGCGACCGTCAAAAACGGTCTTGAAATGCTCCTCTTACAAGCCTTTGCCAACTGGAATTTTTGGAACGAAGAAGATTGATAAAAGATAGTTGCAATGATGAACAACAGATATATGATGCGTGGCGTGAGCGCCGCCAAAGAGGATGTGCATAACGCCATTAAAAACATTGATAAGGGAATTTTCCCCCAAGCCTTTTGCAAAATCATTCCTGATGTGCTTGGAGGCAACCCCGAATACTGCAATATCATGCATGCCGACGGTGCAGGCACCAAGTCGTCGCTGGCCTATATGTATTGGAAAGAGACCGGCGACCTCAGCGTTTGGAAAGGCATTGCTCAGGATGCCGTCGTGATGAACACCGACGATTTGCTCTGCGTTGGCGCCGTCGATAACATTCTGGTATCGAGTACCATTGGGCGCAACAAGATGCTGGTGCCCGGAGAAGTGATCAGCGCCATCATCAACGGAACAGACGAACTGCTTGCACAAATGCGCGAAATGGGCGTGGGAATATGGCCTACGGGTGGTGAGACGGCCGATGTTGGCGACCTTGTCCGCACCATTATCGTGGATTCTACGGTTACTTGTCGCATGAAGCGTTCTGAAGTTATCGACAATGCGAACATCCGTCCCGGTGATGTTATCGTGGGATTGAGTTCAACCGGACAGGCTACATACGAAAAACAATATAACGGAGGCATGGGAAGCAATGGACTGACCAGTGCCCGGCATGATGTTTTCACAAAATACCTTGCTGAGAAATTCCCCGAAAGCTACGACCATGCCGTACCTGAGGAACTCGTTTATAGCGGCAAATACAAGCTCACAGACCCCGTAGAGGGTGTTCCGGTGGATGCCGGTCGGCTTGTTCTCTCCCCCACCCGAACGTATGCTCCGGTCATTAAGCGCATACTTGACGAACTGAGGCCCGAAATTCACGGCATGGTACACTGTACCGGAGGTGCCCAAACAAAGGTGCTCCATTTTGTAAACGATAATTGCAAGGTCATCAAGGACAACATGTTCCCTGTTCCTCCCCTGTTCAAGGCCATTCACGACTGCTCCGGGACAGACTGGAAAGAAATGTATCAAGTGTTCAACATGGGGCACCGCATGGAAATATACGTTCGCCCGGAGATTGCCGAACAGGTCATCACCATCAGCAAAAGCTTCAACATTGAGGCCCAAATCATCGGCCGCATAGAGGAGGGAAAGCGGTCATTAACCATTCAATCAGAATTCGGAGAATTTAATTACTAATGGCAGAGAACAATATATTAGAAAAACTCGACGGCCTGGAGGCACGCTTCGAGGAAGTAAAGACACTCATCACCGACCCTTCGGTTATTGCCGATCAAAAGCGATATGTCAAGCTGACCAAGGAATATAAAGACCTCAGCGAGATTATGGACGCTCGCAGTCGATATATCTCCTGTCTGAATATCATCAAGGAGTCAAAGGACGTTCTTGCTAACGAGAGCGACCCCGACATGAAGGAAATGGCCCGCGAGGAACTGACGGCCAATGAGGAACTGCAACCCAAACTGGAAGAAGAAATCAAAATGGCCCTTGTTCCTAAGGACCCTGAGGACGCAAAGGATGTGCAAATGGAAATTCGTGCCGGTACCGGTGGCGATGAAGCTGCACTCTTTGCCGGAGACCTTTTCAACATGTACAAGAAGTTTTGCGACTCCAAAGGATGGACGGTTAGCGTAACAAGCGTTTCGGAGGGAACCGTAGGAGGTTACAAGGAAATTGATTTTGCCGTAAGCGGCAACAATGTCTATGGGGTTTTGAAGTATGAAAGCGGCGTACACCGCGTGCAGCGCGTGCCGGCCACCGAAACACAAGGCCGTATGCACACGTCTGCCGCTACGGTGGCCGTATTGCCCGAAGCGGATAAATTTGAGGTGAACATTAATGAAGGTGACATCAAATGGGACACCTTCCGATCGAGCGGAGCAGGCGGGCAGAACGTGAACAAGGTGGAGTCCGGCGTCCGTCTACGTTATCCCTGGAAGAATCCCAGCACCGGTGAAGTTGAGGAAATCCTTATCGAATGTACCGAAACGAGAGACCAGCCAAAGAACAAAGAGCGGGCTTTGAGTCGACTCTATACCTATATTTACGATCACGAGCGTTCCAAATATTTGAGTGACATTTCCAACCGACGAAAGAGCTTGGTGTCTACGGGGGACCGCAGTGCGAAGATACGCACCTATAATTTTCCACAAGGTCGCGTCACCGATCACCGCATCGGCTACACCACTCACGACCTACAGGGCTTCCTCGGCGGTGACATTCAAGACATGATAGACCACCTTACCGTTGCCGAAAATGCAGAAAAACTTAAAGAAAACGAACTGTAGACATGAATAGACAAGAATTAATAAAGCAAATATTCAGCAGGAAAACATTTCTTTGTGTAGGGCTTGATACCGACATCAATAAGATACCGAAACACCTGCTCAGGGAAGACGATCCCATCCTGACTTTCAACAAGCAAATCATCGATGCCACCGCTCCCTACTGCGTGGCCTACAAGCCTAACTTGGCATTCTACGAAAGTCTCGGTGTGAAGGGCATGGCCGCTTTCGAACAAACCATCAAATATCTCAAAACCAACTATCCCAACCACTTCATCATTGCTGATGCAAAACGTGGAGACATAGGCAACACGTCCATGATGTATGCCCGTACATTCTTTGAGGAATACGATGTAGACGCACTTACCATCGCCCCCTACATGGGAGAAGACAGCGTTACACCCTTTCTTGAATACAAGGACAAATGGGTCGTGTTGCTCGCTCTGACTTCCAACAAGGGCTCACACGATTTTCAGCTCACTGAGGATAAAGACGGCGAGCGACTGTTTGAGAAGGTTTTGCGCAAGAGTCAGGAGTGGGCAAACACCGAAAACATGATGTATGTAGTTGGAGCCACACAGGGACGCATGTTCGAGGATATTCGTAAAGTTGTCCCCAACCACTTTTTACTTGTACCGGGTGTAGGCACCCAAGGTGGCAGTTTGCAGGAAGTCTGCCAATACGGCATCACCAAAGAGTGTGGATTGCTCGTCAATTCGAGTCGTGGTATCATCTATGCCGGTCATGATGAGGACTTTGCCGCAGCCGCAGCGCAAAAGGCCAAGATGCTTCAACAGGAAATGGCGGAAGAATTGAACAAATTGAAGTAGATTTCTTTCTCACTATACATGATAACCCCACCAATGTTTCACAAGGCATTGATGGGGATTTTCTTTATAAATATTCTGTTTCAAGCCGTTGCACATTCAAAGAAAACCAGAGAATCAAAATGCCAATATCACGCCGTCACCTTATTATATATAAAAGAACGTGATAAAGCAGCAGAGCTGACACCTCGCCGTGACAGCATAGTGGATGAGGCTCTCCGCAAACTCCAATACAGACCTGTCATACTGGATAAAATACATTGAAAAATACGGATAAAACACCGCTTAAAATTTGCGTATTTAAAAATGAAAAGTAGTTTGTTCTGAATACGCGAAAATTTCAGCATTTTTATAAACCTTTGATAATCAACAATATAACCAAAATCAACGCATAAAATAGCGAAAAACAAAATATAAGCACCCTGCGACTAAAGCCTACTCGCATTGTCGTTGAGTAGAGAAGGCTGTGCGATCAGGCTTTCTTCGCATTGCGGTTAGCATTTAAAGGGAACACGACAAAGCCTTAATCGCAGAACAGTTTGATTATTTTTCACAAAAAACAGCATGGTAGACCGATAAACATCTTGTTTGAAACTCTGGAGCATGATGAAATGCACCCATGTTTTTTGTGACTTTTTCTTTATATCGACAGCATCAAACCGCATGAAAAATGTCAAGCATTACAAATTAATATACCGACATATCGCTTAGTCGAACAAGAAACGGTAATGAAAAAAAATGCAATATTCCTATTCACAAATATATATATCTGTGCAATTTCCAACCTTTTACATACGACAAAAAACAAATAATGATTGTTTTTTTCTCATATTAACGAATAAAGTATTATATTTGCACAAATATATAAACCAAGTTTATCGTATGAAATTTACCGCAAAACAAATAGCTGAATTCATTCAAGGCAAAGTAGTAGGCGATGAAAATGCCTCAGTGCATACTTTTGCAAAAATAGAGGACAGCGTCCCCGGTGCTATTTCTTTTCTTGCTACCCCTAAATATATTCAATACGTTTATAACACTAAATCTTCCATCGTGCTTGTCGATGAGGCTATCAAAATAGACCGTCCCGTCAGCACAACCCTGATTCTTGTAAAGAATGCACGCGATTGCGTAGCTAAGCTGCTGCAACTTTATGAATCAGCCAAGCCAAGGAAAGTTGGTATAGATTCCCTGTCGTTCATCTCTCCAAAGGCCAAGATTGGCAAGAACGTTTATGTGGGACCGTTTGCCTGTATTGCCGACGGCGTGGAGATTGGCGACAACTGCCAGATATACCCCCACGCTACTATTGCTGAGAACGTGAAGATGGGCAGCGGTTGCACTGTTTATCCTAACGCAAGCATCTATCATGATTGCAAAATAGGCAATAATGTCATCATTCATTCCGGAGCTGTGATTGGTGCTGATGGTTTCGGCTTTGCACCTAACGGTGAATGCTACGACAAGATTCCCCAGATAGGCATTGTCACCATCGAAGACAATGTAGAGATAGGAGCCAACACTTGCATCGACCGTTCTACGATGGGATCCACTTACGTCCGCAAAGGTGTAAAACTGGACAATTTGGTACAAATAGCCCACAACACGGACATTGGCGAGCATACTGTCATGTCATCCCAAGTTGGCGTCGCCGGGTCCACGAAGGTGGGCCAATGGTGTATGTTTGGTGGGCAGGTAGGCATCTCCGGTCACATCAATATCGGCAATCACGTGATGCTGGGGGCTCAATCCGGAGTTCCAAGCTCTATAAAAGATAACCAGCAGCTTATCGGCACTCCTCCTATGCGACAAATCTCTTTCTTTAAAAGTCAAGCATTATTTCAGAGATTACCCGATATTTACAAGCAGCTGACAGCCTTGCAAAAGGAAGTGGAAGAACTTAAAAAAAAGAAATAAATGGATACTGAAAAACAAAAGACACTCGGTGGCAGTTTTTCTCTTTTCGGCAAAGGGCTCCATACAGGGCTTAGCCTTACCGTAACATTTAATCCTGCACCCGAGAACACCGGCTATAAGATACAACGTATTGATCTTGAGGGACAGCCCATTATTGATGCCATAGCAGAAAACGTTACCGACACACAGCGTGGCACGGTGCTCCAGAAAGGGGACGCACGTGTCTCTACCGTTGAGCACGGTCTCTCCGCACTGTATGCCTTGGGTATCGACAACTGTCTCATACAGGTAAACGGACCGGAATTTCCCATTCTCGACGGGTCGGCTCTACTCTATGTAGACAAGATTAAGGAGGTGGGCATCATAGACCAGAATGCGCCTAAAGACTATTATATCATCAGAAAGAAGATTGAGATAAAAGACGAAGAGTCCGGCTCGTGCATCACCATACTGCCCGACGGGGACTTCTCTATTACCGCCATGTGCTCCTTTCAGTCTAAATTCATCAGCAGTCAGTTTGCAACACTCGACAACATTGCCAACTATGCTCAGGAAATAGCACCGGCCCGCACGTTCGTGTTTGTGCGCGACATTGTTCCCCTTTTGGAAGCCAACCTTATTAAAGGTGGAGACCTCGACAACGCAATTGTAATTTATGAGCGCAAGGTGGAACAGGCTCAGTTGGACAAACTTGCCGACTTTATCAAAGTGCCGCGCATGGATGCCACTAAGATTGGCTATATTCAGCACAAGCCTCTGATGTGGGACAATGAATGTACACGCCATAAACTGCTTGATATCATTGGTGATATGGCTCTGATAGGCAAGCCCATTAAGGGACGTATTATAGCCACAAGACCCGGACATACCATCAATAACAAGTTTGCCCGGCTCATGCGTAGGGAAATTCGCAAGCACGAAGTTCAGGCCCCTATCTATGATCCCAACGACGAGCCCCTGATGGATAACATACGTATTCGCGAGCTTCTGCCTCACCGTTACCCCATGCAGTTGGTCGATAAAGTCGTGGCTATGGGAGCAACGAGTATCGTAGGGGTGAAAAACATTACGGCAAACGAGCCTTTTTTTCAGGGGCATTTTCCAAACGAGCCCGTCATGCCGGGCGTGCTTCAGATTGAGGCCTTGGCGCAATGTGGTGGTTTGTTGGTGCTTAGCCAGTTGGAAGATTCTGAGAAATGGTCTACCTATTTTCTCAAAATCGACAACGTCAAGTTCCGTCGGAAGGTAGTTCCGGGCGACACGCTCTTGTTCAAGGTAGAGCTGCTCCAGCCCTTGCGTCATGGCATCAGTTCCATGAAAGGATACGCCTTTGTCGGTGACTACGTGGTGTCGGAAGCCACATTTACCGCTCAGATAATCAAGAATAAATAACGAATATGAATCAAATAAGCCCCTTAGCCTTTGTACATCCGGAGGCACGCCTTGGCGACAACAACACCATAGGGCCATTCTGCTGTATTGATCGCGACACGGTGATTGGTAACAACAATGTTTTTTTGAATAGTGTAACGGTTCATGCAGGTGCGCGCATTGGCAATGGCAACGAAGTATTTCCGGGAGCCAGTTTGTCCACTAAGCCTCAAGACTTGAAATACAAGGGAGAAGATACTCTCTGTGAGATTGGTGACAACAACAGCATTCGTGAAAACGTGACTATCTCTCGCGGTACAGCTTCCAAGGGAACGACAAAGGTTGGCAACAACAACCTGCTCATGGAGAATATGCATCTCGCCCACGACTGCGTGTTGGGCAGCAACACCATTATCGGCAATTCCACCAAATTTGCCGGCGAAGTGGTCATCGACGACAACGCTATCATCAGTGCAGTGGTGTTATGCCACCAGTTCTGCAGGATTGGAGGTTATGTCATGATACAGGGAGGCAGCCGTTTCAGCCAAGACATTCCACCTTATATCATAGCCGGTAAAGAGCCTATACGCTATGCCGGTATCAATTTGATAGGATTGCGACGTCATGGATTCAGCAACGAACTCATACAGCACATCCATGAGGCCTACCGTCTGCTTTACAGCAAGGGAGTGATTGCCGAAGGAATTCAAGAAATCAAAAACAACCTGCAGATTACTCCGGAAATACAATATATCATTGATTTTGTATCTTCGTCCAAGAGAGGAATCCTAAGATAGCATATAAAAATGCTAAAGAGATAACAAGAGTTAGAAGTTCATGCGGACTCGTGTAAGCTTCTAACTTTTACTTTATAGGATTGTCGATTCAACCGTCGATAATGGTAAACTTTCGTTCTATGAAAAACCTCGTCGTCATAGTGGGTCCAACAGGAGTAGGTAAAACGGAGCTGTGCCTCCAAATTGCTGAGCACTACGACACGCCAATTATCAATGCAGACTCCCGTCAGATATTTGCCGAACTGCCCATTGGAACAGCTGCCCCCACGCCGGAACAGCTGCAGCGAGTGAAGCATTATTTCGTGGGAAGTCATCATATCAACGACTACTATTCTGCCGCCATGTATGAAAGCGATGTGCTATCCTTGCTCGAAAAGCTGTTTTTTATACATGACGTTGTACTTCTTTCGGGTGGCTCAATGATGTATATCGATGCGGTTTGCAAAGGTATAGACGATATTCCAACCGTAGATAAAGCCACAAGAGAACTCTACAAACAACGCCTTAACACAGAGGGGTTACCCATTCTGTTAGAGGATCTTAAAAGATTAGATCCTGAGCATTACAATATCGTAGACAAACAAAATCCAAGACGGGTGGTCCATGCTTTGGAAATATGCTACATGACGGGTAAAACCTATACTTCCTTTCGGACGAATACTATAAAAAAACGCCCTTTCAACATTATTAAGATAGGACTAAGTCGCCCTCGTGAAGAACTATACGAACGCATCAACCAACGTGTGCTGCACATGATGGAGCTGGGATTAGAGGCCGAAGCCCGGCAGCTCTACCCCATGAAAGGTCTCAATTCGCTCAACACCGTAGGCTACAAAGAAATGTTTAAATACATAGAGGGCGCAATCCCACGCGAGGAAGCCATCCGACAAATACAGTCGAACACACGTCAATATATGCGCAAACAGCTCACGTGGTTTAAAAAAGACGAAACTATCCAATGGTTTTCACCTAACAACATTGAAGATATCTTAAATTGTATAGACAAAAATATATTATAAAACACGATTTCATTATCTTTGTATGATAATGTATGTTTGATGACAAAACATCTATTTACAAACGGAAAGACACTGTTTATGAAGAAAATTATAAGTCGGATTTGGCAAAAAATAAAGGACTTCGGTCCCTGGTACAAAAGTCTCTACAAGGGTAAAGCTTGGTACATGAAGACGTTGATTGCGATAGTTTCATGTATAGTGGTGTTTGTGCTCTATCTTGGAGCCGTAGACATCAACCTATTCTGGCTGTTCGGCAAGAGCCCCGGTTACTTCTCCGGGATCATGGATCCGCAAACCAGTCAGGCTTCCGAGATTTACAGTGCGGACGGAAAATTGATAGGAAAATTCTTCAACGAGAATCGCACCCCCGTGAAATACGAGGATGTAAATCCCGTATTCTTCGATGCATTAATAGCAACCGAAGACGAGCGCTTTTATAGTAGGCCACGCGGAATGGCCGTCGACGTGATGGGGATAATGTCGGCAATGAAAGACGCCATACTCCATCACGAAGGGCGTGGTGCCTCGACAATCTCACAACAGCTGGCTAAAAATATGTTCCGTGTGCGCTCGCAATACTCCACCGGCCTGTTAGGCAAGATACCCGGCTTGAAGATTCTCATTATCAAAAGCAAGGAGTGGATTATTGCTACCAAGCTTGAGACTGTGTTTGACAAGAAGCAGATACTGACGATGTATGCCAATACGGTAGACTTCGGCTCTAATGCCTACGGTATTAAAACGGCTGCCAAGACCTATTTTGATACCACTCCAAAAAAACTTACCACAGAAGAAGCTGCCGTACTTGTGGGTATGTTGAAAGCAACAACGCTATACAATCCCAAAAGCAACCCTAAAAACAGTCTGGCAAGACGTAACACAGTGTTGGCAAATATGGTTTCTCATGGTGTGCTAAGCCAAGCCGACTGTGACTCATTGCGTAAAATTCCCATTAAGCTCAAATTCAAGATGCAAGAGAATTATGACGGACAGGCCATGTATTTCAGACAGGCCATAGCCGATTATCTTGCTCCTTGGTGTGCGGAAAACGGGTATGATCTGTATAGTTCAGGGTTGAAAATCTACACCACCTTAGACTCTCGGATGCAGAAATATGCTGAACAGGCGGCCATGAAACAGATGAAAACCATACAGCAAAACTTTAATAATCACTGGGATATATATCGAAAACAAGATACAAACTGGCTGCGTCAGGAGCCCTGGCGCGACGAGAACGGGAAGCCAATCCCTAATTTTATCGACAAGATTGCAGAGCGCCAGCCGTTCTACAAGGCTTTGCAGGAACGTTTTGACAACAATCCGGACTCTATCAGATATTATTATAAAGAATGGAAACACCCTGTCAAGGTTTTTGATTACGACAAAGGCACCATCACCAAGAATATGACTTCGGAAGACTCCATCAAGTATATGGTAACTTTCATGCACTGTGCAATGGTTGCCATGGAGCCACAGACCGGAGCCGTGAAAGCATGGGTAGGCGATATCGATTTTAAATCATGGAAATATGACAAGGTAACGGCCGAGCGCCAGCCGGGATCTACTTTCAAGTTGTTTGTTTATACAGAGGCCATGAATCAAGGTCTTACCCCTTGCGACAAACGTCGGGACGAATACATCTCTATGCAGGTGTTTGACAAGAAAAAGAACGAAATGACAACATGGACTCCGGGAAATGCCAATGGCAGATTTACGGGAGACTCCATACCTTTGAAAGCGGCCTTTGCCCGAAGCATCAACTCCATAGCGGTGCGTTTGGGTCAGGAAATGGGCATTAAACGTATCATCTCTACAGCCAAGGCTATGGGTATCAAGAGCCCATTGGACGATGCCCCGTCGCTCGCATTGGGCTCCAGCGACGTTACTCTGCTGGAAATGACAAATGCCTACTGCACGGTTGCCAACAACGGAATGCATCACGAGCCGGTATTGATTACAAAAATAGAGGACAAAGATGGTCGTGAAGTGTATGTAGACAGAGTTCAAGCCGAGCAGGTGATACCTTACAAGAGTGCTTTCCTAATGCAGCAACTTCTACAGGGAAGTATGCGTGAGCCCGGCGGGACCAGTCAAAGCCTCTGGGGATACGTTGGACAGTTCAGAGATACGGAATTTGGAGGAAAAACAGGAACATCGAACAACCACTCTGACGCTTGGTATATGTGTGTGTCGCCCAACCTCGTTGCTGGAGCATGGGTGGGAGGCGAATATCGCAGTATTCACTTCCGCACAGGCGCTTTAGGGCAAGGTTCACGCACAGCTTTACCCATCACAGGATATTTCATGCAGTCTGTCCTCTCCGATCCCGCCTTTCAACAGTATCACGGGAAATTCAAGAAGCCCGATGATGCCAACATCACATACGACATGTATAATTGTCCGAGCTATTATACGGCTGTTGAACCTGACACCACACAACGCGATAGTGTTGTCGTGAGTGAGGAGGAAATTATCCTTGACGAAGACGGCAATCCCATAGAGGTCAGTGTTTCCAAAGGAGCAGAGGGACAGGCTTTACCGGCAGAGCCTAAAGCCAAGAAGAAACTACAGAAGACGGAAGAAGTCTCTCTCGACAATCTATAGCACTGGAAGGTTCGCATGTCTAATGCAAACAGGCATAGACATGCGGCTCTTTTAGTTTCATCATTCAACCAACACATATTGTATAGCATAATTATAAAATGGCTGCAAAACACGAGGAAGAGATAGACCTGAACAACGATGAATTCCAACATGCACTTCAAATTCTGCAATTCACGCGTCGATCGCTTTTTCTCACGGGAAAAGCCGGAACAGGAAAATCTACCTTCCTAAAGTACATTGCATCCCACATTAAAAAAAAGAACGTTATACTGGCACCAACAGGGATTGCGGCCATCAATGCCGGAGGCTCTACGCTTCACAGTTTTTTCAAGATCCCCTTTCATCCCCTTCTGCCCAACGACGTACAATATTCTCCACGCAATATTCGCAAGACGCTGAAATACAACAGTGAGAAAATAAAGATTATCCGTGAGTTGGAACTGATTATCATTGACGAAATCAGCATGGTTAGAGCGGATATTATTGATTTCATTGATAAGGTGTTGCGTGTGTACAGCCATAATATGCGTGAGCCGTTTGGTGGTAAACAATTACTGCTTGTGGGTGACATCTATCAGTTGGAACCCGTTGTTACGGAAGATGACCGACAACTTCTGCACACGGCCTACGCTTCTCCTTTCTTCTTCAATGCCAAGGTGTTCTCTGTGATACAGCTTGTTTCTATTGAATTAAAGAAGGTTTATCGTCAAAATGATTCCACTTTCATCCATATTCTCGACAACATCCGCACATCCAACATGACGGACAGGGACTTGCAGTTGCTCAACAATCGCGTTGTGACCACTGATGCAACACAAGAAAAAAAAGCAGAGTCCGCAGAAACATCTCTTGCCATTACGCTGTCTACAAGGCGCGACACTGTAGACGACATCAACACGCGTCATCTCAAAGCCCTGCCGGGTAAGCCACAGATGTTTAAAGGAAGTATTAAGGGAGAATTTCCGGAGTCGAGTCTTCCAACGCCAAAAGAGCTGAACATCAAGCCGGGAGCGCAGGTTTTGTTTGTCAAGAATGACATGAATCATCGGTGGGTAAACGGCACCTTAGGCATGGTAACCGGATTCGACGAAGAACTTGGCTACATCTATATCCGTACCGAAAACGGTCAGGAATACAACGTGGAGCCGGAAGTTTGGAGCAATGTGAAATACACCTTCAATGATAAGGAAAAGAAAATAGAAGCGCAGGAACTTGGCACCTACACCCAATATCCCATACGATTGGCATGGGCCATCACTGTGCACAAGAGTCAGGGACTCACGTTCAGCCGTGTGAAGATTGACTTCACAGGCGGTGTGTTTGCAGCCGGACAGACCTATGTCGCCCTGTCTCGCTGCACGTCGTTGGAAGGTATTGCCTTGAAAGAGCCTATTCGTCGAAAAGATATATTTGTACATCCCGAAGTAATTCATTTCGCTAAAAACTATAACGACCAAACCACCATCTCCACCGCCCTCAAACAATCGAAGGCCGATAAAGAATATTGGGATGCCGTGCGTGCATTCGACCGGGGTGATATGCAATCCGCATTGGATTCTTTTTTCCTGGCCATTCATAGTCGTTATGATATAGAGAAGCCCGTTTCAAAAAGATATATACGTCGCAAACTCAACATCATCAACATTCAGAAGCAACAAATAGAACAATTAAAAGCCGAAGCTGCCCAGCGTGAGGAATACCTGAAACAGCTGGCTGTAGAGTACCTTGTGATGGGAAAAGAATGTGAACACGAAGGGATGCTCGACGCTGCCATACGAAACTATGAAAAGGCGCTTACATTATGTCCGGACCTAAAGGAAGCTAAGAAAAAGATTAAAAAAATAAAATAGCAATTGTGCATCCCATATTTTGCTGCAGTATCGTTTTCCATGTTTCTTATATTTCTAAATATCCTCAAATCCGCAACTAAGCCCTTGAACG
>KQ959351.1 GCA_001552765.1 Bacteroidales bacterium KA00344
TTTTGTGTAAACTTTTGAGGGCTGTTACAACAATAGGGCCTCCTTGGTTAATTTAATGCCTTTTGTTGTTGTAATCATGGAAAAAAGCAGTAACTTTGCACAAAGAATATTCAATAATAAATAAGACACATGGCACAAGATGATGTTTTCAAGAAGATAGTGAGCCACTGTAAGGAGTATGGCTTTGTCTTCCCAAGTTCAGACATTTACGACGGACTCTCCGCTGTTTACGACTACGGTCAGAATGGCGTGGAGCTTAAGAATAATATCAAACAGTATTGGTGGCAGTCTATGGTACTGCTCCACGAGAATATTGTGGGCATCGACGCCAGCATCTTCATGCACCCAACGGTGTGGAAGGCCAGTGGGCACGTGGATGCTTTCAACGACCCCTTGATCGACAACCGCGACTCCAAGAAGCGCTATCGTGCCGACGTGCTGATCGAAGATCAGATGGCCAAGTACGAGGAGAAGATCGACAAGGAGGTGAAGAAGGCTGCCAAGAAGTTTGGCGAGCAGTTTGATGAGGCCAAGTTCCGTGAGACCAACCCACGCGTGCTGGCCAATCAGAAAAAGTATGACGACCTGCACAAGCGCTACGCTGAGGCCATGCAGAAGCCCGATTTGGAGGCTTTGAAGCAGATTATCGAGGACGAGGGCATTGTAGACCCTATCAGTGGCACGAAAAACTGGACCGATGTGCGCCAGTTCAACCTGATGTTCTCCACTGAGGTAGGCTCGCTTTCGGATGCGGCCAACAAGATTTACCTTCGTCCGGAAACGGCGCAGGGCATCTTCGTGAACTATCTGAATGTACAGAAAACCGGCCGCATGAAACTGCCTTTCGGTATTGCCCAGATCGGTAAGGCTTTCCGTAATGAGATTGTGGCACGCCAATTCGTGTTCCGTATGCGCGAGTTTGAGCAGATGGAGATGCAGTTCTTCTGCCAGCCCGGCTCCGAGATGAAATGGTTTGAGTATTGGAAGAAAGCCCGTTTGGCATGGCACGAGGGCTTGGGCATGGGCGCGGAAAACTATCGCTATCACGACCACGACAAGCTGGCCCACTATGCCAACGCTGCTACCGACATTGAGTTCAAGATGCCGTTCGGCTTCAAGGAGGTGGAGGGCGTTCACAGCCGCACCGACTACGACTTGTCGCAGCATGAGAAGTTCAGTGGCCGCAGCATCAAGTATTTCGACCCGGAAACTGAGCAGAGTTATGTGCCCTATGTTGTGGAAACCTCTATCGGCGTAGACCGTATGTTCCTCAGCGTGATGTGTCATGCCTATTGCGAGGAAGAATTGGAGGATGGCGGCTCCCGCGTGGTGCTGCGACTGCCTGAGGCATTGGCTCCCGTGAAGTGTGCCGTGTTCCCACTTGACAAGAAGGACGGCCTGCCCGAAATTGCCCATGAGATTGTGAACGACCTGAAGTTCCACTTCAACACGCATTATGGTGCGCCTAAGGACTCCATCGGCAAGCGCTATCGCCGTCAGGATGCCATTGGTACGCCCTTCTGTGTAACCGTAGACCACGATACGCCCAAGGACCACAAGGTGACGCTCCGTTTCCGCGACTCAATGGAGCAGGAACGCGTAGACATTAACGAACTGCGTTCAATCATTGAAGAGCGTGTGAGCATCACGTCGCTGCTGAAGAAGCTCGGCAAGCAGATAGAAGGTTGGGACAAATAACAGTAGTTTTATGAATCACATCCGAAATATCAAGAAATCAGCTTATCAAGCATCAAGGGGAATGATGAGGCTTTTGCCTTTCTTCCTCTGGGGCTTCCTGTTTTTCACGTCCTGCTCGGAGTCTTCCGATGAGAAGGAGGAGTTTGCCGATTGGGAGAACTTTAACCGGAAAAAGTGGAACAGCATCTATGCGCAGGCTCAGGAACGGGTTTCGGCAGGCGACGCCTCTTGGAAAATTATCAGGAGTTGGAACTATGAGGACACCCATTCTGCAGAGAACACGTCAAACATTGTTGTTCATGTGTTGAAAGAGGGCACCGGGTCGGGATGTCCTTTGTACACCGACACCGTGCTTGTACATTATAAAGGTAGACTGATGGAGTCGCCGTCATATCCGAAGGGCTTTGAGTTCGACTCCTCTATGGGCAACAGCACTTCTGCCGAGATGGCTGCACCTGCCAAGTTTGCGGTGAGTTTGCTCACCGATGGCTTTGCTACCGCTTTGCAGAACATGCACATAGGCGATGAGTGGGAGGTCTATGTTCCTTGGACTTTGGGCTATGGGTCTGCAGCTAAGAAGACGATTCCGGCCTACTCCGTGCTTGTGTTCACCATCAAACTTGAGGCTTATTATCGAGTTGGCCAGCCTGTTCCTGACTTCAAGGCGAAGCGTTGGACTTTTCTGCAAGAAGAATAAGATGCGATAAAAAGCTACGGTTGCTGCCTGTGTGCAGACTGCATGAAGCTATCAGAACGCCCTGTTTTCCGGTTTGGAAGACAGGGCGTTTGGCATGTTGATGACAGGGTTTCATGGTCCACGTTGTTTAGCGGGAGGAAGTGTTGTTGTTGATGAAATAGCGATGTGTGCGCACACGCCGTTTTGATACAGGTCAAGAATTGTCTGTTTTTAGGAGAAAAGTAGGGCGTAAACGTTGTGGAGTCTGATGAATAGTTCTATATTTGCAACGTCATTAGGACAGAACAACACATGAAAGCGCTGGTTACGATTAGTAAAACAGTATGAAATGTTGAGAGAAAAACGATAAGGACGGTCTGATATCAGTTGCAGAGCATAGGTATAGAAAAGGACACAGATTAAGGTATGTAGTTTGACAGGTAAGAAGAGAGTTGTTTTAAAAAGGTAAGAGAGAGTAGAGAAAGTAGTACGTTAGGATAGAGCAGAGCGTTATATAGAATGTGTTGTTCATAAAACGTCGGTACCCGACCGGTCGTGACGACTGCGGGCAAGGATAAAGAATCTCTTAGGTAATCATGATGATGAGATTGAAAGGAGATGGTAGGAAGATTGATTTGTAACGAAGGATAGCCATGTGAGCAGTAACCACTGCCACATGGACGATGAAAGGAGAGAAAACATTGAGGGAAAAAATCCCTCGTTTATAGAGAAAGCAAGCATTATAGATTAGATTTATACGAGGCGGTTCCGTGTGAAGGAGTCGCCTTTTATAATGTTTGTTTATTTTGCCGATTACGGAAAACAATGTAACTTTGCAGTTCTAAACAGATGATATGTTGAGCAACAAACACAGCGAAGCATTACTGGCTAAAATACGGGAGCAATTACCGCTCAGTGGCAGAGAGAAATTCAATCTTATCGTAGAATTGAGTATTCCCTCGATGCTGGCACAGATCACGACGGTGATGATGTTCTTTATCGATGCTTCGATGGTGGGGCATCTCGGTGCTGCGGCTTCGGCGAGCATTGGTCTGATAGAAACCACTACATGGCTGATGGGGTCGGTGATGAGTGCGGCGAGCATCGGTTTTTCTGTTCAGGTGGCTCATTTTATTGGTGCCAACGACTTTTTTAAGGCTCGACAGGTGTTCCGCCACGCCCTGATATGCGGTTTGATATTTTCCCTCCTGATGTGTGGCATCGGGGTGAGCATCCACAGCGCATTGCCTTATTGGCTTGGCGGAGGAGCCGATATCGCCGGTGACTCATCTGTTTATTTCCTGATTTATTCGCTCACGCTCCCTGTTGTGCTGCTCTATCACCTGATGAGTGCGATGCAGAAAAGTTCCGGCGATATGCGCATCCCCAGTTTGCTGAGCATCATACTGTGTCTGTTGGACGTGGTGTTCAATTATATTGGCATCTATATGCTTCATCTTGGTGTGATGGGAGCCGCACTGGGTACAATGTGTGCCTATGCCGTCACGGTGGTGCCCATGTCGTATATGGCCTTGCGCAAGAACAAAATTTTGGCCTTGCATCTTGACCATGTGCGCTTTGTGTGGGTGTGGGACTATGTCCGCAACGCGTTGAAGATAAGTTTGCCCATCGCCATCCAGTCGGTTTTGATGAGTGGAGCGCAGGTGGTGAGCACCCTGATTGTGGCTCCTTTGGGAAACATTGCCATTGCTGCCAATTCGTTTGCCATCACGGCCGAGAGCCTTTGTTATATGCCCGGCTATGGTATTGGCGAAGCTGCGACAACACTGGTTGGGCAGACACATGGAGCGGGGCGCAACGATTTGTGCAAGAATTTTGCCCACATGACTATCGGCATCGGTATGCTTGTCATGGCCTTCATGGGTGTGGTGATGTATATTTTCGCCCCGGAGATGATAGGTTTCCTTTCACCGGTGGCAGAAATTCGCGAACTTGGTGCAGCCGTGTTGCGCATCGAAGCCTTCGCCGAGCCATTCTTTGCGGCTTCCATTGTGAGCTACAGTGTGTGCGTGGGCGCCGGAGACACCTTGAAACCAGCCATTATGAACCTTATTTCCATGTGGTGCGTCCGTCTGTCGCTGGCTTATTGGCTCGCTCAGGAGTACGGACTCAGGGGCGTATGGTTTGCGATGGCCTGTGAGCTGACATTCCGTGGAATCATCTTCTTGGTGCGCATTTGGCGAGGAAGTTGGATGAAAGCTTTGAAGCCGATTGTCGCGAAGTGACGGCCTGTCCTGCCTTTTTTGATGGCTCTCGATAGACAATCAATGTTATTTTTGCAGCGTTTATGTTGTCTTGTGTGCTGCAGGATGAGTAGTTCTCATGCGATTGTCTTTGATAAAAAGAAGCATGAGTGTATGAGATACGTACAGTTTTTCAGATGGGCAAACCTCCCCATTTATAGGGTGATAGGCGAAAGTCAGTATATTAATTGTATTTTTATCTGAAAATAATCTTAAAAAAAAGAATATAAAAAGTTTGCGATGTAACAAAAATTATATTATCTTTGCAACTGTTATCCTGAAAACAATCTTTTTACCTTAAAGGAAACTAATACCTATTGAAGATTTGAAGCGGTTGCCTGTGAAGGCCATCGCTTTTTCATTTATAGAGTATGACATTGATGATGAGTTGCCGGTATGCCGGAAAGAGAGTGCAGGCCCTATTCGAATGATGAGCGGGCAACATCGCGGAAAATGTGTGAACTTGTGCACTGACAATGTGCGGGAACGGTGTGGCGACACACAATGCAAATCAATGGAAAAGATTATCGATTGGTTATGATTGGTGCTGATAAACTGCCGAACTATCAGGACGGTACCCTTTGACGAGGAGCGCTGATGGCGTATCGGAATAATTTTGGTTATGCAATAGGTGACTGTATAACCTGTTGGGCATATTTGGTAAGGTGTTTTTTACTTTTTAGTAGTTTTTCGAAGAAAAACATTTCTTTTTGTTTTGTTTTTAACTTGAAATATGTATCTTTGCAACTGCGTTTGGGAAATATTGAACGCAAAGTAAAAAGATTAAAAGAGAACTTTAAAATTAGTAAAGTTATGAAAGCAGTAGAGGTTGTAGAGAAATTGCAACAGCGTTTTCCCAATGAGCCTGAATATTTTCAGGCTGTGAAAGAAGTCCTTGAAACAATTGAGGACGAGTATAACAAGCACCCTGAATTCGACAGAGCCAATCTGGTTGAAAGGTTGTGTATTCCGGACCGCATCATCAAGTTCCGTGTAAACTGGATGGATGACAAGGGAAGGGTGCAGACCAACATGGGCTATCGTGTGCAGCATAACAATGCGATTGGTCCGTATAAAGGAGGTATTCGCTTTCATGCTTCTGTGAACGAGAGCATTCTTAAGTTTTTGGCTTTCGAGCAGACTTTCAAGAACTCGCTGACGACACTGCCTATGGGTGGAGCCAAGGGAGGATCGGATTTTTCACCGCGAGGCAAGTCTAATGCGGAGGTAATGCGGTTCTGCCAGGCTTTCATGCGTGAGCTGTGGGCCTATATTGGTCCCGACTGCGACGTCCCTGCCGGAGATATTGGGGTAGGTGGCCGCGAAGTAGGCTATATGTTTGGTCAATACAAGGCGCTGACCCATCAGTTTGTGGGCATCCTGACCGGAAAGGGACAGGAATTCGGCGGCTCACGTATCCGTCCGGAAGCAACGGGTTATGGCAATGTTTACTTCCTCAAGAATATGTTGAAGACCCGCGACATCGACCTCAAGGGCAAAAAGGTATTGGTTTCCGGAGCCGGTAATGTGGCTCAGTATACCATGGAGAAACTGATTCAGCTTGGTGCCATTCCAATGACCTGCTCCGACTCTGACGGTTATATCTACGACCCGGAGGGTATCGACGAGGAAAAACTCGCTTACATTATGGAGTTGAAGAATGTAGAGCGTGGACGTATTAAGGAATATGCAGAAGAATATCCTCATGCGAAATATGTGGCCGGAAAGAAGCCATGGTTTGAGAAAGCCGATATTGCAACGCCCTGTGCTACGCAGAATGAGCTGAACGAAGAAGCCGCAAAGGCATTGGTAGCAAACGGTGTGATAGCCGTGAGTGAGGGTGCGAATATGCCGTCTACACCGGAGGCCGTCAAAGTATTCCAGAACGCGAAGATACTCTATTGTCCGGGAAAGGCCAGCAATGCAGGTGGCGTGTCGGTGTCGGGATTGGAGATGACACAGAACTCGGAGCGCATTAAATGGAGCAGTGAAGAGGTAGACCTGAAGTTGCATGGCATCATGGATGAAATCCACGAGAACTGCGTGAAGTATGGCAGAGAGGAAGACGGATATATTAACTACGTGAAAGGCGCGAACATAGCCGGATTCCTGAAAGTGGCCAAAGCCATGATGATGCAAGGAGTGATATAATGTAAAATTGACCTTCCTATCATAGTGTGCCCGGACAACGTGACGTTGTTCGGGCTTTTTTAATATTTTGGCTTGTCCGTTTAGATGGGGCGGGAGCGCTTGCCTCAGGATTTGATGTTGGCATTCTGCAATCCGTAACCTTTCTTCTTATCCACTGCCATAAGGACTAAAGCAATGATTACGGCAGCTCCGCCAAATGCGCAGAAGGTGGTCATGCTTGTGGTGTAGCTGGGGTCGGCATCGTTCATCCTGCCGATGAGCATGGGTACAAGAGCCAAACCGATGTTTTGGATGTAATAGATGATGGAATAGGCAGAGCCAAGCATCTTGATGGGCACAATTTTGGGTACGCTGGGCCATAAAGCCGACGGCACCAATGAAAACGAAATGCCGATGAAAAACATGATGACAAAGGCAAATCCCGTGTGATGTATGCTTGGAATGGCCAGTCCTATGTGGCATACTGTGAGTATGGCGCAGCCCACAAGCATGAGTTGGATGCCTTTCCCGATGCGGTCGTAGAGCATTCCGAAGAGTGGGGTGAGAACGATGGTGCCATACGGGATGATGGCCACAATCCAGCCGGCTGTTGTTTTGGCTACTCCGTATTGGCTGACCATGAGGTCGGTGGCAAACTTCATGAAGGGGCGGATGCTGCTGTAGAAGAATACGCAGAGCAGGGCAATGAGCCAGAAACCGGGATTTCGCAATACTTGCAGAAGGTCTCGGAATCTGAAACTTTCGTCTTGTTTGGCGGGATTGTCTATGCTCTCATGTTGAGCGTTCAGGTTTTGGGGTTGAGGCGTTTGGATGTTGTGTTGAACGGCAAGGGCTTTCCTGTCGTAGTCGATATCCATGAAACAGTAGCCGATGAATAAGAGAAAGCCTATAAGCAGCACTACTGCACCGGTCAGAATGGGCGCTGAGATGCTCCATGATTGTGCAATAAGCGGACTGAAACTCAGGGCGGAGGCGGTGCCCAAACGAGCCATCGCTACCTGAATACCCATAGCTGAGGCAAGTTCGTAGCCTGTAAACCATTTGGTGATGACTTTCGACACCGTGATGCCTGTAATGTCGCAGCCTACGCCAAAGATGCCAAATCCCAGGGCGGCAACGAAGACTTGCAGTTTGATTTGTTCGGGAACGAGTCCGAAAAGCGATATGCCGATATGGACAGTGGTATTGGGATCAATGCTTTGAATGGCATAGTAGTTGATGCCTGCACCCAGAAACATGGCACCCGTCGCTAACAATCCGGCAAATCGTATTCCACATTTGTCGAGGATAATTCCACCCCAAAACAGCATGAATAGGAAGACGTTGAAGAAAGAATAGCTGCCGGCGTAGAAACCGTATTCCGCTTGTGTCCATCCCATACCGCCTTGCTCTATGGGTGTGCGCAGCGAGGTGGAAAGAGGAGAAACGATGTCCCAGAAGATGTAGCCGGCCATCATGACAGTGGCTACGATTATGAGCACGGTCCATCGGGTAAGTTTGGAGGCGGAAGGAAGCATGGCAAACGATGATAGGTAGTGGATATTTTTAAATTGAGGATTGGTAGATTACCTGGAAACGAACTGCAAAACTATGGAACTTTCAGCCCTCATAGTTTTGCAGTTGTAGTTTGATCATCAATATTCGCCCTATCTTTCAGGCTGGCTTATCTATTGATGATTATCTTCCTTAGAGCATGTTCCAATCCTCAATTCATATTTTCTAAATCCAGACTTGAATTTTATGCCTGAATGTTGGGCTCCTCAAGACCGAGTCCCTTCTTCTTGTCCACAACCTTGAGGATAAGTCCAATGACAAGGGCAGCTACGCCAAGACCGGCCAACATGATGAGCGGCGCGGTGTAGTCGAGCTGTGTAGCATCAACCTCATAGGGGTTGGTTGCATCGATTACCTTGCCGATGAGCAACGGGAAGAGCCATAGACCGATGTTCTGAATCCAGAAAATCAGGGCATAAGCCGACCCAATGATTTTTGCATCAACAAGTTTTGGCACGCTGGGCCAGAGCGAGGCAGGCACCAATGAGAATGATGAGCCTAAAACAAGAATGGTGATATAGGCCACAATGACACCGCCAACCTGGTTCCCCTTGAACATGGGAAGGATGAAAGCAAAGGTAAGGTGACAGGCGATAAGCAGGAGAGAGCCGAGCACCAACATCGATGCGGCCTTGCCTTTGTGGTCTACATAGTTGCCGAGAATGGGGGTGATACCTACTGCCAACAGCGGGAACACGGCAAAAACAGACTCGGCAGACTGGCGCATATAACCCATATAGCAGTAAATAATGAGCGAGATGATCGATACACAAAGTACACTATACTTCACTTTCTTATTCTTCATGAAGTTGAACATGAAGGCGGTGATGGCCACGACAAGCATGATAGCATATTGGATGATGGTCACCGAAGTAGATGCCCAGAACGAATCGGCTGGAACTTCCGTGAATGTAAGGTTGCACTGCAGCATATTTACCGCATACTTCTGGAATGGGAAGATGGCGGAATAATAGAGTACGCAGAGCAGCGAAACAAGCCAGAAGCCGCTGCTTGAAAGTATCTGACCGAGGTCGCTGATTTGGAATGAATCTTCCGTCTCTTCGGCTTCGCCGGTCTGTGCGTCCAGTTTCTTATCCATAAAGAAGTAGACGATGAACATCATCAGGGCAATGCAGAGCAGCACAACACCAAAGGCCACCGAACGAGAAACATCGATACTGCCTCCGTATTTAGCGAAGAAGGGAGAAAAAATCATACAGGTAGCAACGCCGAGACGGGCCAAAGCCATCTCTGAACCCATTGCCAGAGCCATCTCGCGGCCCTTAAACCATTTCACAATACCTCTGGACACCGTAATGCCGGCCATTTCGACACCACAGCCAAAAACCATGAAGCCACAGGCAGCAACCTTGGCAGAGGCGGGCATCCCATCGTAGAAGGGAGAGACGCCGAGTTGTTCGAAGACGGGAATATGGTTGAGATTATTGGTAAACCATGTTTCAACACCGCTTCCAATGAAGCTTTCGCTGATGGCATAATACTTCAAAAGTGCTCCAACGAGCATCACAGCACCGGAAAGTACGGCCGTGAAGCGCACCCCCATCTTGTCGAGAATGATACCGGCAAAGATGAGAAAGAAGACAAATACGTTAAGGAACGTCTCTGAGCCTTGCATGGTACCGAATGCTGTAGAATCCCATTCGCGCTCGGTGAGCATCAGGTCTTTGATGGGGGAAAGGATATCCATGAAGATGTATGAACAGAACATGGCCAGTGCCAAAAGCAGCAGGGCTGTCCAGCGGAGGGTAGCAGAATCTCTGAGGGTGTGTTGAACTTGAGTCGTCATAATATATATTGTAGTTATTTTCTTTATCGTAAAAGTTGCAATGAGCTGCCCTTATAGGGCAATTCATGGGTTGTTGATTATTTCTTCAACCAGCGGTCGAGCCAGTTGAAGAACGTGCGCTGCCACAAAATTCCGTTCTGAGGTTTCAGCACCCAGTGGTTTTCGTCCGGATAAATGAGCAATTCGGCAGGGATGCCACGCAGACGGGCAGCGTTGAAAGCACCGAATCCCTGATTGGCATTGATGCGATAGTCCTTCTCTCCATGTATGCAGAGGATGGGCGTATCCCATTTGTCGACAAAGCGATGAGGACTGTTTTCATAGGTCTTCTTGGCTGCTGCCGTGAGGTCTTTGTTCCAATAGGCGTCATCATATTCCCAGTTTGAAAACCAAACTTCCTCAGTATCCGTATACATTGATTCAAGATTGAATGCTCCGTCGTGTGCAATGAAGCATTTAAAACGCTTGTCGTGATGGCCGGCGAGATAGTAAACGGAAAATCCTCCGAACGAAGCGCCTACGGCTCCGAGACGATCTTTGTCTACGTAGGGCAGGTTATTGACAGCGTCATCAATAGCCGACAGGTAGTCGTCCATGCACTGTCCGGTCCAGTCTTGGCTCACAGCCTCGTTCCATTCGCTTCCAAAGCCGGGCAGTCCGCGCCGGTTTGGTGCCACGACAATATAGCCGTGCGCGGCCATGATAGACATATTCCATCGGTAACTCCAGAACTGGCTTACCGGACTTTGGGGGCCACCCTCGCAGAATAATAGGGTGGGATATTTCTTGTTCGCATCGAAATGAGGTGGCAGGATAATCCATACCAACTCCTCTTTGCCGTCAGTGGTCTTCACCCAACGCTGCTGCACGGTGGGCAGGGCAAGCTGTTGGAAGAAATATTTGTTTTCGTCGGTAATCTTGACAACCTCCGATTTCTTTTCTTTCTTGCTTGGTGTGAGCACGTAGAGGTCATCGGGGTGGAGGAAAGAATGGCGACTGACAAGCAGTTGCTTGCCGTTTCCCATCATCTGCAGGGAGCCATAGTCGTGCCATCCATCGGTGAGCTGCATCACGTTGCCGTTCAAATCTGTTTGGTATACCATCTCCGTGCCATGCCATACTCCGAGGAAGTAAAGCGTTTTAGAGTCCGGTGCCCAGCAGAAATCATCGACATTGGAGTCGAAACTCTCCGTAACGTATTTCTTTTCGCCCGTTTTCAGATTGTAAACGCACAGGCGGTTGCGATCGCTTTCATAACCGTTGCAAGCCATGCTCTGCCAAGCGATGTATTGTCCGTCGTCAGAAAACTTCGGATTAATGTCGTAACCCACGTTCAAATCGCCTGCCTGACGATTTATAGCTTGGTTGCGCATGCTTTTGGTGGGATCTGTTTGGGGCTCTTTGTAGTCTGCGGGCTTACAAATGTTCTTGGTTTCGCGGGTTCCTATATGATAAAGGTATATATCCGCGTCGGTAGAGATGGCATAGTTTACTCCCGTCTTTTTGCGTGAGGTGTAGGCCACCTGCTTGGAGTCTTTGCTCCAATCTATCTGTTCAATACCACCGAAAGGAGCCGTCGGACATTCGTAAGGCTCGCCCTCCATAATGTCTATGCCTTCGGAAACCGAATTTCCGTTCACCTCGGCAAGGAATGGATGGGGAATAGACTCCACATAATGATCCCAATGGCGATAGTTCAAATCCGTAATCAGTCGGCCGGTAGCCTTGGGCAGGTCGGCAGGATTTTTCTTGATACTCTCATGATATTCCAGACTCTTGATGAGGATGACGTGCTTGCCGTCGGGCGAGAATTTAAAGCCATCGATGTCTGTTTTTGAATTGGTGAGCTGCATACGATTGCTGCCATCGGCGTTCATTTTCCAGAGTTGCCCGTCTCTCAGGAAAGCAATCTTTTGTCCGTTTTCAATCCATGCGGCATCGCTCTCATTCTTAGCATCGTTTGTAAGCTGTGTGGGCGTGTATATTTTCTTTCCGGGTTTGGTGGGTTGGACAAAAAGCATGGTGTGGCTTTTGTTCTCTTTCACACTGTAATAAGTCACCTGATACACTACATGTTTGCCATCGGGAGAAACTTGTGCGCTGCCGATTCGTCCCATTGCCCAAAGCGCTTCGGGCGTCATGAGGTCACTGTTTACAGCTGAAAGTGAAGTGGTATCTTTCTTAATCATGGTTTGTGCATTGGCTTGGGACTGGTTTAAAAGCATAATACCCAATGCCAGAGCTATCGCTTTGTTCATTGTTGTAGAATAATTTTAAAACTTGCTATGAACTTATGAGGATGTCTTAATTATGATTTAGAAACAACAGAAGGCTATAGGCATCTGCCAAACACAGAGGTGAGCTGCCTATAGGTATCTGTTGTTCTGTTATTATCTGTTCTTTCTGCGGTTGAGTTCCTGCTGTTTCTTCCGCTGCGCATCCATCTGCTGCTGTTGCATTTGCTGCAGAGCCTGCATACGTGCCATCATGCCTTTCATCTTCTGTGGGTTGTTCTGGTTTTCCTTGTAACGCGCTTCGAGAATGGCAAGTAGCTTTTCCTCATTGGTCGTTTTGCGCAGCATGAACATGATGGCAGCTGACATGATGAGTGAAACAAAGTAGTAGAAGTTCAGTCCTGAGGAGTAGTCGTTGAAGATGAAGAAGAACATCAGCGGCATGAGATACATCATCCATTGCATGACCTTCATCTGTTCGGCCTGCTGTCCCACCATTTGGTCTTTCTGCATCTGCATGGTAAACCAGCTGTAAATAATCTGTGCGGAACAGAACAGAATACAGGTCAGCGAGATATGATCGCCTATGAGCCATATATTCTTATGCCATTGGAATACCGGGTCGTAGGTAGAGAGATCTTTCATCCACAGGAAACTCTGTCCGCGCAACTGTATGGCGTTTGGCACAAAGTTGAACATCGCGATCCAGATAGGCATCTGGATGAGCATCGGCAGACATCCCGACAGCGGAGATACGCCGTATTTGGCATATTCCGACATCATGGCCTGCTGCTTCTGCATTTGGTCTTCGGGCTTGTCAAACTGCTTGGTAGCAGCGTCGAGTTTCGGTTTCAGCACACGCATTTTTGCTGAACTCATGTAGCTCTTCTTCACCATCGGGTAGGTAATGGCCTTGAGCAGCAAGGTTATCAAGATGAGCACCACACCCATTGGGAACCATTTGCTCAGCCAGTCGAACACATAGATGGTAAACCATCGGTTGATGATGCGGAACAACGGCCATCCCAAATACACCAGACGCTCCATCTGAAGGTCTTTGCCGAAAGTACTCTCGTTTTCTACGTTTTGCAGCAGTCGGAAATCGTTCGGACCGTAATAGAATTCGAGTTCGGTAGGAATTCTGCCACTGGGGTCGAAGAATGTGTTTACGTCGGCCTTGTATAGTTTCAGATATCCGCTTCCTTTCTCCTGCGGAATAGAGGTCATTTTTGTGTTCTTGCCAAAATCGGTCTTGGCAATCATCACTGTTGAGAAAAACTGGTTTTTAAAGGCTACCCAGTCGATGTTCTCTTTGATTTCCTCATCAATCTTTTCTTTAGAGGCATTCAGGTAGTCGGTGCCACCATCGGTTTCGTGATAGGTGAGGGTGGCATATCGAGCTTCAAATGAGAACCCCTTTTCTTGCTGACGGGCTTTTTCTTGCCAGTTAATGGCCAGTTTGTTGGCGTTGGGGGCAAAAAGTCCCCCCATGTTCTGTGCCCGGAACTTCATGTGGAGCATATAGTCCCTGCCCAATGTGTAGGTCAGGCTGATGGACTTGCCTGCGCCGGCCTCTGCCGTGAAGACGACAGTGGTGTCGCTCACTTCCGTGGGTTGGAAGAACAAGTCGGCGGTGGCGATGTTCATTTCTTTGGCAACAAGCGTGTAGTTGATGCTTTGGTCGTCGCCTTGGAACAGGGTCACGTCTTTGTTCTCGGTGATGTTGTCCTTATAGTTCTTCACAACAGCTTTTTTCACCTGTGCGCCCTTGGATGAGAAGGTCAGTGCTATCTTTTCATTTTGCAGCACAATGTTTTCCTCTTGTCCCGACATGGCGGCGTGAAACAATGCGGTCGTGTCTTCCTGAATCTTCTGTTTTTGGGCCTGCTCACGCTTGAACGAGGCTGTTTTGGCATCTTGTTCTGCTTTGGCGCGATTAACCTGTGCAATGGAATCTTTTACGAATTGTGCTCTCTGCTCTTCCTTTGAAGGCTGCGAGTACCAGCTGAATCCAATGAGGACAACTGCGATAAGTACAAAGCCAATGATTGAATTTTTATCCATAGTTGTTGTCGGAGCTGTCAGCTCCTGATGTTTTTTATTTCTTTTGGTTGTCAATAGCGGCCTTTACAAAGTCCACAAAGAGAGGATGTGGCTTCAACACCGTGCTTTGGTATTCGGGATGGAATTGTGTTCCGATATACCATTTCAGTCCGGGTATTTCCACAACTTCAATCAGGTCGCTCTCCGGGTTGCGGCCTACGCACATCATGCCGTTGCGTTCAAACTCCTGTAGGTAGTCGTTATTGAACTCATAGCGATGGCGATGGCGCTCTTGTATATGCTGCTGTTTGTAGATGCTACACACTTTAGAGTTTTGTTTGAGAATACATTCGTAGGTGCCGAGCCGCATTGTTCCACCCATGTTGGTGATGTTTTTCTGCTCCTCCATGATGTCGATCACGTTATGTGGTGTCTTCTCATCTATTTCGCGGGAGTTGGCATCGGCATATCCCAACACGTTGCGGGCAAATTCCACGACCATCATTTGCATACCCAGACAAATGCCGAACGTAGGAATGTTATGTGTGCGCGTGTAGTGGGCAGCGATAATCTTTCCCTCGATGCCTCGTTGTCCAAATCCCGGACAAATCAGAATGCCGTCTTGTCCGGCCAGTTTTTCCGCTACATTCTCCTTGGTGATGAGTTCGGAATTGATAAAGGTGATTTTGGTTTTGCGGTCGTTGTATGTTCCCGCCTGCGACAAACTCTCGCGGATGCTCTTATAGGCATCTTGCAGGTCATACTTGCCCACGATACCTATATTCACGGTTTCGGTGGCTTTTTGCCTGCGTGCCAGGAAGGCTCGCCAGGGGCCTAAGCTTGGCGTTTCGCCAATAGGCTCTCCCATTTTTCTCAATATGGCCGTGTCGAGTCCCTGCTTCTGCATATTCACCGGCACCTCATAGATGCTGGGCATGTCCTCACTCTGGATGATGCAGTCTATGTCCACATTGCAGAATGCCGCCACTTTCTTGCGTATCTGGTCGGAGAGATGTTTCTCCGTGCGCAGCACCAAGATGTCGGGCTGAATACCCACGCTCTGCAGTTCCTTGACGGAGTGTTGGGTCGGTTTGGTTTTCAGTTCGCCGGCAGCGTTCAGATAGGGCACATAGGTCAGGTGCAGGTTGATGGCGTTCTTGCCCAGTTCCCACTTTAACTGACGGATGGCTTCCATGTACGGAGCGCTCTCGATGTCGCCGATGGTGCCGCCTATTTCCGTAATCACAAAGTCGTAGTGGAACTTCTTTCCCAGCAACTTCACGTTGCGTTTAATCTCGTCGGTGATGTGCGGTACCACTTGAATGGTCTTGCCCAGATAGTCGCCCCGGCGTTCCTTGTCTATCACGGCCTTGTAAATCCGGCCGGTGGTCAGCGAGTTGGCTTTGGTGGTTTGTATGCCGGTGAAGCGTTCGTAGTGGCCCAGATCCAAGTCGGTCTCCATCCCATCCGAGGTGACGTAACATTCCCCGTGTTCATAGGGGTTGAGCGTACCCGGATCAATGTTGATGTAAGGGTCGAATTTTTGGATGGTGATATTATAGCCTCTGGCCTGTAAAAGTTTTCCAACTGAAGACGAAATAATGCCCTTGCCAAGCGAGGAAACCACACCCCCCGTGACGAATATATACTTTGTTTCTGCCACAATTTTAAGTGTTAAGTGAGTGATTTATAATTTCGTGCAAAGGTAGTATATTTTTGCGAGACGCACAACAAATCAAAATGAAAGTTTGGGACTTGATAAACGAATTAAAGAAAAAATGTTAACATGCCAATATTTCATACAATAATTATTAACTTTGCAAACAGTATGCACTTAGTTTCTCATGTTGTTTTTAACAACCATACAGTTATCTCGATGAATAAATATAGGTTTGGAAGTATATTATTAGCGTTTATATTGTTTTTCCCTTCATGGGTTTGGGGGCAGCGACATTATCGCCCAACGCGATACGCAGTGTCTTCGCGCATCAACACCTCAAACTATCTGGACTCGCTCAAAGTTTTTGAAGACTCGCTGTTTCGCGAGGATGTGCGGGTGGCTCCAACGCTTACCAAGCAGGATATGGCCCCGTTGTTTCTTCCGCTCACGTTCTACAAGCATATCAGCCGTAATGCTTTCTTCATAAATGAGAAGCTCTCGCCGTTGGACGAGCAGTTGCTCAGTGTGTATCTGCACCGCCCGGACATGGTGCAGGCCACCCAGAGCGAATTGGAGAAAGCCGGTCCCACGCTGGCTCCGAAGACCGTTACCGACGAGCCTACAGTGATGGTTCAGCAGCCGTCGGCCAAGGAGCCGGAAGCCCTGCCGGTAGATGTGGTGGTGCTGAAACCCAATTTCTGGACCTATTCGGGTGATTATTATCTGCAGTTCATGCAAAACTATGTTTCGAGCAACTGGCACAAGGGAGGAGTGAGTAACCAAACTATGGAAAGCTCCCTGACCCTCAATGCCAATTACAACAACAAGTCGAAGTTCAGATGGGAAAACAGGCTGGAAATGAAGTTGGGTTTCCAAACAACCAAAGGTGACACCTTGCACAAGTTCAAGCCCTCCACCGATATGTTGCGCTATACGGGAACTGTGGGGGTGCAGGCGACCAAGCGTTGGTATTATACGCTCCAGTTGGTGGCGAATACGCAGTTCATGCGAAATTATCAGACCAATCGACGCAATGTATTGTCCGACTTTGCCTCGCCGCTCAACCTCAATGTGTCACTTGGTATGGACTACGAGTTGGATTGGTTTAAAGGAAGGTTGAAAGGAAAGGTACACTTGGCCCCTATTGCCTACAACTTCAGATATGTGAGCCGTTTAGCCCTCGCAACGCGTTACGGCCTTGATGAAGGCAGGCACACGTTGCACGACTACGGATCTCAGATGACGATAGACTTTAAATGGAAGTTTGCCGATAACTTTATTTGGCAGACACGTCTCTACGGCTACACCACCTACAAGCGCGCGGAAATAGAGTGGGAAAATACGCTCACCTTCCGTTTCAACAAGTATATCTCTACCAAGGTGTTCGTTTATCCTCGTTTCGACGATGCGCGCAAGCGCGACGACCATCATGGGTATTGGCAGCTCAAGGAGAATTTCTCTCTGGGATTTTCGTATGATTTTTAACGAAGGTCGATGGGAAACAGGACTTTCAAGCCGACTTTATAACGTTTGAAAAATAAAGACAAACAGTCGCTCATATTTCGCTTATTTGAAATCACAAAACAAATGATTTGAAATATCGGAAATATGAGCGTTTTTTATAACTCGCTGTAACTTAGATAATTGCGCAAACGAGAGTGAAAATCGTCACTCCGTATTGCTATATGTAATCGCGATTGAGCCTTAAACGCTCTGCGATAAGGGCTTAGTCGCAAGGTCGTTAGAGCTTATCGGCACCCTCGATGAGCCTTAACCGTAGTGCCGATAGAGCCTAATCGCAACCCTTATGCAGTTTTGGCGATGAGTCGGTTGTGTCTTAGGTTTGCAAAATCGGGTATTTTTCCTTGTAAAAGCCGGATGGAAACATCTGGAAGCAAAGTTTTGAAGCACCGGTTTTTGGTGAACAAATTTTTACATATTCCTATGGAGTTGCGCTGTCTTTCAAACAGAAATTGGCATGGGGGAGCGTGGCAGCTCTCGGCTGCAGGCGCACATCGGGTTTATTTCATCATCATCTCCACATTTTCTAAATTGCCGTCGTTGCCGGCAGGAACAATGCCCAACAGCTTGCAGAGCAGCGGATAGATATTGATGTTTTCAAAGTGGGGCAGCCATATATGTTTGAAATCTGGCCCGACGGCACGAAAAACGGCGTGCATTTCCTGCAAGGTGGGGTCGTAGCCATGTGTTCCGCCTGCGGTGATGTCACCATCGTAGACCACATAGCCGATGTCGGGATTAACGACAATGTCGCCTACACGGGCGTTGGAGCCATAGTGGAGGTAGGAGGGAATATCCTGTTTGCGCCACACTTGTGCGTGGTTAAGCGGTTTCAGTGCGTGGTAGATGGAGTCTGTGCAGCCCTCTTTGGCGTAAATGTTGCAGGGCACACTGCCACTGATCATCGTCACCCATTCGGGCTTGAGCAGGCCTTTGATGCCGATGTTGTTGCGTTGTTCCACCCACGCCATGCCATGATCCGACAGCACGATGAGATTGACGGAGTCGGCATGGGGCAGTGCGCGTACACCCTGATAGAACGATTGCAGCAACGAGTCTACGGTGAGCACAGCTTTTCTGGTCTTCTTGTGATGAGGACCGTAGGTGTGTCCGTTGGCGTCGGGCTGTTCCAGATAGGCCATGATGAGGTCCGGTCGTTTCTTCTCCGGGCGGCGCAGTTCCTCCAGCGCGCCATCGAGCCGCTCGCTCATACTGAGTCTTGGCTTCTTGTCGTACTCGAAAAACCGACTGGGATAGTGCCCGTTCACTTTCACGTCGGAGCCGGGCCAATAGAACACGGCCACACGCTTTCCCTGTCTTTGAGCCGTGTTCCAGATAGGCTCACCACCGTAAAATCCGGGGTTTGTTTTCTGTTCCGATCGGGCTAAGGAGAAGCTGTCGCGGGTAGCCGGGTCGTAAAATTCGTTGGCAACGATGCCGTGATGGTCGGGATAAAGGCCCGTCGCGATGGTATAGTGGTTGGGAAAAGTTTTGGAGGGATAGGAGGGGATGAGCCCGGAAGCCACACCTTTGGAGGCCATGAAGTCGATGAAAGGCGTGTCGTACCATTGCGGATAATCCCAACGATAGCCGTCAAGCGAAACGACGACGGTGTAATGCCTGGCCGAAGTTGGTGCCGTGCAAGTTAGCAGCAATAGAGCCAACAGTAGGTTTTTCATATATTTGTTTATCATTTTCATTGGGTGCAAAGGTAGCTTTTTTGACCGAAACGGGAGGGTAAAGCATGGTTTTTCTTTGGAAAAATCGTGGCGATTGAGGTCGAATCAGGAATAAAGTTGGTAACTTTGCAATTCCCGAATCCATAAAAAATGGGAGAGATGATGAACGAAAAAGATTTTATATATGCGGGCGAACGCTTTGCCGACCTCCAAATGCTGCGCTATCGGCTGGACGGATTTGACAAGCTCACCCTGCAACAGAAGAAATATGTGTATTATCTGTCGCAGGCCACATTGGCCGGCAGAGACATCACGATGGACCAGTTTGGCAAATACAACCTCGTGATCCGCCACGTCTTGGAGGCGGTCTACACGGATGAGCGTTTGGATAAGACGAGTGACGACTTCAAGGCCATGGCAGTGTATCTCAAGCGGTTGTGGTTTTCCAACGGCATACACCATCACTACGGCTGCGAGAAATTTGAGCCCGGATTCAGTGAGCATTGGTTTCGCGACGTGGTGAGAGCGCTGCCCCGTGAAGCCCTGCCCCGAACGTACGACTGCTGGGAGGCCTGTCTGGAGGTTGTTTGTCCGGTGATTTTCGATCCGACGGTGTTGCCCAAGCGGGTCAATCAGGACGACGGCGAAGATTTGGTGCAGACGTCGGCCTGCAATTTCTATGAGGGTGTGAGCCAACAGGAGGCCGAAGAATTTTATGCACAGCAGAGAGATGCCGCTGCCGGCGACTGTCAGCCGTCGTGGGGACTCAATTCCAAGCTGACAAAGCAGAACGGAAAACTCGTGGAGCATACCTATTCTATTGATGGACTGTATGGCGAGGCGATAGCCCAAGTGGTGTTTTGGCTAGAGAAAGCGAGGATGGAGGCCGAGAACGACCGACAGCGGGAGGTTATCGACTTGCTTGTGTCTTATTATAAGACCGGAGATTTAAGCACTTTCGACGAGTATTCCATTGCCTGGCTGAAAGAGCAAGACGGGCAGGTAGACTTTATCAACGGCTTCATCGAGGTTTATGGAGACCCACTGGGACTGAAAGGCTCTTGGGAAGGCATCGTGGAATACAAGGATATGGAAGCCACGCGCCGCACACAAGCCATCTCGCAGAATGCGCAGTGGTTTGAGGACCATTCGCCCGTAGACGAGCGTTTCCGAAAGTCGAAAGTAACGGGCGTAACGGCAAACGTGATATGCGCGGCGATGTTGGGTGGCGATATGTATCCGGCGTCGGCCATCGGTATCAACCTGCCCAATGCCGACTGGATTCGTGCTCAATATGGATCAAAGAGCATCACGATAGGCAATCTGACCGAAGCCTATAAGAAGGCCGCTCATGGCAATGGCTTCAACGAGGAATTTGTGATAGACAACGCGACGCGCAGCATGATTGATGAATACGGCGACCTCTGCGACGACCTGCACACGGATTTGCACGAATGTCTGGGACACGGCAGCGGACAGTTGCTGCCCGGTGTAGCTCCCGATGCACTGCGGTCGTATGCCAGCACCAACGAGGAGGCACGTGCCGACTTGTTTGGCCTGTACTATCTGGCCGATGCCAAACTGGTGGAATTGGGGTTGGTGCCCAATGCTGAAGCCTATAAAAGTCAGTATTATCATTATATGATGAACGGACTGATGACCCAGTTGGTACGCATCAAACCGGGACACCGGATAGAGGAGTCGCACATGCGAAATCGTGCACTGATTGCCCGGTGGTGTCTGGAAAACGGCAACGGTGTGGTCGAGCTGATTAAACGAAACGGAAAGACATACGTCAGAATTAACGACTATGCAGCCCTGAGAAAACTGTTCGCTCGCTTGCTTGCTGAGGTGCAGCGCATCAAGAGCGAGGGCGATTTCGAGGCGGCAAGACAACTTGTGGAGCGGTATGCCGTAAAGGTGGATGCCGAGTTGCATGAGGAGGTGTTGGGCCGATACAAAGCGTTGGACATCGCTCCGTACAAGGGATTTATCAATCCCCGGATGAAACCGGTGGTGGATGCCGCAGGAGAGATTACGGACATCAGTCTGGATTATACGGAAAGTTACGACCGGCAGATGCTGCGTTATTCTCATGAATTTGGCTTTCTGAACGTATAGCCGGAAGTGGCGACCGGTGGGGTGGCGCGCATAATGTGGCAGCCGATGAAGCGAAGACGGTTTTGCGATAGGGGTAAAGACGACAGGACGCCCCTCGTGTCAAACCTATAAAACTTGGGGATGATAATTGCCGGAATCCTCATAAGTAAACGAAGACAATGACAGAACAAACAAAAGAGAAGATAAAAGAAATAAAACGGAGTTTCCGGTTGATGATGAACGGCACGGCCTCGCGGTCGATGCGTGAGAAAGGATTGGACTATCATCTCAACTGGGGAGTCTCGTTCATGGATCTGAAACAAATGGCTGAGGACATCGGGAAGGCCTACGATTTGGCCATTGAGCTATGGAAGGAAGATATCCGCGAGTGCAAGATATTGGCCACGCTGCTGATGCCGGCCGACAAGATGCCCGTGGAGATTGCGGAAATCTGGATGGAACAGACGCAATCGCAAGAGATGGCGGAGATGCAAGCCTTCAACCTTTATCAATATGTGAGCTATGCTCCGGCGATGGCCTACAAATGGATGGCCAGCGATCGCGAGGTAAATCAGATATGTGCGTACAACATTTTGAGCCGACTATTTATGAAAGGACAAGAGCCCAACGAGCGCGGCATCCACGAATTTCTGGATCAGGCTCTGACCGCTATGCAGTCGGGTTCGATAGGCGTGAGCCATGCGGCGATGAATGCCGTGAGGCGTTTTGCCGAACTGGGAGTGATGTATGAGAGGGTGGCTAAGTCGGCGGTGTCGAAACATGGGATGGACTGGTTGTAGCATCAGTTCCAACGGGCATCGTCAGGCGCGATGTTCGCGACAGAGAGAAGCCGGGCTTATGGGTGCGAAAATTACAGAATAAGCTATAAATCCAAACGAAAGACAAATATTAAGGTAAATGAAAAAGAGTTGTATATTGATAGCTGCAGCCGTTTGTATGCTGACAACGGGGTGTGGCGGCTTAGGCACGACTGCATCGGGAGGTGCGTCGTCCCCGTCGGCGTCAGGATCGTCAGGCGATGTGTTGGGTGATATAGTGGGCGCCATGACCAATGGCGAGACTATTGTCAATGTGCTGAGCAATGTGATTGGAATGGATAAGGTTTCCAAGACACAGCTTTACGGCACGTGGAAATACGACGGACCGGGATGCGCGTTCACCTCAGACCAAGCCCTGGCCAGAGCGGGCGGAGCAGTGGCCGCTACCCAAATAGAGGAAAAGCTTGCTGCGTATTATGCACAGTTGGGACTGAATAGCGGGAACACTTATATCACCTTTGGTAAAGACGGCTCCTTCTCGTCAAAGCTCAACGGCAAGAGTTGGAATGGAAACTACGCCTATGACGCCAAAACGGGAGCATTGACTATGAAGGGAATGCTATTGAGTCTCAACGGCTTCATCACACGAAACGGAACCGGAATCAGTGTGTTGTTCGAATCAAAGAAACTGTTGTCTTGGGTAAGAACAATGTCTGTGCTGTCTGGAAATTCCACCCTGAGCACCATCGGCGACATCAGTAAAAACTATGATGGGGTGAGAATAGGATTCGATATGAAGAGGTAGATTTGCCGTCAAAAGGCAGAATGGTGTCAGACAGAAGTGTAAATAGTTTTAATTGAACTTTAGTATTTCAAAAGTTTCTTAAATCCTTAGGGTTGAGAAACTTTTTTAATTATATTTAGTAAGTATATTGCACCCCTCTTAATATAAAATTGTATTTTTGCGCTTGAAAAGAAATAAAGTAAAAAATAGGACATTATGGCAGAATCTGTAGATATTAGAGAACTCAATATCAGGATAGAGCAGCAGAGCGGTTTTGTGACCAATCTGACGACAGGAATGGATAAGGTCATCGTTGGCCAGAAGCATTTGGTAGATATGTTGCTCATCTCGCTTCTCAGCGATGGACATATCCTTTTGGAAGGTGTGCCCGGTTTGGCAAAGACGTTGGCCATCAAAACGCTGGCCCAGCTGGTGGATGCCGGTTTCAGCCGCATACAGTTTACGCCGGATTTGCTTCCCGCCGATGTTGTGGGAACAATGATTTACTCGCAGAAGGATGAGAAATTCCATGTGAAGAAAGGGCCGGTGTTTGCCAATTTCGTGCTGGCGGATGAAATCAACCGTGCTCCGGCGAAGGTGCAGAGCGCATTGCTTGAGGCGATGCAGGAACATCAGGTGACTATTGGCGAACAGACATTCAAGTTGCCCAATCCGTTCTTGGTGATGGCAACGCAGAACCCCATTGAACAGGAAGGTACCTATCCGCTGCCGGAGGCGCAGGTGGACCGATTCATGTTGAAGGTGGTTATCGACTATCCTACACTGGAAGAAGAGAAACTTATCATTCGTGAGAATCTGCGGGAAAGTATGCCTGTGGTTACACCGGTCACTACAGCAGAGGAAATACTGAATGCTCGCGAAGTAGTTGGTCAGGTTTATATTGACGAAAAGATAGAACACTATATTGCAGACATTGTGTTTGCCAGCCGTTATCCGGAACGTTACGGACTTTCGGAATTGAAGGAGCTGATTACCTTTGGAGGCAGTCCTCGTGCCAGCATTAATCTGGCAAAGGCATCGCGCGCCTATGCGTTTATCAAGCATCGTGGTTATGTTGTGCCGGAGGATGTGCGCGCCATCGTTCATGACGTGATGCGTCACCGTATCGGTCTGAGCTATGAGGCTGAGGCTACCAATGTGACCAGCGAGGAAATCGTGAGCCGGATTGTGAACAAGATAGAAGTGCCTTGATCAAGGATTGAACAATAGGCGTTGGCGGTTGAGGGCTTGCGGTGCATGACACAGCTTTTGACAGCCGCTCCCTAAATCCTAATTTGACACAGGATGGAAACAAGTGAGATATTAAAAAAAGTAAGGAAGATAGAAATCAAGACTCGTGGGTTGAGTCGCAATATTTTTGCCGGACAATACCACTCTGCCTTTAAGGGGCGGGGAATGGCTTTCTCGGAAGTCAGGGAGTATCAGTTTGGCGACGATGTTCGCGACATCGACTGGAATGTCACGGCTCGTTTTCATCATCCTTATGTGAAGGTCTTCGAGGAAGAACGCGAACTCACGGTCATGCTGTTGGTGGACGTTTCGGGCTCTCTGGAGTTTGGAACGAGCCAGCAGATGAAGCGCGACTTGGCTGCCGAAATTGCAGCGACCATTGCGTTCTCCGCCATCCAGAACAATGATAAAATAGGGGTGATATTCTTCTCTGACAAGATAGAGAAGTATATTCCGCCCAAAAAGGGACGCAAACATATACTCTATATTATTCGGGAGATATTGGGCTTTAAGCCGGAAAGCAACAAAACAGACGTTGGAATGGCTACGGCTTTTCTGACGAGAGTGATGAAAAGGCGGTGCACATCGTTTATCATCAGCGACTTTTACGACCGTAAGGACTTCTCCAAAGAGATGGAGATTGCCAACCGCAAGCACGATGTGATGGCTATTCAGGTGTACGATCCGAGGGCGCGGATGTTGCCTAATGTGGGGCTGTTGAGGGTGCGCGACGCTGAGACAGGTACGGAAATCGTGATAGACACATCGAGTTCCAAACTCCGAAGGACCCACACGCGATACTGGTTGAAGCGGGAGGAGGTCTTGAAACAGACGTTCTCGCGCAGTCAGGTGGATTGGACGTCTGTCGCGACAAATGAGGATTTTGTTAAATCCCTGATGCTCCTGTTTAAGCAAAGGGCATAGAGGACGTCTTGATAAAGTAGGAAAAACAAATGAATAAAATCATACGCAACATATTGGTGCTACTGTTGGGTCTTGTCACCTTGCCTACGGGGGCGCAGGTAGTCGTGGAGCAGACGATAGATTCTGTCGGCATCCTTATCGGCGAACAGGCGCATTTGAGGCTGGGAGTGACCATGCCCAAAAATGCAAAACTGCAATGGCCCGAACTGAGGGCGTCCCAATACGTTGTGCCGGGTGTGGAAGTGGTGAGCTTCGCAGACGGAGATACTGTTGCCGCTGACAACAATCAAGTAAAGGTAGAACGTGTTTACACCATCACATCGTTTGATGAAAAGCTGTATGCCATACCTGCTTTGACGGTCAAGGTAGACGGCAAAAGCTATAAAGGAGGAACAGCTGCTCTCAAGGTGATTACAATGGATGTGGACACGCTGCACCCCAACCAGTTCTTTCCACCGAAGGATGTGCAGAACAATCCTTTCGAATGGTCGGAATGGAGTCCCTTCTTCTGGTTGTCGTTGTTGATGCTGTTGTTGGCGTTGGTGGCTTATTATCTCATTGTCCGCCTCCGCGAGAACAAACCCATCATTACCAGAATCCGCATCGTGAAGCACATTCCGCCTCACCAGCGTGCACTGAACGCCATAGATAAAATCAAGGCAGAGCGTATGCAGGCGAGTGAAGATCGCAAGACTTATTACACACGGCTGACGGATACACTGCGGCAATACATTCAGGAACGCTTTGGTTTCAATGCCAAGGAGATGACTTCTTCGGAAATTATTGAGAATTTGCAGAATGCCGGAGACCGCAAAATGCTGGACGAACTGACAGAACTCTTCACCACGGCCGACCTTGTGAAGTTTGCCAAATATTCGACATTGATCAATGAAAACGATCTAAACCTTGTGAATGCTGTTAATTTTATTGATAGCACAAAGCTCGAAGGGCAAGCCACAGAGGAAAGAATAGTACCGAAACTCTCGGAAGACGACAAGCGGAAGCAACAAAGTCGCATCACGATAAAGGGCTTGCTGTGGACATTGGGACTTGTCATTGCCGGGCTGTTGGCATATATTATATATAATGTGTACCTGCTGATGGTATAGCGCATCCGGCTGAACGGACGGCATCATAAATGAATTTGAAGTAAATGGAATTTGCAAATAAGGAATACTTCTTACTGCTATTGCTGCTCATACCCTATGTGTTGTGGTATTTCCTCTACCGTAGGCGCAATGAGCCTGCGATGCGCATGAGCGACACTTATGCCTATCTGAATGCACCGAGGAGTTGGAGGGTGAGACTGCTTTCCCTGCCGATGCTGTTGCGTTGCATTGCGTTTGTCATGATAGTGTGTGCTCTGGCCCGTCCCCAAACGAAAAATTCATGGGACAACAAAACGGTGGAGGGTATTGATATCATGCTGGCTATGGACGTATCAACTTCCATGTTGGCTGAGGATTTAAAGCCCAACCGTATGGAAGCTGCCAAGGAAGTGGCTGCGGAATTTATTTCCGGCCGCCCCAATGATAACATAGGGCTGGCAATTTTTGCAGGCGAATCTTTTACGCAGTGCCCGCTAACTGTAGACCATGCCTCCCTGCTCAATCTGTTGCAGAATGTGCGCACGGATATAGCGGCACGCGGATTGATACAAGACGGTACGGCAGTGGGCATGGGATTGGCCAACGCAGTGTCGCGTCTGAAAGGCTCAAAGGCCAAGAGTAAGGTTGTGATTCTGCTGACAGACGGCAGCAATAATATGGGAGATATTTCTCCGCTGACGGCTGCGCAAATAGCCCATTCTATGGGCATCCGCGTCTATACTATAGGGGTGGGGACCAACAAGGTGGCACGTTATCCCATGCCGGTAGCCGGAGGAGTGCAGTATGTGAACATTCCTGTAGAAATAGACACAAAGACATTAAGTGAGATTGCCGCTATCACGGAGGGCAATTTCTATCGTGCCACGAATAACAAAGAGTTGAAACAGATATATCGTGATATAGACAAATTGGAGAAAACCAAAATGAGTGTCACAAAATTCTCCAAGCGATACGAGGCCTTTCAGCCGTTCGCCCTTGCTGCCGTGGTATGCCTGTTGTTGGAACTGCTGCTCAGAAACACTGTGTTGCGTCGTATTCCCTGATGAGGAACGGCACAGGGAAGAGATAAGCTGATAGAGAAAAAAGATACAATATGCTGAGATTTGATGCTCCTATATATTTGTGGTTGCTCCTGATAATCCCCGTCTTGGTGATGATGAGGATGTTTGTGAATCACAGACAGAAGAAACGCCTGAAGAAGTTTGGCGATCTCAAACTTCTGAAAGCACTGATGCCCAATGTCTCCAGATTTCGCCCGATGGTAAAGTTTGGCCTGTTGTTGGGAGCTTTGGCCGTTCTTATTTTGATGTTGGCGCGTCCGCAGGTGGGGACGAGAATTTCACACGAGAAGCGCAATGGCATCGAGGCCATCATTTGTATGGATATTTCAAACTCGATGAAGGCTGAGGACGTTGCGCCCAGCCGGTTGGACAAAAGCAAGATGCTCGTAGAAAATCTAACCGAGAATTTCACCAACGACAAATTGGGATTGGTGGTGTTTGCAGGTGATGCTTTTGTGCAGTTGCCCATCACGAGTGACTATGTGTCGGCCAAAATGTTTCTCCAAAACATAGACCCTTCGCTCATAGCGACACAGGGAACCGATATTGCGAAAGCCATTACCTTAGCTATGCGCAGCTTTACCCAACAGGATAAAATCGGCCGAGCCATCATCGTCATCACCGACGGCGAGGACCACGAAGGCGGTGCGATGGAGGCGGCGCGTGAGGCTCGCAAGAAAGGAATCAACGTCTTTATACTTGGTGTGGGCAGTACGAAGGGAGCCCCCATACCCGTGGGCGACGGAGGATATATGGCCGACGCATCGGGGCAAACTGTGATGACGGCGCTCAACGAGCAGATGTGCCGGGAAGTGGCTAAGGCTGGTAGTGGCACATACATCCATGTGGACAATACGTCAGATGCACAGAAGCAACTCAACGACGAATTGACAAGGTTGCAGAAGGGCGAGACCAATTCTGTGATATATAGCGAATATGACGAACAGTTTCAGGCTTTTGGCATCCTTGCCATCCTGTTGCTCATAGCAGAAATATGTGTATTGGAAGCGAGAAATCCGCTTTTGAGGAACGTGAGACTGTTTAAAAAGAAGTGAATGATTTCATGAACATATTGAAATATATACTGATAATGTTTGCCTTGATGGCAGGTTTACAGACGGTGGAAGCGCAGACCGACCGACAGCATATCCGTAATGGCAACAAGCTCTATCGTGAGCAGAACTTTGCCAAGGCTGAAACGGAATATCGAAAAGCTCTGGGACGCAACAGTCGAAACCCGCAGGCCATGTACAATTTGGGCTGTGCCCTGATGCAACAGCAGAAAGATTCGGCTGCCATTGTGCAGTTTGAGCAAGCGGGAAAGAGCGAGAAGGCTCGCATACGAAAGGCTATGGCCTATCATAATATAGGTGTAATATGTCAGAAACACAGACTCTACAGTGAGGCGATAGAGGCATACAAGGAAAGCCTGCGCAACAATCCGACTGATCACGAAACGCGATACAATCTGGCTTTGTGCAAGCATTTGGCTAAAAATCAGCCGAAAAATAACGAAGATAAGAACAAGCAGAAGGATAAGGGAAACAATAAAGACAAGAAAAAGAAACAGAAGGACAAGCAAGGTCAAGATCAGGATCCCAATAAGAACAAGCCGGAGCAGCCTAAGGAACAGATGAGTAAGGATAATGCCGAACAGCTGCTCAACTATGCGATCCAGGAAGAAAAGGCGACGCAGCAGCGTATGAAGCAGCAACAGCAACAGCCGCAACGTCGTCGCTTGCAGAAGAATTGGTAAATCAGAATCTATGACACGTAATACATTGTATATATTGATTTTATGGTTATGTCTCTTATTCGGCATCACCGAAATACAGGCACAAATATCGGTGTCGGTGCCCTCGCGTGTCTCTACGGGTGAGAATTTCCGGCTTTCATATACCATCAACACACAGGATGTTGAAGATTTCCGAGCCGGTGACATTCCCGGCGGTCTGGAATTAATAGCAGGACCGTACACTTCACAACAGTCGAGTTATCAGATGGTGAATGGACACACGAGCAGTTCCTCGTCTATCACTTTCACCTATACGCTCTATGCTGAAAAGCCGGGTACCTACACCATCCCCGCTGCACATGCTAAAATCAAAGGGAGGACAGTTTCATCACAGTCGGTCAGGGTGACGGTGTCAGGGCAGGCTCGCAAAAATGCTAACGGTTCGCCACAGATGCACCAGGATGATGACCGCTTTGGGCAGATGCGAAATTCTGGCTCCGCAATCTCCGGCAAGGACCTGTTCATCAAGGTTTCCGCCAACAAACGTCGGGTGCATGAGCAGGAACCGGTGTTGCTCACCTATAAGGTATATACCCTTGTAGACCTCACCCAGCTTGAAGGCAAGATGCCCGACCTGACGGGTTTCCATTCGCAGGAAGTGCCTTTGCCACAGCAAAAGAGTTTCAAGGTGGAGCGGGTGAATGGCCGTCCTTACCGTACGGTAACGTGGAGCCAATATGTGATGTATCCGCAAATGACCGGTAAACTTCAGGTGCCGAGCATCACTTTCAAAGGCATTGTGGTACAGCAGAATCGTGCTGTAGACCCATTCGAAGCCTTTTTTAACGGTGGCTCCGGATATGTTGAAGTGAAAAAAAATATTGATGCACCGGGAGTAACTATCCAGGTGGACCCGCTTCCTGAGAAGCCGGCTGGTTTTTCAGGAGGAGTTGGTCGCTTTAACATATCGGCCCAACTGAACAAAACGGAGGTGAAAGCCGGCGATCCCATCACCATGCGTATCGTTGTGAGCGGAGTAGGAAACCTGAAACTGATCAAGCTTCCTGAGATAAACTTCCCCAAAAACTTCGATCGATACGATCCAAAGATAACCGACAAGACTAAGCTCACTGCCAACGGGGTGGAAGGAAACATGGTCTATGATATCTTGTTCGTACCCCGTTCGCAGGGCAAATATACTATCCCTGCCGTGAATTTCGTCTATTTTGATGTTCATTCGGACAGTTACAAGACGGTCAAGACCAACCCCATTGATATCGTCGTAGGCAAGGGCGACGGCAGGAATACAAGCGAAAACTATGAGAGTGCGAAGGATAACGACATTCGTAATATCAAAACAGGCGAGATAAATAACTATGGCACCAACAGGCAGTTTGTCGGTAGTGCCGGCTATTGGGTTAGTCTATTGCTTCCGCTCTTAACTTTTGTGCTCTTGCTGATCATCTTCCGCAAACGTGCTATGGACCATGCAGACATCATCAATATGCGACAAAAGAAGGCAGACAAGATAGCCCGCAAGCGTTTGAGAAAGGCCAACCAGCTGATGCGTCAAGGCAAGGGCGAGGAGTTCTACGACGAGGTTTTGCGTGCGCTTTGGGATTATGTAGGCTATAAACTCAACATGCCCGTCGAAAAACTGTCGCGCGAAAACATCGCGGAGACATTCATGAAGCATGAAGTTCGTCAAGACACCATCGACAAATTCCTGTCCGCATTAGATACATGTGAGTTCGAACGCTACGCTCCCGGTGATGTTGCCGGAAATATGGAAAAGACCTATTCCACAGCCGCCATCGTGATCAGCGAGATTGAAGACGTAATGAAAAAGAAGCGCAAACTATGATACGATATCAAAAACAGATAGGAGCCGCCCCCGTTTGGCGGATATTCCTATTATTATATATGTTGCTTTCCGTGCCCTTTGCTTCTTTTGCAGTAACGAAGCAAGCGGCTGATACAGCCTACAAGAAGGGCAACTATCAACAGGCCATCATCGATTATCGCAACATATTGAAGCAACGGAAATCGGCCGATGTATATTACAATCTGGGCAATGCCTATTTCCGATCAGACAGTATTACGATGGCCATTCTGGCTTACGAACGTGCTTTGCTGTTATCGCCGGGCGACAACGATATACGCTTCAACCTGCAGTTTGCCCGCTCTAAGACAATAGACAAACTCGCACCGGAAAGCGAGATTGTTTTCTCCACGTGGTATCGCAGCATCGTCAATTTCACCAGTGCCGACTCGTGGGCTATTGTCAGCATTGTTTCGGTGGTCCTTGCCTTGATACTTATGTTAGTCTACCTCTTTGTGCCACAGCTTTTATGGCGCAAGGTGGGCTTTTTCGGCGCCTCATTTTTCATTATTATCTTCGGTCTTTCAACACTTTTCGCCTGGTCACAGCACAATGCCTTTACCAACCGAAAGGGCGCAATAATCATGGTGTCGTCCGTGAATGTGAAGAAAACACCGGTGCAGAATGGTGAAGATGCCTTCATTCTTCACGAGGGCACCCGCGTGGAAGTCACCGACAGCAGCCTTCCGGGGTGGAAGGGTGTACGCCTGTCCGATGGCAGAGAAGGATGGATACCGACCTCCAAACTGGAGATGATTTAACGCGAATAACACCCAGCAATGACATTAGAAAATCTGATAGAGATAGACCGGAACCTCCTCATGTGGTTTAATGGCAGCGACTCCCTGTTTCTTGACCGTCTCATGGATATGCTCACTTGGGGATTTACATGGACGCCTCTATATATTGCCCTGTTTTATCTCGTGGTGAAAAACAACGAGACCATGTCTCAAATTGTCTTGGCGATGGGTTGCGCCGCACTTTGCATTGTGCTTGCCTCTGGTGTGACCGAAGGCATTGTGAAGCCTCTTGTGGGTCGTCCCCGCCCGGCCATGGACCCTTATATCAAATACATGATCCACGTTGTGGATAACCATCGTGGCTCAGGGTTCAGCTTTTTTTCTGCCCATGCCGCCAACACCATGTCGTTGGCCGTGTTCTTCAGTCTGTTGGTGCGCAACCGGTTGTTCAACACGGTAATGGTGCTTTGGTCGCTGCTCAACTGCTGGACACGCCTTTACTTGGGCATGCACTATCCTTCCGACATACTTTGCGGACTGCTTTGGGGAGCCATTTCCGGTATCATCAGCTACTGGGTGTTCTATAAGGTCTATTTCAAGGTAAGTCCAAAAATCAACTATATTTCCTCGCAATACACGCGTACGGGCTATGCGATTGCCGACATAGACGTTGTCATGTTGGTCATGGCGACCATTCTGGTGGTAGTCACGCTGCTTTCACTTTTCGTGTATTGACGACGATAACCAAACATTCAAGATTGAATCATGGATACAAAACACATTCACATTTCCGATTATAACTACGAACTTGCCGACGAACGCATCGCCAAGTTTCCCTTGCCCCAGCGCGACCACAGCAAACTTTTGATTTACAATCAAGGCGAAGTTTCCGACGACGTCTTTTACAATCTTCCCAACCATTTGCCGCAAGGCGCGCTGATGGTGTATAACAACACGCGGGTGATACAGGCTCGTATGCACTTTCGTAAGGAGACGGGAGCGCTCATCGAGGTTTTTCTCATGGAACCGGCCCAACCTGCCGACTACGAACAGATGTTTCAGTCTACCGAAAATTGCAGTTGGCTCTGCATGGTGGGCAATCTGAAAAAATGGAAGGAAGGCTCGTTGAAGCGCAGTTTTGAGATCAAAGGTGAGAAACTGACGCTCACGGCCACGATGGATCGCAGCAAGACTGCCGAGAAAAGCGGTGGCACCAATTATTGGATAGATTTTCAGTGGAACAACCGCCGTATCAATTTTGCCGACATTTTGGAGGCCGTCGGAGAGTTGCCCATTCCTCCCTATCTCAACAGGGAAACACAGGAGAGCGACAAAACCACTTATCAAACCGTCTACTCGAAAATCAAAGGCAGTGTTGCTGCGCCTACCGCAGGCCTGCATTTCACGGACGATGTGCTCAAGGCCATCGATGCAAGAGGCATCACACGCGATGAGGTGACGCTCCATGTGGGGGCGGGAACGTTTCGCCCCGTGAAGTCGGAAACGATAGACGAGCACAATATGCACACGGAATATATTGTCGTCCATCGCCACACGATCGAACGCTTGCTCGATCACGACTGTCGGGCCATTGCCGTAGGTACCACCAGTGTGCGCACGCTTGAGAGTCTGTATTATATGGGTGTGAAGCTGGCCACACATCCGGATTTGGCAGAGGACGATTTGCACGTTGGTCAATGGGAGCCTTACGATTTGCCCCACGATGAGCAGGGATTGGTGCTGGTCGATGACAAGCCCGTTACAATCAAGGCAGCCATTCAGAATTTGTTGGATTATCTCGACCGCGACAGCCTTGATACCCTGCATTCCAGCACCCAAATTATCATAGCGCCGGGCTATACCTACAAGATTGTGAAGATGCTCATCACGAACTTTCATCAGCCCCAGAGCACGTTGCTGCTGCTGGTCAGTGCATTTCTGAAGGGCGACTGGCGCAAGGTGTACGATTATGCGCTCAGTCACGATTTCCGTTTTTTGAGCTACGGCGACTCTAGTTTGCTGATTCCATAAACTGTTTTGGGATAGGGAAACAGGGTGAGTAGGGCAACCCAATTCGCGCTTTGCTTGTTCAAAAAACAACATTTCGCCTTGTCTCGGAGTTCAGGAGTGATGCTCGCTCATACCGTATTCTCTGCATCCCCACAATAAAAAGATATATACAATGAAAATAGGTGATAAAGTAAGCTTCCTTAATGAGGTCGGCGGTGGGACCATCGCCGGCTTTCAGGGAAAAGATATTGTTTTGGTAGAGGATGAGGACGGATTCCAAATCCCGGTGAAGAAGAACGAGATAGTTGTGAGCCAAGGTGCTGACTACAACACGTCGGGCATGGTCAAGGGACAACTCTCGAAAACGGGCAAACGCCCCGCAAACGCTTTCGACGACGCAGACAGACGGTCTGTCAGTGCCATGCTGCGCGATGGACAGGACGAGGATGTGGATATGTCGGTAGAGGACACGGTAGACGACAGTCAAGAGGTGACGTTTCGGGCCAAACCGCAAGAACGCAAAGGCGGAGACAACTTGTCCGCCTATCTTGCTTTTGTGCCGATAGACGACAGGAGCGCTGCCAACCCCCGTTATGAGGTTTATTTGATTAACGACAGCAATTATTATATGCGCTTTGCCTGTTTTGTGGCTGCCGGCGCACAGTGGTCGTTGAAAGTCGATGGCGAAATTGAGCCAAACACCAAGACCTTTGTCGAAGAGCTCACCCGCGAAGAGGCCGGGCAGTTGGGTCGGGTGGCCGTGCAACTCATGGCTTACAAGCGTGACGGTGCTTTCGAAATCAAGCCTACCATAGACGCCATGCTGCGCATTGACGCCTTGAAATTCCATAAGATTCATACCTTCCGAGTCAATCCGTTCTTCGATGAGCCATCTTTGTTGTACACGATAGTGGAAAACGACAAGACCGAACGGCCGCGCGACGTTGATGCTGAAGAACTGAAACAGGGCATGTTCAAGGATGCCAAACAGCCCGAATCGGACGAACAACCCTTTTCCAAATACCGTCCTTCGCAACTTGTCGGCCGATATGCGGACAATCAGCGCAAGGGCAATAAGAAAAACTCGCCCTATATGCAGCAACGCGGATTAGACGACGCAGTGGTGGTAGACCTCCATGCCGAGCAAATACTCGACTCTACGAAGGGCATGAATCCCGGCGAGATATTGGAATATCAACTCCAAGTCTTCCGGGAAACGCTGAACAAGCTGGCTTCGAAGAAGGGGCAGAAAGTGGTGTTCATTCATGGAAAGGGAGAAGGAGTGCTCCGTCGTGCCGTTATCAATGAACTGAAATACAAATACAAACCGTACACCTATCAGGATGCCTCGTTTCAGGAGTTTGGATACGGAGCCACGATGGTAACAATCAGATAGACGAGCATTCGATAAGGAATGCAAGCAGATCTGATGAGCATGACAGGTGATTTCGCACGGAGCTGATGACTGTGTCAGGTAAATCAGAAGGTATGATTTCATGATGACAGGTAAGTCGGAAAACATTAATCAAATCAGACAAGTGATTTCCGGAAAAGGCGCCGGAAAACCGGAGGCTTTGCGGTTACTATCTAATGGCTCTGCGATTAAGGCCTAATCGCGTCGCCGTTAAGGCCTAATCGCGTTGCTGTTAAGGCTTAATCGCGTCGCGATTAGGTCTTAATCACACTACCGATAGGCCCTAACCGCAGGGGGATATGAATTGGCTGAGCTTCTGAAGGCGGAAAATTGCCAGAAGGGATGGCTCCTCGGCAGCGAAAGTGCGAGTTGGGATGATTATAAATATAACAATATGAACTACGGATTTATCAAGGTGGCCAGTGCTGTGCCAACCGTTCATTTGGCCGACTGCCGGCAGAATGTGATTGAGATGGAGTCGCTCATTGCTCAGGCAGAGGGCAGGGGTGTGGAGATTATCGTGTTTCCTGAACTGTGCGTTACGGGTTACACTTGTCAGGACTTGCTCCGTCAGCAACTTTTGCTCGATGCTGTTGAGCACGACATGATGCATTTGCTGGATTTCACCCGGCAGCTTGACATCATTTCCATTGTGGGGCTTCCCATTGTGGCAGACGACGTGCTGCTCAACTGTGCAGCCGTGATACAGAAAGGCAGAATATTGGGCATTGTGCCCAAGACCTACCTGCCCAATACAGGTGAAGCATACGAAAAACGATGGTTTGTCCCGTCGCAGGAACTCCGCCCCACAACATTGCACTTTGCCGGATGTACCATTCGCGTGTCTTCATCTCCCCAAATATTCCGCACGTGTGATGGTGTGGCGTTTGGTGTGGAACTTGGTGAGGATGTGTGGTCGCCCACACCGCCGAGCACAGACTTGGCTCTGGCCGGAGCCGAGCTTGTTTTCAACCTTTCTGCCAGTTCCGAACTGGTGGGCAAGCACGCTTATCTGAAAAAACTGATGGCGCAGCAGAGTGCCCGCACCATCACGGGTTATGTGTATAGTGGAGCCGGATACGGCGAGAGTACGCAGGACGTGGTCTATGGCGGCGATGCGCTGATTTATGAAAATGGCACGCTGTTGGCAGAGGGCGAAAGGTTTTCTCTCGACAGCCGGATGCAAATGGCAGAGGTCGATGTAGACAGACTGCGCAGCGAACGCCGCAACAACACCATGTTTATGAACGCCCAACGCACGATGATGGGGAAGGAAACGGAGGTTGTGGAGGCTGAGACCATACAGCCGCGCGACTTTGTTTTGGAGCGCTCGGTGGACCCCATGCCTTTTATTCCAACTGCAGACCGTATGCAGGAGTCGTGCGAGGAGATCTTCAACATTCAGGTCATGGGACTTGCCAAACGACTTGTTCATACCCACGTTAAGACGGCAATCGTTGGTGTGAGTGGCGGTTTGGACTCAACGATGGCGCTGCTCGTATGTGTCAAGACCTTTGACAAACTCAAGAGAGACCGCAAAGACATCATTGGGGTCACGATGCCCGGATTTGGCACAACCGGGCGTACGTATGCCAATGCGCTGTCGCTGATGAAAAGTTTGGGTATCACCATGCGTGAGATTAAGATTGGGCAGAGTGTGCTGCAACATTTTGAGGATATAGGGCAGGACGCTGACAATCATGACGTGACCTACGAAAATGCACAGGCTCGTGAGCGCACGCAGATTCTGATGGACCTTGCCAACAAACTGAATGGTTTGGTTGTCGGCACGGGTGACCTTTCGGAGCTGGCCTTAGGATGGGCTACCTACAACGGCGACCACATGTCGATGTACGACGTCAATGCTTCGGTGCCGAAAACCCTGATGCAGCATTTGGTGCGTTATGTGGCACAAAACATGAACGAAACGATAGGCAGGACGTTGCTCGACATCGTTGATACACCCATTTCGCCGGAGCTTACACCGGCCGACGAGCAAGGAAACATCAAGCAAAAAACGGAAGATTTGGTCGGCCCGTATGAGTTGCACGACTTCTTTTTGTATTATTTCTTGCGCTATGGCTTCAGTCCGCGTAAAATCTTTGTGCTGGCTCAGAAGGCTTTTGGCGGAACAACGACAACCGGAGAAGGACGGAAGCATTACGACGACGAGACGATTATACATTGGTTGCAGACTTTCTGCCGTCGATTCTTCAGTCAGCAGTTCAAGCGCTCTTGCTTGCCCGACGGTCCCAAGGTGGGCTCTGTCAGTCTGAGTCCGAGGGGCGATTGGCGTATGCCTTCTGACGCGGTCTCCACCCTTTGGCTCCGTGAGATAGAGGCGCTGGGCAAGAAGGCAACCGTTTAAAAACAATGGGTGTGCCTATATACCGTAATAATAAGGATATAAATAAGTTCTCCCCATGTCGGCTTGACCGGCATGGGGAGAATGTTTATGACGCTATTCTTCTGTAAAACAACCACTACAGGTGGAGTGGTTTCTGAGGAGCGGAGCAGGCTTGGGTAAGCGCATAGGCTCCACTTTCAACGCGATGACTTTCCCTATTTGATAAATTTCTTGCCGCCTCTGATATAGATGCCGCGTGGAAGCGATGCCGCAGAAGTGCCCACAAAACGTCCATCGATGGTGTATATCCTTTCGTTGCCTTCGATGGTCGGCAACTGACGGATGCCGGTGGTGGCAATATGCTTCAGGAAATCGAAGTAAACCGCGCCGTCCTTGTAGTTGATGTTGTACACGGGGGTGTCGTCGGCAGTGTTCCACCAGGCTGCATTGGGCAGACCGTTGCTTTGCACAAACACAGAATCTTTATAAGTGTCGTCTGCTCGGAATATATCCCCGTTGAGTTGTTGTCTATATTCGTATGGCGTTACTTTTCCGTCTTTTGGCGTAAGACTAGTATTATAGCTCGAAACCAGCCTGCCGTCAGCAGGAATCACAGTCATTCTTGGGTGATTCACATTGTTGTTGACGTCGTTGGAATTCAGGCTGAAGAGTCTCTTGTTATAATCGACATGATAGATGAGAAGTCCTCGGGTTTTAGGATTATATTTGATCTTCTTTTTTTTGTTTTTGTAGGTGGCGATGCGCTGATTCCATCCTTTGTCTTCAAAATGCTGCAATACAAAATACTCGTTACTGTTGTTGGGGTTTACAATTTTCACCGCATTGGTGCCGCCAGATACGTTTCCGTCGAGCTTGTATTGCTTAGCTTCTGTAATGGCGGGGATATGGTCCCAGCCCATGGCCTCGCGCTCCCAAGCTGTGTAGGAGACTGGATAATAGCCATTTTCGACATATTCTCCATTGTCCATCAGGTCCCAATCTTCCATGCCGAGGTTGTCATGGGCAGTGGATAATCGGGTAGGATAGAAGTCGGGAAGGCCAAGACAGTGTGAGAATTCATGGCAGAACAGTCCAATTCCATTGATGTTTTTTTCGGCGGGAAAGCCCTCATTGCCTATAAGTTCGTTGCTTATTCCGCCCTGATTTATACCCTTACCATCAAACTTTGTGTTGGTAGATACGGGGAAACGCTTGGGCCACATGGTTTCCGGAGCACCCCCGAAGCTCTGCCCGTATCCGGCATAGATGATGTAAACCAAATCGATTTTGCCGTCGCCGTCTTGGTCGTAGGGTTTGAAATCCAATGAGTCGTCCATGGCTGTGCAGGCGTCGATGAGCAGTTGCAGGTGTTTTTCGTCCTTGCTATCATCGGCCGTTCCACCGTAATAAACCATTTTTTGCGGTAGTGTTACGGGGCCATAGATGTCAAATTGCGGACTGAACTTGCCGTCGCTTTGGGTCATGAAGTATTGCTTCACGCTGCCGTAGTTGAGATGCTCGCCATTGCCTAGATTATCGGGGCGGCCGTTGGTCCGGTTGAGATACTGGTCGAACGACTTGCGTGGGTTAGGCAGAGAGAATTTCATGTCTGGGTATTGTGCCAAAATTACAACAGCTTTGGGTGATCCCATGTGTGGGAACAAACTGGCTGCAGGCGCAATCGGCTCCCGGTACATGCCTTTGGCGTTGAGCGTTTGCTGTGCTTGGGCAAAGAAAGTCTCCTCGTCTACATCAATCTTTTTGAAGTTGTTACCGTGACGTTCGAGGATGTTGCCCTCCATGTCGGTGTACCACGAGAAGTAATCGTCGCCGTGCATGCGTACAACAATGGTGTCGCCGTTGCTTTGGACAAAGGTCATCGGGTAAGGCCATGCTTTGTGCGCCTGCATGGAGCAGACGGATAACAGGGCAAACCCCAGTGTGAGTAGTATTTTCTTCATAGTTTTCTTGAAATGATTTCTAAACTAAATGTTTGGTTTGGAATGGGCGCAACGGTCGTGATTAAAGAAGTATTGGCCCTTATGTTTGGTTTGTCTACCGTATTCGATAGCATGACGGGGACAGTGGTGATAACAGGCAAAGCAGACGAGGCAGGTCCCGTTGCGCTTCCATTGAGGCTCATGTGCTGTGCCCCCTTCTATATTGTGTACCGGACAAACTTTAGCACAGATGCCGCATTTGATGCATTTTGCGCTGTCCACATGGAAGGGCTTGTCGGTGATTAACTTCTTGACGAAGATTTCTCCAATGAGTCTTGAGTTTATCTTGGGCCATCTTCCGATGTGCGGCAGCGCCTTAACTTTGCGCCGATTGAGAATATCTTGTGTGTATATACTTAGGTCATCGGCGGCTTGTGAACACTTTTTCTTTTCATTTTTGCTATTGTCCACATCCATGAACGGAAGTCCAACATACGATTCGGGCATGATCAGGGAGAAAGCGGCATCAAGTTTTATGCCTTTGCAGGCAAGGTCTTGCTCGAATATATCGATGGTTTCGCCTATGGTATCTCCGGCCGTACACAGTGCGTAGGTGTAGTGTTCATCAGCGTTAAGCTGCAGCTGACTGATGAATTGCCGCACGATGCGGGGTGGTCGCCAGCCGTGTACGGGAAAGCAAAAGCCTATTCTTTCACCCTCTTGAAACTCATAGACAAAGGGCTTGCCTATGTGTTCGGGAATGTAAATCAGCCTATCACCTGTTGCTTCAGCGAGTTGGGTGGCTGCCCATTTGGTGTTTCCTGTTCCTGAAAAATAACATATCATTGCCCCAAAATTACAAAAATTAAAGTAATTAGACGCCATTATTGGTATAAAAAGAAGGTTTAGCCTTCGTCCTTTATTTTCGCACAGCAACCGTTTATCATGTTTTTGATTTGCGCGATGCGTGCTTTTTCACTTGGCCTGTAGCGTCGATAATAGACCAGAGCACTCTGTAAATTGTCGAGCGCATCTATCCACTCGTGACGATAGACGTGTATGAAGCCAATCCGATAAAAGGCGTCCGGCTTCTCGTTGTCGCGACAGAGTTTGAGCATTTCGATGTAAAGCGGAAGTGCTTGGCTGAATTGCCGTAGGTTGAAATGACTTTCGGCATTGGCATAATAGTAAAAAGAGCGTTCTTGGGGAGCGAAACTTTTGAGTTGGGGAATCACCGAATCGAGGTGTTCGGTGGCTTTGGCGTACTCCCATTCATAATAATAGCACACGCCGAGATAGGCTCTGAAGCGAGGATTGAGGCGATATTTCCGATCAAGTTTTTGCAGGATAAGCATGGCTTCATGATATTTCCCGCTTTGGAAATACTCAAGCGCCATCCCCAGTCGCTGGCTGTCTGAGGTTTGTGCCACGCCCTTGTGACATGGCATGAGCAGCAGGAAAACCACTGCGAGAATATATCGTGTCCATCGCATTGCTTTCATGTGCCGGAAATATGAGGATTATTGAATATAGAAATCGATGAGTTCCTGTGTTGCCTTTTGGCAGGCGGGACAAAATTCGGGTGTCTCATTCGTGCGCATACGGCAGTCTTCATAACCTCTGTACACGCCTTTGAGCTTATATCCGGCGCCTTCAAAGAGTCCGGCCTTAGGGTCTATCCCGATCAGGCTTTCCCACTTGCCGTGAAAGTTTACCTTAGTTGTGATGTTCTTTTCCCATGGCTCGACGTCAAGCGGATACATGTCGATTTCGTCCTCCTCATAGGCGTACTCGTCGGCCAGTCCTGCAAAACTGTGCCCAAATTCGTGTACCACGACAGGCTGTGACCATTCATTATGCGTGGTGCTCAATATATAAGAGTTGAGTATTCCGCCCCCGCCGTATCGGTTGGAATTAACCAACACGAGTATATGCTCGTAGGGTGTTCCCGCCAGAAGGTCGTGCATGGCTTTCAGATGTGATGTAGTGAGATAGCGTTCGCTGTAGTTCGTGTCCCAATGGGCATGGAGGGCAGTGTTTCTCCAGATTCCTTTGCTCGGCTCACTTGCTCCGCTTTCCTGTGACACGGACTTCACGGCAATGATGTTGAAGCAGTCGCGCATCCGCTTATAAGGCTCGTGAGCAAAGAGCGCTTCCATCGCAGTGCGCGCGTCTTCAATAAAAGTTTCCATTTCTTCAGCCCTATACCCCTCTGCCAAATAGGCTAAACGAATGCAGTTGTTGGTGTCTTTGGCGGCTTGAAGCGTCGTAAACGGAGTGACGTTTTTGTAGCCAATGGGGCGGATGAGAATGTCGTCGGGAACCACCTGATGGGTTTCGCCGGCACACACCCGGCGCCGATTGTCGCGCAATTCCAATGTGATGTCAGCAGTATCTTTGGGCATGGGCACCAGAAATACGTTTTCAAACGACTTCTGCGTATGCCGTGCTTCCGGCTCTTGTTGCCATTCCTGAAAAAGCGTGGAGAAGGAATTTCTGTAGATCACGGTTTGTGTCTTGTGGTCGCGAACGATAATCTGCCCGTTCCCCTCTACCGGAACATCGGCCAGTCGTTTGCGTTTGCCATACCATCGTGGCTCCACCAGTAGCTCGTCTACAGCGATATGCTGGGTGTTGTGGGTGCCGGAGAAGATATAGTCGATCCTCAACGTCTTGTCTTGAAAATAGTGATCGAAATCTTGTCCCATCGCAGCATTTGCCGCAAAAAGGAGGGGAATGATAATCAAAAATATCTTTTTCATTGGGAGGTGTTGGTTTTGAAAGAACAAATCACTATACGCTCATGAGAGCATCAAGGTCGGCAGATGTGGCTACAGACTGCTGTTTATGCAGCCATCAGGTCTATGGAGAAAGGTGGAAACTCCGGCTTCCCGGCTTTTCCAATAGCCTTTGTTCCTCAACATCATTATATACGACGGTGTCAATATACCCTGAGCTGTTCGCCCACCGTAATTTGATGATCGGGCGAGAGCTTGTTCTTTTTATACAAACTCTTGAGTCTGATGCCATAACGTTGGGCGATGGAATACATGCTTTCACCCGGTTGTACGATGTGTGGCTTGTTTTTAAAAGCCTTTGAAGCCCGTTTCTGTTTTTTCTTCAAATAGACAATTTCTCCGGCATGAAGCACATCGTGATAATTGCGCTCGTTGTATTTTGCGATCTTCCTTCCCGAAAGTTCGGTTTCTTTGCCGATGGCCTTAAATGTGTCGCCCTCGCGGGCCATCATGTAATAGTTCTTGTTATAAATCCTGATGGGGTGGAGCTGTCCGTTTTGCCTTACAGGCTGAGCTACCCCCGAATGTTTGGCCATGAAATGGTCGTATTCTTTTGCGCGGTCGTAGAGGTATAGCTTGTAAAGTTCTATAATCTCAATAAGCTTGTAGGCATATCTGGGATTGGTGGCATAGCCACAGGCTTTAAGCCCGTGTGCCCATCCTCGATAGTCTGTGAGGCTCAGCGAGAACAGTCGGGCGTATCGTTGATTTTGCGAGAGAAACTTGCTGTGGTCTTCATAACTTTCCCCGGGATTGTCGTATACTCGGAAGCATTCGCCTATCGCATCGTCGTTATAGGTCATGCTCCGTCCACTCCATCCGTGACATTTTATGCCGAAATGGTTGTTGCCCTGTGTGGCGAGAAGGCTCCTTCCCGCTGCGCTCTCAAACACTCCCTGAGCCAATGTGATGCTGGCCGGGATGCGATGGCGCAGCATTTGTTCGATGGCCAGGTCTTTGTATTGGTCGAAATAGGTTTGGTATTGGCTCGACCACCGCATCTGCGCATTGGCGGTCAGGCTTGCGCAAGCGATACAGAGACAACACAAAAGATATTTCAATTTATACATAGAGTATGTGGGTCAGAAAATCAAACAAAACGGAGGATGGGACTGTCACCCCCTCACCAACCTTCTCAATTGCAACAGAGCCGCCCTATCCGTTCATGGACAGCAGGAACTCTGAATTGTCGCGGGTTTGCTGTATGCGACCGTGAATGGTATTCATGGCTTCGATAGGATTCATGTCGGAAATATATTTGCGCAGAATCCACATACGGTCGAGCGTGGTCTTGTCTTGCAACAGGTCGTCGCGACGGGTGCTTGAAGCAATCAGGTTTACAGCCGGGAATATGCGCTTGTTGCTCAGCGAGCGGTCGAGCTGCAGTTCCATGTTTCCCGTTCCCTTGAATTCCTCGAAGATCACCTCGTCCATCTTGCTGCCGGTATCAATCAGTGCGGTAGCAATGATGGTGAGCGAGCCGCCCTTTTCTATATTTCGTGCCGCGCCAAAGAAACGCTTGGGCTTCTGCAGGGCATTGGCATCAACACCTCCGGTGAGCACCTTGCCACTGGCCGGCGACACCGTGTTGTAGGCACGGGCCAGACGGGTGATGGAGTCCAGGAAGATCACTACGTCGTGTCCGCATTCCACCATGCGTTTGGCTTTCTCCAACACAATGCCCGCAATCTTGACATGACGCTCGGCCGGCTCGTCGAAAGTAGAAGCTATCACTTCGGCATCTACGGTGCGCGCCATATCGGTTACTTCCTCCGGGCGCTCATCGATGAGCAACATCATGAGATAGGCCTCCGGATGATTGGCAGCAATGGCGTTGGCAATGTTCTTCATCAAAATAGTCTTACCCGTTTTGGGTTGGGCCACAATCAGAGCACGTTGGCCTTTGCCGATAGGCGAAAACAGATCGACGATGCGGGTAGACATATTGGTTGTCTTGGGGTCTCCGCACAACGTGAACTTCTCTTCCGGGAAAAGCGGTGTGAGATGTTCAAAGGGTATTCGGTCGCGAATTTCGGCGGGTGTACGTCCATTAATCTTGTCGATGCTTGTCAGGGGGAAGTATTTTTCACCTTCGCGCGGCGGTCTCACACGGCACAACACCACATCCCCCGTCTTCAGGTTGTAATGCCTGATTTGCTGGGCAGCCACATAGACATCGTCGGGTGATGACAAATAGTTGTAGTCGCTGGAACGCAGAAAACCGTAACCGTCGGGCATAATCTCCAACACTCCACTGGCCTCTATAATATCGCTGAAATCATAGCCGGCCTGATTGTTGGCGGGCTGGGGAGGAGCTTGCTGATAGGACGTGGCATTAGACTGTGGCAACGGTGTGGTGGGATTGTCGAACATATCATAGTTGGGCACCATGCCATGATCCTCAATGGGAAGGTCTACCATAACGATGAAGTCGGACCCATCGCCCGGATCGTCTGCCCATACGCCATCGGCATCTTCGTTTTCGCGGTTAGCTTCCGCGTTTTCGTTGTGTGAATTGATCTTGGCTTGCAGTTTGGCAATCAGTTTGTCGTTGCTGTTGCCGGCCTTATCCTTGTTTTTTGCAGCATATACAGCCTCCGGAATGGCAGACATTTCTGCTTCCGTGTCATTTTCCACGTTTTTCCCTTTCGGCTCTGTTGCTTTATCCTCAGCAGATTCTGCCTTGTCCTCCGTTTGCTTATCTTCTATATTTGCTTTCAGCTTTTCTATTTCAGCCATGAGAATTTTTTCTTGTTTTGTGCGTGGTCCGCGATGGGTGGGTATAGCCTCCAGTTCGGCTTCCAACTTCTCCAGCTTCTTTTGAGCATCATCTCCCGTGTCGGCTTCGGCCTTCATTTCAGCTTTGCTCTTGAACAGCTGTGGTTGTGCATTGCCGTTTTTGGCGTTCTTGCTATCAAAGTTTTCACCTTCCTTGCCCTTTACCGAATATACGTGGTCGGGCTCATTTCTGGTGATACGAGCTCGTTTATGTTTGAGTGTTGCCGACGATTTCAGACTGCTTTCGTTGTCAGCCTGCTTGTCGAGAATAGCGTATATGAGTTGTTCGGAGTCGTCAAATTTCTGTGGGTTAATGCCAAGGTCGTGTGCAATATCCCCCAATGAAGAGATACTTTTGGATAATAATTCCTCTTTGCTATACATTTTCGTATGGTAAAATTATTAAAATGGGGAGTGTGCTTCAAAGTAGAAGCTCTGTATTAAAAATATGCTGCAAAGGTAACAAAATATGTTGAATTGCAAAATATATCATTCAATAAATGCTTCGTATTAACATATATTAAATGCAAACCGCGTCGGGGCGGTTTCCATAAGCAGGTGCACATTCGGTTATTTCTCCTTATATATATTCAGTTGGTTTTGAAACTCCATGCACATTGTCGGGCTGTTGTTCAACTTTTGTATAATGTTCTGACCGTATTTCTTTGAAAACTGCCTTGACATCAGGTTATCAGTGATGTGTTGTCCGATAGTCTCAGTGATGTTCTCAATAGCTCCTTTGTGCCTTGGACAATAAATGAGGAAATATATTGATAAATTTCGTTCAAAACTAAGGCAAAATTCGCGCATACGAAATCAGACAGGCACACGGCTCCAAATACTCGAAAATTAGAGGGATTTGCAAAAGATTGATATTCAAACGGTTGTGGATATGCAGCCTGAGGGCTGAATTTTTGAGTCTGTTTCTCGTTGCGGTTAAAGCCTAATGGCAGTGCGATTGAGCTTCAATGGCGACACGGATCGGCTCTAATCGTATGCCGATAAGGGCTCAGAGGCAATGCGGTTGAGGCTCAATCGCAGATGGCAGACATTTTTTTGAAGTGTCCATCGCTGAATTGGGCTGAAAAACATAGCCCTTTTTGCGCTAAATGGCGAGTTCTTGAAAACCTCGAAATCGGTAATTTTTTTTGATAAAAAGAGGAAAATCTTGTCTGTTTTTCTATTCTTTGCTTCACATAATTTTTAATGAGAACGCCCTCAGTATAAAATGTTAAAATTCTCGATATGTATTTTTTTTGTTATAAAATACATTAAATTTGCAAAATTATAGAACAATTTTAATATAGTAAGCATCTTTTTTTCGCATGAACAACATTCGATTAAACATCTTTATACAAAATTTGACCATGGTAAGACATACAGTGGACAGTGTGTTCTTGAGGGCCTTGATGATAGTGGCGTTGGTGTGCGTAGGTTCGGCGGGCGCGTCGGCTCAGACTCCCGACCATCATTTCTCGGTCTCGTTCAAGGACAAGAGCGTACCCGCCATACTCGACTTTCTCGGTCAGCAGGGTGGCTACACGGTGAGCTATACTGATGAGGTGAAAAACTATCCCACCACGCTCACGGTGTCGTTTGATAACGTGACGGCCGTGCAGGCGGCGCAACAGTTGCTCAGTCACACACCCTTCGCATATAGCGTTGAGGACAATGTGCTGCGCGTTTACCGCATGGAGGACGTCAAAAAAGACGATGCCCGAGAGCTGACGGGCACAGTCAAGGACAATAACGGCGAGCCGGTGCCCTTTGCCACGCTGCAAATCAAGGGAACTAATATTGGCGTAGTGACCGACGTGGATGGCAAATTCACGCTGAAGGTAGACCGCGACAACGGTACCATTACGGCCACTTGCGTGGGCTACGAAACCAAGGCTGTGCCTTTCACGGTGGGACAACCCCTCGATATTGTTATGCACACGTCGGTGCAAGCCGTCGGCGAGGTGCAGGTCATTGCCTATGGCAAGCGCAACACGCGCGAGATGGTGGGTGCCGTGTCGTCCATGAAGGCCGACCAATTACAAAACGTGCCCAACCCGTCGCTTGAGACCTTATTGCAAGGTCGCATGGCCGGTGTGGGTGTGAGCAACCTATCGGGAACGCCCGGTGGTGGTGGGTCACAAATCACCATACGTGGTTTCAGCTCGCTCAACCAGCAGGGTGTGAACGACGGCACACCGCTTTTTGTCATCGACGGTGTGCCCGTGGTGGCCACTTCGGGCGCGAACACCGGTGGAATCAACACCCTGGCGGGTCTCGACCCCTCGAGCATCGAGTCGGTGGAGGTGCTCAAAGACGCTGCCTCGGCCTCGCTATACGGTTCTCGAGCTTCCAATGGCGTGGTGCTGATTACGACCAAGAAAGGCAAGAGCGGACGAGCTGAGTTTAATGTGAACGTCTCGCAGACGCTGTCGTGGCTGCCCGCTACGCCCACGCAGATTATGGGAAAGGGCGAGCGCGACTTTGCTGCGCTTTTGGCCAAGAGTCAGCGCACCGGCCATTATGATTGGATGGAAGGCCGCACGGTGATGCCCAAGGGTTATAATGACACGTGGGGATGGGATGTGAACAACGATGGGTCATTCGATTATTTCTGGCGCAACGGTAAAGTGTTGGAAAATGAGAGTCGTCTGCCCGGTGTGGTTCAGGACTCGCTCAATACGTTTTACAACAACCGCACCAACTGGTGGGATTATGCCTTCCGCGTGGGACGCATCACCAAAGCCGACGCGCAGATTACCGGTGGAACCGACAACGTGCGTTATATGGTTAACGCCGGCGTGTACGACGAGCGGGGCATCATGATTAGTTCCAGCTTCAGACGTTTGAGTTTGCTGTCGAATCTAGATGCCAAACTCACGCCCAAGGTAGAAGCTTACGTCAGACTCAATATGGCTTATGCCAACCAAAACGCTGCCGACATGGGAAGAGTGCAGGGGCTGACGTTCGACCCTAAGAACACCAATACGCTCATGCCGGGTAAGGGATCGGTGGCCGAGGAACAGGCCGTGAGAAACCTACGCGATGTGGACAGGCAAAACTCCAACTACAACATCCGCGCCGCCTTAGGGCTGAACTATGACATCGTGAAGGGCTTGCGCTTCTCCACGTCGTTCTCCATTGACCACTACGCCACGCGGGCATACACTTTCACCCCCGACTATCTCACCTATGACCGGCTCAGCAACGTCAATGCCAACAATGTGACGATGACCAACCTGCAGACCGAGAACCTGCTCACCTACAAGTTTGACATAGCCAAGCAACACCACGTGGAGCTGCTCGGCGGTTTCACCTACAACCGTGACCTGTTGCAATCGTTGGGCGGCGAGGCCAAGGGCGGTCCCACCAATCGTATCAAATACGCCGGTGAGGGCTGGCCACAGTTGCGCACCAACGAGTATGGCACCATCGAGGCGCTGCAAAGGCTGCTCACCAACAAGGAGGAGCAGGCCATGAGTAGCTTCCTTGGCCGCGTGGCCTATAACTACAAGAAACGTTATCTCAGCGAGTTCTCCATCCGTGCCGACGGCTCGTCGGTGTTTGGCAGCGATGTCAGGTGGGGCACTTTCCCCTCTGTGGGGTTGGGATGGGCCTTCAGCGAAGAACCCTTCATGAAACCGCTTTGGTGGCTCAGCTTCGGTAAGTTGCGCGCCTCGTGGGGTCGGTCGGGACAAAAGTTCCAGGAAGCCTACCTCGCATTGGGTATCATGTCAGAGGCCAACACCTTCCTCGGAAACCTCGGTCTTGTGCCCGAATACTTGGCCAACAACAAGCTCACGTGGGAAAAGAGCGACCAGTACGACTTGGGATTGGACTTGCAATTGTTTGATTACAGGCTGAACATCAAGCTCGACTACTATTACAAATACTCCGACGCACTGCTCATGCAGACCTCGTTGCCCGGCAATTTCTTCTTTGCCAATAAGATATGGAGTAATGCCTCGGCCATTTCCAACGAGGGTATAGAGCTTGAGGTATCGGCTGATGTCATTCGTCGCGATGACCTGCGCTGGACGTTGGGCTTCAATCTCAGCCGCAACCACAACCTCTTCCGCAAGTCGTTCAACGGCGAGGACCTTTCCGACAAGGTGCTCGGCCGACCAGTGTACGGCATCTACACCTTTAAGGACGAGGGTATCGTGCAGAGCGAGGAGCAGATACCTTATTATTATAATCAGCAAGGCAAGCGCACACCGCTCTACTTCATTTCGGAGAACAATCCCCTGCGGGTGGGCGGTCGCAAAATCAAGGACCAGAATATGGACGGCCGTATAGACAACGACGACGTGTACTATGCCGGCAGTACGTTGCCTGCCGCCTATGGAGGCGTGAACAGCCGCTTGACATGGAAGGGCTTGACGCTCGACGTGCTGTTCAACTACATGATAGACCGCAAGATGATGAACATGGTCAAGGGCAGCGCCTTTGCTCTGAACAAGAATTTCGGTGTCATTATGAACGACTATCACAAGTACAGCTTTTGGAAGCAACCCGGCGAAAAGGCCGACTATCCTTCCATGGAATTTGCCGACGACAGCTACCTCGGACAGTATGATGGCAACATCGACTCGAACATCGAGCGCGTGAGCTTCTTGCGGCTCAAACAAGTGGTGTTGGGCTATGATGTGCCCGAAAAATGGGCCAAAAAGCTCTTTGTCAAGGGAATAAACCTCTACGTGTCGGGAGAAAACCTGTTCTTGCTGACCAACTATTCGGGGCTGGACCCGGAGATCGTGAATCCCTATACGGGCAAGGACACTGGCGACCAATACCCCCTGAACCGCAAGGTAACATTCGGCGTAAAACTCAAATTCTAAACAAACATGAAACACCTTATATATATATCTTCTGTGGTGCTCGCCCTAGCGTTGTCGGCTTGCGACTTGGATCTGAAGCCCGAGAACAGCCTCACGTATGCCAACTCGTTCGACACCGAGCGGGAGCTTAACGCGACCACCTCGTCTATACACTATTTTCTCAACAAGGCCATATCCGATGACAACGCCTTTTGCGCTGCCGGACTCAAGCTTGACGAGATGAGCTTCGGCGACCAGATACGTGAATGGAACCCCAACACGGTTAAGACCGGCCAAGACTGGGCCGACCTTTACAGCACCATTTTCGAGGCCAACTTGCTTCTCGACAACATTGACCGCACCAAAGGTCTGCCCGAAGGACGTCGCGCCTTTCACCAAGGGCAAGCTGAGTTTGCACTCGGAATATGCTATCTCACGCTTGTGCAACGCTATGGCGACGTGCCCCTGACCGTTGATTCCAAAACGATCAAGGCATACGGATGCACGCCACAGATAGACGTGCTCGATCAAGCTATAGCCCATGCACGCAAGGGTTTGGAGCTTTTGCCCACTTATGACAAACTCACGGACATCAACGGGCAGCCCATCACCAACCGGCAGTTTGCCTCAAAAGGCTCGTGCGCGGCCTTGTTGGCTCACCTGTACGCGTGGCGCGGCAGCGTGATAGAACTGTATAACCTGAAAGGCGACGCCAAGGCCGACTATGCCAAGGCAGTGGAATACGCCACTATGCTCATTGATGGCAAGGTGGGAGCTTACGCCCTCTGCTCATCGCCGGAGGAGTTGTGTGAGGCACTCTCCAACCCCGTTCAGCCCAATACGGAGGAAATTTTTTCATGTGCGTTCGACGCTACGCGCTCCAATTTCTCCAGCACGCCCAACCTTGTGGCCATGAACTACCGCAGTTGGCCGTTGGACGAGACGCAGAAGTTGGGTGACATGGCATTTAACACCACCTATCGCCTGCACAAATCCACCGTGGATGAGATGTACGACAAGGGTGACATGAGACGCGAAGCCTACTTCTACAATATCGACGAGCCGCATGAGGTGGACGGTGTGGACTACGCGCTGATGCACAAATACCGCACTGCCCTGTACATTGCTGACCAGTATGCGCCAAGCGGCAAGAGCTTCCGGTCGGTTAATTGCAACTACACATACTGGCGATTGGCCGATTTCTATTTGCTTCGCGCCGAGTGCAACGCCAAGATGGGGAGTGACGCGGCTGCCATAGCCGACCTGAACGTCATACGCCACAGGGCCGGAGCTGAGACTTATCCTGCTGCGAGAGACACTGAGGACTTGCGCAAGTCCATATTCCATGAGCGCGAAAAAGAGTTTATATACGAGACCGATGCGCGCTATTTCGACATTGTGCGCAACAATTATGTAGCGTCTGAGCTGCAAGGTAAGTTCACCACGCTCACTCCGCAAGATATCCGTGGCGGTGCGTTGACGCTGCCTGTACCCGAAGGCGCCTACAAAGATTCTAACGGAAGGGTTACGAACACAGTCATCAGGCAAAAGCCCTATTGGGTGCAATACATGTAAAAAACGGTAATCACAAAATGAAAAGTAAACGTATGAAAAAGATATTGACAGCTATTGCGGTGGCCGTGCTCACCCTGACGGGAGTGGGATGCACCGATTATAACTTGGTGGATACGGGCATTGCCAACGGCGACCACCAAACCACCATGTGGGATTACTTCAAGCTCGACCCTTACAACTGGGACTCCACGCGGGTGATGATAGACCATGCCAATCTGCGTGCAGTGTTCGAAGGTACGTCTGAATATGGCAAAAACATCACTTTTTTTGGTCCCACTAATCACAGTATCAGGCGTTATCTCTTGGCCAATGGACTCACGAGGGTGAGCGATATACCCGTCGACGAGTGTCGCGAGATGCTGCTGGACTGCGTGTTGCCACAGCGCACCATGCTCGATGATTTTGTGGCGGGACGCCCGTCGGCCGACGCTGACAAGGTGATAGGCACCGGTGGCAAAATGTACCGGATGGCGTCGGGCAAGTCATTATGGGTTTACAACTTCAGGACTTCTTACAATGGGGTGCCCGAGGCCGGCCCGGTGGCCATCTTCATCGTGTCGCCCTTGACCACCAAGACTATGCAGGTGGCCTCATCCAACATCAAGACGCTCACCGGGGTGGTACACTCCTTGGATTACAACTTCACGCTTAAAGACTTTTAAAGATGAACAACAAGAATATCAAAATTTTCCTTGGCGTGGCTCTGCTCGCCTTGACCCTTGCACTGACGGGCTGCCAGCGCATGGACGTAGGCTATCTCAAGACGGCCGATGCCTCGTTCAGCCCGGACACGGTCTATGTTTATCGCACTATTGATCCTATGTCGGAGCGTGCCATCAACGGTTCGCCATGGACCTCCACGCGCATTCAAGGCGTGTCAGGTACGGCGCCCATCAACTATTCGTATGTCAGCGTCAAAGCTTCTGACGGCGGTAGTGCCGAGGCGTTTAATGCCATCGTGAAGGATGGACAGGTGGTCATTCAGGGCGGATTGATACAGCTGTTCCAAAAAGGTGTGGCTCAATTGCCTGATGGCAATTACACGCTCACGATACGTGTGAGCAACGAAGACCACGAGGCCATACTCCAGGACATCTTCACGTTTGTGGTGAAGGAAACGGAGTTTTAATTCACAATTCACAATTTACAATTCACAATTTACAATTCACAAATTCAAAAATTCGCGTTGTTTTGTGACAGTGAGAACGCTTGAAATAGTAGATTTGTAAACTTAAGATTGACAAGACAATGAACAGAACGATCAAATATTTACTCCTTTTCGCCATGGTGATCGTGGCGCAAACGGGTAGGGCACAGACCGCCGGCAAGGGTATTAAATTCTTCGATGGCACCTTGAAGGAGGCTTTGGCCGAGGCACAAAAACAGAATAAGCCCGTTTTTGTAGACTTTTACGCCGTGTGGTGTGTGCCGTGCAAGCGCATGGCTAAGCAGGTATTCACCATCGACTCGGTGGGCGATTACTTTAACGAACGTTTCGTGTCGGTGCAGGTGGACGCAGAAAAGGCTGATGATGTGGCCAAACAATACAACATACAGGCTTTTCCGACACTTGGCTTCCTCAAGTCCGACGGCAAGGCTATATCCATCACTGTGGGTGCCATGGACGCCGCGTCGCTCATGGAGGCGGCTCGTATAGCAGCCGGCGAAGCCGAGGGCTTCGAACAGTTGTACGACCAGTACAAGGCCGACGACACCAATCTCGATACGCAGCAACGCTTATTGCTCAAGGCTCCCACCTTTCTCGCGGCCCAAGAGGGCATGGAAGCCGAGAAATGGATAACCCGCATCACCAAGATTTACAACAAGTATATCGCCGCGAAGATGGGTCCGGCGCTCATCAACAAGGACGACTACCTCATTATGTACAACCTCGGTGGCGGCTCGCGCGAGGACAAACTCCAGATTATCGACTTCATCAGCGCCAACCTCGACGCCTGGGTTAAGGTCGTGGGAAAACCTGCCGCTTACTACGTGGTGGAGGGAAACGACGACATCATGGAGCAAATGGCCAAGGATGGCGATGCCAAGTATACGGAGCGAGTGGAGAAAGTGCGTACCGACTACAAGGCGGCCTACGACATGGTGGCCACAGATGCCATTGCACCATACGACCGGGCGAAGCTCTATGCAGATGCTATCTACCATCTTTACAAAAGCAAGGACGTGCCGCAATATGTCACGGCCATGACCACGCTGTTCCAAAAGTTGGGCACCAACGTTCATTCGGCCGATTACGGCAAGGCCGCACAGCAACTCTACTATGCTGCAGGTTCCAAACTCACACCCGAGCAGCACCGTCAGGCCATCAAGTGGGTGGAGCTGGCACTCAACGCCGAGAAGGCGGTAATGAGCCGCGTGAACTACCTTGTGATGCTCGGCGACTCGCACCGCGAGCTCAAGGAGTACGCCAAGGCGCGCGAATACTACAACCAGGGCTATGCCGAGTCGTTGCAAATGGCCAACATGGAAGACACGCAGGCACTCATACAAATGACCATCCAGCGCAAACTCTCGGCCCTCGAGCTGTTGGAGAAATAGTCGACCCACACCCCAGGGCGACCGCCTTGGTTGCCATCATTCCCAAAAACATCAACACACGATGACCCATCACTCAACACTATCTCACGCTTTCATCGCCAAGACCCTCCTCGTGGTGGGCTTGGCGATTGCCCATGTCGCCGTTGGCATGGCCCGGGAAATGAACCTCAGACAGGGCAAACTGCCCAACGGACTTACTTATTACATCGTCAATGGGGGTGGAACGCCCGGCTCCGTACATTATTATATGTACCAAAACGTTGGCGCGATCCTTGAGGACGACGCACAAAATGGGTTGGCGCACGTGTTGGAGCACCTCGCTTTCAACACCACCGAGCATTTTCCGGAGGGCGTGATGACATTCCTTCGTGGCAACGGTCTGAACGCGTTCTCAGCCTACACAGGCTTGGATGACACGCGATACGCCGTGCGCGACGTCCCCGCCAACGACGAGCAACTCAACCGCCGCATGTTGCAATTGCTCTACGACTGGTGTCACGGCGTGCGCATCACGCCCAAAGACGTGGACAAGGAGCGTGCCATCATCATGGAAGAATGGCGCCAGCGCAACGACGTCAATCATCGCATGAGCGACTTTATCGCATCCGCTATCTACAACGATGCCAAGTATGCCCACCGCAACGTGATCGGTGGGGAAGAGCAGTTGCGCTCGTTCAAGGCCAAGGACGTGCAGCGTTTTTACGACACCTGGTATCGCCCGTCGCTGCAATACATCGCCATCATTGGCGACATCGACCCTATTGCCGTGGAAAAAGATGTGACGAAACTGTTCGCCAAGTTGCCGGCCAAGAAGGTTCCGCAGCACGCCGACGCGCGCCTTATCGCCGACAACGCTGACATGCGCTACACTCGTTTCATCGATGCCGACAATGTCTCGCCGTCGTTCGGTTTATACGAGCGCAAGTCGGCCCAGCAACTGAAGGCTCAAGGAGGTGCTGTGGACGAACATCTGTTCACTCAAATCTTCAACCGTTTGGTCCCACGCCGTTTCGCAGCGCTGCGCAATGCGGGCAAGGAGCAGTTCATTGCCGCCTCGGTGAGTCTGTCGTCGTTGGCGCGCGGCTATTCGCAGTTGGCTTGGGACATGGTGCCTTACGAGGGTCAGCAGCTTGCGGCGTTGCAGCAGTTGGCCGACGTGCGCGAGGATTTGCGTGTCAATGGTTTCAAAGATGAGGAGTTTGATGCTGCTTGCACAGATATGTACAGGGGCATGAAGCAAGTGCTTGCCGACGATGCCGACCTGGGTACGCCGGACAATCTCATGGACCTCTTCCGCCGAAACTTCCTGAATGGAGACCCCATCATACCCTTCAGGGAGCAGATCGCCACGTCCATGGAACACTTGGTCGAACTTGAAGCCAAGGACATGAACGCATGGATGCGCTCGTGGATGAATGGGGATAACCTTGCTTTCGTGACCTACTCGCGCTCGGCCGACGAGATGAACGTGTCGGCTCGCCAGGTGACCAATGCCCTCGCCGCCGCTTCGCCTTCACGCCTGCACACCACGACCGACCAGCCGGCACCCACCCATGTGTTGGCGACCAAGCCTACTCCCGGCAAAATCACGCGCGTCAAGAAGATTACCGAGCTCGACGCCGAGGAATGGACCCTCAGCAATGGCACCACCGTTTACTACAAACGCGTGCCCGATGGCTCCGGTCGGTTGTTCTTCGCGGGCTCTGCTGCGGGCGGACGGGCTGCCATCGATGCCACCGCTCTCCCCTCCTACACGGCCATGAAGGCTTTGGTTATGCAGAGCGGGGTGGACCGATACAACCGCAACCAACTCTACCAGTGGGTCAAGGACAAGGATTTCGACCTCAGTCTATCGCTTGCCGACGAGAGCGATGGTATCGGGGGCAATACAGCCGTGAACCATGCCGACGACTTTTTCGGCTACCTCTATCTGGTGCTCACCCAGCAGCGGTTCGACCGCGACGTCTTTAACAAGTACGTGGCACGCTCCAAATACATCTACAACACGCGTGGCACCACGGGCATGGCGGCTGCGCAAGACTCCATACAAGCGTTGCTCTATCCCGTGTCGGCGGATAATCCCACACACGACTTGGCCTTCTACGACCGCATGCGCTATGCTGATTTGCAGCCTCTTTTCAACCGCAGCTTCGGCAACGCGGCCCTGTTCAAGTTCTGTTTGGTGGGCGATGTGTCCGACGTCGAGGCCCGCAGGCTAGTGGAGCAATACATCGCTGCACTGCCCGGACAGCCCGGCAGCCAGCCACGTCAGTTGCACGGCTTGGATTTCTCATCGCCCCAGCCACTTATCAGACGCGTGTTCGACATTGACATGGAGGGCGACGCCGGCGAGGTGGAACTCACTTGGCTCAATGCCGTGAGTCTCTCCAAGACGGAACGAGCGGCTCTCGAGACCCTGCGCAGCCTATTGGAAAACCGACTCTTCTCCGTGCTTCGTGAGCGCGACCATGCCGTGTACAGCGTGGGTGTCAAGGCCGATTACACCGAGCGACCCGCCGCAGGTGTGACGCTGAGCGTGCATTTCTCCACCTCGCGCGACAAGGCACTGCCCACGAAGGAGGAAACCTTAGCCCAACTCAAGCGCATCGCCGCGGGAGAATTCAGCCGCGACGAGTTCAAAGCTGCGCTGGTGCCGTTGGCCGTGGACGACATGACTCCGTCCGGCGCCGGCTCCATGCCTTCCGATCCTATGCTATGGATGGGCGCGCTCAACGTGTATGCCGAGCAAGGCCAGGTGCCAAACCTCGCTGACAACTCGGAAGCAAGTGTCTACGAACATCTTACTCCCGAGCAGGTTGCCGCCGTGGCCACCAAGGTGCTGGAAGGTGCCCGCCATCGCGACATCGTGGTGCGCTCGTTGCCACCCCATCGTCAGAAATGGGAGAAATGAGCATGCCATGGAAGCGGCCTGATGGAAAATCGATCTCAGCGATGACAGGTACGGTGAAGATTTAAAATCGAAGTGCAAAACTTGTTGGTGTTTGTATGGTGTTAAAACCATGAAGAAACATCGCAAGTTTGCCTTGTGGCCGAGGTGTGTAGTCTCTCAAAGAGAACTCAGTAGAAAATGTGGAGATGCATTTGATATTGAGATTAGCCCATTAGTGTAACAGATTGTCATATATTGATTTTTAGAGATAATAATTATGCACTACATAGGGACAAACGAGACGTGTTCCAATTCAAGATAGCAACAGTATGTTTATGCATTTTTTAGGGGAATCTTGAAAATGCCTGTTTATTCCGGATGTAGGTTTTGAAGAATTAAAAATGGTCAAATATATCAACAAATGGCCCTCTCAAATTTGCTTATTTAAAAATATTGCTGTCCGGTAAAACTCAAAAG
>KQ959352.1:0-6075 GCA_001552765.1 Bacteroidales bacterium KA00344
ATTATGAATTGTGAATTATGAATTAAAAAACTATTCCGTCGAATAGTCCGCCACCAGCTGTCTGTACACCCTGTACATACGTGCTTTGGTGATGTAGCCTTTCAGTCGGTTGTTGATATCGACAACCGGCAACACCTCCGCATTGGTCCTGTCAAATTTCTCCATCACCTCCTCCATCGGCTCGTTGTCGAAAAGGATGGCCGGCACGGGCACCATGAGCTGACTCACATGGAAACGGTTGTAAAGCTCCGTGCGGAACACGAGGTGCCGGATTTTACTGAGGTCGATAAGTCCAAGCAACCGTTTGTCCTCTTCAACCACAGGGATGAATGTATCGTTACTGCTGGTGAGCACGTTGATCAGCTCTCCCATCGACATATTTGGGGGAACACAGGTCACTTCCTTCTCAATCACCGAGTCCATGCTCATCAGCGTGAGCACACTCCGGTCGGTATGATGCGTGAGCAACCTTCCTTCGCGGGCCAGTCGCATGGCATAGATGCTGTGTGGCTCGAATATATTGATCACCATATAGCTCACCACCGACACGATAATCAGCGGCACAAACAGCTGGTAGCCTCCCGTAATCTCGGCTATGAGGAATATGCCCGTCAGCGGGGCATGCATCACACCAGCCATCACTCCTGCCATACCCAACAATGTAAAATTCTTCTCCGGCAGGTACACTCCGATCTGTTCCACGTTCCAGAAACGGGCAAACAGGAAACCCGCAAAACCTCCGACAAACAGCGACGGGGCAAACGTACCACCGCATCCACCGGCACCGTTGGTCGAGGAGGTGGCCACTATCTTCGTCAGCATCACCAGAGCAATATAGACCAACAGCAGTTCCGAATGACCGTAGAACAGCGACCCGTTCATTATCCGACTCCAGTCGGCATCGGTCTCCCCTTCTATGAATATGGCAATAGCATCATAACCTTCTCCGTAGAGCGAGGGGAAAAGGAAAATCAGCATACTGAGCAGCAGACCGCCTGCAATAAGTTTGCCGTAGAAATGCCTTTTCATCTTGGCAAATTTACCTTCGCAGAAGTTCATCATCCGCATGAAATAGAGACTCATCAAGCCGCAGAACACGCCCAGCATGACAGAGCCCGGTATGCGGTCCACGCTCCATGCACTTGTCATTTGAAAACTAAAGAGAGTGGATGTTCCGGTAAAGAGATAAGAGAAGATGTCTGCCGTGATACTGGCAATGAGAATCGGTACGAGCGACCCCATCGTCATGTTGATCATCAGCACTTCCAGCGTGAACACCAGTCCGGCGATGGGAGCCTTGAAAATGCCGGCAATGGCGGCGGCGGCACCACAGCCCACAAGCAGCATCACGGTGCGACGGTTCATTCTGAACAGCTGTCCCAAGTTGGAGCCGATAGCCGACCCCGTGAGCACAATCGGCGCCTCAGCACCCACCGACCCACCGCAACCGATGGTGATGGCCGACGCAACAACCGACGTCCAGCAGTTGTGACGTTTGATTTTGGATTTCTTCGTGGCAATGGCATAGAGCACACGGGTGATGCCGTGAGAGATATTGTCGCGCACCACATACCTAATAAAGAGGGCGGTCAGGTAAATACCTATCACAGGCACAACCAAATAAAGCCAGTTGGCCCGTTCCGTGAGAAAGTCCTGTGTGATCACACGTTGGATGAAATGTATCAGCAGATGAAGCACGTATGCCGCCACCGCCGCCAATATTCCGATAATAAAGGCGAGGATGTTGGTCATCTGCTTTTCCGTGAGATTCCTATCCTTCCATACTATGATTCTTTCCAACACTTTCTTTACGGTATTTATTATATGCTTTTGAGATTGATTCTATGCTATGCGTACAGGCTTTCGCCCGTCACGCTCCACAGGTCCGAGTGGACCAGCGACTACCTGATGACCTTCACTTCGCCCGATGGTCCCAGCTTGATGATGGAACTTGGCGTGTGAGGCTTGTGCTCGTTGCGACGCGACCAGCAAACGTAATCGACGGCATTGAGCAGTTCTTCCGAAATGTCCCGATAATTCTGTGCGGCAGGCTCCCCACTGATATTAGCGCTGGTGCTCACCAAGGCTTTCTGGAAGCGATAACACAGCTCTTTTGAAAATTCCTCCTTCGTGATGCGCAGCGCGATGCTCCCGTCTTCGGCAATAAGATTGGGTGCCAGATTGACGGCTCCGTCGAGTATCACGGTGGTGGGTTTCACAGCTGCATCCAGCAGGTCCCATGCAATGTTGGGCACGTCGCGCACATAGCGCTGCAAACGGGCGTCCGAATCGACCAGACATATCAGGGCTTTCGAGTCGTCGCGCTTCTTGATAGCATACACCTTGGCTACAGCCTCTGCGTTGGTGGCGTCGCAGCCGATGCCCCAAACGGTATCGGTGGGATACAAAATTACGCCGCCCTTTTTCAACACCTCGACGGCATTTCTAATATCTTCTTCCTGTGTCATTTTTTAAGAAATATATACGCAAAGTTAATCAATCTTTTGATATTTTACAAATCTATGCATTTTTTTTGTTGCAACATGCTGCGACATTCCAAAAAAGGCCCCATCTCTCCTATTGATTGAGAGACAGGGCTGAGTGTGATACATGATTAGATGTATAGGGATGGTACGACCTCACGGCCCGCGCATACCCTATTGCGATTAAATCTGTACGACTTTAAGTCGAAAAAATGACATGGAATATTATTTCTTGCCTTTAAACACCAAAACCGGTGCTATTTCTTTCTTCAACAGCTCGTTATTCAACTTTCCATCCACATAGACGCCACCTATGATGAACTGCATACGCATCGTGGGCGTTTTCTCAACCTTGCCCGCGTTCGAGAATTTGTTGTAGACCCCGTATGAGTAGCGATTGTTGATGTAGAACGCAATATTCACCTTGTGCATCTTGCCGCCATACTCCAATTTGTCATAGGTAATCACTTTCGGATTGATGAGGAACGTGATGGGCGAATTGCCGTATATCCCAATGAGACAGTCGAGTTTTTGCACGGGCTGCTTTGCGATGGCCGCGCTTAGCTCGGTATTATTGATGTAGGCCGCCAGCGGGGCAGAGGGAAAGTTGGCAACGATCAGAGTGGTGTCGGTGTCTACCCGCCAGTTCACATCGAGCGTGTCGTTCTTATTACTGGTTTTCTTTTTGGCGGGGTCGGCATAGATCAGTTTTCCTGTATAGTCGCCCTTAATAACTTGGAACGCTGCCTTGCGCTCCTCCGGCTTGAGAGATGGATTGTCGTTTTCGTTAAGACACGAAGAAAATGTCACGGCAGCCACACAGCAGCACAACATCAGAAATGGTTTCAATACTTTCATTTTGGTTTGATTTAATATTTTACTTAATGATTATTGATAATTATGTCCCTTAAATACACAACTCTCAGAAACCTTGCACGAGTATGTGATTTTTTTTGCGCAGCGGAAAAATGAGGGTGCAGCGGAAAACGGTTGGAGCCGGCTCTGTCAACAAAACTTCACTTTTTCTGTGTATGGAATGACGCTCCATCTAGCGCGCGCATACCCTCCTGAAACAGCTAAAAAAGGCGATTTCCCATGCGCAGCGAATGACAGGGCTTCGCCGTTAGGCCTCAACCGCACGGCCACAACAGCCTTATCGTCTCCCGACTACGCCTTAACGGCATGGCCGATAGGCCTCAATCGCACGGTCGTTAGGGCCCAACGGCGGTGGCAATGGATTTTTTCCGATCGGAAATTTTGATTAAAACCACGCATCAGGCTGACTGTCAGCCCATTGTGCCAAATCCGCCAAAAATCGCGTATTTGTAGCCGGCAGGTTTTTATTTTCAAATACGCCAATTCTGAACACATGTTTGTCGTGCTTTTTCACAATCTTTTTATCCGCTCATGCATACGGAAGGAAGACCTCTTTTAAAATATAATGTCATTTCCGTGCAAGGTTTCCGCCTCTGTTGCGTTTAGATGATAGAAATAACGATTCATGGGACACTCGACGGCAGACAGGGAGGAAAAAATTGTCAGCTTGTTCCGACAGGGCGATGCCTTGGCGATGGATGTGCTGTATGCCGACTATGCGCCCTATCTCACCGGCGTGTGCGCTCGCTACATCAGCGACGACGACACCCTGAAAGACGTGTTGCAGGAAAGTTTTATCAAGATTTTCACGCAGATGGGCACCTTTGAATATCGTGGGCAGGGATCGTTGCGCGCGTGGATGAGCCGGATTGTGGTGAACGAGAGTCTGCAGAGCCTGCGCCGGCAGAAACGCGACCAAGCCATGATGCTCGACACCGACCCGCCGGACACGGCCGACGAAGAGCCGAACACGGCCGAGCTGAGCCGGGAGGAAATGGGCATGCTGCTCAGAAAGCTGCCCGACGGCTATCGTGCCGTGCTCAACCTCTACGTGATAGAGGGTTGGAGCCATCAGGAGATTGCCCGCCAACTCGGCATCAAGCCCGACAGTTCGGCTTCTCAACTTCACCGCGCCAAGACCATGATGGCACGGCTCATCAGAAACTATAAAACAAACAAGCTATGAACGACAAATGGATGAAAGACCTGCGGAAACTGGGCAGCGACTACACGAAGACTCCGCCCGAAGGCTTGCTCGACGACATCAAGCATGAGATGGCGGCGCGGGGACTCCATGTCGGGCAGCCACGACGTAGGGCTGCCGTTGTGCCCCTGTGGAAGCGCATCGCCATCGCGGCGGGCATAGCTGCCATCGTGGGGTTGGCGACGCTGAACTATGTGTTGCGCCCTGACACTGCCAAAACGGTGGCCTCACAAATGCAGAACGGTGTGGAAACAGCTCCCCGGACCGGCACGGAAACGGCTGCAACGGGGACAACCGATAATGGTAACGGATGGGCTGCACGCGTATGGCAAAACATACGTGGCATAGCGCAGCACAGCAACAGCGGCAGTTTGCTAGCCACAATCGGCAACGCTGCAGAAACGAACGAAACCGAACAGACGGGGGCGGACGATGCAAGCCGACAGGCAGCAACCGACAGGCAGGCCCCCGACGCACTTTCGGGCAACAACAACCGACAGGAGGTTTCGAAGTCCGTCAAGCAGCCTGCACAGACCTCAACGCAGTCAACCATCCCCTACACCACCGATCGGTGCTCGTCACACCACAACGCCCCCCGACAGAATCGGTGGAGCCTCGTCGCCCTCTGTTCGGGAGCATTGGCACTGAACACAACCAACGGCACCGTCCCAACAGGTATGAACATGATAGCGGATGCCAACGCGACTCCCACGCTGTTGGAATTATCGGCGGAGGATGCGAGAAGACTTTTGACAGCCGACGTGCCACCCGTGAGACATGAGAAACATCATCGGCCTGTCAAGGTGGGACTTTCGGTGCAACATCGGCTGGACGATCGGTGGAGCCTTGAGACGGGACTCACCTACAGCCGCCTCACCTCTGACTTTACAGAGGAGGGCATGGCGTACACCGAGACCACGAAGCAGAAACTCCACTATATCGGCATCCCCGTCAGTCTGACCTACAGTGTGTGGCGCGGTAAAAACATCAATGTCTACGTCAAAGCCGGTGGCGAAGTGGAAAAGCTCGTCAAGGGGAGCGCAACCACTATCCACACCGGTGAGCAGGGAGGTCGGTCGCAACGCTCGGCCGACGTCCACGAGCAGCGTCCCGTGTTCAGCACTCATGCCGCCACCGGCGTGGAATATCAGCTGGGAAAAACGGTTGGCATCTATGTGGAGCCGGGACTGGACTATCACATCAAAAACGGAAGCGGCGTCAGCTCTTCCTACACCGACAAACCACTGAATGTAAACCTGAATGTTGGAGCAAGAATAGGGTTTTAATTCAAAATTCATAATTCATAATTCATAATTCATAATTGGCTGCGCGCTTTTTTAATTCAAAATTCATAATTAGGCTGCGCGCGTTGGTAATTCATAATTATATGCAGTTACCGACTCAATAATGTTAATATAATACTTTGTCTTTGGAGGCATCTTGTTGAAGCATAGACACTATGATGTCTTTGGGATAGAAAGGAAGTTGTCACCAAGACGATACAGTCCTTTC
>KQ959352.1:6175-31422 GCA_001552765.1 Bacteroidales bacterium KA00344
GTCACCAAGACGATACAGTCCTTTCTTGCTGCTCTTCGGATTGTTGCCAAAGGGTATATCATTCTCCACGGAACAACAATTGGTTCTAACTCGTATGGAAGATTACCAACAATTTTAATCCTTGATAAAATTATGTTCCGCATAGATAATATTTGCCGAACATAATATGTGTTTCCATAGAACCTAAAAAGTCCTGCAGCAAGACACGCAAAGGCGATATGGTTGTTTTTGACAACAAACGGCGGTTTGAACGAAAGAGCCGTTGGGGATTCCATATTATTGATGATAGTAGGGAGATTGTTTTGAAAAAATCATTATATTTGCACTGTAAGCATTTTAATTACTATGTGGTGAACAAATCGGGAGGAATAAAAGTGGTTCATCCGACTTTTCGAGTGATACGACAGTCATGTAGTGCATATAGCCTTAGTTTAAAATATCGTTCATCCCTAAATCCGTATGCATTCCGTTTCATCACTTTTATCTTATTGTTAATACCCTCCACTTTACCTGTTGAGATCACTCCAAATTCCGGAAGCCCCAAATATCAGGTTAGCTTTGAGACTTTTAAGCCAAAAGGAATGGATTTTCACTTTTTTTTGTTCTCGCTGGTATACAATATCACGATTTTTTGTAAATTTGCATGAAAATTATTACTAACCAATTTTATGAAAAGAAAATATCTATCTTTATTAGCATGCTGCTTCGCCTTCTCATTAAGTGCGCAACAGCATATTGCACCGCTCAATGAGGCTGCCTGGAATAGTTCGGAGTGGATTAGCGTCAAGGATGCACCGGTTATAACAGGAAAACTGAAGGAAGATACACGTTCAGCAGATGGAGCCAGTTGGTTTACTACACAGATCAAAAATCCGCAGGCTGTGGCCAAAGCCATCTGGATGACGACCAGTCTAGGTGTAAACGAATTGTATGTCAACGGGCAACGCGTCGGCAAAGAGATTCTTCGTCCGGGATTCAGCCATTTCGCGAAGACAAAGTATTCATTTACTTATGACATCACGGCACTATTTCATACTAAGAAAGGTGCTAAGAACGCTTTAGCTGCCCAGGTCACTCCCGGTTGGTGGGCAGATAAAGTTATTACTCCAACCGGACTAGACGGTTTTTTGGGAAAGAAATGTGCCTTCCGAGGTGTTGTCCAACTCACATTTACCGATGGATCGACACAATTGTATGGTACCAGAACAGATACTTGGAAGGCCGGCATTGCCGGACGAGTAAAGCATGCCGCTATTTACGATGGCGAGAAATATGATGCTCGCGAGAAAATAGGATATGCAGCAAAACTAGACCGACCCGAAGTGAACACCGAATTTAAGGGTATCATCAAGCCGATAAATGGTGCCGAAATTTACCTTCGAGAAGATCTCTCCTTGCAGCCACAGCGTTCCTACATTTATAATAAGGTGGAAGGAGCTACCACAGATGCCCATGGCAAGGTGGTCATCGATCGTGAATATCAACAAGGACAGACTATTGTACTTCATGCGGGTGAACATTTGGTAATTGACTTCGGCCAGAATTGTGCAGCCGTTCCTCGATTTGAGTTTCATGCTGCCAAAGGCACCACATTAACTTGCCGTCCCGGCGAGTTACTCAATGATGGCAATGGTGCTAAGAAACGCGGCATGGATGGGCCAGAGGGTAGTGTGCATCGGCGAAACCTGCGTATTGCAGACAAAAGCATTCGCATGGATTATATCTTTGCCGGACTGTCGTCAGAGCAGTATCAGCCTCGCTACACTTTTTTCGGCTATCGTTTTCTCGATATCACTTCTACAGGCGATGTAACTATCAATAGAATTCAATCAATCCCTGTTAGTTCGATCAGTCAATCTATGGAAATAGGACAGATCTCCACAGGGAATGCATTGGTAAACCGTTTGATTCAAAACACCCTATGGGGACAACGTTCCAACTATCTGAGTGTACCTACCGACTGTCCACAACGAAATGAGCGTTTGGGATGGACAGCTGATACACAGGTATTTAGCGAGACGGGAACCTATTTTGCTAATACCGACAGATTCTTCCATAAGTGGACTCACGATTTGCGTGATACACAAAATGAGAAAGGGGGATATCCTGGGGTGGCTCCGTATGGACAGAATGGCACTACATCTCAGGAATACATGCGTGTGGGATGGGCAGACGCCGGCATTATTGTGCCATGGACGGTTTGGAAACAGTTTGCCGATCGAAGTATCGTAGACGAAAACTGGGAAGCCATGGAACGCTATATGGATCATGTGAATCAGACAAAATATGATCATAATGCCCTGAAGAATGAGAACGGTAATTTTCAGTGGGGAGACTGGTTGAGTTACGAACCACTGGAAAGTTGTGGCGGTGGAGCTTTCAATAAGGACGGTGTACTAATGCCAGAGGCCTTGGAATACTGGTGTTATCTGAGCGCTTCGTATTGGGCCATCGATGCTGCGATGATGCGTGACATGGCACATGCCACAGGAAGAGATTCAAAGAAATACGAGCAGATGGTGGCAGACGCCAAGGCATATCTGAAAGAACGCTTCCTTACACCGGAAGGTATGTTTAAGATAGAGATTCTCAATACGATGCAGACTCCCGCTTTGTTTGCCCTTCGCAATCATCTCGTAGAAGGAGAAGCTCGCAACAAGATGATTGCACGATTACGCCAAAACTTCGAAGCCCACGGAGGGTGCTTACAAACCGGATTCTTAGGCACTTCGATCTTGATGAAGACGCTGACTGACAATGGTATGATAGATGTCGCCTACAATCTGCTTTTCCAGCACAAGAACCCAAGTTGGCTGTATTCGGTAGACAATGGAGCTACCACCATCTGGGAGCGCTGGAATAGTTATATGAAGGAAAAAGGAATGGGGCCAAAAGGTATGAATAGTTTCAATCACTATGCTTATGGATGTGTATGTCAATGGATATGGCAGACTTGCGCCGGCATAGCAGCTGATCCAACTCAACCTGGTTTTAAGCATATCATCATGCGTCCTATGCCGGATCGTAGGTTAGGACATCTGGACGCTTCCTACCAATCGGCTTCCGGATTGATCAAGAGCAGTTGGAGGTATGAAGGCAATCAGTGGATATGGACATTTACCATTCCACAAGGTGCTACAGCATCAGTGACATTACCAGGCGATACCACAACTACAGAATATCAAGCTGGTACTTATATCGTAAAACGATAGAAAAACAAAGAATTAAAACGTGAATATTTTAATTCCAATTATAAGTGCATGGGCAAGATTCTAGTATTAGCCGTCTTGTAACCTTAATCGGATAGGAGATAAGTACTTATCGTAGATGATAATGCTCATGCCAATCGTAGGAAAACAACCCTTATATGTCTGGTAGCATATAAGGGTTGTCTGTTAGTGTGAAGGGCGGCAAATATCGGATGCTTACGGAAACAGCAACGAAAATTAATCGTTAGTACCAAGCCAATATTTCGCTTTAGGTAGTTTTCGGAGTAGTCTAACAACAAAGTAGACCGTAATAAAAGTACAGATGGCAATAACAGGAATTTCGAAAAGCACGTTCCCTGTCCGGCCTCCAAAAATCTGATGATAGAAGTTTAACAGCATGATGTGTCCCAAATACATGGCGTAGCTGCAAATGGATATATCTACAATTACCTTGGCGAGAACAGCTGGTACATGATTTATTCTAACCAGTAGGGAGAACAGTCCCCAGACCATCATGACCACATTGATTACGCAAAACTGCCAACTGAGTTCTACTGCCTCTGCCGTATCAACTGTAGCAATGCGTGAACAGAATACCAGAACGGAGACCAAATAACCCAAAAACAGCATTGTCACCGCAGACGGAATAGATGCCGGCCCATATTTTTTTGCGTAGGAGCCTAAAAGCAGGTAGCCAACGAATCCGGTGAAATAGTAAAGTGTGGGAGAAATGTTCCAATAGCACTCGCCCAAAACCTCCGGCCAAACCAGATGGATATAGGGCAGGCATGTAGACAAGAGCCATAATCCGAGATAGGTCTGAAGTTCTCTCTTACTGCATTGTGCCACCCAGGGAGATAGCACAGGAATAAGTAGGTAAAGACCAATAAGCATGTAGATATACCACAGGTGTCCAACCTCTGCGCCGAAATTGACAGGAATGTGTGCGACGTTCGTCAGGAAATCTGCCATGGTATCACCCCTATAAAATATAAAATAGAACGCAAAGGCAACACACCAGAACAAAAACGGTCCAATGATTCTGGAGAAGCGTTTTTTGAAAAACGCTCCGGTTCCCCCCTTCATTGGTAGTAGAAAGTAGCCTGACAGCATGACAAACAAGGGTACACAGGTTCTCGATAGACTATTCAGCCATCCAATAGAATAAACAGATGAATCAAGAACGAGTGCCCCTTGGTCACCAATGTAATAGAATTCACTGGAATGCTGTACCATCACAAGTAGGCATGCTATCACCCTGACAAGATCAAGCGCAACATTGCGGTTATTAATTTTCATTTTTTTGTGGTTTTTATAAGTAAACAAGTCAGAATGATATCACATACAGAAATTTGACAGACTGCCGAAAGAAGCCTAGTATTAATCTTAAATTTTAATGGAACAATTGCTTCACTAATTGTGATTTGGTATACTTTTTAGACGTCTGTCTTTTCTGAATAGGATGTAGAACTATCAGAAGCCAGAGGAGAGTGATAATCTTTTGGGGAGACTCCAAAATGTTTTTTAAATGCTTTTGAAAAGTAGGAGTAGGAAGAGAAGCCCGTTCGATCAGATATTTCGCTGAGCGAGAAGGTAGTAGACGTAATCATTTCTGCTGCACGTTTGAGCCGGTAGGTGCGTATGAAATCATTGGGAGCAATATTGGTGAGTGTTTTTATTCTCCGATAAAATACAGATCGGGAGAAACCCAATCTTGTTGCAATATTGTCAACGTTAAGGTTGGGATTGTTGATTTCTGTTTCTAAGAGGGTGTTGAGCTTATTTAGGAAAATGTAGTCGCCTGACAAGAATGGTTGATCAGGGAGTTCCTGTTGTTGTATTCCAGGCGTAGAGAAATATCGACGAAGGCTGTCTTTATATTTTAGCAGATTTTTGATGGTGAGCAATAATTCTTTGATATCGAAGGGCTTGCCTATGTAGGCATCAGCTCCATGGTCGAGCCCCTCTACACGGTCTGCCGTTACGGTTTTAGCTGTAAGCATGACGACTGGAATTTGACAATAATCGATATTGTCTTTGATGGCAGAACATAGGTCGTATCCTGACATACCAGGCATGATAACGTCGGTGAGTACGAGATCCGGGATTTCCTTTTTGACAGCCTCCCAGGCTTTTTGTCCATCAGGAACCTTGATGACTGAATATTCTGTTGACAAGAGATCGGCTATGAAGTCTAATAGTTCTATGTTGTCTTCGGCAATCAGGAGGGTATAGTTGTGTACTTTCGACACTTCTGTCTGCGATGTTATGATTGCATTCTCTTGTGAGGGTGATGCGAAGAAAAGCTTTTTGTGAGCTTCCTGTTTTTCTTTGTCATTGTAGATGTCGTCAACCGACAGCACAAATGAGAAGTTCATGCCACCCCCGGGTTCGGATGAAGCCTTGATATATCCTCGATGAGTTTCGACTAAAGCTTTTGTGTAGTGCAGTCCTATTCCGTTACCACTGTAATCTAATTTATATCCGGATCCTGTTTCTATTTGCTGGTAACGCACAAAGAGATTTTTAATTTTGTCTTCGGGCACGCCTTCTCCTTGGTCGGCAACACTGATTTCGATATAATTACTTACGTTGTTTTTATAGAAGTTTGCATACATTGCTGCCACATACTGAGATTTGACGAGTCGAGTGGATACACAGATAGATTTCCCTTGTGGTGTGTGTTTGATAGCATTGGAGAGTAGATTGTAGAGAATCTTTTCAATCTTATCTTGGTCAGTCCACATGATTTCTTCTGCTACATGAGGTTGGAAACTCAGCTTGATCCCTTTACGTTCTGCAATATAGATAAAATCTTCGTAGATGTTTCGAAGTAAGAAGATCATGTCTGTATGCTGTACGTGTAAACGCAGTGTACCGTTTTCTACCTTGCTGAAGTCCATAATTTGGTTCACCAACTGCCACATTCGCTGGGCATTTCTTGATATAGTGTTGAGGAGAGCTCTGTTTTTTACACAATCTTGGCTAGAGAGGATTTTTTCCAGCGGTGCTGAGATAAGCGTGAGCGGTGTACGGAGTTCGTGAGAGATGTTTGTGAAAAAGGTCATTTTCATTTGTGCGATTTCTTGCTCTCTTTTTCTTTCATTCCGTTCTATCTCAGCGAGATGCTTATTGAGTTTCAATTTGATGAAAAATCTAAAGAAGAATATGGCGAGTCCAATGGCACAGAGTGTGTATATCAACCACGCCTGCCATGTGAACCACGGGGCAGGTTTTACGATGATTTCAAGACTTGCAGGCCGAGTACTCTCCACTCCATCGCCGTTAATGGCACAAACGCGGAAGGTATACCGCCCGGCAGGAATATTGGAATAGGCTGCGCGACGAAATGTCCCGACGTAATTCCATTGATCTTCAAACCCCTCTAATTTATACTTATAAGTAAGTTTCTGAGGTGATACGAAGTCTATGCCGGCATAGTCAATGGATATTGTAGTTTGTTGGTGATTGAGCGTGATTTGTCGCGTTAATTGAATATCCTTTTGCAGAGGAGACCCCTTTTGTCCGGGACGAATGCTCTTATTGAATATTTTTAAGTCCTCGATATTGATTGCCGGAGCTTGTGTGCAGGGTTTAATATCTGCGGGGTTGAAGAACGTAATACCATGATTGCCGGCAAAGAAGAGCATGTCATTAGAGCCTCTACATCCGGCTTTTTCGTGGTATTGATCTCCTAATGTACCATCAGACTTGAAGAAGTTTTTTATTTTCGGTTGATGCTGATCAAACGAGATCATAGATATGCCATGTGAGGTACTTAGCCATATATTTTCATTTTTGTCTTCGTTAAAACAAAGGATGTTGTTGTTGGGAAGGCCTGTAGAAACTGAAAAGGGAACAAATTGTTTATCGTTGTAACATAATGCTCCATTTCCGTAACTTCCGAGCCATATTCTATGTTGCATGTCCTCGAAAATCGTTACACAGTTTGTGGCTATAGCCACAAACTGACGGGGAAATTTTACAGGAGTTGCAACTGTTGACTTTGGACTCATGCGGAATATTCCCTTGCCGAAAGCAGAAAAAAGGATCTCCCCCGTATGCAATATATGGATGTCCGGAATATTAGATGTATATATTTTTTTGAGTTTCTCCGTTCCCTTATGTTCCGTCAGTTTATACAATCCATTCAATGATCCTATCCAGATGTTCCCTTGGTTGTCTTCTTTGATCACTCTTACATTTTCTATATTGAAATGCTTATTTATTTGTATCGTTCCACCTTTTGCTATATTTCCTCTTATTAATTGATGTTCGAAAGCTGCCCATATTCGTCTTTTCGAATCAATGTAAATATCTTCCAGAAAACTTTTTTCCGGCGTTAATCCTGCTTGCTTGGTAATTTCCTGATCCTTATAACGAAACAATCCTTGATATCGGGTGGCTATCCATAAGGATTTATCTGTGTCTTCAAGAATACGAGTCACGAAAATGCCTTTGAAAAAATTGCTGAGAATTTGATTCTTGTTGAAGTTACTTCCTTCTTTTTTTGTTACGACAAATCCCTTGTCGTAAGAGCCTATCCACACGTTCCCATGCCTGTCGCTGTAGCATGTGTGTAATTGAGGAGAGCGTAGCGGGTTGAATCGCAACGGGAAATTATGTTGCAGAGTGTTCGATAAGATGTCGTAGTAGTAGAAACCCTCTGCTGCAGTTCCAATGAGTAGTTTCAGAGGCTCTACTTCTTTTATGAAAGAGATTGGTGTGTTTGCTAAACGTTCTTTCCCTGCATCTTCAATGACTGAGTTCTTGAAGGTTTGAGTTGTGGGGTCAAAAATGACGATGCCGCGGTCTGTCCCAAGCCACCATTTGCTTTGCGAATCTATATAAATGCACAAAACCTTTCGGTTTCCAGGCAAGGTAAAATATTTCCATTTTTGATCGTTTAGTCTGACGGCCATTCCTCTTTCTTCATTCAGCCCTTTCCAAAGACGTTGAGATTTGTCTTTCCAAAGCAAATTGACGACTTCTGTCTTTCCGGGAAAAGTGATCCTGTGGTGTTCTTGGTCCACATACCCCACCCCTGCTGAAGTGGCAAGACATATTTTTCCCCCTGATGTTTCTAATATGGAGTAAATGGGCACAGTATGCTTTCCGGAAAATTTTTCAAAACATTTTTTTTCATAGTTGTATCTGTTGAGTCCGCAAGAAGTGCCTACCCAAAGTTGGTGAGCGGAATCTATGAACAGGCAAAGGACGAAATCGTTTAATAGCGAGGTGCTGTCGTTGGCTTGATGAACAAAATGCAAAAAGTCGTACCCGTTATACCGATCAAGTCCGCCTAATGTAGCAATCCACATGTAACCTAAAGAATCTTGTGCAAAATCATTGATGTCAAGAAAAGAGATGTCTTGTGAGATGGTTGGTTCGTAACAGATGGGATCGGCATCCAATTTGTGGTCTTTTGCAGTACATGCGTACAAGGTAAAAAAAACAACGAATGCCATGATGAAATGACGACTTTTCATATATGTTCAAAGATATTAGTATGTTTTATTGCGGCAAGTTAGAAAAAAAAATGGACTACTTGAACTTTTTGTGGTTTAAAAAGACAAAATTAGCTCAATAAGATTAGAAATGTCAAAAATTAGAACAAATATTACAAGAGATAAAGATTGGCAGTTCTTAACTTTGTACCGAAAACTTAAATTAAATCTATCATGAACATACTAAAAGAAGCAAAACTCTGCTTTCTATTGTTTTTAATGGGTGTGCTCTGTATTCCTGTTTCAGGAAAGAAGAGATCAGAAAATTTTCGAGTTGTTGATTTACGCTCGGAATACCAAGTTAACCCTATTGGAATAGATGTGTCTCCGCGGTTGAGTTGGCAGATCCAGTCTGACTACAGAAATTTTTCACAGATGGCATACCAAGTCATAGTTGCATCTTCATTAACTAAATTGAATGAGGAACAAGCAGATGTCTGGAATAGTGGAAAGGTTCTTTCGTCACAGTCTTTAGGTGTATCTATATATAATAAGGTATTACAGAGTCGTCAGCGATACTATTGGAAGGTTCGCGTGTGGAAAAATACCCGCGAGTTTTCCGAATGGTCTGCTCCTGCTTACTTTGAAATGGGATTGCTGTCACCTCAAGATTGGAAATCAGGCTGGATAGGTTATGTCCCGGGTATGCCAGGTAGAGTCCTTTATTTCAAAGGAACTTTTGTTCCCAGAAAGGCCATTAAACAGGCACGGGCTTATATGTCAGGGATAGGTTTTTCAGAACTTTACATCAATCGTAAAAAAGTAGGAGATCATGTTTTGGATCCTGCTCAAAGCACGTATAGCAAACGAGTTTATTATGTGACCTACGATGTGGGAAAGTGTTTTGATAAGGCCGCAAACAGCATAGTCGTCCCGGTTGCTCCAGGATGGTTGGGCACTCCTCGTCTAAGAATGCAGATTGAAGTAACTTATTTGGATAACACGACAGAAATATTGACATCAGATCGTTTCCGCTCTGTAACGAGTGGTCCAATTGTGTCTTCTACTGTATTTGACGGAGAAATTTATGACGCCCGTTTAGAAACAGACAAATTATATGCTCCCGGCATACCTCCGGGGTTGATGAATAAAGAATGGGCTTGGGCACACAACACGGACGACCCGGTCGGGAAGATGGTTGCACAGAAGGTTGAGCCAATAAAAGTGGTAGAAAGAATTACGCCTACACTGAAGCAAGAGGTGCGTCCGGGTACGTATGTATTTGATGCAGGACGTAATCTTGCAGGATGGGTTGCCTTGCAAGTGACCGGACAAGAGGGAACGAAAGTTACGGTGCGATATGCTGAGACACTGTATGAAGACGGAACGGTGAATCAGGAGAACCTGCGAAATGCAAAGTCCACGGATACGTATATATTAAAAGGAGAAGGCGTAGAGCGATGGGAGCCACGTTTCACATATCACGGGTTCAGGTATTTTCAAATAGAAGGTTTGCCTGGTAAACCGCGGAAAGAGGATATTGTTGTCAAAGTTGTACGTACGGATGTTCCCAGAACGGGAAGCTTCGAGTGTAGCAACCCGTTACTGAACGATATTCATAAGATGATTGTTAACACGGAGGCGAGCAATCTACATAGCGTTCCGACCGATTGCCCACAACGTGACGAGCGCATGGGTTGGCTGAACGATATGACTGTGAGAATAGAACAGGCCATTTATAATTTTGGTCTATCTCGCTTCTATCCTAAATTCATGGACGACATACAGGATACGCAAGATGCAGAAGGAACCATTACTTGTGTAGCCCCCTACCGTTTTGGCATGCGACCGGCCGACCCCGTTTCGGCCAGCTATCTGCTTCTGGCGCAGAAATGTTATGAATTTTACGGAGATAAGAGAATTGTTTCGGAACACTTCGATGGCATGAAAGCTTGGGTGGATTATTTATATTCTCGCACATCTGATGGTATTGTGGATTACAGCTATTATGGAGATTGGTGTCCACCTCGCGATTTTCTTGCAGACCCTAATGGGTCGGGTGTTTCCAAAGATACACCTGGAAAAATGATGTCTACAGGATACTTATATTTATGTTCTGAAATACTGTCAGAGATGGCTTCAGCGTTGGGCAAACAGGAGGATGCAGCTCAATATGCACGGATTGCCAAGGAAACCGCACAGGCTTTCAACCGTCACTATTGGAATGAAGAGGTAGGAGGATATGCCTCTAATAACCAGGCTTCCAATTCGTTTGCATTGTATTTAGGAATAGTGGACGCGAGCCACATACAGCGTGTTGTGGATAATCTTGTGGAAGACGTGAAAAAACACAACTACCATCTTACCACAGGAAATCTCTGTACAAAATATTTGTTGGAAATGCTGACGAAATATGGATACGTGGATGTAGCATACAAAATAGCTTCGCAAACAACTTACCCAAGCTGGGGATTCATGTTGAAAAATGGAGCCACCACGTTATGGGAACGTTGGGAGTTTCTGACCGGAGATGCCATGAATTCTCATAATCATCCCATGATGGGTTCCGTCGGGTCTTGGTTTTACAAATATTTACTCGGTATAGTTCCTGAGTTTACCCATCCAGGTTTCGAGGAGTTTACCATCAAACCTTATATGCCTAAAGAACTGACTTTTGCTAAGGGAAGTTTGGAAACCGTGAAAGGAACGATTAGAGTGTCATGGAAGAGAGAAAGAGGGATGTTGATGTTGGACGTAACTGTCCCTGAGAATACGAAAGCCAAAGTATATGTTCCAGTCAAGGATATAAAAATGATAACTGAGGGGAAACGAAGCGTTTCCCATGTAAGAGAAATAATATGCCTACCAAAAGAAGGAGATTTTACAGTATTGTCAGTGCCTTCTGGAAATTATAACCTAAGATGTAAACTATGATGAGTCAATCTATTATTCGCTCGATGCTATCTACGATTTTTGTGCTGAGTACGATATGCTCTTGTGCTAGTAATTTCACCATACCAGAATACAGGGATGGGCAGGCAACCCCAAAGAAGAACGTCAAAAATACTAATTTCCATATTGTAGGCGTTGACCAGTTTGGACGAGCTTTCGGAGCGGTTTCTGGGTACAAAAAAGACAGGCAGGTGGGCATGTTTTACTGGCCTTGGATAGGTCAGCCGTTGGCAACAGGGATATATGATGCCACAAAAATACTATCAAGGCCCGATGGTCTTAAAATCCTGACGAAGACCAAAGATTCTCCAATCAGTCCGAACTGGCAGATGCATTATTGGGGAGAACCTATTTGGGGATATTATAATTCTGATGACGAATGGGTAATCCGCAAGCAAATGCAGATGTTGACGACTGCTGGTATAGATTTCATCTTTTTTGATACCACTAATGCCTTGATTTATTCTAATGTGGCATTGAAAGTTTGTGCTGTCCTTGACGAGATGCGCAAGGCTGGATGGGATGCTCCTCAGGTTGTGTTCTACACCCATTCGCATTCTTTCCAAACAGTGAGGGATTTGTATAATGCAATTTATCTCCCACGGCATTATGCTGACACTTGGTATTGTGTAGACGGTAAACCTATGATCATAGCTTATACCAACCCAGAGGATGACTACAGGGAGGCAGCTTCAAGAAATGATACGGCATACGTGCCAGGAGTCTTGTCTCCAGAAATCCTCTCCTTTTTTCACTTTGTAAAACCCCAGTGGCCTTCCGACCCAGTATACGCAGATGGCTTCCCATGGGTAGAGTGGAGCTTTCCACAGCCCTATCATTCAGAATCAAAGGTTATGAACGTAACAGTAGCAAGCCATCCCATGGTTCCGATGTCATTTTCATTGACACGTAAGAATTGGGACAACTGGGGACGGGGATGGAATGTCAAGACAAAAAAGAACGAAACAGAAAATGTGGACAGAGGTACATTTTTCCAGGCGCAATGGGATCATGCGATTGCTTCTGATCCACCGATGGTTACCGTGGGCGGATGGAACGAGTGGATAGCCTATAAGCAACCTTATGACGGGGAGTACATGCTTTGCGATGCTGCAAGCAAAGAATTCTCGAGAGATATAGAACCCATGAGTGGTGGATATGAGGACGCCTTTTATCTTCAACTAATTTCTAACATCCATCGTTACAAGGGCATCTCTACCCCTCGAACATCCAATAAGCCACAGCACATTACTTCAGGCACAATAGATAAGCGGTGGAAGGATGTCAAATATATCATATATAACACAGATCATGCCTTTGTCTCCAGAGACGCTCATGGAGGAGCAGCAACAGTCCGTTATACCGAGGCTGCTCCCAAGGATAAACTAGTGGAAATAAGAGTATCTTACGACAAAGATAATATCTATTTCTTGTTTAAGGGCAAGGATAAGTTCACTCAGTATAACCACAAGAAAAACTGGTTGAATCTTTTCATCGGAACAGGATCACCACGACCCCAAGGATGGGAAAGCTATCGTTATATAGTGGGTCGGAACATTGATGGTAAGGATATTTCAATAGAATCATTGACCAAAGACTTTCACATGCAAAAAAAGGGAGAAGGCACGTTTGTTCAGGATGCAGATGCCATTCAGATATCTTTGCCGCGATCTGTTTTGGGGCTTCAAAAAGAAAAGAAATTTTATTTTAAGGTGGCCATGGGCGTTTCAACGCCTTCGGACATTATGAACTACTATACTACAGGATGCGCTATGCCTATGGGGCGTCTAAGTTATCTCTATCTAATGAAATAAATGATTTAATTTTTAACAAAGCATGAAAGCAAAGCTAATCACATTATTGATGATGGTCGCATTACAATCTGTTTATTTTCAGGTAATGGGACAAAACGGACAGTTGTGGACTTCGGGATTAGTCGTTGACAGGCAAAACGAGCCTTTGCCTGGAGTGGCGGTTAGTGTTAAGGGAAGTAAACAAGGAGTAGTAACCGATATAGATGGGAAGTATCGGATCAATATTCCCAATAAAAATGCCGTCCTTGTATTTTCTTTTGTTGGTTTCCAAACACAGGAAGTCAAGGTTGGCGGACAAACAACTGTAAACGTAGTGCTGCAAGATGGTGTTACCCAGCTCGACGAAATGGTTGTTGTGGGTTATGGGCAGCAGAAAAAGGAAAGTGTTGTGGCAGCATTGTCTACCATTTCGGCCACGACACTTAAGCAAACTCCGGCATCAAACCTTGGAGTGGCTTTAGCCGGTCGCCTGCCCGGTCTGACCGTATTGCAACGCTCAGGAGTTCCTGGTGGGGAAAACATGGATTTTTATATTCGTGGGCGGAGTACAATCAATGGGCAAAAGCCTCTGATGATTGTTGACGGGGTAGAGCGAAACTTTACGGCCCTTGATCCACATGAGGTAGAAAACATCTCGATTTTGAAAGATGCTTCTGCAACGGCAGTATATGGAGTGCGGGGAGCCAATGGCGTTATTATCGTCACAACACGACGGGGCAAGGCAGACAAGCCTAAGATTGATGTTACGATGGAACAGGCCTGGCAGCAGGCAACACGCCTACCGGAGATGGCTTCGGCATACGATTATGCCAAGTTGACTAATCAGGTAGATCTCCAGAATGGCAGAAAACCGACTTATAGTGATTATGCCCTGGAACGTTATCGTTTGGGCGACAATCAGACCTTCTTCCCCACAAGAAACTTCATCAAGGATTTTGTGAAAGATTACTCTCCAATGCAGCGAGTAAACGTAAATGTCAGTGGTGGAACAGAAAAGATGCGCTATTTCGCAACCGTAGGGTATCTCTATCAGGAAGGTATATTTAAAACTGAAAAATTCAAGGAGTATGACTATGACCCACAGTCAAAGGCAAGTCGTGTGAACTTTAGGTCAAATTTCGACATCAAATTAAACAAGAGCCTGAGCATGTTCCTTAATATCAGCGGGTATATGCAGAAGAAGAACGACCCGGTTATAGTTACGAATGATAATAGCTATCTGAACGACCTTGCCGGTTACTCAGTTCTGTTAAGTAACTTGCTATCCACTCCGAACAATTCTCATAATGACCTCACACCCGACGGAGAAGTAATGACGAGTCATCAGAGGTCGAATGTCCCTTATGGTATACTGAACAGAACAGGATTTAGAAATACTCAGACAAACCAGGTTACGGCAACTTTGGGTGTAGAGCAAAAATTAGATTTTATCACTCCTGGACTTTCTGCCAAGGTTGTCGCTTCCTATGACGCCTACTCAAGCAATCAACAGGTACGTAAGAGAACTTTCCAGATGTTTCAGGTAGTAGGTGATCCGACGAAACCGGAAAGTGCAACTTATGAGCCAACCGGAGCCGGTGTAAACAGTACTTTATCAGATGCGCAGTATCAGAGTTTCAGCAATCTATTTAACATAGATGCCTCATTAAATTATGCACGCACTTTTGGCAAGCATGATGTTACCGGCTTGATTTTGTTCAACAGATACCAGCGTATCATCAACATTGATTTGCCTTATAATTATATTGGTTTAGTAGGGAGGGGAACCTACAGCTACGCCCACAAATATTTGGCTGAGATCAACTTTGGATATAATGGTTCTGAGCAGTTCGCTCCCGGACACAAAATGGGTTTCTTTCCTTCTTTCTCAGTAGGTTGGGTTTTGAGTGAAGAATCGTTTATGGAAAATCTGAAAGATTATTTGTCATACGCCAAGATACGTGCATCTTATGGGCAAGTAGGAAATGACAACATGAATGGTGCGCGATTTGCTTTTCTCACCTTGTGGAATAATAGCGTAGAGTCTCAGATTGGCAATCGGAATCTGGAATGGGAGAAGTCCAACAAATATAATATTGGTATCGAAACCCGACTGTTTAATGATTTCGGATTAGATGTTGATTTATTTTATGAAAAAAGAAATAATATCCTCATCCCTGCTACCGGTCTTATTCCTTCAGGTGTGTTTGGCACAGGTGGTGTTAGTGTATCAGGTATGATACCGAAGATCAACGCAGGCGTCATCGAGAACAAGGGTATGGAACTCACAGCAAGTTACCAGAAGAGTTTCAACAAGGATTTTCGTATAGACACCAGAGTAAATGCAGCCTTCAGTCGTAATAAGATCATCTATATGAGTGAGGTCGATCTTCCTGAAGATTATGCCTGCCGAACACGGAAGACAGGTTACCGTTTAGGTGAAATGTTTGGTTATGAAGTGGCTGGCTATTTCAATACAGAGCAGGAAATTATTGATTGGTATGACCAAAGCGCATTAGGTCCTAAATCCAAATTGGGAGACTTAAAGTATAAGGATAAGAACGGCGACGGTATCATCAGCGAAAAAGACATGGTACCCATTGGTCATCCAGAGGTGCCGGAATGGACATTTGGAGCAGGGATTAATGTTCAGTATAAACAATTTGACTTCAGTATGATGTGGCAAGGAGCAGCTAATAGAAGTTATTATATGAGAGGTCAGAATATTTTTGAAAATCAAAATTTCAACAATTGGCATAAGGAAGCATGGAGCCAGGAACGTTATGATGCAGGAGAAAAAATTACCTATCCTCGCCTAGACCCAGGAAGTAACATCAATCATCTTCCGTCATCTTTTTGGTTTGCCAATGGAAATTACCTGCGCTTAAAAAATGCAGAAGTGGGCTATACGCTTCCTGAAAAGATATCCAAGAGAATTGGTGCTTCATCCATTCGCTTTTATATCAATGGGTTAAACTTACTGACATTCGACAGTTATCCGGTCAAGTATCAGGATCCGGAGCAGACCTTTGAACTGCTTTATCCGGTTTTCAAAACCTATAATGTGGGACTAAATATATCTTTTTAACACAATTCAAAAACAAAGATCATGAAAAGAATAATATTCATATTGCTTCCAGTTCTCATTTTCTTATCTGGTTGTGAAAGCGTCCTGGAAAAAACTCCCGATGGACAGGTAACATTGGATAAAATATTGAGTAACTATAGCCGCAGTAAGGGTTTGATAGACGTGGCTTACAATGAGATCTATCTTAACAGAGATGGCATTTGCTTTGTACATAACACAATAGAAGCATTGACGGACAACACTTATTGGGCCGACAAATATAATGCGTATGAATGGCATAACGGGTCACTGTCATTGAGTAATCCGGTAATCAATTGGCCGTGGTCATCACCAAGTGAACAGTTGTGGCCTGATTTCTGGAGAGGTGTCAGATTGGCTAATAATGCCATTAAATACCTTCCTCAGTCTACTGCTATAAGCGAGAGAGAAAGAGATACTTGGGTTGCGGAAGCTCGTGTACTACGCTGCTGGTATTACATGAACTTGTTGGAATTCTATGGTCCCTTACCTTGGATTGAAGAGCCACTGCAGGAAGATTACAAAGGGTGGAACGATTTGAAACGCCCGACATACGATGAAATTGCTACAAAAATATCTGACGAAATAATGGACGTTGTCAATTCAGGAATATTGCCCAACAGGCAGTCACCAAGCGAGGCCCGGCATGTTGACAACGGAGTGGCTTATGCTATTCGCGCCCGCGTTCTTCTGAATAATGCAAGTTTATTGAATAATCCGACACACGACAACAAAAAGTGGCAACGCGCTGCGGATGCAGCACAAGATGTTCTCAATATGTCTGAATATAGCCTTGTTCCGATGAAGGATTATAAAAAACTTTTTGTCGGAGCTTTCGCAAATCCGGTCTCTGAAATTATTTGGAGATCTTGGTCTGACAATTCACACATTAATATAACAAACGGTGTCGATGTTGGAACGTACACCAGTTCGGATCATAGTATCAGCATAGGCCATGTGTGGGGATGCGGAGACAACCCCACTCAGGAACTTGTAGATTGTTTCGAAATGAAGAACGGCTCTCTGCCTGTAACCTACAACGATGCTACGCGTACGAACATTACCGTCACCCCCGGTGCTGCCGCAATGGGGTATAGCGAGGCCCCCGGAGGAGATCCGTATTCAAACCGTGATGCACGGTTCTATGTTGATATTCTCTACAACATGGCAAATTACGGAGTACCTTATAACTGTAAAGAGCCGTTTATTGTCGAGACCTTCGTTGGCGGTAAGAATGGATTTAACGATTTCATTACAGAGCCTGCCACTAATTCGTGTACCGGGTATTACAACCGCAAGGATACGCAAATCAAATATTTCGGTTCGGGTGGAAGCAAGGGAAATGAACCTACCCATTGGGTCTTCTTCCGTTTGGCAGAATTTTACCTCAACAAAGCAGAGGCCTTGTGCGAGTTGGGAGATCTGGATGGTGCATTGTCAGCCCTCAATGTTGTACGTGAGCGAGCATTGCAGCCCAAACTTCAGGACGTCAAGGAATTTCAGAAAACTCATGATTTCATATTGAGTCGTATTCGTAACGAAAGACGCGTGGAGTTCTGTATGGAAGGTTGGCGTTTCCATGACCAGAGACGGTGGAAGATATTGGACAAAACCAATAACTTTGTTACAGGTATGAGAATAACGAAAGATGACGAAAATAAATTCCATTACCAAAGAAAGAAACTCCGCGATTATCAGTCGGGTACAGATAAATATTTAGTATTGCCCATTCCTTTGGAAGATGCAAAAAAGATGACATCCATGACGCAGCCTGCTGCATGGCAGTAAAAGTGAATAAGTAGAATTAATAAATAAATCGATCAAGATATGAAGCGTATCATTTATTTTGTCTTGTCAGCCATGTTTTTAGCATCGGCTATGGGTTGTCAAGACGACCAAGATAGTACACTGTCTGGGGTCAGCTCATTAAAAGCATTGCCAGGTCACAATCGTTCTCTCTTAGAATTTGCTGTGCCGAAAGGTGCAGTTTCGGGGAGAGTGTTCTACGGTTCAGGTAAGTTTCAGGATTTTAAAATCGACCCGACTGCTGAATACCAGAAATTGATGCTGGAAAATCTCGCGGAGGGAGAGCAGGTCGTTCGCGTCATTACTTATGACGCCTCAGGCAAAAACTCCGACCCGAAAGGAGTGAAGGTTGCGGTTTATGGAGATAAATATATTTCGAACTTGGAGATCAGAACTCTGCTCACGCTTGTCAAATTATCACCTTCATCTATTCAGATAAACTTTGATGAGAATAAGCGAGAAGATGAATCGGGGGTGAGAGTGTATTTTGTTAATAAGTCTGGCGATAATGACAGTGTTTTTATTGAACGCAGCTTAAATTCTGTCACGGTAAATAACATTGATTTAGACAAACCTTATTACTTCAGCACTGTATATAAGCCTGAAGCAGCCTGTGTTGATGAGTTCTTAACGTCAAGGATAGATGTTAAAGAAGCCTCCATGAAGATATTTGTCAAAGACAGCTGGACCATAGCTGGTGTATCCGGCGAATTGACAGGCAAGGAAGGTGCAAAGCTCTTCGATGATAATATTCTCACCGATTGGCAATCAAAACCTACAGCAATGCCTCAATGGATTGCCGTCGACATGCAATTGGAGAAAATTTTCAATGGCTTCAGTATTGTACAGTCACAAGATCCGAAAGACGTAGACAATTTCTGTAAGGATTTTCGGTTAGAAGTGAGTAACGATAACTCCAATTGGACAAAGGTTATGGAAGGAAGGATGAAAGCCTGTTGCTACAAACAAACGTTCTTATTGGAAAAGCCTGTAGTTGCCCGTTATTACAAAATAACCATACTTAATGCGTACGGTGCAAGCACCACTTCTGCACAAATTGCAGAAATAGATTTGTTTAACGAGCTGAAAACCAGTGGTACGAACGGAAATGACATACCTTCCTTGAAAAATGCCACCTTGCCGTTTAAAGGTGATGGTTCCGACCGTGTCCCTAACTTAGGTAAAGGCAGATTTCAAAAATTGGCAGGATGGACGCATAGTGATAATATTGTAACAAGCCTTGACAACTCTTCGAACTTATTTGAGCCATGGTGTGCACCCGTTTGGGGTATTGCCCCGGTTACTAACGGAAAAATATATCAGTCACTTGATTTGATGCCTGGGAAATATGTTCTGACTGTTGATGTTGGAAAAACAAGTAGTACCAACAGTGCCGACATGTACGGTGTAATTGCTGCAGGTACCGGACTGCCCGATTACGAAGTAGTGACCACAGCATCGCAAACCTTGGGTCAAGACAAGCTCTCCGACCATTTAGGTGTACCCAGAAATATTTCTTTTACTGTCAAGAAAGCTTCAAAGATAACTTTTGGTACTGTTTTCAACTTGTATAACACCTACCCTGGAAGTGGAGTGCCATGGTCTTCTATGTCTATTCGAGGCTTTAAACTCACAGCCGAATAGGATTGTATGATATATGAAGACATACATCATTGCAATGAATCATAATATGTGATACAATGAGAAGTAATAGGAAAATAATTATATTGTTGTTACTGACATTTCAGTTTCTTCCGTTCATGGGCATTGCAGAGAATGCTGTTATGAGAGCATGTCAAGCCAAAACATCGAAAGAGAGTGTCCTCTACGACCGTAAACTAAACGGTCGGAGGGCAACTCCCGAGTTGCAGCTTAACAATGCAGGGGTATACCGGAAGAATGGGCTTGATATAGTACAGAAAGACAGCCTTGTAAAACTGAATCTCTTTTATGCTTTGGCCGAGAGAGTGGTAAGATACCGTGTTTCGTTCTCGGATGATGCAACCGCACAGTTCCGCAGCAGTCTTGGAGATTTCAGACTCTGCGTAGATGTTCCTCGTCAACGTATGTCGCTTGCAACAAATCCTGCTACAGAGGTACAGGTGCCTTTCCTGCAAGGAGGCAGAGATTATTTGATAGAGATTTATCATATCTACCAAAAGGCAAAGGTCTGTATCACCGATGTGCGTACAAAAAAACGTGTAGAAATGAGTGCTGTTCATGATGGAACAGGCGGTTGTGGGGCCGGCGCGTTGCAACAGGGATTTACTGTTGGCATGCAGTGGGATTATTATTGCTTTGGTCTGGTAAGTGGAACATCATTTTCTGTGAAGCGTATCACCGTGAGTGCATTGAAGCGCCATGTAAAGGTGTTACTCTATGGTGACTCTATCACCCAACCCGAAGGTTATTACCCGACAAGCACCTTTCCTGAGTCGTGGACGCAGTTGATCATCGACAGACTGAAAGGAGATGCAATGTCGAGCGGCCGCGGCGGCGGTAACATCGTCATGCTGTCTGAATTCATAAGAAATGAGCTTCCGTACATCAAGGCAAAGTATGTAGTAGTAACCATTGGAACCAATGGAGGCAACACCGAAGAAAACCTGACCGAATTGGTACGTTATATTCGCAGTCAAGGTGCAATTCCCATACTTAACAACATTCCTTGTAACGAAAGTGGAACGCAAATAAGCAACAATGCTATTATTGAGAGAGTGCGTAGCAAGGAAGGTATCAACGGATGCAAGTTTGACTTGGCAACTTCGTTGGCTGGAGATGGCAAGGATGTCGACAAATCATTAATGTTCTGGGAAGATTATACCGGTAGCTATGGCTGGCAGATTTATCATCACCCTAACGAGAAGGGGGCCCTCAGAATGTATAGGCAAACATTCGTAGACATTCCAGAGATTTATCAATAAGTTAAAACATTGTTAAACTTTTAAATTTATAAAAACATGTACAAGTATTCTGTAATTTTAGGTAACTTAGGTAACACGTGTGATCGTTTCTGTAAGGGATACAAAGACAATCCCAGCACGGAAGATATGCTTGCCGAGGCAGTAAAAATTCCTCATGTAGAAGGTATCGAATTGGTGGGAACATGGGATATCAGACCCGATAATGTGAAAGATATGAAACACCGTATGCAGGATTACGGCAAAACTTGTGTCTCAATCATTCCCGATGTGTTCACAGACAAGGAATATGGCAAAGGAACCATCACAAGCAACAATCCTGCTGTTCGTCGCAAGGCTCTTGATTATTTGCGCAAGATTGGTGAAATCGCCCTTGAAATGGACTGCAAGCTGGTAAACATGTGGATGGCGCAAGACGGTTACGACTATCTACTTTCTACCGACTATGACCAGAAGCGCGATTGGCTATGTGAGGGAACGGCTGCATTGGCTAAAGAATTTCCGACACTGAAGTTTGCTTTGGAATACAAACCCAAAGAGCCCCGCAATTTCTCTTTCCATGCCCGCATGGCTGATACACTACTTGCTGCGCTCGAAACAAAATGTGATAATGTCGGTGTCTGCATCGATACCGGACATAGCTTCTTCGCTGGCGAAAATGCGGCAGAGGCTGTAGTACTGGCCAAACGTGCCGGCAACAAGCTGTTTCACATGCACTTCAATGACAATCATGGTAGTTGGGATGACGATATGATGGTAGCATCGGTTCATAGCACCATTTATGTCGACTTATTGTTCCAGCTGAAAAAGACTGGCTACCAAGGCTGGCTGTCAATGGATCAATATCCTTATCGGGAAGACGCTACAGATGCCATTGGCGAAAGTGTGCTATGGGTACGCAGGTTCGAGGAAATTGTCGAAAATAACTTCGCAGAAATAGAGAATCTTATTCGTCAAGACGATGCTGTAGAAACTTCAAGGTTCATGCGTAAGATGTTGTTTGGCAAATAAGTCTTTTAATTACTGTTCGCTCAAACTTTTAATATCGATTTGTAATTTATGGGGGATATAGTGCTTATTCCCCATAAATCAAAACCTTTGAGCATCATTTATGAAGTAAAAAAACTATCAACATATTAACAGTATGAAAAAAACTTATTTGATTATATTCTGCATTCTCATAACATGTATGGCGCATGCCCAAGAACTCATATTCAGCAAAGCCAAATTCCAAATGGGCGATCGTCCAGAATGGAAAAGCACGAACTTTGATGATAGTAGCTGGGGCACCATCAAGACAACAGCCACGTGGGGCGAACAAGGATGTGCAAAGGCCAACTCGTATGGTTGGTACCGTATACGGTTTGTCTTGCCGGAATCCATGCTTGAAAAGTCTGACCTGAAGAAGAAAATATACTTCTATTTGGGTAAGATCGACGATGCCGATGAGACTTTTCTCAACGGTGTGCGCATCGGAGCGACTGGTAGCATGCCCAACTCGCCAAAGGGGTATATAGGAAAGTATGACGTAGAACGCTTATATTCCGTTTCAGTGAGACACTCTGCCGTAAAATGGGGGAAGGAAAACGTTCTAGCCATCCGTGTATACAATCACGACGGCGATGGCGGCATGTACGGTGCTGCCTCAACAGTGACAGTCCCGGGAAGAGCCGACGGTATAAACATACAGTTTCAGGAAAGCCAAAACAAAGGGAGAAGTACCTGTAGAATTGAGCTGACCAACCAAGTTTCCTTTACCCAGCACGGCACGCTAGATGTCAGTATTCTGAATCCGGAAACCGAAACTGTGCTGTCAAAACAGCAAAAGAAGATAACTCTCAGACCAGGGAAGAAAACATGGATAAGCATGGCCTACGACTCTCACAAAAATATGCGTATCCAATGCAAATATACCGATCGAGCTGGCAAGAGCAGCAAGAAGTGCGTCTATTTACCCAAGTACATCCTGACGCCCGAGGCACCGCATGCTCCTCGCATAAACAGTGCGGAGGTCTTCGGCGTACGCCCTGGTTCTCCTGTCATCTTCCGCATACCGGCTTCTGGGGACCGTCCCATGCGGTTCAGCGTCAAAGATTTGCCAGAAGGACTCTCCGTGAATCCTGACAATGGTGTCATCAGTGGGTCCCTAGCAAAACGTGGCGTATATCCTGTTACTTTGGTTGCCGAGAACGACAAAGGCAGGGACGAGAAGAAGCTGAGCATACGGGTAGATCATAAGATAGCCCTGACACCTCCTATGGGATGGAACAGCTGGAACTGTTGGGGAACCAGCGTTTCACAAGAAAAGGTGATGTCTTCAGCCAAAGCTCTTGTCGACCGTGGACTGGCTGACTATGGTTACAGTTATGTCAATATTGATGATGCCTGGGAGGCCCAACAACGCAATGCAGACGGTACTATTGCCGCGAACGAGAAGTTCCCCGACATGAAAGGACTGGGCGATTGGCTGCACAGCAACGGATTACGCTTTGGCATCTACTCCTCGCCGGGCAAATTTACATGTGCCCATTATCCTGGTTCGTTCGACCATGAAGAGCTGGATGCCAAGACCTATAACGAATGGGGTATAGACTACCTGAAGTACGATTGGTGCAGCTACCATGGTAAGTTTGTTAACGATGGCGATCCTTCAATAGCCGCTTATGTTCGTCCTTATCTAAAGATGCAGGAATATCTTCGTGCGCAGCCACGCGATATCTTCTATAGCCTATGCCAATACGGAATGGCAGATGTCTGGAAATGGGGGTATGCGGTTGATGCCAACTCTTGGAGAACCTCTCTCGACATTACCGACACATGGCAGTCGATGTATTACATTGGATTTGTACTCCAGGCCGAACTCTATCCGTATGCACAGCCAGGTCACTGGAACGATCCTGACATGCTTGTGGTAGGCAAGGTTGGATGGGGGCCAAGTCTCCACGATACGCGCCTGACACCCGACGAGCAGTACACGCATATCTCACTCTGGACCCTACTGGCAGGCAACATGCTCGTTGGTGGCGACCTGAGCCAAATGGACGATTTCACCTTCGGCCTGTTATGCAACAGCGAGGTAAACGCCATCAACCAAGATGCATTGGGAAAGCAGGCTAAGCGTGATGTACTGGACGGCGATATTCAAATATGGCAACGGCCACTTGCAGACGGCAGTCATGCCATCGGTATCTTCAACGTCGGTTCCAAGGATCTGCGTATTGATTTGGCCAAATATTTCAACCAATTGGGTATCGGGGAACTGCACTCTGTGCGTGACCTGTGGCAGCAAAAGGACCTTTCTGCAACCGATACCAATTATTTCGTTCCGATCCACGGTGTGAAATACATCAAAGTAAAATATCGGCCATCAGCTGTAAAAGCTGAATGAGTAAGTGGGTGGACAAGAACGCTGACTATTTCATGGTAATGTGCCAGTACCCTTGTCCACCTGTTGTGATGTAGAGAAAGGAAAGTTATTGGCAAATTTTCCTTATATCCTCGATACTGATATTTCAGATGGATACATCAGTTTATGTTGCTCAGAAGATAGAAAAGGTACAGGCTATGGTCACGCTTGTTGAGCGTCTGCAGTATCTATTTAGGAACGACAAGCAGGCTAAAGCTTTTTCAAATACCGTATATCGAATGCTATGGTCTTACAAGTAATAACTACAGATAATGAGTCTGAATTTGCATATTACAAATGGCCGCCAAGATGCAGGAAAAATATTTTGCGTATCCATATTGTTCAAAGGAAAAGGAGGGATTGAACATACAAATAAGATATACCGACAACATATTCCTAAACAAAGTGGTTCTAATGAGGTACTGATGCATAAATCAAAAAATATCAATTAAACGCATGACCAAGAAAATGAGATTCAGAACACTGCTTGAGAATCTTACTTAAATTCGCAAAAGCAGTTGTATTTTGAAGTTGAATCTTTCAAGGGTTGAAAATAATTATTATGCTCAAAATACAGATGCTGCTACTCAAAAAGTTTACACGTAAA
>KQ959353.1 GCA_001552765.1 Bacteroidales bacterium KA00344
TTGTGAATTGAAAATTGTGAATTGTGAATTAAAAATTCTCTTCCTCGAACTCCACATATTCGCCTTCGTTCTTGTTGAATATCTTTTGGTTAGCTTCCTCAGGAGTGCGTTGGTCAATGATGGTATCACCCGATGGCGTTTGGGTCTGCCGTCTGTGCTGTGCAGTTTGTTTGGATGCGCCTTGCTGATACTGGCGGGGATCCGTTTTCCCTTTGAGCAAATCGAGAATTTTGTCTAATCCTAACTGATGGAGCAGACGGCGTATTGTTATCGCACTTAAAACAAATAAGACGATAATGAGCAAAAAAACAAATAAGAATATTCGTAAAATCATGATTCTGTTCCTTGTTCTTTAAATGGGGTGTGTGCTTGAATGGGGGCTCCAGACTGCTCAGACCGGTCACACTGATCGGACTTGTCCGAATCCTCTGATTGGCTTGTCACTGCCCGATTAGCTTGGCACGTTGTCTTTGTCTCTGCTCCTTTATGTTTATTCGGGTTGCCGAGATTGCCGCCGGTTGTAAATATTGATGGCTATCGAAAGAGCAACATACCATGCGATGATGATGGCAAAGGCTGTGATTTTGAAAATGATGAGCAAGGGGACGCACGAGAGCAGGAAGATGTATTTCACTTCGTTGCCTTTCCATCCCCACTGCTTGAATTTGAGGGCAAACATCGGGATTTCGGCAATGAGCAGATAGCAACTTACAAACATCATGAGGATGAGCAGCAGCGTCATGGCCGATGATGTCTCGAAAAAGCCATGCGCACCTACGATGAGTGCTCCCCAAAAGAGGGCGTTTGCCGGAGTGGGCAGTCCGATGAAGCCAAGACTCTGGCGTTCGTCAAGATTGAATTTGGCCAGACGGAGGGCAGAAAAAGCTGCCATGACGTAGGCTACGAAAGGCACGAGGTCGGCAACGGGCAGGAGCAAATTGGGATAATCCATGACCGACAGTTGGGAGAATATGATTGTGGAGGGTGCCACGCCAAAGGTGATGACATCGGCCAGCGAGTCAAGTTCCTTACCAATGGGTGATGACACATGGAGCAGGCGGGCCGCCATGCCGTCGAAAAAATCGAAGACGGCACCGATGATGATAAATACCAGAGCCATCTTAGGGTCGTGCACAAAGGCATAGCAGATGGCGATGCAGCCCGAAACGAGATTGCAGCAAGTGATGGTGTTGGGAATATGTTTCTTGATGCTCATTGTTGTTGGATTTAAAGGGAATGGGTAGGGCGAAACGAACGGTCAGGATAGCCGGCATTTCGTGGCCTGAATGAAAGTATGACTTGTGAATGTCACCGTTGGTATTAGCCAAGAAGTTCTCTGCTCCTCAATGGAAACGGCTCTCGCTTGCAGAAGAAAGAGGGGGCTATTTGAGCCGTGCAATAATGGTTTGGTCGCCTACGGTCTTCTGTCCCATCTCTACCAACACCTCCGAATCTAACGGCAGAAACACGTCTACGCGAGATCCGAGCTTGATAAAGCCGAGATGCTCATCGATGTAGCAGTATTCGCCCTCTTTGGCATAGGTAACGATGCGGCGCGCCATGGCTCCTGCAACCTGTCTGCAAAGCACGTCCACTCCATGCTCGGTAGTAATCATGGTGTCGGCGCGTTCGTTCTCCTCGCTGGCTTTGGGCAGCCAGGCTTTGTGATAGTTACCGTCTCGATGGCGCACGAATTTCACCCTACCGTCTACCGGAAACCAGTTGGCGTGAACATTGGTGAGACTCATAAAGATGCTGATCATGAGCCGTTTGTCGTGAAAATACTCGTTTTCTTCAACCTCCTCAATAACCACAATCTTGCCATCGGCCGGTGCCACGACAATCTTGTCGGTATCTTCAGCCTTGAAATATCGTATGGGACATTGATAAAAGTTTACGGCGATGGCATATATTATTCCGAATATAACTACGAATATTCCAAACGGCCACTTCGTGTCAAAGGCAAACCATAGGACGGAGGCTATGGTGACAATGCCTACAAAACCGAAGAGAAGGGTGTTGGTCCCTTCGTGATGTATGCGTATGTTTTTTAGTTTTTTAATTTTCTTGCCCATGTCCAGAAAAGGGTGTAATCTGATTGGTTGCAAAGGTAATGTTTTTTAATTTAAACAACAACCTTTTTTGTAATATTCTTTTGGCTGTATCGTAATTTAGCTGTAACTTTACACCTGCTAAATTAAGGAGAAAGCATGGAAGATTTTGTTCATTTGCACGTTCATACGCATTATTCTGTACTCGATGGTCAGTCTAAGGTCCGCTATTTGGTGGACAAGGCTGTCAAAGACGGCATGAGAGGAATGGCCATCACCGATCACGGTGTGATGTATGGCATCAAGGAACTTGTCGACTATTGTGCCTCGATCAATAAGAAGCGTAAAGCGGAGGGGCTGGAGCCTTTCAAGCCGATCATTGGTTGCGAGATGTATGTGGCCCACCATAATAAGGAGGACAAGAACAGAGAGGCCGGAGACAATTCGGGCTACCACCTTATCGTGTTGGCCAAGAATTATAAAGGCTATAAGAATTTGATAAAGCTGGTGAGCCGCGCGTGGGTGGACGGCTATTATTACAAGCCGCGCACCGACCGCAAAGACCTCGAAACCTATCATGAGGGGCTCATCGTCTGCTCGGCTTGTATAGCCGGTGAGGTGCCGGCCAAAATTCTGAAAGGCGACATCGAGGGTGCCCGCGAAGCCTGTGAGTGGTATCATCGGGTGTTTGGCGACGACTATTATCTGGAGTTGCAGCGCCACGAAGTGAAGGATCCGAGCATCAGGGCCAATCGCGAGGTGTTTCCATTGCAACAGAAGGCCAACAAGGTGATGATGGAATTTGGCAAGGAGTACGGCATTAAGATTATCTGTACCAACGACTGCCACTTCGAAGATCAGGACACGGCAGAAGCTCACGACCACCTGCTGTGCCTATCGACGAGCAAAGATCTTGACGACCCCTTCCGCCTGATGTATACCAAGCAGGAATGGTTTAAGACGCGCGAGGAGATGAACGAAATCTTCAGCGACATTCCCGAAGCCTTGCACAACACGACCGAGATACTCGACAAGGTTGAGCTTTACAGTATAGACAGTGCTCCTATCATGCCGTATTTCCCCATTCCCGAAGACTTCGGCACGGAGGAGGAGTGGCGCAGGAAATATACGGAGCAAGACCTTTACAAGGAATTTACGTCTGACGAGAACGGACAAAATCCTATGCCTGAGGCAGAAGCTCAGAAGGTGATAGAGCGGCTCGGAGGGTACGACAAGATTTACCGCATCAAACTTGAGGCCGATTATCTGGCCAAATTAGCCTTCGATGGGGCAAGGAAGAATTATGGCGACCCGGTGCCGGACAATGTGAAAGAGCACATCAACTTTGAGCTGCACGTGATGAAGACGATGGGTTTTCCGGGTTACTTCCTCATTGTGCAGGATTTTATTTCTGCCGCACGAAATGAACTCGGCGTGTGGGTCGGGCCGGGCCGTGGATCGGCTGCCGGATCAGTGGTGGCCTATTGTCTGGGCATCACGAGGATAGATCCGTTGAAATACGACTTGCTGTTTGAGCGTTTCCTTAACCCCGACCGTGTGAATTTGCCCGATATTGATACCGATTTCGATGATGACGGGCGTGGCAAGGTGCTCAGATGGGTGATGGACAAATATGGTGAGGAAAACTGCGCCCACATTATTACATACAGCAGTATGGCCACGAAAAACTCCATTGCCGACGTGGCTCGTGTGGAGCGGTTGCCGCTGGAACGTTCCAATTTCCTGAAAAAGGCAATTCCCGATCGTCTGCCCGATGGCAAGAAGATGAATCTGAAGAATGCCATTGAGTACACGCCGGAGCTGCGCGAGGCTGAATCTTCGGCCGACCCACGTGAGCGAAACACCATCAAATATGCTAAGCAGTTGGAGGGAACGGTGCGTGGAACGGGTATTCATGCCTGCGGATTCATTATCTGTCGTGACCCTATTGACGAGTGGGTGCCGGTGGCTACAGCCGACGACCCCGACTTCCCGGAACTGAAGTGTGCCGTGACACAGTATGACGGTCATGTGATTGAAACCACAGGACTGATCAAGATGGACTTCCTCGGACTCAAGACTTTGTCGGAGTTGAAGGAAGCCTGCAAGGTGGTAGAGCGCACGAGAGGGGTGAAAATAGATATCGACAACATCCCCATCGACGACGAACTCACCTACAAACTCTATCAGCAGGGCCGCACCATCGGCACGTTCCAGTTTGAATCTCCGGGTATGCAGAAATATCTGCGCGAACTACACCCGACGGTGTTCGAGGACCTGATAGCCATGAACGCGCTCTATCGACCGGGCCCCATGGACTATATTCCCGACTTTATCAAGCGCAAGAACGACCCGTCGCTGGTGACCTATGATATTCCTTGTATGGAAAAATACCTGAAAGACACGTATGGCATCACGGTCTATCAGGAGCAGGTGATGTTGCTGTCGCGCCAGTTGGCCAATTTCACGCGTGGAGAGAGCGACGCCCTGCGTAAGGCGATGGGAAAGAAAAAGAAGGCCATCGTAGACCAGATGAAGCCCAAATTCCTCAAACAGGGCGAGGCCAACGGTCACGACAGGAGGATATTGGAAAAGATTTGGGGCGACTGGGAGAAGTTCGCGTCGTATGCGTTCAACAAGTCGCACGCCACCTGCTACTCGTGGGTGGCTTATCAGACGGCTTATCTCAAAGCCCACTATCCTGCGGAATATATGGCCGCACTGATGACCCGGCGCTTCTCCGACATTGGCGAGATAACCAAACTCATGGAGGAATGCAAGGCTATGGACATTCCAACGTTGGGTCCCGATGTGAACGAAAGCTACGTGGAGTTTGGCGTGAACAGGAATGGCGAGATTCGCTTTGGCCTTTCCGCTATCAAGGGCATGGGTTCCGGAGCCGCAGAAGCCATTGTGAGGGAACGTCAGGAAAACGGGCCGTACAAGGATATATACGACTTCGTGGAGCGCGTGAGCCTGCGCGACGTTAATCGCAAGGCTATCGAAAGTCTGGCCCTGAGTGGCGGGTTCGACTGTTTCGGACTGAAGCGGGAGCAATACTTGGCTGCTAATGGCAAGGGTGAGGTGTTCCTCGACAGTCTGGTGCGCTTTGGTCAGCAGTATCAGCAAGATAAAATCAAGTCGGCCAATTCGCTGTTCGGCGGCATGGTGGCAGAGATTGCTATTGCTAAGCCTTCTGCACCGAAGGCCGAAGAATGGAGTGCCATCGAGAAGCTGGGAAAAGAGAAGGAACTGGTGGGTATCTATCTCTCCGCTCATCCTTTGGATGATTATCTACTGGTGCTCGACAATCTTTGCAACACCTCATGTGTCGAGGCCGGCAGCCGTGAGAATTATGCCGAGTTGTCCACGCGTCAGGAGGTGACATTTGGCGGTATCGTGACCAAGGTGGTCCACCGATTCAACAAGCGGGGAGAGCCGTTCGGTATCGTGACGATAGAAGATTTTCGGGGGTCCGGAGAAATCGCGCTCTTTGGAGAAGATTGGGGCCGTTGGGGTGCCTGGCTCACGGAGGGAAGTTCGGTGTTTATCACGGCCAAATGCAGCAAGAGATATGAATCGAGCCAATACTACAGTATGCGCATCCAGAGCATTGAGTATCTTCAGACGGTGAAAGACAAGCGTATAGAGCGGTTTACGATCAATGTAAAGAGCGGAGCCATTGACGATGAGATGGTGACCGACATTATGTCGATGGTGGCCGATGTGCCCGGAAGCACAGAACTGTATTTCAACATCAACGATGAAGAAAACAACACCAATGTGCTCCTGCTGGCCAAGGCCGGACGAATAGAAGTCAGACAGCCGCTTGTGCACTATGTGAACGAGCATGAGAGTATGAGCTACACGGTTAATTAATTCATAATTCATAATTCATAATTCAT
>KQ959354.1:0-8808 GCA_001552765.1 Bacteroidales bacterium KA00344
TTTGTGTAAACTTTTGAGGGCTGTTACACAGTTTCAACAATATCCTTCCTGATCGCCCAATATATGTCAAAAGAATTCTCACTTTTCTTGTATTCATATTGGGTGTCTTCCCTCAGTATAGAACCAGATGGAGTCACTAGAAATTTTTTCTCGCTTAATAAGGATCCATTTTCATAAAACTTATATGGACTTATATTGGTAGGATTCAAATCCTTTCCTGAGAGATAGTGAGATCCCATAGCGGAATTGTCAAAGTAATAATATAAACTGGAGTCTGGTCGATTGATGTATTTGTAAGAAGTCTTCCCTATTGCATGCTTGTATTTATCCAACTCTATCAATGTAACCTCTGAATAGCCTACAGAGATTCCCTTATTTCTTAATCCATCTGCTGAAGTTTCTACAAACTTAATATATGACCCATCAGCTGGATTTTTATTAATTGTTCGGGTAAAACGGGTATACCGAGGATAAGACATCAGCTTGCCACTCGTATGGTTTGCAGATGTAGACGCATCCGTGGTATAGAGATATTTCTTCCCATAAAGGTAAGAGCCATCAGTATCGTAGGCTTTCATTTCTGAAATTCTTACACCCCCGCCGATACCTATAGGATGCCGCTTCATGTAGGTATTAGGATAGACTAATATCTTAATCTCAAAGTTAAGACTATCCAAGAAGAAGGTTCTTCCATCGCCAGTTACTTGCATGGTGAGGTTTCCTGAAGGAATGTCTCGTGAGAAGGTTTGGCAAAAGCTCTTGTTCGCATCGGTATTCTCATTGCCAATATCGCTGCTCTTTACGATATATTCCCATACGGGTGAACCATAATTGTCAAGCAATTTGAAGGAGAGAAGACTGGAGCGATTTTGATAGTTTCTGAAATAGTCATCATTTAGTCGGAAACTAATCTTGAATCTGGCTTGTCCATTTCTACCGTTTTCAGAGTCAACCGTAATAACCTTTTGATCATTTGTCGCATTCAGTTTTCCATTACTCCTATTCTCGCTAATGACGGTTCTATCATATTCGTAATAGTAATCCTTTTTATGAGGATCTCCTTCAAAATTATCCATTTGATAGGTGTTAGCTTCATAATCGAATTTTTCGTATCCGCCAGTAGGATATTGAATACGGTTGAGTAAAAATGCCTGGTTATAGGTTGGATTGGGATCTCTGTTTGCATATAAACCAAAAAATTTCACATCTGGCTGACTCGTAAAAGACACATTCTGAAGCACGGAAGGTATCAGTCCTGCGTTTTGTGCATTGTTGAAATAGCCCCAGTGATCCTGAGAAGTTGACAGTTTTGTAGGAAGATACTCTTCATTGTATCCGAAAGCATAAGAAAGGGTATCTCCACTTGATATCTGATGAACGCCATCTAGACGAAGCCGTTGAGTGTTCCATTTATCGTTATAATAAGTTGCCCCCAAAGAATTACGCAGGAAATTGATGTTAGGTGAATCCGTACCAGAAGTATTTGAAACGAAATACGAATAATCGAAATTCCAACTAAACTTCTGACCATTGCCATTCCGCACTTGGACACAGTTGAGTTTGGGAGCAGAATAGTCTGTACGTAGTTTGTCATAACAAAAGTTAATCTCGCCTCCTGGATAGGTAATGCTTTGCAGGCAAATATTTGGATAAAGCATGCTATTGACGCTTATCTGTCCGCCTTCCAGTCGATCGTTTTCATTACGACGGTAGATGAGACACGTGTTGCCAAAAGAGGTGTTGTATTTGAACTCAATAGAAGTATTGTTACGAGTAATAATATTACTCAGATAGAAACTGCTGATATAATTTCGACCATTCTGTGGAGGAAGTGCATCGTTATTCGCCTCCTCCTGCTGATTGAAATAATACTTAGTACCATCAGGAGTTGTAAATACCCAAGATGAAATGATACGACCTGGATTCTTATTTATCCAAATGGGTTCAATCTTCACATTGTCCTCCTTGTCTTTAACGATTTCCCGATTATGCGTAAAAATGAACCGCCCGGAATAAGAACCGAAACTGTAGCTAAATATATCGGGCGCAAAATCGGACGCACCTTGATGGTCTGTATGCTCAGAGATACGACGAAGAAACTCCAGAGACTCCATTCCGCTCACACACTGAATAGGCATGGACTTGGTAGGTGCACATACCGTTACATTCTGGACACTGTAAGCTAACGTTAGGTCCTTCATATTGTCATTTCCTTCATTGAAATAATAGTTGCCATAAAGGTCGTCAGTGCCCATAATCGTATGAGTGACCACACCTCCAGTATGCAGTGCCCAACCTAGTCCAACCAATCCAGCCTCCTGATCTACCTTGACACCTGAAGCATCATAATCCAAAGTAATGGGAATACTAATATCCTTTGCCTTAATAGTATAAATGGGGATGCTAATATTAGGTGTACCAGTATAAAGAGAAACAGGTGTACTTCCGTAGCGAATCATCTCTTGTGCCTGTGGCGAAGGAGGAATGACATTATCGTCGAGCACCATCGAAGTATTGCTACCGCTCTGAGCAATAGTCAAGATAGGAAGTCTTACCAATAATGGTATCAAGCAGAGAATCCTGATAAGTGGATAGTTCTTTGTCGATTTCATAATTTTATTCCTTTATAATTTTTTCGCTGTAAGTTTTCTCATTCACTCGTACCTGTAAGATATAGATTCCTTCAGAGTATTGGCTCACATCGATTTTGTGCTCATGTGCTCCGCCCTGCATCTTTTCGGGATTAGTCTTATAAACAAGCATTCCAGAGAGAGTAAATAAGTCATACGACACTATGGCAGCTTTGGATATGAAATATTCAAATGAAAGCGTCGTCTGTACAGGATTAGGATAGAAATTATAGCGGAACTGTATTTCATCCATTGTAGTATCCTTGTTATTTTCCCCATTGCTCAGATCTTCTTTATTTAATCGATCTTGTATTTTCTTGTTCTCTTCATCCGTAGCCAGATACTCATGATCTGTGGGAGGATAATAAAAGGCCGTTGAGAAATATGGTGTTTTACCGTCATCGCGGAGATTACCGGTAGTAACCGTTTCAAAGATAGGATAACGATAGCCTGCTGCATACCATTTGTAGGAATCCACCAATAGGATGACACTGTCAGTATTTAAATGCCGTTGGATAGCTTCGGCAGAAAGGCTATCCACATGTGTACCCTTCCCATCCAGCATATCCTGGTTAGAAATTAACCGTGTCTTTTCCGAAATTAGCTTGATGGTATGAACCCGCATTACATGACGAAGCGTATCACCACTGGGGAGCATCAACATACCGTAAGCATCGGCTATGGATTTGGATGATCCACATGACGTCATGTCCAGCTTACCACAATACTTTCCTGTACCGTAATAGTAACTTCCGATGCTATCTCCGTAGGCAACGGGAAAATGTAGTAGTAGTTCGGGTAGTGAGTAGTCCATCATTGTCGTCTGATTCTCATACCCTGCCAGCATCAGGGAATCGCCATGCGAGCGGTAATAGTAGCTCGTCTGATGTTCCGTTCCGATGACAGAGTCCGCAGTGCTACCTTCTGCCTGGTAGCGGATGTTGTACTTCTTGTCAACTGCATTTAACTTACCGAAGTTCCAGAACACGTCCTTCCCACTCTTGCCAGGATGTTTGTATTCAACCTGTTGTTTAAATATCCTATCTCCAGGACGAGGTATATTAGTACACTTTTTCAGTTTCTCTTGAGCACTAAGATGGGGTAGGATTCCCATTAATGCTATAAAACAAATATAGAATCTTTTCATGATGCTGATAGGTGATTAAATTAGTAATTAGATAGATGATGAGACTGCAGCAATACATTTGTCAGTTGTTGACATATCTCTTAGATTGGTACCACTCCAATGCAGTGAACAGGATACATAACTGTGAATTGTTTTTCTCAGGTACATAAGAATGTGTTTATATAAGTGTATCTTGTTGCAAAGATATGCAAACAAATTTAAAAAAAAAGAAATAAATTTCAAGAAAAAATAGATTTTTTTTAAGTAAGAAAACCCAACGGTGAAAAAAAATGAAACTTGTGATAAATTCTAGCGTACGAATAAACACAAAGCGTAGTGTTTAATCACAAACAATTGAGCTGATCTGTTGTTTCATCTTGTCTTAACTAGTATCTATTTTGTGCGGAAGTATAGGAGTTGGAAGCAAGAAAAGGAGAAGAATGCGTATCTGATTGAAATAGAGGATATATTGCCTGTTTACTCATTGAGTTGCATCAATAGAAATAGGCTAAGAAAGGAGTGAAAAAGCAAGAGTTCAGTTACCAAATCGTTCGAGAAACGATGAAAGGAAAAGAACGGCTAAAAGTGGTAACTAAAACGATGTTTTCTCTTTCATTATCAATGTTTTGCATCACTCAAAGTTCCTCTAAGAAGTGTAATTTTGCAAGCAAAAGAACAATGGAAAAAGAAAAAATGAAGCTGCTTTTCTATCTCAAGAGAGGTACGCAGGACAAAAACGGAAAAAGTCCCATCATGGGACGCATCAGTATCGGTCGCTCAATGGTTCAGTTCAGTTGCAAATGTGCCTGTACACCCAATCTATGGGACAGTCGCAAACAAAGACTGGTAGGCAAGAGTGCAGAAGCCGTATCAGTAAACAACGAACTTGACCGACTGCAAGTAAGTGTCCATCAAGTTTACGAATCGCTTTTGGGCAAGTTGAACAACACTGTTACGGCAGAGCAGATAAGGGAACTTGTATTCGGACTAAATAGCGAATCTCAAGGACTGCTGCATCATACAGACGAGTATATCGACCGCTTCCGTGAGCGTGTGGGCATAGACCGCAGCGAACGCAGACTAAAATGCCTGTTGCTCTTTCACAAGCATCTGGCAAACTTCGTCAGGTATCGCTACCGTGTGGAGGATATTCCCGTGCAGAAAGCCGACATCGCCTTTATCAAAGACTTGGAGGACTACTTCGCCAAAGAAAAGGGATTCAAGCTCAACACTTCGGCTGGTTATCTCTCCATGCTGGCTTCCTTGCTCAAAGACCTGTATAAACGGCACATCATTGACACCTATCCCTTCATCAACCATTCCATTCGTTGGGAAGCGGGCACTCCACGTTACATCACGAGAGAGGAGGTAAGCCGTATCGCAGCCTTGGGAGAAGACGAACTGCAAGGCTATGAAAAAGTGTCGAGGGATATGTTCCTTTTCTCCTGCCTGACGGGGCTTTCCTATACCGACGTGTATCACTTGACGGAGCAGCACGTCTTTCACGAAGCGGGAATGACTTGGATATGCAAGCCGAGAGTGAAGACGGGCAACGTGTGCCACATCCCCCTACTTCCCGAAGCCGCTGCCATTATCGAGCGTTATCGGGGCATTCACACGAGGGCTTTCCGACACGAACCGCCCAAGGGGTATCTGCTGCCCATACCCGGATGCGACACGGTGAACATACACCTCAAAAAGATAGCACGGCTTTGCGGTATTCAGAAAACGCTGACCTATCACATGGCACGGCATACCTTCGCATCGCAGATGACACTGTCGGAAGGCGTGTCCATTGAGAGCGTTTCCAAAATGCTCGGACACAGTCAAATCAAAACCACGCAAGTGTATGCGGAGACTTCTCCCGAGCGTGTCTTTCTAGACATAGAGAAAATACTTCCACAACTCGCACATTATCAACTGACCAACTAAAACCGCAGCACAATGAAAAGTACATTTTCCATATTATTCTACACGGACAGAAGCAAGACCAATGAACACGGAGTATGCGTAATCCGTTGCCGTATCGCCTGCAACGGCACGTCCTCATCGTTTTCCACGCAGTTGCAAACTTCCCCCGATGAGTGGCTTGCCCGAAAAGGGCGCATCAAGGCGACAGCAGGTAATTCAAGCGGCATCAATCTGCAACTGAACTCAATCGAAGAGTGCTTGCATTCACTCTATGAACGTACATTAAGGGAAGAAAACTATATTACGGCGGAATACCTCAAGGAGCGTTATATGCAGCAAAGTCGCCCTATGCCAACACTTACGGAGTTATACCAAACCGTCTGTAAAGAAAAGGAGGATTTGCAGGGCAGAACCTTAAGCAAGGCAACTGTCAGGGCTTTTAAGGACAGCTACAAGAGTTTTGTTCATTTCCTGCAAGTAAGGGACAGGGCAGACTGTATGCCCACAGAGGTGGACAAGACTTTCCTTGAGGACTATCGCCTTTTCATGCTTCGGGACTTGGGAAACAAGGAAAGCAGTGTCGGCAACCGCTTACGCCACTTGCATCAGGTCATTCGCAAGGCATTGCAGGAGCGATACGTTCGTGAAGACCCTTTTGAACTCATAGACATAGAAACGCCTACCTACGAGCGCAATGCACTTACGGCGGACGACCTGCAAAAACTCTTGGCTTACCGTCCGCACCGCTCGACAGACAACCATTGCAGACTTATTTTCCTCTTGGGATGTTTTACGGGGCTGGCATTCTCCGATTTGAAGAAACTCAGAATGGATGATGTCTATACGCTCAGTGATGGACGCAGATATATCTCCCTCTGCCGAACAAAGACACAGAACAGAAGTATTGTCCCGTTGCTGCCCGTTGCCGAGAAAATACTCGCCATTGTGAGCCACGAACGAAGGGAGGGGCTTTTCTTTCGAGAGTTTCCCAGCAACAGTAATTTCAATAGAACTATTCAGGAGATATGTATTAAGGCAGGACTGCCACCGCATACCCAAGCGACCTCACACACCGCACGGCACACCTTTGCCACGACCATCTGTCTGGAGAACGGACTTCCGATAGAGACGGTGAGCAAGATGCTGGGGCATCGCTTTATCTCCACGACCGAGATTTATGCACGGGTGACCAAGAGCAAGATTGCCAAGGAAATGCAACCCCTGATGGGTAGTGAGCATACAAGGGTACTGCGTAAAGCCTTACGGCTGTGTCCGTCAAGAACACCGAAAAAGTCAAGTCCCATAATTGGGCTGTAACAGCCGTAATGAATGAATCAAAAAAGAAGTCTAACTTTTTAACAAGAAGAACAATGAAACAGAAGAACAAAAAGGAACTTTCCTATTTTCGATTGAAGTTGGAAAGCTATATGAGTGAACATCACCCCGAGCGATTGGGAGACAAGGAGTTTATCACGGCAAGAGCCGACATAGCACTGACCGCCTACTGCGATGCCGTGGCGCAAGGTTTTAATCATTTAGAAGCAGAAAGAATAGCAAGTGAAGTGCTTTTCAGTGGACTGCATTTCTCAAAGTACGATACCCTTGTTTCTGTCTTGGAGGACGAGTTTGAGAGGAAACTCCCTGCACCGCTCCCCGAGAGGCTTTCGTTTTTATTGTTGGCGAACAAGGCTGTTCAAGCCACATTCGCTGGGTACGAACTGACGGACGAATTTGCCGCAAGCGAACAATACGACCGTCTTTACACCGAACTGACAGGCACGATAGTACTGCTCATCGAGAGCAACAACCTGCCAACGGTCAAACAGACGGAGGAAGCAAGCCCGAAGGCGTTGTAGGCAAAGGCGCACGCAAAGTTCCTGATGCCGTTTCTTATCGTGCAAAGGTACAACGGCAGCCTGTCTGCCCTGAAAGGTCAAGTCCTGCGGATGGAGAGTAGAATCTCCACCGCAGGATTTTTCTTTTTCAAGGCGGTACTACAATCCTCAATATCCGTGCGGTCGTATTCATCTCTCCCAACCTTGCAGGGCAGGGCTGCCGTAAGAGAGTATAGGCACGACAAGAATACGGCATACTCAGGCTCTTTGGACGCAAAAGCGAATGATAGAAACAATAGTTAGAACTAACGATTGTCTTGACAATCTTATTATATGACAAGCCATTTTTTATACAACTTATTGTCTGTACAATTTGTTGTCATAACAATTTATTGTCAAGACTATCTATTGTCAAGACAAACTATCGTCATAACAAACTATCATCAAAACAAACTATCGTCAAAACAAAACTATCGTCAAAACAAACTATCGTCAAAACAAACTATTGATAGTTCGACATCTCGATTTGTCGAACTATCGAACTGTTGATAGACCAACAAATATGCAATAAAAGGAAAGAACCGGCACCTCATCTCATTACCGCAATAACGCTGAGGGATTTTCTCGTGGTCTTTTCTCTTGTCTTCCTGACATTTCCCTGCTTTTCCTCATCCCTTGTAGCGATGCTCTTGACCACTTACTTTTGCACCCGATAAGTACGGCAACGGGCAGCATAACAGCTCCATTGCCGAGTAACAATATAGTAATCAAAACAATATCAAAGCAATGAAACTCATTATCATCGACCGCAAAGCGTGGGAGCGGCATCGCTCCGAATTTGCAGACTTTATCCACCGTGTGGAAAAACTCATTGGTAATCCTCCTAAGAACGAGCAATGGCTCGACAACGAAGCCGTGTGCAAGCGTTTGGGCATAAGCAAGCGTACCCTGCAATCATACCGAGATACGGGAAAAATCCCTTTCTCCATGATTGGGCACAAGTGTTATTACAAACAGACCGACATCAGCGAAATGCTGAATGAAGTCAAAAAATGAATGAATTATGGCAGAGAATGAAATCATTACGCAGGAAGACCCTCAGATGCAGTTATTTTCACAACTGATGGAAGGTACTTTGAAGAAGTTGGAGCGGTATTGTGCCACAGCTCGTCCGATGTTAGATGGCGAGGTTTACCTTTCGAGCGAGGAAGTGTGCAGCCACTTACGGCTCAGCACACGCACGCTCCAAGAGTATAAAAATGCAAGAATACTTCCATTCTACAAAATCGGAGGGAAGATACTTTAC
>KQ959354.1:8908-12994 GCA_001552765.1 Bacteroidales bacterium KA00344
CAAACAGGTAAGTTATGAGTTAAGTTAAGAAATCAGTCGCGACTTAAGTAAAATGGTCAGTTATGACTTTGGTCAAAAAAATAGTTTCGACCTAAGTCAAAATTAACTTTAGTCAAAAATATGTCAGCTCATAAAGTCAGTAAGTCAAGAAATTAGTCTAAACTTATCGCTTGATTTACTTCTTGAACTTTGAACTCTCGTCTATCAAAAGCACCCCAGAAAAGTTACTTTATGGAACATAACAAACTATCTCTTTCTTTATACTGGCAAGGTGTGTCTTTGTACCACAAATTGCTATTTGTACCACAAAGACCCTTGCCCCGAAAGGGGATTAAATCACTCCAAAGTCGTGATTAGAAAGCAATGAAGAAGCAAAAACAAAAGAAGTCAGACGGCAGATGTGCCACCTGCCCACGATGGGACAGATGGCACATCAGGATACCTAATTTCGAAGACCAGCAGAAACTTATCAGACTCTATCGCAAGTCGGGAGCAAAGACAAAGAGCGACTTTGTCCGAGCAAGGCTTTTGGGTGAAGCCTTTAAGGTCATCACGGAAGATCCATTAAAGAATCCTTACTTGGAGAAACTCTCCGAAATCGTCGCCATGATGAATAAGATAGGCGTGCTGTACAACGAAGCCGTGAAAGCCCTCAATACTTATCATTCTGTCGCCACTGCTCAACGGATGCTGGAAAAACTTGAAACCTATTCCCAAGTTCTCATCAGACTGCAACAGCAAGCAGTGCTGCTGACAAAATCTCTTGAGAGAAAACAAGAATGAAGGTTGATAAATCATCATGCCCAACGTTAGTACTGTGCTGTGATTGCCCAATCCCTCTTTGGTCAGTTATCAATGTTAGGAAGATAGGCTTTGTAGGTGTAGTCGGTAATAAAGCGCTTGTGGCAATATTTGCATTGGTAGCGTTGTTTGCCATTGCAATTCTTCCCACTTTTGACGATTGACTCAGATTGACAATAGGGACATAAAAACTTAACTCCCAATCTGGACAAAACTATCTTGTTGCTTCATTTGCTTATGCTATAATTGCGAAAATAATGCGAAGGTAAAGCGCTAATTCCTGCCGTCGCATTTTTAACTTATCAGATAATCCTGATAATCAAGACCCTATTTTCACAACTCCCAACCTGGAGCATTACCAGAATGCAAACTATCTATGCTTGTAACAAGAAATAGTTTTTTCTTTTTCTTTGTTGAAATAGAATATATATCTAACAAATAATCTTGCCAATTCTTGTCTATAGTGTCTATCCTTAGTTGCAAAAAGGTTCCTTTAACATAAAGACATTTGAATAGATATGCTTTGTTTGATGCGGTATTATAATAGGGTAAGGATTTTATCTCTTGAAGCAAGAGATGTTTTTTATCAGAGATATTGCTATCGATCAGCCCAATTTGTTTGAATAGCTTTATATCCGTAGAGTCCGGAAAAATAAAGATTGTATCGCTTTCTTTTTTATTGTCCGTTACCTCTTTCCATATATTTTTTTGATTAATATTATTTTTTCCAATTTTTATCGGAATAAAATAAGTTCTGTATCTGCTATCAACAGCTGTGTTATAAGAATGTTTATGATGTCTTCTTATCTTTTTATGTGATAAATCGCTCTTATTGTAAACAGCTATGTAATATCCTGCAAAGATATTTGAGGTATCTCTGCTTTGAGCATTTATCTTCTGGCATGGAAATGTATAGAAAACTATTACCAATAATATAATTGTCTTTATCATCTAATATAGGAAATCAAAACTTTAACTTATCAATGGAGCAATATATGCTATACTCCATTGATAAGTATTTTTTATTAATTCACTTTCTTTGTCCAAAGCCTACCATTGCTCGTATCTGCTTTAGGAGTGTCCCGCTTATTAAAGAGTACCTTTATAGAGTTTTTATCTACTTTAGGAAAATCGTACGTTTTCAAAGTCTTTCCTTCTATAGAAGTTCTTTCTATTGTATGCAATGGCTTCATGACAGATGTCTTATCAGAATGTTCTGCACCCAAATTATGTCCAATTTCATGAATTGCTGTACTTGTATTAATATCTCTTGAGTCAATACCCTCTTCAATACCTTTTTTAATGTTTTCTACATTGAAGTCTATTCTAAAATTATTGGCAGAACCATATTCATTTCCATTATAAACTTCAGTTCCAACGATATTTCCATAATATCGTGGCTCCCCGGAGGTTGTCTCAAAGCATGTATTAAGCCTTGCTTCGTTCACATCTTTTACTTCTTCGGCACTTAGATTGTATTTAGCATAAAAGGTTCTATTCTGCTCTTTGACTTTAATTCCGCTACCGCCTCCTAAGTTATTGTATGCATTAATCGCATCATTTAAACCTTGTTTTTGACTTTCATCTAATGTACCTTTTTTGTAGAAATACTTTGCAGTAATAATATATGGATCTGTTTCTGTCCCATTTCCTGTAACCATGCCATCTCTCCCATCAGGATCAATAAATTTAATAGGATTATCCATTGTATAGCAATACCCGGTAACACTTGGGTATTTCTCCATTAGCGGATCTACCCCTAACCACATGGAGATTTTGGGGTCCATGTATCTTGCACCATAATAGTATAATCCGGTTTCTTCATCTAATTCCTTGGCGTTGAAGAGGTAAGGCGTGTTCCATGTGTTGTTGCGTTCTTCGATAAACACCTCACCGAAGGGCACATACTCAATGTGCTGCACCACCTCACCATCGAGGTTGGTGATGTAACTACTGCTTCCCAAATGGTCGGGATGGTAGTAGAACTGCATCTTCTCGTACTCGTCGTTGGGCTTGAAGTTGCCGTCGATAGCTTTGGCTCTTGCTGCCCTTGTGCCTGCCATCGCCCTTGCCTGTGCAGCCTCCGGAGTATTGTCGTCGCAGCAGAAGCCCTTGCCGTTCACATAGTCGTCGTTGTCCTGACCGTTGTAGGCGATGTCAAAGGTACGATAATTATCCTTGATTGCCTGCAACTGCTGACCATATTTTGACTTATAATCAACTTTCAGACCATCAGCCTCATTGCCTGCATAAGGAATGCGACGTGGATCGGCACCGTAAGATGCCAAATCACCTAACTTAGAGACGATGCGCTGGCTACCGATGTAGATGTGCTTGGTGTACTTGCCACCCTGTCCCGCTACCAAGTATGGGCTGACATAGAGTGAGAAGCGTGCCGTACCTGTGTTACCGCCAGAGAACTCGGAGTTCACATAGATGGCCTCGTTCTCGCCACTAGTCTTCACCGTGCGTTCCCCGTCGGCATCATACCAGTAGTTGCTCACAAAGCCGTTCTCGTGGACCGCGAGGAGTCTGTTCTCTTCATCCCACTTGAACTTCTGCTCACTGGCCTTCTCGTCTTCCTTACCGTCACGCTTTACACGGGAGGTATTGATATAGACAAGGTTGCCGTTGGCATCGTACTCATATTTATGGCCGTTATTGATGGTCGTGCTGTCCGTCGGCGTCTCCTCCGTGCGGTAGTTGATGTCACGAACATTGTCAAGCTGGAACTTTCTGCCCGCATCCTTGCCGTAAGTATAAGCGAGTTCATAGCCTGCGTTGAGCGTGCCGTCGAACTGTACACCTGTCTGCGAGAGGTGTTGCTTCTTGCTCGTGATACGATGCATGTTGTCGTAGCCCATAGACAAGGTATAAGAAGCGGATTTATTGTCCGTTCCCTTATAAGTTCCCGTTGCGCTTGCCAAACGATACAGTGGGTCATAAGAGTAACTATGGCTCATCTGTCCGCCTGCCTTGCCACTTTGTGGGAGTGGAGCATTGTTCTTAATACCGAGTACGTTGCTCACTGCGTCGTAGCTGTAGGCATTATCCATAATAGTGCCTACCTTGGCATTGACCACGAGGTTCTGCAACCGTCTGCGTGCAGGGTCGTAACTGTAGAACGTTTCCGCTCCGTTACAATACTTCAGATAGGTGCGCTGCTCAAACTTATCGTAGCCAATCTTGTTCACATAGTCATAACCGTAGGACTTGTAGCCACGCACATGGTCTACCTGCCCACCGAGGTTGTAACCGTAGGTTACTTTCTCCTCATCGGGGTAA
>KQ959354.1:13094-16990 GCA_001552765.1 Bacteroidales bacterium KA00344
CTTCCACTGTGTTACGTAGGTTGCCACTGCCTGATTAGGTACAATCAGCGTGCGTACCGTCTTCAAGACCTCACCCATCTTACCATAGTAATACTCGATAGCGCCACTTCCGTCCTCACGGAGCATCAGTCTGCCGATACGGTTGTGAGAAGAGTTGATACCACCGTAATGGTACTTCACGTTATTTTCCGGATGGTCGGGATAGTTGATAGCCGTCAGACGTCCGTAATCGTACTCGTAATTGATGGTCTTGCCCTCCTTTTTGAGATTGGCTGTCTGCTTCGTCACCACGTTGCCCAAAGCGTCGTTGGTGAAGCCCTTACTTGTTGTGTATATAGCTATTTTTTCAATAATCCCATCTTTATCAAGATACAGGATTTTCCCATATTGAATATTATTTTCGTATTTCTTAATTGACTGCAAATAATGATTTACAGAATCAAAATAATAACCCTCTCCACATTTAAAAAAATGGGAGCCACGCCTACTACATTGTGTGAAGATTGCTTCCAAAGTTCCTTTCCGACCTATAACAAAGCATAATGTTCCTATAAACAAAATGCCTTTTCCCTTTCGTTTGTAGTAAGCTATAGAAACTTTGTTAAAAGATTTTTTATTTATTCCTACAATTTTCAATGAATCAATATTGTTATATATAGTTTCCTGACAAGCCTTTTTGATTAATGATACAGAAACTTTTTTGTCTAACTCAGTCGGTTCTCCCTCCTCATCATAATATACAAGTTTTTCCACTTCTCCTGAATCTGTATAATATACTGCCATTCCATGGAGCTTATTTTGAATTTTTGTAAAGGAATGCGATAATCTATGCGTTTCATCGTCAAAGTGATACACCCGTTCTATTGTATCCTGCCCTTCTATAATATTTTGTACACTTATGCTAATCAAACATGACCAACGTTTACTAAACACTATTCTTCCATTACCGACAGTAATATAATCCTCTAAATAACGTTTACCACCAGAATAGTATTTAATATTAAAAGAGCTATCAATCATTGTAATATCCGCATCTTGCACGGTATCACCTTTTCTGCTATTGGGAGTAGAATTAGGCGATACCGAACAAGATGTAAATATTATAAGTAATAACAAAGAATATATTTTTTTCATTATTTCTTCCTTATTGGAGTAAAAATCAAACGAATTGCGCTACTTCTATCACGTACAGAAGGACTATTTGGGCCACCCATGCCACCTAAAGTTGGTAATTGTCCACTAATTACAGGCGAGTAATCCGTTCTTCCAACAACACCTGTGACCCTGGCTCCACTTTGTAATGATAATTGCTCTGCAAAACTTCGTCCTATATCTACAGCTTTTATCATTGCATCAGTTGTAGCAAAAGTTTTCTCTCCAAATCCAAACAACGAAGCAGAATTACATGAATATAAATCTATCCTTGCATTATTCGCAAAATCTTCACGGCTTAACTGTCCTATATTATAGTTATTCATATTTGTAGGATTTTTTATATAGATATATTCAACCCCTGTATTTTCATATCCAAATGCAACATTGCTCGCTGTACCATGTGCGAAAATTGACAATTCTGTGATTTTGTCATTATCTTTTTTTGATTTATTTAATTCTCTTATCACATCAGACGTTGTTTTAACGAATTTTATGGCAACCCCCTTCTTTTGTAACTATTCAGCAATCATAGGCATTGAATATCAGCAACTTGCAGACTTACTATTATAGTAGAATACTCAAAAATGATACTATTTGCCAAAATTCTCATGTGTTTATTCTTGTAACTCACTGATTCTCAACATTACTCAATAAATATTGATTGCTGAATAGTTACCTTCTTTTTTGCCCAATTAGAAAAAGTGGATAACTCAGAATGTGCAATAAATCCTTATGGCTGAAATTATCTTGCCCTAATTTCAGCCAACACTCAAACGCCACGAATAAGAAGGATATATTCCGTAGACGGAGAGTGAAATCCATTCAAAGAATGAGTTACGACCATAAGCCTATTATTAGTTATATCCTCATTGGCAAATGTATATAACATTCTTGAGAAATCCAAAGAAATCGGAAATTATTTTTGAGGATTTTTTTGTTTTATTGCACTATATTGCATCTCATGGCTATTTGAGAAGGCTTCGTTTTCATAGTTACGACACTCAATTAGAACTGACTTATTAAAAAAATATTCTGATTATCAACATCTTATCGATATAAATATCTCATCGAAAAAGGACTATGAAGAGAATTTAACTAAGATGTAAGAAATTCTAAGTTTATAGTCCAATTTCTTCCCGTCCACTTTGTTTTCTACGAGAAAATTGCTATCTTTGCAGCATTAACAGAAGGTTCTTTGAGACATCGCAGAATAAAGAATTGGAAAGAAACTCGCTCGTTTCTTATTCGTTCCCCCTTTGACACAGATCCTTCTCAGACTTCTAATAATCAGGATTTTACTATTTGTGAGATGATTTTATGCGGTAATCAATGGTTAAGCTGATTGCTTGATTTATAAGTTCAAAGATTTGAACCGATAGCTTTTTCAATTTTTCAAGCAAGATTTGAGCGGTTTTCACGCTATGATAAAGATAAATGGATTGTACTGTTTGATTATAGGAAACATCTATTTTATGGATTTGTACTGTCAGTTCTGAGAACTTTCTGTTATATTCCACGGCAGATTTATCTACCGTAATCACCTTGAAAATCTCTCCCAAGATACGCATAGAGTTAGACTTGCTTACTGCAACCGATTTATTGTGCAGATTAAAGGCACGCAGTTGGTCTTTCACATCGGGCATACGAGTGTCCCATCTGTCCCAATGTGACATTTCTTCTATCTTGCGATGACCGTAACGGTTATTGTTGGCTATTTCTAATTTAGGCATAATCTTAACTTGTTTTGTTTGTTATCTAATCACGACTTTGGAGTGATTTAATCCCCTTCGAGGCAAGGGTTTTTGTGGGACAAACGGTAGTTTGTCGGACAAAGACACACCTTGCCAGTATCAAGAAGGAGGTTGATAAGCCCCGCCGTGTTACTGCATTCTGTGAATACGGTAACTCGACATAGGCTTGCGTTCCGTGAATACAGTAGTTCAAAGTTTCCTCCATGTTTCTACATCATTTTTGTATTGGTCAAGGTGTTCTTGAAGCACCTGCTCTACATACCCCGAAATGCTCGCGCCCTGCTCGCCAATCTTTCGAACCACATAGCCCAGTCGCTTTTGTGTGTCTTCCGAGACATATACCGCTTTACGGTGGTTAATATGAAGCGGTTGGAGATATTTCCTTTGAAACTCGGATAATTGCTTCCTGTCCCTTGTTTTTCCCATTCGTTGATGATTCTCTTCGGTAGAAGTAGCCCTTTCCGTTGAGGACAATCCTGTATCTTGATATGATGTTTGGGAGAAATCATCGTGGTTCTCCATTTCTTCCAGTTCCTCCAATTGAACAGACTCAAACCTTTTCTTTTCCCCTTCATAATCTATGGGCTGATCAAAATCGGGCAACTCTTCGGACTTGCGGAGCTTAACGCCATAATTGCCCATATCTCGAAGGGCTTGTTCCAGACGTTGTTTCCTTTGTTCATCTATTCTTGCCATAATTTCTTGGGTATTGCGTTATAATGCCTTTCAAGCATTGTCTGTATGTCGCTCTGCTTGTATAGTATCTTCCCTCCGATTTTGGAGAAAGGAAGTGTTCCTAAGTTTCTGTACTCTTGGAGCGTGCGTGTGCTGAGCCGTAATTGGCTGCAAACCTCCTCACCCGAAAGGTAAACTTCACCATTCAGCATCGGACGGGCGGTAGCGCAATACCGCTCCAATTTCTTCAATATTCCTTCCATCAGTTGTGAAAACAACTGCATCTGAGGGTCTTGCTGTGTAATGATTTCTTTC
>KQ959355.1 GCA_001552765.1 Bacteroidales bacterium KA00344
ATATATTTAACCATTTCTAAATCTTCAAAACCTGCATTCGCGATAAGCAGGCATCTTCAAGACCTCCCCCTAAAAAGCGCGCAAACATACTGTCTTTCTACTGAGCCGGAAGGGATGCTGTTGCAACAAGTGGCTTGACAGTATATGATCAAATTGTTGTCTGATAGCTTTTTTCTACTGCTGTTTTTTCCTATCTTTGCAGTGTTACGAAGCTATGACATGATGAAGAAATTGATATACCTTTTGTTGTTTTTGTCGCTGCTCACCTCCTGCCAACAGCAATCCCGCAAGTTTGTCATCGGTGTTTCGCAGTGCAGCATCGACATCTGGAGAGACAAGCTCAACCGCGAATTGAAGACGAGCGAGTATTTCAACGACTCCATAGAGGTGCGTCTGGCTTCGGCCAACGACGACAGCAAGAAGCAAATCGCACAGATCGACAAGTTTGTAGACGATGGTGTGGATCTGCTCATCGTGGCTCCCAACCAATATACATCCATCACCCGCGCCGTAAATCGGGCTTACGATAAGGGCATACCCGTGATACTCTACGACCGCAAGGTGAACACCGACAAATACACCGCCTTTATCGGAGGCGACAATTACAACATGGGTAAGACGATGGGGCAGTTTATAGCCCGGCAGCTCAAAGGACGGGGACGCGTGGTGGAAATACGTGGGCTCGACGGCTCGTCGCCCGCCGAAGAACGCCATCGCGGATTTCTGGACGGACTGAAAGCCTTCCCCGGTGTGCAGCTGGTGGCCTCAGAATCCGGCAACTGGAAGGAGGAAAGTGCCATCGACGCCATGAACCGCATCCTGCGGAAGACCCGCAATTTCGATTATGTGTTTGGACAGAACGACCGTATGGCGTGGGGCGCCTATGTGGCATTGAAGCAGCACGGACTGGAACGGCAGGTGAAGTTCACGGGCATCGACGGCATGGCCACAGAGGGCGGCGGACTCGAACTGGTGCGCGACGGCCTGTTTGAGGCGTCCTATCTCTATCCCACCAAGGGCGACGAGGTCATCGCGCTGGCCATGAGCATACTGCGCAGACAGCCGTTCAAGCGAGAGAATCCGCTCACAACGACCATCGTCACCCGCGACAATGCCGAACTGCTGCTCATGCAGGCCAAAGACATGGAACGGCAGAATGTCAACCTCGACATCATGCACAAGAAAGTAGACTCCTATTTCAATCAGTACACCATGCAGCGATGGTTTATCGTGGTGCTCATCGGAGCATTGGCACTCATCGCTATCGCCATTCTCGTGACCTATCGGGCCTACCTCTCCAAGGCCAGACTCAGCATGCAGCTGGCCGACAGCAACCATGAGTTGCAGCGGCTCAACGACGAAGTAAAAGCCATGACGCAGGCGCAACTCACCTTTTTCACCAACGTGAGCCACGAGTTACGTACCCCCCTCACCCTCATTGCCGACCCTGTGGACCGCCTGTTGGAAAGCGGGAAAACGGATGAAGACGGTCGCAAAATGCTCCGAATGGTGCAGCGCAACGTGCATGTACTGATGCAGTTGGTTAATGAGATTCTCGATTTCCGCAAGGTGCAGAACGGCAAGATGACACTTCGACTCACCCGTTTCTCGCTTGGCACAGCCTTGCAGGAATGGTGTGGAGCCTTCGCATCGGCTGCCGAAAATGCTAATATCAGCTTGAAGACGGAAAGCGATGTTGGCGACGACGATATGATGATTGCCGATGAGGAAAAACTCAACCACCTCTATCTCAATCTCATGAGCAACGCCCTGAAGTACACGCCGGCAGGCGGAACGATTACCACGACGCTCGGCCGCGAGGGCGACTGCTATGTCATTCGTGTGGAAGACACAGGTGTGGGCATCGAGAAGAAAGACCTTGCAAATATATTCGGTCGATTCTATCAGGGGCGGGAAGCCTCTGGCGGAACGGGTATCGGGCTTGCTCTGGTCAAGGCCTTTGCCGAACTGCATCATGGTGAGGTGAGCGTGGAGAGCGAGAAAGGGCGGGGCACCTGCTTCACAGTGAAACTTCCCATACGGCAGGAGGGTGCGGTCGAGGAGTCTTTGGCGCCGGCTGCATCGGTCGAGGTGGCTGCCGGACAGTATGTCGGGACACAGGTCAATACGGAACGCCACACGGACGACGTGGTGTCGGTCGAAGAAACCGATAAGCCCGAAATTCTGGTCATCGACGACAACAACGACGTGCGCGCCTATCTGCGGTCGGTGTTGAAGGATCAATACCATGTGAGCGAAGCCGTAGATGGTAGGAGCGGACTGATTTTGGCGCGCAGGATAGTTCCCGACATTGTGGTGTGCGACGTGATGATGCCCGTGATGGACGGACTGACGTTTACGCGAGAAATGAAATCGCACACCGCCACCAGCCACATTCCCGTCATTCTGCTCACGGCGCGGTCGCTCAACGAACAGATGGCCGAAGGGTACGAGACGGGCGCCGATTCGTATATCATCAAGCCGTTCAGCGCCAAAGTGCTGTTGGCCCGCATCAGCAACCTATTGAAAAACCGTGCGCAGTTGCGGCAGCTGTTTGCCAACGGCGAAGCGCGGACTTCTCTTCCAAACACAGCACCAGATGGTGCGGAGACGGCATCAGGCACGGTCTTGGGCGACAGAGACAAGACTTTCATCGCCCGTCTGCGCGACATTATCCAGCAAAACCTCCACAATTCAGACCTCAGTGTGGAGCAGATCGGTGAGGAAATCGGACTGAGCCGGGTGCAGCTCTACCGCAAAGTGAAGGCGCTCACGGGTCACTCGCCTGTGGAACTCCTCCGCACCGCCCGCCTGCAACGGGGCCGAAAACTTCTCGAAACCACCGACCAAACCGTCTCGGAAGTGGCTTATGCCGTAGGATTCACTTCCCCCTCTTATTTCACCAAATGCTTCAAGGACGAGTTTAACGTCAGTCCAAGCGAACTTAACGGTTGAGTCTACCTCAAACCTATCACAGCCACTGGCTGCTGTAATTTTCGTTCATTTGCTCCAAATAATGTTACATGAAACATATTTCGGGGACAGATGAACGATTTTTTTGAGTACACTATGGCTGTTATGGTATAAATTTGCCGGCGGAAAACCAGAATACTAACAATAACAATTAATCAATGGAAAACCTAAAAAGAATCCTATTGAGTTTTACACTCATCATGGTTTGTATGGTCGCCAGTGCTCAGAAAACTGTAGCCACCGGCACCATTGTCGACGAAAACGGCTTAGGCGTTATCGGAGCTACGGTCATGGAAAAAAGTTCCGCCAACGGAACGGTGACCGACTTGGATGGTAACTTTAAGCTGGAAGTGAGCCGAGGAGCGACGCTTGTCATTTCTTATATCGGCTATCAAACGATAGAACTTGCGGCTACTGAGGGCATGAAAGTAACCCTCAAGGAAAATGCCAACGACCTGAACGAGGTAATCGTGACCGGCTATACCACCCAACGCAAGGCCGATTTGACCGGTGCGGTGTCGGTGGTAACTACAGATGGATTGAAGACAGCACCGGATGCCGACCCCATGAGGGCATTGCAGGGTAAAGTTCCCGGTGTAACGATTACTAACAATGGCTCACCAAGTGGTACGGCTACTGTTAGAATACGAGGCATCGGCTCTTTTAACTCATCTCAAGATCCTCTTTATATAGTCGATGGTGTTCCACTCACTACGGCTATGAATACTTTCAACACCAACGATATCGAAAGTATGCAGATTCTCAAGGATGCTGCCTCGGCTTCTATTTATGGTAGTCGTGCTGCCAATGGTGTGATTATAATCACGACAAAGCAAGGAAAAAAAGGAGACAAAGTAAAAGTAGACTTCTCGACTAACCTTACTGCGCAGTTCTATACGTCACAGTCAAAAATGAAGCTACTTGATACCAAGGGTTATGCCACAGCTATGGCACAAGCTGCCCTGAACGACGGGATAGATCCGATTGCTTATGCGAGTAACTACGGACTAAATCTGCAAGCAACAAACGGTTTTGGTATCAAAGTATGGAATCCGGAAACGAAACAATATCAGAATTACACGGTGAACGGACGCTATGACGGCTATATTAACAGAAAGCAAACAATGACCCTTTCAAATACAGACTGGGTTGACGAAATATCGCGAGTTGGATTTTCGCGCAACTATAACGTGTCGCTTTCAAATGCCAGTGAAAAATCTACCACATTGTTTTCATTGGGCTATAAAAAGAATGATGGTATTTTGAAATATACCAACTTCCAAAATTTCTCAGCACGATTGAACAGCAGCTACAAAGTGAACAAGCTGATTTCTGTTGGCGAGAACTTCACCCTCTCTTATACCAATCAAGTGGATTGTGCACCGATGGAAAATGCTTTGAAAATGTCACCCATTGTACCTGTTTATGAGACAGATGGGACAACCTTTGCCGGCCCCGTTGGAGGTATGAGTGACAGGCAGAATCCTATGCGTGAGGTATATCATAACAAGGACAACCATCTTGATTTCTGGCGACTGTTCGGCAATACCTTTATAGAGCTGAAGCCTATTGAGGGTCTGGCATTTAAGTCGAACTTCGGTATAGATTTCACAAGCTCGTTTATCAATGCGTTAACACATACATACGAATCGGACATCGTTAAGAATAATATAGCAAAAACCGATTTAGGACAGACGAACAACACCAACTATACATGGTCGAACACATTGAACTATATATTTGACATTAATAAGAAACATAATTTCTCTGTACTCCTGGGCTCTGAAATCAGTAAGCAATCTTTTGTGGATTTCCATGCCATATCAGAAGGATATGCTTTGGAAAACACTGATTATATGTGGCCCAATGCTGCCACAGGCACGATGCGCAATGTTGGAGCGAAAGTTGGATATAGGCTGGCTTCCTTCTTTGGTAAGGCAGACTATAACTATCGTGACTTGATACTCGCATCATTTACGCTACGACATGATGGTTCTTCACGCTTTGGTAAAAACAACCGATGGGGCGACTTCCCCGCAGCATCGTTAGGATTCCGCATCTCACAACTGATGAAGGAAAAATGGATTGACGACCTCAAGTTGAGACTGTCCTGGGGTAAGACCGGTAACCAAGGTATCGACAACAATGCCCATTTTGGACTCTATGTAGCCGATTATGGTCTTGATCGCGTAACGTCCACGGCCTATGATCTTTATCTCCAGGGATCGGGAACGTTCCCATCGGGCTATCGTGCCACACAGACTGGTAACGAAAATTTGAAGTGGGAAACGACGACGCAATATAATTTGGGAATAGACTATATGTTCTTTGGAAATACGTTCTACGGAACGGTGGATGCTTATATTAAGAATATCACCGATATGCTTATTAACCCGGCCTATTTAGCTGTAATGGGCGAAGGTGGCGCCTCTTGGTCTAATGGTCCCTCGTTGCGAGACTGGGGTATGGAGTTCACTGCGGGCTATCGCAATAAGTTTGCCTGCGGACTGGGTCTCGATGTAAACGGTAACATAGACTTCTTCCGTAACAGAGTCACCAAATTGCCAACCTCTACTACAGGTTCTTATGCCCATACAACGAAGCAAAATCTGGTTGAGGCTCGTAAACCTTACGGCTCAATCGTCGGTTACGTGGCCGAGGGAATTTTCCAGAGTAAGGAAGAAGTGCTTGCCTCCGGACAGGTTAATGCCCGTGTAGGTGGTTTGAAATATGCAGACCTTGACGATAACAACGTCATTGACGAAAATGACGAGACTTGGATTTTTGACCCGGTACCGGCTTTTTCCTACGGTCTCAATGTAGGGCTAAGTTATAATAATTTTGATTTTACCATGTTCTTGCAAGGTGTGGTTAATCAGGATGTTTACAACAACCAGAAATTCCAGACCGATTTCTGGAGTATCGTCGATGCCGGCTCTAACAAGGGCAACCGTCTGCTTCAGGCGTGGACATCCGACAACACAAGCTCCACCATTCCGGCCTTGACGACTAACAATACTGCTGATGAAGGACGTGTATCTTCTTATTATGTAGAGAACGGGTCTTATCTGAAGCTTCGCACGCTGCAAGTTGGCTATAACTTGCCACACAAGTTTATGGATAAGTTGAAAATGTCAAGTGCAAGAGTTTATATTTCGGGACAAAACTTATTCACGTTGAAGAGCAGTAGTCTTACTTGTTCAGATCCTGAAAACCCAAACTGGGCCTATCCATTGGCAACCTCCGTTTCGTTTGGACTTCAAATTGGATTTTAACATCATCAAATTCATATACAGTCATGAAAAAAATATTCTTTTCTATTATATCAATTTGCCTTGGATTCTCATTGACAGGTTGCAATGATTTTCTGGATTATACACCTTCTGCAGTCGTTGACGAAGATAAGGCATATTCCGATCCCAATGGCATGGTGACCAGCGCTTATGCCATGCTTGGTGACTGCTGGTTTACTTATCCATTCAACCTTTGGCCCTATGGTGACCTTGCTTCAGACGACTGTCTGAAAGGTGGATCCGGCATAACCGATACTGAATATCATGCTGTTGAGGTGTGGTCTTCGCTTACGCCAACCTTAGGGGCGCTTGACGAGCTATGGTATCGCCTCTATTGTGCTGTGTCGCGCTGCAACAGGGCGTTGCTTTCTCTTGATCAGTATGGTGAGGAAAAACTGGGTAAGGATATTACAAAGCAGCGTATAGCAGAAGTGAAGTTCTTACGTGCCCATTTCTATTTTAAATTGCTGCGTGTTTATCGTAAGATTCCTTGGATTGACGAGGAAGTTTACAAAGCTAAATCGCAGGAACAGACACGCAATGATGCTTTAACTTACGACCAATTATGGGACAAGGTAATCGCAGATTTCCAAACGGCCTATGATGTGTTGCCCAAAGAACAAGCTGACGGTGGGCGAGCTAATAAGGTGGCGGCAGCGGCCTACTTAGCTAAATGTTATCTCGAAAGAGCCTGGGGAAATGGCTATGAAGACAGTACGGGTGTGGCTTTCATCAACAAGGATTATATGCAGAAGGTGGTGGAATACACGGATGTTGTTGCTAATTCACAATATGGCTATCTTGAAGATTACGGTGATATTTTCTTACCCGACTATAATAATAGTAAGGAGTCTATTTTTGCAGTGCAATGTTCCAATTATCAAGACGACCATACAACCTTTGGCCGTGCCAACTGGTCGAATATGTTGAATGGCACATGGGGTATTTGGTCTTGTGGATGGGATTTTCATAAGCCGTCACAAGATTTGGTCAATAGTTTCAAAACGCAAGATGGACTTCCGGAGATGGAACCCGCCAAAGACCACAACAGCTATCCTATTAATAATGATGATTCCAAGACTCAGAAATGGGATCCAAGACTCTTCCATACTGTAGGAATGCCTACATTCCCTTATAAGTATGAGAAAGCCTATACCCTTACGACAGCAAACTCTCGCACGCCCAATACTTATGGCTATTACACATCTTTAAAAGAAGTTCCCCAAAGGTCCAAGGGAGAGACCTATGATACACCTTGGCAGGCCTTTGCCATGAATGAATATGTTATACGCTACACAGGCTCTATGCTCGACCGTGCAGAAGCACTTGTGGAATTAGGCAGACTTGACGAAGCAGAAAACATTATTAATGCAATAAGGCAGCGGGCGGCAAATTCCATTGAAAAGCATATAGACTATGCGGCCAATCAATGTGAAATAGCACTTTATCCGAAAAACTACTTTGCTGACAAAGCAGTTGCAAGAGAATGTGTGAGACGTGAACGCCGTTTAGAGCTGGGTATGGAGCACGAAAGATTCTTTGACTTGAGGCGATGGGGTGTTGCCTCAAAGACACTCAATGCCTATTTTAAGCGTGAGTCTCAAGCTTCTTATGAGGGTCAGAACTATGCCCAATATTATAAGGATGCTCATTTCACACCACAGAAGAATGAATTTTTCCCCATTCCTTACAATCAACTTTATTATATCCCCGGACTGTATACGCAGAACAGAGGTTATTAATAAGCTGCATCATTTTCAACAAATGATCCCTCATTTGTTGAAAATGATGTGATCATATAAAAACATAGAAATTAATTGGTATGAAAAGAAATATAGTTGTTATCTCTCTCTTGATGCTTGCCTTGAGTTTCCTGCACGCGCAAACCATCCATTTCCTTAGCGATAAGCACGTGATGCAACGTGTATCTACCAGCTCGAAATACCTGTTGCTGCCAATGGAGGAAAGCCGCGAGAACGACCATGTGCGGATTCTTCAGGACCAAAAGGTGGTGAAGGAATTTAATTGCAAGTTGGCCATGAACAAGATTGACTACTTTGTGCCTCTCCACCTCGATGAGTTTGCCGGAAAAGAAATCTTGCTCGACATCACCATTTCACGTGGTAACGCTAACGAACAGGCCAGACATACTGCCACTAAGGATTTTGTCTGTTGGAAAGCAATGAAGTATGCAGATACGTTTGACACACAGAATCGCGAGAAATTCCGTCCTGTCTATCACCACACGCCCCTCTACGGCTGGATGAACGACCCCAACGGGATGTTTTATAAGGATGGTGTTTGGCATCTCTACTTTCAGCATAACCCCTACGGATCGCAGTGGGAGAACATGACGTGGGGCCATTCCACTTCGCGCGACTTGATGAACTGGACCTTCGAGGGCGACGCCGTGATGCCGGACGCCTTGGGAACGGTGTTCAGCGGGTCGGCTGTCGTAGACAAGAACAACACGGCAGGATTTGGCCATAATGCCATCGTGGCTATGTACACTTCTGCCGGACAAAGCCAGACACAGAGCTTGGCCTACAGCACCGACAACGGTCATACGTTTACGAAATATGCCGGCAACCCGGTGATTGTGTCCAACACGCCCGACTTTCGCGATCCTAAGGCTTTTTGGAACGAGGAGATTGGCAAATGGAATATGATTCTGGCCGAAGGGCAGCACATGAAAATCTATTCTTCGTCAAACCTGAAGGACTGGACGCATGAGAGCGATTTCGGCGAGGGTTACGGCAACCACGATGGGGTTTGGGAATGTCCCGACCTGCTGAAAATGGGCGACCGATGGCTGCTCATCTGCAACATCAACCCCGGCGGACCTTTCGGCGGCTCGGCCACACAGTATTTTGTCGGCACTTTCGACGGTCGCAAGTTCACGTGTGAGGACGCTCCTGAGGTGACCAAATGGATGGATTGGGGCAAGGACCACTATGCCACTGTCACCTTCAGCAATGCTCCCGACGGTCGCCATGTGGCCATGCCTTGGATGAGCAACTGGCAGTATGCCAACGATGTGCCCACCAAGCAATATCGTTCGGCCAACGGTTTGCCGCGCGATCTTGGCCTGTTCAGCTATCAGGGAAAGACCTATTGCAGCGTCAAACCCAGTCCGGAGGTCATGAGCGCCTTTTCGTCGAAGCCCGCCAAGCGGCTCAGCGACGCTTGCCGCGTCGATGTCAGGCTGCGTGCCAACACTGTTATCACGCTGTCCAATGGTCAGGGAGAAAGCGTCACCATGACTTATAATGCCAAGAACGAAACCTTTGAGATGGACCGCACCAAGAGCGGCGACACGAGTTTTTCGAGCAATTTTGCCACGGTGACCAAAGCCCCGACCTACGGAAAAATAAACACGATTCAAATCTTCATAGACAAAAGTAGCATTGAGGTGTTCGACGCCGATGGGAAAATGGCCATGTCTAACATTGTCTTCCCGTCCTCACCCTATACGCAGCTAACAGTCAAGGGTGGCAAGGCTCGTATTTACAATTTGAAATAATGAGGCTGCGCAGCAAAGCATGAAGGCGCCGGGTTTGCCCGCCCATTAACCGACGTTACGACGGGAGAACACGCAAGCCGGGTAACAAAAATCGTTCGTCCATGAATATTCCTGCTCCATTGAAACAAAAATTGAGTTGGATGAACGATTTTTCAACGTCGTATCGGTGCTGACATGATATCTTTGCAAGCAAATGCTAAACCAATCTTAAACTTCAAAACAACGTCATGAGCAAAACAAATAAACTCGCTTTGATACCGGTCATGCTCTGTTTCTTCGCCATGGGCTTCGTAGACCTGGTAGGCATAGCGTCCAACTATGTGAAAGAAGACCTTGCGCTGAGCGACTCGGTTGCCAACATCCTGCCTTCGCTGGTATTCTTCTGGTTTCTCATTTTCTCTGTTCCCACAGGGGTTTTGATGAACAAAATCGGACGCAAAAAGACCGTCTTGCTGTCGCTTGTGGTCACCAACATTTCGCTGTTGTTACCCATCTTCAGCGAAAACTTCTATATCATGCTCGTCTCCTTCTCCCTGTTGGGTATTGGAAACGCATTGATGCAGACTTCGCTCAATCCGCTGGTGTCTACCGTCATCAAGGGAAACCTTGCCGCGACGCTCACCTTCGGCCAGTTTGTGAAAGCCATCGCGTCGCTCATGGCACCCTATATTGCCATGTGGGGAGCATTGGCCACCATTCCGGCTTTCGGCTTGAGTTGGCGCGTGCTTTTCCCCATCTATATGATTGTTGGCGTGATAGCCTCTCTGTTGTTGGCCTCGACGCCTATTGAGGAGGAAACCGACACACTCGATGCCGACGAGAACGACACCGTGGCAAGCCATTTTGCGAAAGCCTTCGGATTGCTTGGCACACCGGCCGTGCTGTTGAGTTTTGTCGCCATTATCTGTCATGTGGGCATTGATGTGGGCACCAACACCACAGCTCCGAAGATTTTGATGGAGCGTTTGGGTATGACCCTGAACGAGGCCGCCTTTGCCACGAGCCTGTATTTCATTTTCCGCACCATCGGTTGCCTCACCGGAAGCTACTTCCTGCGGGTTGTGAAGAGCCGCACATTCTTTGTCATCAGCATCACGATGATGACTTTGGCCATGCTCGGACTGCTTGTCGGAACATCCAAACCAATACTCTATACGGCCATCGCCTTGGTGGGATATGGCAACTCCAACATTTTCTCCATCGTGTTCTCGCAGGCACTGCTTTCGGTGCCTGAGAAGAAAAATGCCGTGAGTGGTCTGATGATCATGGGTCTTTTCGGTGGTACGGTGTTCCCGTTGCTCATGGGATTTGCCAGCGATGCTATCGGTCAGATTGGCGCGGTAGGTGTTATGGCTGTCGGTGTGGCTTATCTGTTTACCTATATTGCTCAAGTGAAACACTAAAAACAAAGATATGGAACGTTATATTGTAGGCCTCGGAGAGGCTTTATGGGATGTGCTTCCGGAAGGAGCCAAACTCGGCGGTGCCCCCGCCAACTTTGCCTATCATGCCAGTCAGTTTGGCCATTCGGCCGTGGCTGTGAGCGCTTTGGGCAAAGACGACTTAGGCGACCAAACCGTAAAAGAACTGGACGAAAAGGGTTTGAAGCACATCATGCCCCGTGTGGACTATCCTACGGGAACGGTAGGCGTGGAACTCGATGCTGATGGTGTGCCCACCTACGACATCCGGACCGGTGTGGCATGGGACTATATTCCATTCACGCCTGAAGTGGAAGCGGCTGCCCACAACTGCAGCGCCGTTTGTTTCGGCTCATTGGCCCAGCGCAGTGAGCAGTCGAGAGCGACCATTGGAAAGTTTCTCGACGCCACTCCGGACGACTGTCTGAAGATTTTCGACATCAACCTGCGTGGCAATTTCTACACCAAAGAGGTTATCCAAGCGTCGCTCAAGCGATGTAACGTATTGAAGATTAACGACGAAGAACTTGTTGCCATCGGTCGTCTTTTTGGCTATCCGGGTCTCGACATTGAGAACAAATGCTGGCTGATTCTCGGCAAATACAACCTCGACATGCTCGTGCTGACCTGCGGAACGAATGGCAGCTACGTGTTTGCGAAGGGTTTAAAGAGCTTTCAGGAGACGCCCAAGGTGGAAGTTGCTGACACCGTTGGCGCCGGCGACTCGTTTACCGGCGCTTTCACGGCCGCCATCCTTTCGGGCAAACCCATCAGAGAAGCCCACGAACTGGCAGTGAAAGTGAGTGCCTACGTGTGCACACAAAAGGGTGCCATGCCTCGACTTCCAGAGAAATTCAAGGCACAAATCAAAGGATAGACAAGACCGGAAACCACTGAAAACCCCGACGCTCATCTTGAATCGTCGGGGTTTTTAAGGCCTAATAGGTAAAGAGTGCGTTTGAATCTTCATCGTTTTGCTCATGGCTTCTGCGTTTGAACATTATTCTTTGGCAATTGTAAAATTACCCATTTTCAATGATTTTTCTAAACTTAGAGCCTCTTCTTTATTCCAATTTTTACGTTGATATCTGCATGCGAATCCTTACTTGCGAAGGTTCAGTTAAGTAAAGCGTGTCCAGAAAATAACGAAAATTATATTGTGGAAATTGCACAATCTTGCCATTGCCGGAAGGCGAGGTAAAAGCAATGGAGCTTGCCCATGTCCGCATATATGACACGAGGCAAGCTACCAATATAAAAGAGCACCTTTGCGGGGAAGAACTGTGGGAGGCTCCGCAGCATGGGGATGCGCTCCACAGAATCGATGTTGTCGCTGGTTCGAATTTTTCATCACTATTGAGGTTAGGTCACCCTCCTGTGCAGGAGAGTGACCGAGAGGATAGTTAATAGTTAGGATTCTGCGTGATCAACGGATTGACATCGATAACGGTCTGCGGCACTGGGAGCACTTCGTTCTTGCCGACGGTAAAATGTCTCTTCTCCTCTACATCGCTGTAGGGCAGGAGTTTCACGTTGAAATCTCCCTCGACGTTCTTTGTGCTGAGTATGGTGCCTTCGGTATGATAGATGGTCTCATTCATCACATCTTTCATGATGCCCCAGCGCTGAATGTCCATACGGCGCAGGCCCTCGTAGGCAAACTCCACGCGACGTTCTCGGCGCACAAGCTCGCGCAACTTGGTCTGATTGTTGTATTTAGCCTGATCCACATCAGGTAAGCCGGCACGATGGCGCACCTGATTGATGGCATCGTAGACCGTCTGGTCAATCTGATTCTGCTCTATTTTCGCTTCTGCGTACGACAGCAGCACTTCGGCATAGCGCAGGATAGGGAAGTTGCGGTCGCAGCTCTGCAGATCGGGATATTCTGTGGGGTCAGCATAAAACTTCTTGAAGCTCATGCCCGTATGGGTTGCGTTGTCGGCTTCACTCCAATAATCGCCTTCGCCTCTGAGAACCGAGGGGAAGCCGTGAGGATATTTGCTCTCGTCGGCATATTTTGCCCACTTTTGTCCGGGATAAACGATGGTTGCACGAAGGCGCGGGTCACGGTTGGTATAGGGATTTTCCGGATCGTAGATGGGATCCTCGTCGATGGTCAGACCATTCTTGGTCTCATAGCTGTTGAGCAGCGATTGTGTGGGAACTACCGATGACCAACCGCCGTAGGCACCATTGGGCATATACTCGAATACCCACATTTCAAAACCTCCGGCCTTGTTGTGTTCGAATGAGAGCATCACTTCCGAGTTGTATTGGTTCTTCTTGAGGAACGACTCTTCGTAGCTCAGTTTGGGCATGCTGTATCTCTTGCTGTCGATCACCTGCTTAGCCACAGTTGCAGCCTTGTCATAATCACCCGTGTAGAGGTACACCCGCACGAGGAAAGCCTGTGCCGCTCCACTGGTGATACGTCCGGCTTCAGCATTGGCGGGCAGATACTGTATGACGTCTTCCATCTCTTTCTTGATGTAGTCGAGCAGCGTTTTCTTATCTACCCGACCCACTCTCGATTCATCAATGGTGGCGTAGATATCCTCAGAGAAGGGAAAATCGCCGTAGACATGTACACGGAAGAAGAGCGACATGGCACGGATCATACGTACTTCGGCCCGGTACTGGTTGCGTTTGGCCTCAGTAGAGAAGTTGATGGTTTTCTCCATTTTAAGGTATTCGTTGCAGGCACGAATCTGTGTATAGGTGAAATAGTTGTGTACCGATACGCCCGAAGCAGCCATCGTTCCGTTGCCGATGGCACGATAGTCCTTATTGTTGTGGTAGCAGAAGGCGTTGTCGCTGGCGGTCTCCCAAAACCACATTTCCTCAGGACGATAGGGACTGTAAAGCTGACGGTAGCAGCCGGTGAGAGCCATGTTGGCATCAATCTCTGTTTTCCAGAAGGTACTGGGTGATAAGGCATCGGTAGGCACACGGTCGAGAAAGCTCTCTGAGCATCCTGATGCCATCAGGGTGAGGGCTGCAAAGGATAATATTTTGATAAGTTTCATAATAGCAATTTTTTAGAATGTTACATTGATACCGAAGGAATGAGTTTTGGTCTGTGGGTAATAGTTGCCCCTCATGTTGTTGTCGGTCACGGGAGCCTCTGGGTCGTATCCGTCCATGAAACTCGTGAGTGTGAAGAGATTTTCAGCGGTGTAGAACACACGGATGTTGCCAACACCGATTTTATTGAGCAACGACTTAGGTAGCGAGTAGCCTACCTGCAGAGTCTTGAGACGCAGATAGGTAGCGTCCTGCATCCAGAAATCGCTGAAGGTGGTAGGCATGCTCCAGCCTTCCATTCCCTGAATGAGTCGTGGGGTCTTGGCGTTGCGGTTGTCGGTTGTCCAGTGATCCAGCCACAGTGTGGTGGGTTTGGCAGTATCGCCGTTGATATATCCTACACCCTCGCGGGTAACGTAACCATTGACTTTAGTAGCTCCTTGGAACACGGCCATCAGGTCGAATCCTTTCCAATTGGCACCGAGATTAAAGCCGAAAGTGATGCCCGGATCCCACGAGCCGAGCACGCAGCGGTCGTTGGCGTCGAGTTTACCGTCTTTATTGGTATCAACATACTTGAGGTCACCAGGTTGGGGATCGCGGCCGCCAAACTGGATGTGCCCTTTGGGGTATGCCTTGGTAATCTCTTCCTCGCTCTGGAAGAAACCGTCGGCCTTATAGCCATAGAAGCTGTGCATAGCTTCGCCTATGCGCATGATGCCGTAGGTGGCTCCGTTGGTATCTGCATTATACTGGTCGCCACTGCCTCCCATGCTCTTGATGCGGTTTTGGTTGAACGAGATATTGGCACCGATGCTGTAATGCACCTCGCCGATGTGGTCGTTCCACATAGCAGAGAACTCAAAACCAGTGTTGCGTACCTTGCCCACATTGTCGTAGTAGTTGCGCAGCGCGTAGGTAACAGGAGTGTTGACGGTCATGAGAATACCGTCGGTGGTCTTGTTGTAGTAATCCATGACAAGGCTCAGACGATTGAAGAGGCTGACATCAAGTCCCACGCCCCATGTGGTGGTAGCCTCCCACTTGAGCAGCGGATTGACGGCATTCACTGTGACGGCACCTGTATGGATCGTACCGCCGAAAGCATAGTTGTGTCCGAGTGAGAGGGTAGAAACGGTGGGGTAGTAGCTGCCCACGTCCTGATTTCCGAGCTTACCCCATGAAGTCCGAAGTTTCACGTTGTCAACCACCTTGCGCATCGGCTCAAAAAATTTCTCCTCAGAGATGCGCCATCCGGCCGACACGGAAGGGAAGGCTCCCCATCGGTGACCGCGTGCGAAACGTGAGGTACCGTCATAACGGAAGTTTGCCTCGAAGAGGTATTTGCCCATGTAGTCGTAGTTCAAACGTCCAAAGTAAGATGTCATGGCGAGCTGACGACGGTTGCCACTGGCAGACTGGTTGGCCGTACTGGCAGCGTCGAGGTCGTAGAGCAGACTGCTGGCGAAGGTGTCGCGATAAGCATTAACCGAGTGGTTGCGGTAGAGTTCTGCGTGGTAACCAGTCATGGCACTGAGGTTATGAACCCCGCCGAAGGTCTTCTCGTATTTCAGGAGAATATCGCCTGATATGCGGTCGTCGCGATATACGCTCTCCGTGAGTTTATCTACAGATCCATGTATGTAGGTGTCATCGTAGCGTGTAGCTTTGTGCATGTTGTGTGATTCGCCGAAGTAGAGTTTGTAGGCTGCCGTTCCCTTCAGAGAGAGTTCGGGCAGGAAGTGATAGGTGAGCGATCCGCTTGCCTGTAGATTATTGCGAAACTCGTCTTGTACAGATTTGTTGTCAAACCATGCTATAGGGTTACCATCTCCAATGTAGCCATAGTCGCCGTTCTCCTTGTAGCAGGGCACCATGGGCGATAGCTTGTTGAGAACATAAAAGAAGTGGGTATAATCGGAGTTGTTGGGGCCCGACGGACGCTTGATGTCCTCGCGTGTATAGACCATGTTGACGGCAGCATCGAGCTTGTCGCTCACTTTGCTGTCGAGATTGATACGAAAGTTGTACTTCTGCATACCTGAGCTACGCACGATACCGTTCTGGTCGGTATAGCCGGCACTCATCATGTAACGAGCAGCCTCAGTACCACCTGAGATGCGCAGGTTGTGCGTCATCTGAAATCCGCTTTGATCATAGAATAGGTCGTACCAATCGGTATTGGCGTGATCGCCGGTATTGGTTCCTTTTTCAAAGAGTGAGATGTCTTCGTCGGTGTACATCGGTGACTTTCCTTCGTTGGCACGGGCCTCATTGGTAAGACGCGCATACTGTGCGGAGTTGACATACTTAGCCAAACGGGTAGGGCTCTGCCAGCCGAAGGTGCTGGCGTAGGAAACTACAGCCTTGCCCACTTTGCCGCGTTTGGTGGTGATCAGAATGACGCCGTTGGCAGCCTTCGAACCGTAGATGGCGGCTGAGGCGGCGTCTTTCAAAACAGAGATAGACTCAATGTCGTTGGGGTCGATGTCGTACATCGTGCTCTCCATACCGTCTACCACAATCATCGGGGAAGCATTGTTGAACGTACCTGTACCACGCACGCGGATAGTCGTACCATTATCACTACGACCCGGTGCGCCACCGGGATTGATGATGGTCACACCAGCCATCTTGCCTTGCATTCCGAGTGCGGTACTGGTGAGGGCACGATTGCCAAGGTCTTTGGAGTCGACGGCCGAAACAGATCCGGTCAGGTTGGCCTTCTTCTGCGTTCCATAACCTACGACCACCACCTCGTCGATTGATTGTTTATCTTCGCCCATAGTGATTTTCAGAGGCGTGGTGGAGGCTTTTATTTCCTTAGTAGTAAAACCGATGTAGGAAATCAGAAGTGTCTTTCCTGCAGGAACTTTTAGTGAGAAGCTGCCGCTCAGGTCAGTCAAGGTGGCATTGTTGGTGCCTTTTTCCTTCACCGTTGCACCGATGATAGGTTCGCCGGTATCGTCGAAAACTTTTCCCTTGACGGTAATGTCGTCGGAAGTTTGCTGTGTGACGGCTAAGGGTTGACTAGTGGGCAGGGCTGCAGAGATAGAGCCTGCACTACACAGCGTGATGACTATGGCCATGAGCTTGCTGTTCATTAGATAGGTTTTTCTCATAATTGCTAATTATAGACTTGTAGTTATATGGTTTTCCGTTGTTTCGCTTAGTGTTATCTGATACAATCTTTCTACCCTTTGAAAGAAACTACTACCTATTGGGAATTGATGATTAATCATTGCCAAATCTAATTGCGCCCATCTGCAATCTCATCTTATATAAGAAGCTAATGTAAGTTCAATGAGAAGTGCAGAACTTGCGTAGTAGAATAAAAAGCTGTGTATTGATTTGTGGTTGGTAATCTTATTCGTATTGAAACGCACGTTTTATTCGTATTGAAATATGCGTCTTATTCGTATTGAAACACGTTATACTTCTCAGCAGTACCGTTTATTTTGAGCACTACCACTCCGTGTGCGGGAACTTTAAACGTGCGTTGTGGCTCGGTGCTTCGGTTGTAGGTGGCCTTGGTCCAAAGTTCTTTCATGGTGTAACCTTCTGCTGCCGTGATGCCCACTTTCTTGAGGTCGAAGGTGATTTCTTGTTCCACTTTCGAGCGGTTGAGCAGTGTTACGGCCACCACGCCACTCATGGTGTCGTGCAGGGGCTTAGCCCACACTTCGAGGTCTCCGTAGTCCTGCATACGTCGAGCCTGATAAAAGAGGGGATCCTGGTTAAGGGCAATGATGTCCTTGTTGGTCAGGATGCTCAGCGTCTGCTTCGACATTGTGGTGAGGTCGTTACCGGCAAGTAGCGGACTGACCATCATGCACCACATTGTGAAGTGAGTCTTGTCTTCTTCGTAGTTCATGCCTCGTCCCACCTGCAGCATATCCATGTCGTTGTAGTGGCCAGGCACGCAATGGCGCCAGAGGTCGGCATTGAGGTCGACAATGCGCATGATGCAGTCAAAATCGTCGATGATGTCGCCCGAAATACGCCACGAATCGGCTTTGTTGACTACCCATTCGCCGGGGAACTGCCATCGACAGACATTGAAAACAACATCGGGTTTGATGCGGCGTGCCATATCAATGAGGTAGGTGTAGTGGGTTTCTTCATTTAATCCTAAGCGTATACTTCCACACCAGTCTACCTTGATGAAATCGAAATTCCATGTCTTGAGCATCAGGTTCAGGTCTTCCCACTCGTGTCCCTTCAGCCCGCAACCCACGCTTATGGTGTCGTTGTCGCCGTGACATCCGCAGGTGTTGTAACCGGCATCCGAGTAAGTGCCTGCCTTGAGACCCAGACTATGGATGTAGTCGGCAATAGCTTTCATGCCATTGGGGAAACGTTTGGGGTGCACGATGAGCTTGCCGGTCTTGTCGCGCCCGCCGAAGAAGCCATCGTCGGTGTTGATGTATTGGTAGCCCACGTCTTTCATGCCATTGGTAGCCATGGCTTTTGCCTGTGCCTTGATAATGTTTTCATTGATGGCTACATGATAGTTGTTCCAGCTGGCCCAGCCCATAAGTGGTGCTTTAGGCTGTGCGTGCAATGCTGTGGTGAGCATCAGCGAAATGGTTAGGATAATGGTTCTTGTTTTGTTCATTTTCATTGTAGGTTTATTTTGATTAAACTTCAGCGGCAAAGTTAGGTGGTGGTTTGATTTAAATCAAGTCGTAGTAGACTTTAAGTAGATTGATGTAGATGCTGCTAAATATTAAAGAGTTGATTATAAGGAATTTATATAGAATTAAAAATAGTGCTATGTATATTTGGTTAAATCAATGTTTTTTGTTTATTTTGCAAATACAACACCTTAACCGATGAAACTATGAGTTATCGTTCATGTCATAAACTTTTTTTCTGTCAGCTTCCCTTAGTGCTGTTCTTCATGCTTATGGTAGGTTGTGAGGACCATCGCTTTGCAGAGCTTGATTCCTACTTAGCACGCCGCAATGAGTTTGTTGGCAAGAAGCGTGCACGTATTCAGTGGCTCAACGAAAAGATCAGCAATACGGAAGACACGTTGGAGCAGCTGGAACTGATGGACAGTTTGTTTACAGAACTGTACACTTTCCGTTTCGATTCCACCATGTTCTGTCTTGCCCAAATGCGTGCGTTGGCAGAGGAATCGGGCAATGAGTACTATCGGGACCTTTTCAAGCTACATTCAATCTTAGAACTTGGCATGGGCAGTTTTTTCACTGAGGCAAACGAACTCATCAGTACTATCGATACCGCTCATATAGATGACCGGTTGAAATATAAATTCTACGAAACCATGTTCTGGACAACGAACTACATGGTCGAACATACGAATGGTACGAGGTTTGAGCAGAGGTATAAAGCAAAAAACCGGTATTACAGAAAGCGATGTTTAGCGACCACTGAAGATCCACGCTATAGTCGCTATATCCCCAAGGTAGAAACATGGAATTTGTTTTATCGTTCGTTAGTGGCTTATGATGAAAGAAAGCTGAGTTTGGCCTGTCATTATTCCAAGCTATGCCTTGACCGGTGCAGGCCGGACGAACGACTTTATGCCATGGTGGCATTCAGTCTGGCTGACTGTTACATGGATCGTGGCATGAAAAAGGAGTATGAATACTATGTGAAGAAAGCGGCGATCAGTGATGCGGTTTGCCCGTTGAAGGAGAATCTCGCTTTGCAGCATTATGCGCTCTACCTGCATGAACACTATCCTGCTGAGTCGAAGCGGGCAGACCGGTATATTCGCTATTCACTGGAAGATGCTCGATTTTATAACAACCGGTTACGTATGGCGCAGATCTCGGACATCTTGCCGGGCATCATTGATACCAATCAGCAGAAGTTGGCGTGCTATAGCAACCTCGTCACTGGGTTGCTTGCCATCATGGCATTGGCTGCCATCACGCTTATCGTGGGCATCATGTATCTCAGAAAGAGTCGCAACCTGATATCCCGGCAGCGTGAGGAGTTGATAGAGAATAATGAACAGTTCGTGCATCTTAATGAGAAGCTCTCTACTGTAAACAGCTTACGCGAACAGCAGATCCATATCTTTCTCGACCTTTGTGTGGTCAATATCTCACAGTTTGAAGCTTATCGTGCTCTGGTAAAGCGCAAGGTGAAGGCTAAGCAGGCGGAAGACTTGTTGGGCTATAGTAATACTACGATGCTCATCGAGCGGGAAGCGGCTGATTTCCTCAGTTACTTCGACAAATCGTTCCTCATGCTCTATCCTGACTTTGTGGAACAGGTCAATACCCTTCTTGACCCTGCTCATCCGCTCACTCAGAAGGAAATGGGTCGCCTTACGCCCCAATTGCGCATCCTCGCCCTTATCCGACTGGGTATCACTGAGAGCTCTGCTATTGCCACATTACTTTTCTACACCCCTCAGACAGTTTATAATTATCGGTCGGCAGTGAAGCGGATGGCTATAGACAGAGATCGATTTGAAGATCAGGTGGCAAAGATTGTAGGAGTATAAGATAACTATGGTATTTGGAAAAGTCGAGATAGTTTGTCGGCGAGGGTAAGCGACACTAAGGCTCAGTAGGAAAAATGTGGAGACGTATTTTAGAGGTGTCTTGAAAATGCCTGCTTATCCCGAATGCAGTTTTTGAAGATTTAGAAATGGTTAAATATAT
>KQ959356.1 GCA_001552765.1 Bacteroidales bacterium KA00344
AAAGTAAAGAACCGACCTGATGGCGACACACGCTACGCTACCGTAGAGATGACACTCATTCAGCGAAGTGGACACAAACGCATCAGAAAACTCGAGTCATGGGCAATGGACGTGGGCAAGGACACAAAGAAAATTATGTTCTTCACTTATCCCGGAGATGTGAAGGGAACAGGATTCCTCACCTGGGACTACGACAATCCACGCAAGGTGGACGACAAGTGGCTCTATCTGCCTGCCATGAAAAAGACGAGACGCATCAGCGGTAAGTCGTCGAAGACCGACTACTTCATGGGTAGCGACTTTACCTATAACGACATGAGTATGCGCAATGTGGACGAGGAAAAACACCAGCTCCTACGAGAAGAAAACTTAGGTGGACACCGATGCTGGGTGGTACAGTCGATTCCCAATGACAAAGACGAAATCTATACACGTCGAGTAACATGGATAAGACAAGACTGTTTGATGGCTGTCAAGGCTGAATACTACGACAAACTGAACAAGCTACACCGCCGACTCTCTATCTCCAACATCGATAAAGTACAGGGATTTTGGACGATGCACCT
>KQ959357.1 GCA_001552765.1 Bacteroidales bacterium KA00344
CAATTCATAATTCACAATTTTCAATTCACAATTATATAAATGTGAAGTTTTCAATTCTGAATGCACAATATTCAACTCACAATTACATATATATTAATGTGAGATTCAATACCTGTGCATATGAATGCATCAAGTGGAGAATATCGGGGTCGAACCGATGACCTCTTGCATGCCATGCAAGCGCTCTAGCCAACTGAGCTAATCCCCCAAATGTTTTTGGAGCAACGAGGTAGTCCCAGGCAGACTTGAACTGCCGACCTCCACATTATCAGTGTGGCGCTCTAACCAACTGAGCTATAGGACTGTAGTATCGGCTGATTCTGTTGCAGACAGCGTTGGGCTGCCATTGGATTTGCCCAGTTTCCTCTTTCTCCTGTCAATATATAAATTACAGTAGACAGTAGCAGTACGGAGAAGTGATGGATGTGAAATGCCATTGCATATTGAATTTCCCATAACAGACCTTCACTTCAATTTACCAACAAAAGACGTACAGCGGACCGCTGAACGAAAATGTTGGATGAGATTGGTCGTCCTCTCCAGAAAGGAGGTG
>KQ959358.1 GCA_001552765.1 Bacteroidales bacterium KA00344
ACGACTATCTCTCCATACACATCTGGTAGGGAGCAGTGGAGCTGTAATGATTATTCCCTTCCGTTAGATAGAAAAGCAGCCTGTCGTTCTTTATGAAAGGCATGTTATAATAGCTACAATTCTTTGTCTACATTATAACTGTCATTTTTGCATCTATATGCATCTCCTTTTCGTGTTTATACAATTTTCTTATTATCAATTATTTATATAAGTGTAAGTGATGCCAAAATCTCCTTATTGCCTACTTGGTTGATATGGCTCAATTAAAATATGCTAAATTTACAATCAGAAAACTAAAAGAAATATGAAAATTAAAAATACAGCTTCGACCTATATAGTTACAGTAATACTTTTCTTATATATTATAATGCCAACTAAAGCAGCAAATGGTTTTTTAAAAGGTTATAGTATGTATCGGTATAATGGCAATGATGCTACATCTTTCATAACTGATAATATTCTTGTGTCCACTTCTTATAGGAAAAAGATGACTGGCGTGATAGACATTGACACTTATATTAAAAAAAATATTGGGAAGTTCCTGGCTCTTCCTACAGATACTCCCCAAGAAGACATTAGATTAATAATGAAATATCCTTATTTAGTATCAGTTGGCCGTTTGCGTGAGATGTATTATTGGGATAGTTGCTTTTTTTATGTTGAGTATGTTCGAGGACAATCAATATGCTTGACAACTTCACTGACTATATTATTATAACAAAATCAAACATTTGTAACCTAAAAATAACTGAGTATGAAGAATTATTTAATTAAGGTGATCCCTTTAATGGGGTTTATGTTGACTTGTGGATTAAATCCACAAGCTTATGCCTCTTCTTCTGTGCAATCTATCCAGAAGATACAACAGGACAAAAAGATTACTGGGCACATCTCTGATGCTGAAGGTCCTATAATTGGAGCTTCTGTTATAGAGAAGGGAACTACTAATGGTGTCATTTCTGGTATTGATGGTAATTTCAGTATGAGTGTCAGACCAGGCACGATACTTCAGATATCCTATATAGGATACAAAAGTCAGGAGATTAGAGTTGAAGAAAATCGTTCTATATACAACATTACTCTTCAAGCTGACGACAAAAGTCTGGAAGAAGTTGTTGTTGTTGGTTATGGTATTCAGAAAAAGAAACTTGTTACTGGTGCTACTTTAGAAGTCAAAGGGGATGATATTACAAAGCTGAATACTATAAATGCCCTAAGTGCATTACAAAGTCAGTCACCAGGTGTGAATATTCAAGCTGCGTCTGGTCAACCTGGAGACGGATTTAAGGTCAATATTCGTGGTGCAGGTACCAATGGTAATACAGCTCCTCTGTATGTCATCGATGGAGTATCTGGTGGTAACATTAATAATCTGAATCCTTCAGATATTGAGCGTATTGACGTTCTAAAGGATGCTGCTTCTTCAGCTATCTATGGTTCTGCCGCTGCTAATGGTGTTATATTGATCACCACAAAGCATGGTAGATCTGGAAAGGTTCAGGTTGATTATGATGGCAATATAGGTTGGCAAAATGTTTATCGTTTACCTGATATGCTTACAGCCAAGGAATATATGCAGGTTGAGGATCTGGTGCGTCATAACAGTGGTATGGGACCTCTTGATTGGTCTAAGTATATAGACAAAGAGTTGCTTGCTGCATATAACGATGGTTCTAACCCCGGCACTAATTGGCTAGAAGAGTTTCGTAGTAAAAATGCTGTGACCACAAGCCATTCTATCAATCTTACAGGTGGCTCTGACAAAAGTACATTTAGTTCAGGTGTTGGTTATCAGTATCAGAATGGCGTTTTCGGCAATCATACTAAGTCTGACTATAGACGCTTTACGTTGCGCCTAAATTCAGAACACGTGCTTTTGCGCAATGAGGCAGGTAAAGACATTATCAAAGTTGGTGAAAATGTGTATTTTATGCACAGGCAGAATCAAGGAGTACAACTTGGTAATCAGTATCTAAATGCTATTGCAGATATGATTCATGGTAATCCACTAGTGCCCCTCTATAACAGGAATGGTAACTATTTTGACTGGAATGATATACAAGCATCAGGAGCGGAGGGTTTACAGAATTTTAATGCCAACATGGTTAATCCTATTTATAACATTGTTAACCAAATTTCTGGTCATAACAAGACAAGAAATGTTAACCTAGATGCTGTAGGTTATATTGAGATCCAACCGATTAACAACCTCAAGTACAGAAGTCAGTTTAGCTATAAGCAACATACATCAACTTATCGTTCTTATCTCCCTGTCTTTAATGCAAATATGATGGTTGCAGGAAAATACAGGACAGAAGATCAGGTGTCTCAAAATCAAAGTTTTGGCTGGAACTGGGGAATGACACACACTTTAAATTATAAGTTAAATATTAACAAATCACATCACTTTGATTTATTAGCAGGTATGGAATATTCTGAATTTCGTCCTGGTAATGGTGATAGTGTAGGTGCTACTCTTCAAAGTACTATTTTTGGTGATTATAAGCATGGTTATCTTAGCTTGACTGATGCTACGAATAGAGCATCAAAGGGTATGTCTGTTTATGGTGATCCTTATACCAATAACAAAAACATGTCATACTTTGGCCGCTTGAATTATGACTATAAAGAAACCTATTTGTTTTCAGCTATAGTGCGTGCTGATGGAACTTCTATCTTTGCTCCTAATCATCGTTGGGGTTATTTCCCGTCATTCAGTGCTGGCTGGGTTATCAGCAACGAAAGGTTTATGCAAAACGCCAAGTGGCTTGATTTCTTGAAACTCCGTGCAGGATGGGGGCAGAATGGCAACAAAAATTTGCTTAATGGCGGTGATTTCGCTTATCAGGCAACATTTGCTTTCGGGAGGTATTATAACTATTCTTTCAACAACAATAAGGATGGCTATACAGCTGGCGCTGCACCTTCACGTCTTTCAAATAATGATTTAACTTGGGAGACAAGTGAGCAAACTAATATTGGTATTGATGCACGCTTCTTTAATCAAAGATTTAATCTCAGCCTTGATTGGTATAATAAACAGACAAAAGATCTTCTTGTACAAGTGCCTATTCCTGAAACCACAGGTTTTGAAACACAATGGCAGAATGCAGGTACGGTTCGTAATAGTGGTATAGAAGTTGCTTTAGGTTGGACAGACAAGGTCGGTTCTGATTTCACTTATGGTATTAATTATAATCTTGCATGGAATCATAATAAAGTTACTAAGGTAAATAGCTCTACCAAATATATGGAAGGAGGTAAGAACTTGCTCGCAGAAGGCACAGGCATAATTTCCCGTTTTGAAGAGGGACATCCAATAGGCTATTTTTATGGCTATAAGACAGGTGGAGTCATTCAGAATCAACAGGATCTTGACAATTATGTTAAAAATAATTGCGGAGGTAACGCAGCAAATTCTTTGCAAGGAACATCTCTTAAACCAGGTGACCTTATGTTTTTAGACACAAATCACGATGGCAAAATCAATTCAGAAGACAAGACAGATTTGGGCAACCCGAATCCAGATGTTACAATGGGACTTAATTTGTCTGCAGGGTATAAGGGTTTTGACTTGATAGTATCTGGTTATTTTGCACTTGGTCAGCAAGTAGCTCGCTCCTACCGCAGATTTACTGATGGTGAGGACAATAACTATACCTCTGAAGTTTATTCTTACTGGAATGGTGAGGGAACATCTAATAAATACCCTCTTCTAGCCAGGATGAACGAAGGTCAGAATTGGCAGGCTATATCTGATATTTATATTGAGAATGCCGGATATTTTCGTTTGCAGAATATCACTTTAGGTTATGACTTTACTAAACTTTGGAGAAACAGCCCTTTCCAGATGCTGAGATTTTACGTTTCTGTTCAAAACTTTTTCACCATAACAGGTTACAAGGGCATGGATCCAGAGAATGGTCGTGCTGTTGATGGTAATGAGCCTTGGGTGACTGGAGTAGATTTAGGCAACTATCCCCAGCCTCGTACTTATATGGTTGGTGTTAATATTAAATTTTAGAATAAGCAATTATGAAAAATATATTTAATTTGCTTTTATGTTCACTTACCTTGGTAGCAACTTTCGGCTCCTGTGACATAAATGATGTAGAAAATTATACAGAGATGTCTACAGAGAACTTCCCTGTAACAGAATCAGACGCAAACGCTGTATTAGCTGGTATATATGAATGTCTAAATGCTCCTTTGGAGAACGCTGACACTAAGACTAGTTGGCTTTTGTATGCAGATCTTGCCAGCGATGATCAATTAGGTGGCGGTGGCCTTAACGATGCTTGGTCACAGTCATACGATTTCTTGTGTAATGTTGGTCAAAATCAAACAAATGCTTTCTGGAAACATCGTTATACAGGCATTAATAGAGCTAATACTTTAATAGCAGCTCTTCCTAATCTTACCACGATATCAGATGAAGACAAGGTCATGTATAAAGGAGAGGCTTTAGTGTTGCGAGGCCTATACTATTACGAACTTGCATCTATGTATGGTAATGTGCCATTGGTGACAGTTCCTTCTGGAAGTGTTGTTACACCTGGTGATGTTAAGGTTCTTTGGGGACAAATCCTCCAGGATTTCTATATAGCAGCAACTACGATGCCTTCTAAACGCAGAACAGATGGTCATGTTGATAAATATGTAGCAGAAGCCTTGTTAGCCCGTGCATTCTTGTTTTATACAGGATTTTATTGTAACGGTGAAACTATTTCAGACCTAACAAGTACTACATACAATCCTCTTCAAGAGGTTGCTCTTCCAAATGGAATCTCTCTGACAAAGGGAATGGTCTGCGACCTGATAGACGACTGTATCAACAATTCAGGTTATTCTTTGGTATCTGACTATCGTGAACTGTGGGCTTATACTAATCGTTTTACCGTTGAAGACTATGATTACACTAAAGGTCAGAACCTCAAGTGGGCGGAAAATGACAATGCAGTAAATCCAGAATCTATGATGGCAATTAAGTTCAACAAGCTGGCTCAGTGGCCTGTTACTGGCTATGCTAATGGTTTGGCTTTGTATGAAGGTGTTCGGGGTGCACAGAAGTATGCAAACACATTCCCATTTGGTATGGGGTGGGGCTGTGGTCCTGTAGCGCCTAACCTAGTAAGTGATTGGATATCAACAGAACCTGATGATCCTCGTTTGGAAGCATCTATTCAGGATGTCCGTAAACTGCCGAAGTATAAGTATGGAGGTTATGATGATTATGTTCAGGAAACTGATTATTACGCTAAGAAAAAAGCTCCAATTTCAGCAAAAAATGATGGTTCTCAGGGCGAGAAATATCCAGTGTCCAAGGTTCCTTATTTCTGTTGCTTCGAAAATCTCATGTATGGTACGGATGGATGGATTAAGGGCGCTAATTACTATCAATTAAATAACATCCATGATCTTGTCCTTATGAGATTTGCGGATGTACTTCTAATGCAGAGTGAATTGCAAGAAAGTATATCAGGTATTAATAAGGTCCGCGCTCGTGCTGGTCTTAGGCCAATAGCTAAATATTCTCTTGAGGCTCTACAGAACGAGCGAAGACATGAGCTCGCCTTTGAAGGCACAAGATGGAACGATATTCGTCGTTGGCATATTGCAGCTTCAGCTTTAGAGCGTCAGACAAATCAGCCTATCTATCTTGCTGGAAAAGCAGATAAGAACACTGCGCATAATGGTGGCTATGCTGAAAGATATAATGCCACAGCTGGTTTTGCTAAGATGCCAGACAGTCAGGTATCAATAGGAAGTGTACCACAGAATGCCGGATATTCTGATGCTTCGTCTGAGTACACAGGTTGGTAAATAATATTTTAAACTTTGAAAATTATAAAGTGATGAAAAAGATACTCTATTTTGTGGCTATGATATTCATAGCTATCGGATTTGTCTCTTGCGATCCAGTTCAAGATAATGAAACTGGTTCAGTAGTCGTTTCACCAGAGAAACTTACAGAGGCTTTCAATATTCAGGCTAAGAGTGCAGGTAATAACAACCTCATTATTTCAACTTCCCCAAGTTATTATATTTGGGTCTATGATGCCAATACAGATAAGATGATAGGTAATGGTACTTCGGTTAAAGTACAAGTTGTACCTCCAGCTAAGAAAGGAAGTTTCTATGTTGAAACTCGCGACATGGTGGGGAACTCATCTAAATCAGGAGTAAAATCTATCGATATCACTGAATATACAGATCTCCCAGAGATTTATGACAAGCTGTTCAAAATTCATGGAAAAGGAGATTTTACAACGACTTACTGGACATGGAATACCGAGGCTCCAGAGGGAGTTTGGGGCAATGGTGGTTATATGGAAAGCACAGGACCTGCTTGGTTTAGATGTGCTGCTTCTAGTATAGATGCACAGGCTAAGATGAATAATCTCCCCAAGGACGGCTTAAATGGATGGTTTAGTTTAAGCCTGGAAGGTGTAACAACTAGTCGTGGGGAGACTGGTTCTATTGAGGTGTCCGAAGACCATGTCAAGGATGGATGGGATGTAGGCACTATAACATTCACGGGGACTGTTCCTCTATTAGGCATTGGGCCTAATAATGGAAAGAAACGTCAGTATACTTACCAAATTATCAGGATTAGTGACGATGAGCTTCGTCTTTGTGCTCCTGATCCAGGTGCAGGTGATTGGGGAACTGCTTGGTTTTGGAACTTTAAGAGGATAGATCGTTAATATATAAAGAAGGAGTCATCTAAAGAATGCTTGGATGACTCCTTAACTTGGTATTATTAACAACAGACTTCTTGCTTATGTTCTACAAATTCTTTTTATATAATATTCAAATTGATGAAAAATTCTTTTCATTCTATTAGTAATATATTTTAGCTAGACTATTCGTACCCAAGACAGATTTATGCAAACCAAATGGAAGTTTATATATGATGAAACAGATGTTCCAGATTGTACTTCGCCTAATCCCCTGATAGCCTCAGAAGAACAAAAGAACAGCGGAACAATGTTTGGCGTTTTGAATTTCTTAAACTATGCATAAGCAAGGGCAGAAGCATCCTGCTTTAAAGCAATGGGGAGTAATAGGTGCATGGATAAGGGGAGCAAGTTGTGTTAAGGATTATCTTCTAGATGATGTAAATGTCGATCCTCAGAGGGTTGTAATAAATAGACATTCAAGATTAAGTAAAACTGCATAGTGGGCTGGTGCTGTTATCAGTAGATCTACATGAAGTTATTGCCTTCTGTGTTCTAGGATCTGTTTATATTTTACTTCTGAAGATGATATGGTCTGCTCAGTATGGACAATATTTGGCAGGAAAAGCGGTGTACAAGCTCTATTCGTTGTATAGAGAAGCTGACCTGACTGATGTTAAGATGCTAGCTGTAAACCATACTATAAAAAAACTTTATAGGCTTTCACATATGAATTGGTAAACATACTTCCCTGGATTATGATTGAGAACAGGCAATAAAGTTTGTAAATAGGTTTTCAAGTCAAAAAATAAAACTATAAGAATAACACTCATGAAACATTTAATTATATCAAATTTAATTATAGGTCTGGCGTTTTTAGTTCCAGCACAATCATCGGCTAAGATTGTAAGGCTATTGTCAATAGGTAACAGTTTCTCTGAAGATGCTGTTGAGCAGTATCTCTATGAACTTTGCCTAGAAGATGGTGATACGCTTATTATTGGTAATGCTTATCAGAGTGGCTACAGTTTGAAAATGCATTTGGATGATGTCGTGGCTGGAATAAGTCAGATCGAATATTGTAAAGTTCTCAAAGGCGTACGACATATTACTAAGAAGCAGAACCTGTTGTCTATATTAAAAGATGAACCATGGGATATTATAACTTTGCAACAAGTAAGCCAGGATGCTGGTGATTTCTCTACATATGAGCCTTATATGAGCAGTCTCATGTCATTTTTAAAAAACAATAAGACTAATTCTAATGCTGTTTTCGGCTTTCACATGACATGGGCTTATGCAAAAACAGCTGAACATCCAGGTTTTGTCAAATATTGTAATAACCAGCTGAAGATGTATAAATCTATCGCCAAAGCAATAAAAAAGATGAAATTACGTCATAAGGATATAGCCTTTGTTGTTCCTTCTGGCACCGCTATCCAGAATGTGCGTACAAGTCCTATTGGTGACAACCTTAATCGTGACGGTTTTCATCTCAACTATGGCGTAGGACGATATGCAGCAGCTTGTACATGGTCAGAGATAATAACGGGCAAGTCATGTATTGGTAAACGTTTTGCTCCTGCTAAGGTCGATGTGGCAACAAAGGAAATTGTGCAGAAATGCGCGCATAATGCTATATTAAAACCATATAAAGTAACGAAATATAAATAAGGAAATAATGAAAAAGGTGTTTTTTTTAGGATTGGTAATGATTCTTGGGTCCCTCGGATGTTTTTCTGCTGAGGTGCCTCTTGTACAAAATGTATATGCCAGGGATATACAATCTCTTAATGGTTTGTGGAATTACATAGAAGATCCTATGCAGGTCGGTTATTTAGACTATTGGAATAAAGAGGTAGTACACAGCTATGGCGAGAACCGTAAGCCTAAGAACTCCCTTGACCTTGTGGAATATGATTTCAGTAAGTCTCCTAAAATGCAGATTCCTAGCGATTGGAATACTGCGGACAAGAAGTTATTCTTCTACGAAGGGTCTATATGGTTCCAACGTAATTTCAAATATAAAAAGCTGCCGGGCAAGCGGACATTGCTTTATTTTGGTGCAGTATGTTATCAAGCTGATGTCTATATCAATGGTAAGAAGGTGGGTAAACATGTCGGAGGCTTCACTCCTTTCAACTATGATATAACAGATTTTATCGAAGATGGCGATAACTTTGTTGTAGTGAAAGTTGATAATCAACGCAAACTTGAAAATGTGCCAACCAAGTTCTTTGATTGGTGGAATTATGGTGGTATTACACGTGATGTTCTTTTAATAACTCTTGATAACACTTATGTAGAGGATTATAGCCTTCATTTGAACAAGAACGATCGTAGGCAGCTCGTCTTTTCCGCTAAGATTAATGAACCTAGAGCCGGAGTAAGGTTGACATTAAGTATCCCAGAACTATGTCTCAAAAAAAATCTTACGACTGATGCAGAGGGAAAAGTAACTCTTGTTACAAAAGTTAAACCTGTGTTGTGGTGTCCGGAGAATCCTAAGCTTTACGATGTAACAATCTCTATGCAGGGCAATGACATTCATGACGAGATAGGCTTCCGTACAATTGAAACTCGTGGTAAGCAGATCCTTCTCAATGGAAAGCCCATATTTCTGCGTGGAATAAGTATCCATGAGGAAAGGGCTTATCGTACGGGTAGGGCTAATTGTGCTGCGGATGCTGACACTCTTCTGGGATGGGCTAAACAGTTGGGCTGCAATTATATCAGATTTGCTCATTATCCTCATAACGAGTATGCTGTGAAAGAGGCAGAGAAGATGGGGTTCATGGTCTGGAGTGAAATTCCGGTCTATTGGACTATAGCGTGGACAAACAAGGACACTTATGCGAATGCACAAAGACAACTACATGATATGATTTATCGTGATAAGAACCGTTGTAACATAATAATATGGAGCATGGCAAATGAGACTCCACGAGGTGAGGCACGAGATGTTTTTCTCAGCTCACTGGCAAAATATGCCCGCACACAAGATTCTACACGTCTGATAAGTATGGCTATGGAGGTAACAGAGACATCGTCTAAATATACTAATAAATTGCAGGACAATATGAATAAATATGTTGATGTAATCAGTTTCAACGAATATATTGGTTGGTATCGTGATGTCAATGATACAAAGAAGATGACATGGATAGTACCTTATGATAAGCCCGTCATTATTAGTGAGTGGGGTGGTGGCGCTGTTGCAGGCCGACATGGTGACGACAACACTCTATGGACAGAGGAATATCAGGAGCGTCTCTATAAAGACAATCTTGAGATGCTTAGTAAAATAGAGGGTTTAGCTGGAATGACTCCATGGATTCTTAAAGATTTTCTTAGTCCTCGTCGTACACTCTATGGTACACAAGACTGGTATAATCGCAAGGGTGTGGTGTCTGATCAGGGTATTAAGAAAAAGGCCTTCTGGATACTTAAGAAATTCTATGATACAAAAGCAGAACAATATAAATAAGCATGGACCGACGATCGTTTATTAGATCTGCGCTGACTTCTGCATTGGTTACTGTCATGGTTCCTGAGAGTCTCTCGGCTAGGTTAATAGGAGAGAAGAACCTAGAGCCAAAACTCGGTAAGCATAAGGTTTCTGGAAAGAAATATTGCAGGGCCATAACGATGTGGGATTTTTCTTGGCTTGAGCGCAGATGGCCTGGAGCTGGTTTTGAAAATTGGAATGAAGTCCTTGATGGGTTGGTTGAGCGAGGCTACAATGCAGTACGCATAGATGCTTATCCTCATCTTATAAGTGCTAGTCCTACCAAAGAATGGACCCTCAATGAGGTATGGACCCAACAAGACTGGGGAAGCCCAGACAAGAATAAGATTCAGGTTCAACCCAATCTCAGCAAGTTTATCTCGCTTTGTAAAAAGCGTGATATTAAAGTTGGTTTGTCTTCTTGGTATCGTCAGGATACTGAGGGCGAATATATGCGGATTATTTCCCCGGAGAAAATGGCTAAGATTTGGATTGACACGTTGAAAAGTATTCAACGAGACAATTTATTAGATAATATTCTATATGTTGACTTGTGTAACGAATGGCCTGGCGACTTATGGGCTCCGTTTTTCAAGAAACTTCATCCCGAAGTTATCTGGGGTCAATGGTATAAGCCAGCATCATTGGAATGGATGCGCACAGCACTGAGAATTCTTAAGTCAGAGTTTCCTGAGATACCTTTTCTTTTTTCTTTCGACTGCCAAGATGTGCGGAAATACAATGAGGTAGACACATCTTTTCTTGATATGTATGAGCACCATCTTTGGATGGTGCATCAGAACAACAGTGAGTACTACAAGCTTGTGGGATATAAAGACGGTCGATTTTCACCAAAAGCTTACAAAGCAGTAGTAGATAATGCGGAGAAGGTGTATCGTGAACGTCCTGAGTACTGGCAGAAACTTTTGGTCGACAAGATCAACCTTCTTGGTGACTGTGCCAGAAAGAACAAAATGCCATTGGCCACTACAGAGTGCTGGGGTATCGTTGATTACAAGGACTGGCCTCTGCTCAACTGGGACTGGGTGATGGAGTTATGTGAGTTGGGAACTAAAGCAGCATTACATACAGGTATGTGGGTAGCCATAGCGACAAGCAATTTTTGTGCTCCACAATTTGTAGGCATGTGGAGGGACGTGAATTGGCATAGGAGACTGACGGATGCCATTACTTCTACTCCTATCAGTGAACTGTTCTATGAAAATCCCATAGCAAAGAAAGTTATTAATCGTTTGTAGAAATATCAAATGCAGAAATATTTATTACATTTTATGCTCCTCGCAATGTTGCTGTCTGCTTCTAACAGTGCTTTTGCTGATATAAGTCATCGCACACGTGGCATAGGAGTGTACCCAGGCCGTCTGGATGAGTATGCCGGACCCAAGCTCATTGTAGACAATAGTTATCACAATCTTGCACTGATGCACACGACTTTTTCATCAGGTAGTGAAGATTATAATCTTACAGCTCAACTTGCCACAGACGGTATAGTGTCGGCTGCATTGCCTCCTTCAGTTAAGGTGACGGTCAATGGTGACGTGCTTTTGCTTCGCGACCAATGCAAATCTTTCGATGGCAATATTCATTCTGACAATGTCATCAACGGAGAAAAAGGCTATATCCAATATGATTGGCGAGGAATGAAAGTAAATACTGGCAGATTATCCCTTGATGCTGTTGCTGTCTATTATCCAGGAAAAGCTGGAAAAGGATACAAAATATCAGTATTAGCTTCTTCAAATGGTAAGCAATGGCATGTTATTGGTGGTGTGTCATCCTCTAAGATGCCAGGTGTTGAGGCTAAGTTCAAAATGAGTTCAGATCCTAACAAACAATGGTCAGTGGATAAATTGCCACTTCGTCAGGTAAAGATGACGATACCTGTCAAAAATGGAAGTTATAGTCATCTGCGTATCGTTACGGAAATGCCAGGTTGTGCTTACTGGAGGTTCTATGAGAGCCTATTCACCAAGGATGAGCGTGGTATGATACCTAGCTATAATTTTGCTAGCGCATGGGCAAGCCCTATTATAGAAAAAGGCAGCGATGAGACTCAATGGTTGTACGTTGATTTTGGTGCTAGGGCGGATTTCCGGAAAATTGTGTTGCATTGGCTTCAGAAACCTTTGGCAGGAAGGATACAAGTATCTGATGATTGTCTTAAATGGCATGATGTCATGTCTCTGCCTCTGTCTTCCGATAATTTTCAAGAATTTGTATGCAATGGTAGAGGGCGCTATGTCCGTATCTTGATGGAGAAGGTCAATGACTCACGACAATATGTGTTGTCTGAGATTGAAATATGGGGTAAAGGTGGCATCAGCCCGAAACTAGGCTCCCCGGTTAACGCCGATATTCTTCTACAGAAGCATAAAGTTAATATTGGTAGTAACTGGCAGCTGTGCCGGAAAGGAGATAACCATTGGATACCTGCCACCGTTCCTGGTACAGCCCTTGTAAGTTATATCAACATCAAGGCAGTTCCTGAGAATACTTACGCTAACAATATGCGCCAAATCTCAGAATCTTATTTCAATTCTGATTTCATTTACCGTACACATTTTACGTTAACAAGCCTGCCTGAAAATCATGTTTATATCAATTTTGACGGTATTAACTGGAAATCGGTTGTTAAGGTGAACGGACATTTGGTAGGAACAACACAGGGAGCTTTCATACGTAGTAGATTTGAGATATCTAGATACCTGAAAAAGGGTGAGAATTCTCTTACTGTCGATGTTATTTGCAATGATCATATTGGCGTGGTGAAAGAGAAAAATGCAACAAGTACGGATCTTAACGGTGGCGTCTTGGGAGCCGACAATCCCACCTTCCATGCCTCTATAGGTTGGGATTGGATTACATCGACACCAGGCAGAGATCTTGGAATATGGAACGACACATATCTCTCTATGGATAATGGTTTGCATGTCTCTAACCCAATGGTTACAACTATGCTTAATCTACCTGATACAATTGCCTCTATGAAACCGACTGTGACAGTTCAGAACAGCACGGATAAAGTAAAAGAGTCTATTTTGGAGGGATGGATTGGTAATATTCGATTCTCTAAAAAAATAAGGGTTGCACCTCGAAATAGTTGCGAGGTAACTTTTGCTCCAGAGGATTTTTCACAGCTCAGAAACCAGCGAATGAATCTTTGGTGGCCTAACGGATATGGACAGCCATATCTATATGACGCAGGCTTTGCCATCGATGGTGATACAATACGATATAAGGCAGGCATTCGCCAGATGGAATATAGGAATTTGGAAAAAAAAGCCACTATCTATATTAATGGCAAACGTTTGGATCCTATTGGAGGTAACTGGGGTTTTTCAGAGATTAACCTTCGCTATCGTGGGCGTGACTATGATGCTGCGATAAAATATCATCGTGACATGAATTTCACGATGATTCGCAACTGGGTAGGGCAGATTGGTGACGAGGAGTTCTATGACGCGTGCGACAAATACGGCATCATGGTATGGCAAGACTTTTGGCTGGCCAATCCATGGGACGGGCCTGATCCATACGATGAGGGTATGTTTATGGAAAACGTTGTAGATGTAATATCAAAGATACGTCGTCATCCTAGCATTGCACTTTATGTGGGTAGAAATGAAGGTTTTCCGCCAAAGTCCTTGGACGTTCGATTAAGACAAGCTGTGAAAAAGTACCATCCAACTATAGGATATATCCCTTCTTCGGCAGATAAGGGGGTAAGTGGACATGGGCCATATCGTGTTATGCCAAGTAATAAGTGGTATTTCCAGCGCCAGTTAGGTAAACTTCATTCTGAACAAGGAGTACCAAATGTTCCTTCTATTGAATCAATGTCTAGAATGCTGACTCCTAAAAGTTTATGGCCTATTGGTGATGCATGGGGACAGCACGATTTTACGTTGGAAGGTGCTCCTAATGTGTTGAGTTTCTATGATATGATGAATAAAAATTTTGGTCAGGCCGAGAATGTAAAGCAGTTTGTCGATTGGGCACAATGGATTAATTATGACACTCACAGAGCTATGTATGAGAGTGAGTCAATTAATAGAATGGGTCTTCTCATGTGGATGAGCCATCCTTGTTGGCCTTCTACAATATGGCAAACTTATGATTATTATTTGGAGCCTACGTCAGGATATTTTGCAATAAAGAAGGCATGTGAGCCTTTACACATATTCTACAATCCAGACAATGGCGAAATATTAGTCAGGAATATTTTTTCTGGAAAACATCAATTGTCAGCAAAGATTGAATATTTTGATTTGAATGGAAAATTGACTAATGTTGATTCATACATCATTGCTATAAATAATGATGAAACTAAATCGATAGCGTCTGTGCGTTCTATATCTAATAGTGAGGATGTGAGATTTCTGCGACTTAATCTTGTTGAAAACGGCATGACCGTCTCAACGAATACTTATGTTCTTGGAAAAGAGGAAAATAATTTTCATTCATTAAAGTCACTGGGACTGGCAGATGTTGAACGGAATTATAGATTCTGGAAAGAAGGTAATCGCTGGCTAGGTGAGATAAAGGTCACTAACAAGTCAGATTTCCCTGCATTGATGATTCGTTTGAATCTAAAAGGCAATGATGGTGAGCAAATTCTACCAGTGATCTACAGTGACAACTATTTCCATTTAATGCCTTCTGAGTCGAGGACAATAAAAATAAATTGGTTAGACGAAGACTCACGGGACTGCAAACCAGAGGTCTCTGTCACTGGTTTTAATCTTTAAGGATATACGGATAAAATAAAGCCCTGGATCAGGCATAACCTTGATTCAGGGCTTATTTTATTTGTATCAGTTTTTACTTACATCAATTTGAAAGAAGTTTTCAGAGTTATGTTATCACTTGCATTTCCGACAAGAGCTTTGAAAGAGCCTTTCTCATAGTTCCATCCATCTTTTGTCTCATCCCAAAAACCGAGAGCGGTTTTATCTATTGTGATGTTTACGTCTTTGTTTTGCCCAGGTTTAAGATATACTTTCTGAAAACCTTTAAGTTCTTTTTCAGGACGATCAATAGAGCATTTGTCGTCATGTATATAAAGCTGCACGACCTCAGCCCCAGCTACTTTACCTATATTTTTTACATTAATGGTAAATGTGATGCTGTCGCCCTCTGCCATTCTTTCTGAGCTTTTACGGAGATTGGAAAGTTTGAAAGTAGTATAGCTAAGTCCATGTCCGAAAGCGAATAACGGCTTGATATTGTGCTTGTCGGTCCAACGATATCCTACATAGATATCCTCCTTGTATTTTTCGTCCAAATACTTCTTGTCAGATCTGAATACGCCTGGATAACTGCCAGTAGCGTGTGCTCCATAATCGTTCAGTGTCTTGCCCCATGTAAATGGCAGCTTGCCGGAAGGATTGGCTTTACCTGTCAATATGTCTGCAATGGCATTGCCAGCTTCACTGCCAATATACCATGCTTGGATCATTGCAGGTACATTATCTATAAAGTTGATTCCTTCGGCATTGCCAGAGATATTTACAAAAATGATGTTTTTGTTGATTTTAGAAATGGCTTTGATAACCTTATCCTGATTGTATGGAATCTCATAGTTCAGGCGGTCTGTACTTTCTGAATCCTGATGATTTGCCTTGTTCAATCCACCGATGAATATCACATAGTCGGCATTTTCGGCTTTCTTAACTGCATCAGCTATGAGCTGTTGGGTGTTGCGCTTTTCTGATAGATCCTGCCCTGTAGTTACACCGTTGTAAGTTCCACCTAAGTCGCCGACATATCCTCTTTCATATTCACATGTTGCACCAGCTACTCTGCAGGCTTCTCTTATGCCCGCCAATGGGCTGATTTCTCGTTGCACTTTAAGTGATGAACTGCCCCCGCCGACGGTCATCATCTTTATTGCATTCTCGCCTACGACGAGTAGTTTTGTTTTAGGGGTAAGTTTTAAAGGTAATAGGTTACGCTGGTTCTTGAGTAGCACTATGCCTTCGTTGGCTATCTTACGAGCTGCTGCATAATGGCTGTCTGAGCAGAGGAAGCCCGTACCACGATTGCGGTTCATAGTAGTACGGAAGAAAAGACGCAGAACTCGGCGCACTTTCTCATCAAGTTGCTGCATAGTATATTTACCGTCTTTAATACCTTGCTTGAACGGGTTAGCAAGATAATAATAGTCGTACAGATTTTTTGCACCAGTATGAAGCCCGTCTGTACCAGTTCCAAACTCTATATCAAGGCCATTCTTCACAGCCTCGTCTGTGTTGTGGCATCCACCCCAATCTGAGATGACAACACCGTCAAACTTCCAGTCATGTTTTAAAATCTTATTCAGCATGAAATCGTTATGGCAATTATGCTGGTTATTGTATAAGTTGTATGCTCCCATAAGGCCCCAAGTGTGACCTTTAGTCACTGCAGAGTAAAAGGCTGGTAAGTAGATTTCATGTAAAGCACGGTCGCTGATTATGATGTTAGTGTACGACCGTTTATACTCATTGTTGTTTAGTGCGTAATGCTTTACACAAGCTGCTACGCCGTTTGACTGTAAACCTTCAATGTATGGAGCTACCATTTGTGAAGAAAGGTATGGGTCTTCACCTAGATATTCGAAGTTTCTGCCATTCAGCGGGGTACGGTAGATATTCACGCCTGGGCCAAGAACCATATCTTTACCTCTATAGAGGGCTTCTTCGCCAAGACTCTTTCCATATAACATTGCTATTGTTGGATTCCAAGTAGCGGCAAGACATGTCAGTGCAGGAAAGGCAACGCAAGAGTCATTGGTCTGACCTGCTTGTTCCCATTCGTCCCATAATACATCTGGGCGAATACCATGAGGTCCGTCGGTTGTCCAAAAGTCAGGCAGTCCCAGGCGTGGAACTCCTCTAGAAGAAAATTTTGATTGTGCATGTATGACAGAGATCTTTTCATCTAAGGTCATACGCCTAATAACATCATTGATGCGTTCTTCAATTCCTCTATTTTCATTAAGATAGACAGGTGTTTGACTGTGGATTACAACTGTATAAAAAAACAGAACACATCCAACTAGAGTTCTATAACATTTCATATTTTGAGGTTTATAAGTTTTGCTTGTTGTACTAATTTTCGCGATGCGAACAAGCTAAAGTCTGCCACATCGCATTTGCGTTAATTTTCCGTTTATATTCTGATCGAGGACACTGTCCTCCACGTTGGAATTCCCCTTGTATTCTCTAGGTCTCCGAGGCACTTTAGAAAAAAAGGATCCATGAAGATTGCTCAACGTAATTTAATGTTTTTACTACATCCGGCATCCCGTTTAGTATATCTATAAGACTTTGACTATTGTTCGTATAGTTTTCAATTTTACTATAAAATAATCAGTGAGCAATAATATGCCACCAGTCTTATAAAATGCAGCTATATCTGCAAAATTAAGCAAAAAACTTCAAGTGACGTTCTGAATTCTAACTTTTTCTTGAGCTTGCGTTTAATTTGTATTAATATTTTTATAGGTGATCCTCTGTGGCAATGCTAGCATTAAGACAAACCTGCACTCTGTCCTTTGAAGCATTGGGAATATGTTCCTACGAGTTCAAAGTGACTACTATTATATCAGATAAAGAGATGAGGAAAGTTCAAAAACGAAGTAAATAATAGCCATAAATATACACTTTCAGACAAAATCTCTGTGTACTACGTTTACGCCATACTTCGAGATAAGAAGGTAGTGATTTTTGTAAGCTCGCTATGCTCTTGTTCTGGTCTGCCATCTCCGATCCTTTCGATTTTGTAAACTATTATACCCTAAAATAAGGCCCTTATTTTAGGAGCATCTGGCGCAAAAAGGGCTATGTTATGTCGCTCATTCTCATCCTTCGCAGCGTAAAAAAAACTCCGTTTGTAGGAATTGTATTCCGCCAGATCATGGCGGAGGCCTAACGGCAATGCGACTAAGCCTTAACGGCACCACGAAAACGGCCTATCCGCAGGGTGGTTGAGGCTTATCCGCCCTGCGTTTGAGGCCTAATCGAACAGCCTTTCGATAATCAATCGCGGATGGCCAGATGGGGAGGGGAAGGGCGTTTTTGTCAATCGCCCTGACTATCAAGCAACTACGAACTTTGCAAATTTTGCGAAATTCGGACGAAGACCAATGTTGTTTCAGAATACGCGAATTTTAAAGAGGTGTTTGTAAAGAAAAATAATTGGTTATATTGCTTGCTCAAAAGTGCAGGTGCTCGGTTTTTATACAAGTATTTTAATGATTTGTACTCATTATCTTTCTTTTTTTCTATATTTGCATGATATAAGCACAACACACAAAAAATAACCATATTAAACCTATGAAACAAGTGTTTTTAGGATTATTGCTGCTTTTTTCCGTAACGGTAGCGAATGCGCAGGATGACTGGGCCGATATTGGCAAGTATGCCGCCGAAAACAGGGAATTGGCCGGCCAGCCCAACGATGGGCGCAGGGTTGTTTTTTTAGGTAATTCCATTACGGAATTCTGGAAAAGTAACCACCCGGACTTCTTTCGTGACAACCATTATATCTGTCGGGGCATCAGCGGGCAGACCACTTATCAGTATTTGGTGCGTTTCCGTGAAGATGTGATTAATCTCAAACCGAAGGTGGTGGTGATCAACGGCGGTACCAATGACATTGCTGAGAACAACTATGCGTACAACGAAGACAATACGTATGGGAATATTCTCTCGATGGTTGAGCTCGCACGAGCGCATAAAATCAAGGTGATCATGACATCGGTGTTGCCTTCGTCGAAATTTGGTTGGAGACCAAACATTGCAGATGTTCAAGGTAAGATTTCCCGTCTCAATGCCCGTTTGGAGGCTTATGCCAAGCGCAACAAAATAGTTTACGTGGATTATTACTCGGCACTTGTGAGCGAATCCGAGAAATCGCTCAACCCCCAATACACTGAAGACGGTGTACATCCTACGGGTAGGGGATATGATGTTATGGAGGCATTGATCCAAAAGGCTATCCGGAAATATGTGAAATAGCGGAAGATGGGGCTATAGGGCGTATCACGACCCAAAACTGCCGGGAGGACTTTCTCCCGTGTCATGGACTGAGGTGCCGGATATGATATGGCAGCAAAGCAAAACAGCAATAAAACAATATATTAAACAGGCGATAATGAGAAATAACAGTATGCGAATTTTGATGGTCATCCTTGCGATGAGCCTCTCTACATGGGCGTCAGCGACAAGGCAGATTGTGGTGTCTTCTCCCGATGGTAAGACAAAAGTAGAATTGAGTAGTGACAACGGACTTGGCTATTCTGTGTATAAGAATGGGAAGCATATCTATGATGTGTCCAATCTCTCGCTGTCTGTCGATGGTAGGAAATGCGGACCGGCCGTGAAAATATCCGGAGCGAAGCGGAGCAAAGGCAGTGAGACCGTGCGCCCCGTCGTGCCCCTGAAACATTCGACGATTGAGTATCAGTATAATGAGGTGACGGTGGGCTTGAAAAATAAAACCAGTCTGCAGTTGCGGGTGATGAACGATGGCGTGGCCCATCGCTTCCTGTTGGCCGGGAAAGGTATGGTGGAGATTGACAACGAGACAATGACGTTGAATCCTGCCGGCAATTCCACTTGTCATTATCAGCAGACGAACAATTTCAACACCGCCTATGAGGAGTTTTATCAGCATAAGCCCTTGAGCGAATGGAAAGCAGAGAACAAACTCGCCACGCTTCCCGCGCTGCTGTCGGGGGAAGACGATGAGCAGCTGCTCATTGGCGAGAGCGATGTGGACGATTATCCGCGAATGTTTCTCCGTGCCAATACGTCGGGTCTCAATGCCGAGTTTCCCAAGGCTCCGGCTCGATGGGAGCCACACGGCGACCGGGGCGAGAAGATCGTGAGCGAGGAGAATTTTATTGCCCGCACTGCGGGTAGACGTGCACTGCCCTGGCGCTGGACGGTATTAACGGATGCGAAAGGATTGGTGGAGCAAACCATGTCTGTGATCCTGGCCCGTCGCCCGGTGTTGAACGACGTGTCGTGGGTCAAGCCGGGACAGGTGAGTTGGGAATGGTGGAGTGGTGCTACGCCTTATGGACCCGATGTGGATTTCAAGGCCGGCAACAACTACGCAACCTATAAATATTTTATCGACTTTGCTGCGAACTATGGTATAGAATATATTTTGCTGGATGAAGGGTGGGCCAAAAGCACTCGCGACCCGTTTACGGAAAAGCCTGAGTTGCAGCTTAAGAAGCTCATTGAATACGGCAAGAGCAAAGGCGTGGGAGTTTTTCTCTGGTTGCCCTGGCTTACGGTTGAAAACCACATGGATGTGTTCAAGACCTACGCTTCGTGGGGCGTGGCCGGTGTAAAAATAGATTTTATGGATCATAGCGACCAGTGGATGGTGAATTTTTACAAGCGAGTGACTCGTGAGGCCGCCAAACACAAGTTGTTGATAGATTTCCACGGCGCGTTCACGCCTGCCGGTTTGGAGTACGAATACCCGAATCTTCTCTCGTATGAGGGCGTGCGCGGTATGGAGTATATGGGCGAATGTCGTCCGGAGAATTCGCTCTATTATCCGTTTATGCGCAATGCAGTGGGAGGCATGGACTATACACCGGGTGCAATGAACAGCTATCAGCCTGATCTTTACCGTGCCGATCGTCCCAACTCCGGTTCTATCGGTACGCGTGCCTATCAGATGGCGCTCTATGTGGTGTTCGAAAGCGGTGTGCAGATGCTGGCCGATAATCCTACACTGTATTATCAGAACGACGAATGTACGAAGTATATCGTGTCTGTTCCCACGACGTGGGATGAGACCCGATGCCTCGCTGCCGAGGTGGGTAAATATGTCATCGTGGCCAAGCGAAAGGGCAATAAATGGTATGTAGGCGGCATTTGCAATGGGGAGCAGGAACGCACGTTCCAACTTGATCTGGGTTTCCTCGATGCCGGCAAGACCTATCGGATGAAGGCTTTTAAGGATGGCCTGAACGCAGGTTATCAGGCCATGGACTACCGTATAGATGAAATCTCGGTGACGAGCGGCTCCTCCGTAGACGTCGAGATGTCGAAAAACGGAGGATGGGCGGCCGTTATCGAATAGTGGAAACATCGGCATTGTAAATATCTTATGTCATGGAACAAGCTTGCAAGAGATGTTCTGAATATATTTTTTTGATATACCTTGAATGAAAAGAAATCGTAAAGTATAATATTGACAAGAAGATTGTCACCGGATTACAGGTGAAAATGAGCAAAAAAGAAGCGAAAACGAAAATACAGGCGTTGCAACAGCAGTTTGTCGAAAAGATTTTGTAAATTTGCAATAAATACCTAATTCCGTTGTATTAGATTATTACCAAAACCTTTATATAACTATTTTAATTAAAAGAATGAAAATAAAAAAACTATTCTCAGCAGTCTTTTTGGCTGCACTTTTTCCGATGTTGGCCGTGGCCGCCGGAACGCCCCGAAGCGAATATCCGAGACCTCAATTTGAGCGGAAAGCATGGATTAATCTCAATGGTACGTGGGATTTCACGTTCGATTTTTCCAATTCGGGTTTAGAACGCGAATATCAGAAGGCCACCGGTTTTGACCGAACCATCACGGTGCCGTTCTGTCCTGAGAGTAAACTGTCCGGAGTGGGTTATACCGATTTTATCAATCACATCTGGTATCACCGCACTATTCAGGCTCCCGCAACATGGAAAGGGAAGCGCATCATGTTGAATTTCGGTGCAGTTTATTTCAATTCGGAGGTGTATATCGATGGTGTTCTTGCTGCCCGCCATTTCGGTGGCAGCTCCTCTTTCAGCGTTGATATTACGCGTTTTGTGTCCGATGGTGCCGTTCATCATTTGGTGGTAAGAGCTTCGAGCGATGTGCGCTCCGGCAAGCAGAGTGCCGGCAAGCAGAACTTGCAGCTGTACTCCTATGACTGCAACTATACGCGTACCACGGGTATCTGGCAGACCGTATGGATGGAAGCTGTAGATCCTTCTGGTCTTGAGCGTACGCAAATTATCCCCGACATTGATCAGGAACAGATCACTATACACCCACACTTCTTCGCCGAAAGCAGCAATATGCTTCGTGTGGTGCTCAAAGACGGCAACCGCACGGTGTCTTCGGCTAAGGTGAAGGCTACCAACAGTTCTACAGTGGTACTCCCGGTGAAGAAGGCCAAGCTTTGGTCTCCGGAGTCGCCCCATCTCTACACCTTGCTATTCCAGGTGGTTAATGATAAGGGTGCGGTGCTCGACGAAGTGAATTCCTACGTTGGTATGCGCAAGGTGCATATCGAAGGCAACAAGATTTATCTGAACAACAAGCCTTATTACCAGCGTCTGGTGCTCGATCAGGGCTTCTACCCCGATGGCATTTGGACTGCACCGTCTGACGAAGCCTTGAAGAAAGACATTGAATTGTCCATGCAGGCCGGTTTCAATGGTGCCCGACTGCATCAGAAAGTCTTTGAAGAACGGTATTACTATTGGGCCGACAAGCTGGGCTACATCACTTGGGGCGAGGCTCCGAGCTGGGGAATGGACGCTAACAACATCGAGGTGGCGCGCAACTTCCTCGTTGAATGGTCAGACCTTGTCATACGCGACCGCAACCATCCATCGCTGCTCATCTGGACTCCGATGAACGAGGAGTTCTGGCCGGACCGGGTGCAATATCCCCGGATGACAACCGATCTCTACAACATTACAAAGGCGCTCGACCCCACACGTCCTGTGAACGATGCCAGCGGTGGCTGCCACATCAAGACCGATATATGGACCGTCCACCACTATGAGCAGGATCCCGCCAAGCTCAAGGACATTCTTTACAAGGATGGCAAGTTCTTCCAGACGCCCAATTATCCCGTTGGTTTGCCAAAGGCGAACATCGGATACAACGGTCTCCGCGAAAACGACACCTACGAATTCCCCCAATACGATGGCAAGATGCCTTATCTCATCGACGAGGTTGGCGGTATCAAATGGGTGAAAGCGCAAGACAAGACCAACTCCCAGCGTGAGTCGTGGGGCTACGGCGAGCCACCAAAGACGGAGGAGGAGTTTATGCACAGACTTGAAGGCATCATCCATTCGGTGCTCGAATTAGGCGATCATATATGGGGATATTGCTACACTCAGCTCACCGACGTAGAGCAGGAGCAGAACGGTATTTTCTATTACGACCGCACACCGAAGTTTGACCTGAAAGTGCTCCACAAGATTTTCAGCAAGACGCCGGACGACGTGCAGAAACCCTAATTTGCCGCTCGCATCAGGTTGGTGCTATCATGCTTGTTTGAGCAGGGCTGTGTGGAATCCACACGATGTGGTAAGGGTTCCGGCAGTCAGCCTCGATAGCGACCTGTGTGATGCTCCGAGCATCGAGCGACACAAAGCGGAATATATACATTTATGAGATGAGGGGTTGGAAGACGATATGTTCTTCCAACCCCTCATGCTGTATAGGTGGTTTTGGCAGTTCTCCGCCATACACGTTTTATTCCCTCCTCACTCTTCTCACTTCATTCTTCCCTCTGTAAAATATTCTTACCGTTTTTGGCTCATTATTTTCGACTCATCCAGCGCAAAAAGGGTTATCTTTTTTCGTCAAAATGGGGCCGAGCAATCCCAAAAATCGTAAGGCTGCTGCGATTGAGGCC
>KQ959359.1 GCA_001552765.1 Bacteroidales bacterium KA00344
GAACCTTACACACTTTTTTAGGACAGTATCTAATATCTGCATCATAACGCTTTATTACGTTCCCATTCTTAAACTGGGATATATCATCTATAATGTACGGAGTTATGATATATGCTGTCTCATGATGATGCCTTACAGCTATTCTTATTTTATGTTTTCCATTTGCGAGTTGTTTTGCCTTGAAAATGGTTAAGGAAAGTGTTGCCATTTTATAAAAGTTAAAATAAAGGATACTCAAAAAGATACGCGTTTAGCGTCAAATTTGAGAAAATAATCTCTTTTTTTTAACTGATATATAGTAGTGAGTGGAGTGCGAAGTATGCGTAAATACAAGTATTTAAAGGACTTCAGCGCATGTGATCCGCATGGGGCTCGAACCCATGACCCCAACATTAAAAGTGTTGTGCTCTACCAACTGAGCTAGCGGATCAATACCCAACTTATATTTCATAAGCGGGTGCAAAGGTAATGAGTTTATTTGTAAACGCCAAACAAATAATTGATTTTTTACGTTATAAATCTTTAATCTTTGGTTTTTCATCATTACCATACGCGAGTTGTCTATTCACTTTTTACCTACGCTGGTGTTCCTCGCTCCCATCCCGCCATCTCCCCATTGGCCCAAGTTCCGCCCCATTGTTGTTCCGCATGTCAGAAATGTGAATGTCTGTCTGTTGAGCTGTCTTCTTTTGGCCATCGTGCCCATGCTGAATGACAGAAATATACAAAAGATTAAGACGTTGTTGCATAAAATAGAGTGAATTTAGCGCTTCTCGTTCAGCAATTTTCCGTAATTTTGTGCCATACGGGCCATTGAAGCCGAAATACGACAGCATCAGATGCCCGCACGCTGCACCGGAAAACGGAAAAAAGAACTCCGTACTGCAAGACGGAAAACGTCGGTAAGCGGAAAATAAGAACCTAAGACAAATACAAATCAAGAATGGAAAGAACATGGAGATGGTTTGGCAAGAACGACAAAATCACGCTTGCCATGCTCAAACAAATAGGCGTAGAGGGCATCGTTACGGCTCTGCACGATATTCCTCTCGGTGAGGTGTGGACGCGAGAGAAAATACACGACCTGAAAAGCTATATTGAGCGTTTCGGCCTTCGCTGGAGCGTCGTGGAGTCGCTGCCCGTCACCGAGACCATCAAGTTTGCCGGTCCCGACCGTGACCGACAAATCGAGGTCTACAAGGAAAGCATGCGCAACCTCGCCGCAGAAGGCATCCACACCATCTGCTACAACTTCATGCCTGTACTCGACTGGGCCAGGACCGACCTCCTGCACGAGAATCCCAACGGAGCGAGCAACCTCTACTTCAGCATTCCGGAGTTTGCCTACTTCGACATCCATATCCTCAAGCGCGATGGCGCGCGGGAAGACTGGGAGCGATTCGTCACGCTCGGTCCCGACGGCAAGCCCAACGAACGAGACATCCTCGCCGAAGTGGACGAGCTGAAAAAACGCATGACGCCCGAAAAAGACCATGCCTTGGTGGAGAATATCGTCATTAAGACGCAGGGATTCGTGTCGGGCAACTTCAAGGAAGGCGACGAACATCCCATAGAACTTTTCCGCAAGCTGCTGAAACGCTATGAGGGCATCGACCGCCGGCAACTGCGTGAGAACATGAAATATTTCCTCGAAGCCATCATGCCGGTATGCCGCGAGTGCGACATCTATATGTGTGTGCATCCCGACGATCCGCCCTTCCAAGTGCTCGGTCTGCCCCGCATTGTGACCTGCGACGAGGACATTGAGTGGCTTCTCAACGCCGTACCCGACTCGCACAACGGCCTTACGTTCTGCGCCGGGTCGCTCTCGGCAGGCGCGCAAAACGATTTGGTGGAGCTGGCCCGGAAATATGCCTCCCGCACTTGGTTCGTACATCTGCGCAGCTGCCACATCTTCCCCAACGGCGACTTCACCGAGGCAAGCCATCTTGGTGGCCGAGCCGACATCATCGAACTGGCGCGCATCTTTGAGAAGACCAATCCGAAGCTCCCCATGCGCGTGGATCATGGCATGACGATGCTCGGCGACGAGAATCGCGGCTACAACGCAGGCTACAGTTTCCTCGGCCGTATGCTCGCCATGGGACAGGTGCAGGGCATTCTGGCCACCGTAGACCGTGAGCTAGGCATCGCGTACAGGCAGCCGGGCTTCTTCGATTGAACTTCCCTGAAACATCAAAACTAAAGATATGAAAAATCTATTCGACATCAAAGGCTATGTGGTAGTCATCACCGGTGGCACGGGCGTGCTGGGCCGTTGCATTGCAAAATACCTGGCAGCAAACGGCGCCAAGGTTGCCGTGCTGGGCCGCAAGGAAGACGTAGGACAGCGCATTGTGGACGATATCAGTAAAGATGGCGGCGTGGCCAAATTCTACAAGACCGACGTGATGAGCACCGACATCGTGAAACAAAACTGCGCCGACATCCTACGCGACTTCGGACGCATCGACACGCTGCTCAACGCCGCTGGCGGAAACATGAAGGGAGCCACCATCGGCCCAGACCAAAACTTCTTCGATCTCGACCCGGCACAGTTCCAGACCGTGCTCAACCTCAACCTCACGGGCACCGTCATCCCCACCCAAGTGTTTCTCAAGCCGATGGTGGAACAAGGCAAAGGCTCTATCATCAATTTCAGCTCGATGGCCGCTTTCCGCCCCATGACACGCGTCTGCGGTTATGCAGCAGCCAAGGCAGGCATCTCCAACTTCACCGCTTACATGGCTCACGAGACCGCCAAGAAGTTTGGCGAGACCATCCGCGTGAACGCCATCGCACCCGGTTTTTTCATCACCGAGCAAAACCGCGCCCTGCTCACCAACCCCGACGGCAGCTACACACAGCGCGGGCAGGATGTCATCCGCCAGACCCCTTTCGGCCGCATGGGCCGTCCCGAAGAGCTTTGCGGCACCATCCATTACCTCATGAGCGACGCTTCTGCCTTCGTGACGGGCACCGTAGCTGTGGTAGACGGTGGCTTCAACATCTATGCGATGTAAGCCTCCGCACGTATTCCCACAACGAGAGTCCCGCACTGAAATGACCGTCGAAAACGCAAAACACAGCACTCGGAAAATATAATTTATCGTCATAAACATACAAGTTACCGATGATTTTTAGTAACTTTGCAAACTGTATTATGCCGTTCCCGATTCAAATAGACATCATGCAACTCATCCTCAAGGGTGTGCTTATAGGCATCATTGCATCCGCACCGATGGGGCCTGTGGGGATATTGTGTGTCCAGCGCACCCTGAACAAGGGCCGCTGGTATGGGTTTGTGACGGGCATTGGAGCCTCAGTGAGTGACATCATCTATGCCCTGATCACGGGTTTGGGCATGAGCATGGTAATGGATCTCATTACCAACCCTACCAACAAGTTCTGGCTCCAAATCATCGGCAGCCTGATGTTGCTGACTTTCGGCGTCTACAGCTGGCGCAACAACCCCACCAGCAACATGCACCAGAGTCGCAAGAAAGGCAAAGGCTCCCTTCTTCACAACGGCATAACGGCATTTCTCGTTACGTTTTCCAACCCCCTCATCATTCTTTTATTCCTCGCCACGTTCGCCCAGTTTGCCTTCGTCGTCCCCAATCATCCCTTAGAGATGGCGCTCGGCTACATCAGCATCGTACTCGGCGCATTGGTGTGGTGGTTCGGTCTCACATGGCTCGTAGACAAGGTGCGCAGCAAATTCGACAAGAATGGCATCATCATCATCAATAAAATCATAGGGTCTGTCGTGATACTCTGTTCTTTGGCCGTACTCATCGGCACGGTTTTCAACCTCTATACCTTTCAAAACTGGATACCCCAATAGTTTTCTCTCCCTATGACATCAACTCGACAGCACGACGCCCGAAACTCTTAATTTGTTTTTGAAATTATGTTTATAGCCAAAGAATTACGCAAAACATCCATTGCCGAATACCTCTTATATATGTGGCAGATGGAAGATTTGATCCGAGCCTATGGCTTTTCCCTATCCAAAATCCGCGACCAATACATCAGCCGGTTTGACTATTCCGATGAAAAGAAAGAAGAAGAAACCGACTGGTTTGGCGACCTCATACGCATGATGAACGAGGAAGGCTGTCGGGAGGGCGGCCATCTGCAGATCAACAAGATTATCGTGCAAGACATGACCGATCTGCACAACCAGCTCCTCACCTCCTCCAAGTTTCCCTTCTACAATGCCGAATACTACAAGGTGTTGCCGTTCATCGTGGAGCTGCGCAACAAGGGCGACAAAGATGTCAGCGAGATAGAAACCTGTCTCAATGCGCTCTACGGCATCATGATACTCCGCCTGCAACAAAAGGAAATATCGACCGACACCAACCATGCCATGAAAGAAATAACAACCTTCATCGGTATGCTCAGCGATTACTATGTGAAGAATCGCGACGAAGGACTTGACTTTGGTGACTGACCACAGAGACGGGCGGAAAACAAACCACAGATAACCCTTACAACGCGTCTACGGCGCACCCATACACAGCGCACAGGATAACGGCCGGCCGGCATAAGGCTTGAGGGCCGTGCTCCGCAGCGACAGAAGCAAGCACAACTTTTTTAACTCCCGAAACAGATTATGAACGAAATAGACCGCAGGCGAACATTCGCCATCATATCGCACCCCGACGCCGGTAAAACCACACTGACAGAGAAATTCCTGCTCTTCGGTGGGCAGATTCAGGTGGCCGGCGCCGTGAAAAGCAACAAAATACGCAAAACGGCAACATCCGACTGGATGGACATTGAGAAGCAACGAGGCATCTCCGTGTCTACCTCTGTCATGGAATTTGACTATCTGCCCGACGGCCACGAGGGCAAACCCTACAAGGTGAACATCCTCGACACCCCCGGTCACCAAGACTTTGCCGAAGACACCTACCGCACACTCACGGCCGTAGACTCGGTGATCATCGTGGTAGACTCGGCCAAAGGCGTGGAGGCGCAGACGCGCAAACTCATGGAAGTGTGCCGCATGCGCAACACGCCGGTGATCATCTTCATCAACAAGATGGACCGCGAGGGCCGCGACCCGTTTGATGTGCTCGACGAACTGGAGCAAGAACTGCAAATCCATGTGCGCCCACTATCGTGGCCCATCGGACAGGGACAAAAATTCAAGGGCGTCTACAACATCTACGAGCAGCAGCTCAACCTCTTTACGCCCAACAAACAGCGCGTCACCGAGAAGCTTGCCGTAGACATCAACTCCGAAGACCTCGCAACCCACGTTGGCGAAAAGGAAGCCCAACACCTGCGCGACGACCTCGAATTGGTGGACGGTGTGTTCCCCGATTTCAACGTGGAGGAATATCGCCAAGCCACAACAGCCCCCGTGTTCTTCGGCTCCGCGCTCAACAACTTTGGCGTGCAAGAGCTGCTCAACTGTTTCGTGGAGATTGCCCCAAGCCCCAAGCCCACCAAGGCCGAAGAGCGTATCGTGAAGCCCCAAGAACCCAACTTCACGGGCTTCGTGTTCAAAATCACTGCCAACATCGACCCCAACCACCGCTCGTGCATCGCATTCTGCAAGGTGTGTTCGGGCAAATTCGTACGCAACCAGCCCTACCGCCACATCCGCCTGGACAAGACCGTGCGCTTCTCCTCGCCCACACAGTTCATGGCGCAGCGCAAGAGCACCGTAGACGAAGCCTATCCCGGCGACATCATCGGCCTGCCCGACAACGGCATATTCAAGATTGGCGACACGCTCACGGAGGGCGAAGACCTGCACTTCAAAGGACTGCCGTCGTTCTCGCCGGAGCTGTTCAAATACATCGAAAACGATGACCCGATGAAGTCCAAGCAATTTTATAAAGGGTTGGAACAGCTGATGAACGAGGGTGTGGCACAGTTGTTTGTAAACCAGTTCAACGGGCGGCGCATTGTGGGAACTGTCGGCCAGTTGCAGTTTGAGGTCATACAGTATCGTCTGGAACATGAGTACAACGCCAAATGCCGCTGGGAGCCGGTACATCTCTACAAGGCTTGCTGGATAGAGGCGGAAAACGACGAGGCACTCGAAAACTTCAAGAAACGCAAATACCAGTACTTGGCGAAAGACATCGAAAACCGAGACGTGTTCCTTGCCGATTCAAGCTATGTGCTGAGCATGGCCCAACAAGACTTCAAGGACATCAAGTTCCACTTCACCAGTGAGTTCTGAGCCCAGCCGGTTTGCATGACCGGTGGGGCACGCCCCACCCTCACCGCACCGAGAAACTCCTTATGAATGAAAAACAAAGAATAAAACGAAGCATGAAAAATGAGGAGTGAAGCATGAAGAATGAGGAGGAAAGAATAAAAAACGGCTTCTCCATATACAAGATTGTGCTTCCTTGTTTGTAAATTTTGATTACCGTTTTTTAACCTTTGTTTTCAAATCATCCAGCGCAAAAAAGGCTATGTCTCAGCCTCAATTGTCCCTTCGAATAACCCGAAAACCTCCCCGTTTGCAGGGATTTTAGTCCGCCATATCATGGCGGAGGCCTAACGGCAGTATGGTTAAGGCCTAATCGCAACACGGTTAAGCCTCATCCGTCCTGCCACAAAAGCCCAATCGCAGTGCCAAAAGATAGCAACGGCAGCAGCGCGGCAACGTGCCGATGATGCAAAAAACATCCTTAAAAACAACAACCTGCTGGTTATCAGACACTTGCTTTTGCTGCCCATTTTTCGCGTATTTTGAGCCGTCGTCTTCTTTTTTTCAAATACGCGAAAATAAAACCGTCTTTTGTCGTGATATTTAGCAGCCATTAAAAATTTGCGGAGTAGGCATCATACAGCATCGTAAGACTCGTGCAGCGCCATCGTAAAGATTGGTGCAGTAGAAAATCTCAAGTAGCTCCGGTGTGTCTGACGCGTCTGACGATTACCGGAGCATTATATTTCGCGAAGTCCGTGAAAATGGCTCAGTAGAAACCTATCGCCCCACTTTTACCGCAGCGGGAGCACCCGCACCGAAAAAGAATATTCACAATTCGTTTGGGGAATAAGCGAAAATAACTTATTTTTGTACATAAGTCTATAACCCCAAAGGAAACAGATTTTTTGAAAACAACAAGAAACACCGTCCCATCTGAGCAGCCTGCCATTTTGCAACAGGCCGACGCTAACGACAACATCCCTTGGTTTGCCCTGCGACTGTTCAACACGAGGCAGCAGGAAATTGCCGAAAGTCTGCAAGACAAGGGACTGACGGTGTTCATCCCCATGGAATACGCCACCGTAGAAGACCGCGAACAGCGCGTGAAACACGTGCTGCGACCGGTGGTGCGCAATCTTCTGTTCATCAAAAACACGATGGGACAACAGGCCATCCGCGAAATCATTCGGAATATTCCCTATCCAATAAGCGTCATCAGGAAAGAGCGCGAAAACCTCGACTATTATGAGATTCCCGCCCGACAGATGTTTGAGTTCATGGCCATGTGCAACCCCGACATTCTCGTCAAAAAATATTTGAGCGAGGCTCAGGCCAAACTCAAAGCGGGAACGCCCGTACTCGTGACGCACGGCCCGCTCAGAGGCCTGCGCGGCAAGCTCGTACGCTCCAACAAACACTATTTCCTACTCAAGGAAGTTCCGGGAGTGGGCGTGATGCTGAAGGTGACAAGATGGTGTTGCAAGCCCTTAGACACGACGGGGAACAACTGTCTGTAGAGCACATTCCCACCTTTCTGCCAAAGGTCTCAAGCATCGTTGCACCCGCCCCGCAACGGGCAGGAGCAACCGGAGCCGGAATTATTTACCCGACTTGCTGCTTGCAAACAGTTTTCCTTTCAGCCACTTTCTCACCGGCTCGTCATACAGTTTCAGACAGGCCCACGCAATGCCAAAAGCGACACAGATGATCCCTACATTGAGCACAATATGCTGCCATGCCGGCGCATTGATGTTGCCCTCCACCCAAGCCATCTGCATATACATCAGTGGGAAGTGAGTGATATATAGCGGATAGGAAATCTTACCGAGGAACTCGCACCATTTGGTACTCTTTTTGTCGGTGGTCTTACTGCCGGCTCCTATCAGAACAACGATGGGGAACATCACGACAATGGCCAAAACCTGAAACAGACCGTCGGCCACACACGAGCGGCCACCAATCTGCGGCATGGCAAAAAGAATGACAAGGATGAGCGATGCCCACCAGAAACCGCCATGCATACCGAGCGGACTGCCGCTTGGATTCTTTTCTGTCATCCTGCCGGGCAGTATGCGCGAAATCAGCAGACCGCAGAGAAACGGGTAGAGCAGTCGGCCGAAACCGATATAGATTTGGTCGGGCGTGAGGCTCCAACCACCAATCACGTCGTATTTGGCAGCGGAAAAAAGCCCGAACACATCCCACCCCATCGTCATGTCAAGCGTCATGAAAATGCTCGCCACCGTGAGAATGGCCAAGAATGCTGTGGGCAGCTTGCGAAGCACGAAGGCATAGAGGATGTTGCCGATATATTCGAATGTGAGCGACCAGTTGGGACCGTTAAGCGAATTGGTCTCACCCCATCCGCGAATATCCAGTCCGGGACCCGTCGGAATCATCAGAAGCCCCATCAACAGGCACAGGAAAAACTTCCATGCCTCCACCTTGGAAATCAACGGAAAACCCTCGCTTTGCCCCAAAAAGAAAAGCGCCGCACCGATGAGCGTTCCCGCAACCACCATAGGGTGCAGGCGCACCAAACGGCGCTTGAAAAACGCCCAGTTGCTCATGCGATTCCAACGGTCGTCATAGGCATAGCCAATCACGAAGCCTGAGAGCAAAAAGAAAAAATCTACGGCCAGATAGCCATGATTGATGTGCTGGGTGCCGAAGACGGGAATATAGGTTTCGAAAGCGTGAAAAAGGATGACCATCAGCGCGGCCACTCCACGAAGGCCATCCAAAATTTCGTATCGTGGCTTGGAAGGCAGATAGATATCTTTTTGTATCATGTCAGGTTTAGTTTTTTAAAATGATATACAAAGGTAAACTTTTTATCAAAGAAAAAACACCGAATAGATATTAAAAATAATGAACATGGCATTTATGCAGCCCACTACTGTTTTCCATCCTATTTATGAAAACAATAAAGAGAAGAAATCTTCCCGGAATACGCAATGCTTAAAGAAATGTTGTAGAGAAAAATACACGTATACCATCTATACCAACCATATAGGCCTCCACGACGACTGCGATATAGGCGAACAAAGGAAATACTACAGCCTAACCTTGCTCAATTGCCCCAAAATGCTTATATTTGCAGCCCCTACACAAAATCCAAGACCAATATGGAGAAACTTATCATCAACTCGTTTGAGGAATTTGCCGCCTACGAAGGCAAGCCTCTTGGCACATCAGAATGGCTTGAAGTAGACCAAGAGAGAATTAATCATTTTGCCGATGCTACGCTCGATCATCAATGGATTCACGTCGATGTGGAGCGTGCCAAGCAGGAAAGCCAATACAAAAGCACCATCGCTCACGGCTATCTCACGCTCTCGCTCCTGCCCCACATGTGGAACGAGATTATCGAGGTGAACAACCTGAAAATGATGGTGAACTACGGCATGGACAAGATGCGCTTCGGCGTTCCGGTCATCACCGGCTCCCGCATCCGTCTCTCTGCCAAGCTCAACAGGATTGAGAATTTGCGGGGTGTCTGCAAGGTTCACATTGGGTTTACCATCGACATTGAAGGGCAACGCAAACCGGCGCTCAAGGGCGAGGCACAATTCCTCTATTATTTCAACAACAACAAGGAATAACCCGATAACGACAAGGGGCAAGTCCCCTCCGCCATTGAGAGCAGGAACTGAAAATAACCGCAAGATGGTTTTACAATGACCATTGCTCCATCTTGCAACCTATATCATAAGAAGAAAAATAAATGACACGTAACTCCCGCTGACAAACAGAGAAGAGGGAGATAATAAGTTATGCCATCATTTTTTAATACTTCCTATTTAGTGTATGACAGTACAAAGTTGTTCAACATCTGCCTCAAAGGTGTCACGACAGCGTGCGCAATTTTTCATCTCTGAACGATAATTGTATATTGTGCGCGGAGTGTAGAATAGCAACGCAGCTATTTCCGAACTGTCTTTAACGCCAAGACGTATCAAGGCGTAGATACGCAGTTTGGTGTTCAAGCGCCCCTTGTGGGGTAACACTATCTGTTCGCCATCTTTGAGCAAAGCGTTGAATTCCGTGACAAATGATGGGTAAAGGTCAAGAAATGCAGTGTCAAAACTGTTCATGAAAGTCGTGGCATCCTCCTCTGAAAGTTGCGACGAAGATGCGGTATTGAGGAGGTCGCTCACCTGCCCCACTTTTATCTTTCGTTTTACGAATATCTCAAATTTACTGAGCCGGTCAATGTATTTGGCGCAAAGATCAATGTAGAGCTTGGCAAGTCGCTCACGACGGCGATTAGTGTCAATCAGGCGTTCGTTGAGAGAAGCCTGTTTTGAGTTTAGAGACGAAAGCAGGGTGTTGCTCTCTGAAAGTTCGTGTCGGTGGCGAGCCAAAAGCTTGTTCTGCCGACCATAGAAATATAGCAAAACCACCACGAATATAAATAGTAGGGATATTGCCCACAGAGCAAATCGCATGCTGTTGTTCTGCGTCGAAAGTTTTTCCCGATAGGTAGACACGATAATAGGTAACTTTTGTGATATTTCGATGATGCGCAGACGGTTGTTGTAGTTCTTTGCATCGTCCATGGCAAAATTGATGTAGCGCTCGGCACGCAGAATATTGTGATCTCCCTTTTTGAACAGAAACATGGCAAGGTCCTGCATAGCCAGATTCTCACGGGTGCAACTCAGCAAATCGCTGATACATGCCCGTAGGATATACTCCTCGTATTTCTCGTTGTCATTGTTGGCGCTATAGTTGTTGGCAATGGCAAACGAAGCCATAGCATACCAGCGCGACTCCACCGGTGCTGTTTGCAATGTGCGGAAATAGTGTTCGAGAGCGAGTTTATCGTTACGCTCTACATATATGTAATATTCTCCCCAAAAGAAATCATAGAAATAGTCTGTTGGTTTCAAAAGTGCTACAGCGTGTTTCAGATACGAAGCGGCACGTAACCGATAACGCGGAGAGTAAAAATTGTCGTGACAGTAGTCTGCCCAATAAGTATAGACAAAATAGAACGTTATGGCGTAGTCGAAATGAAGGCTCTTGTCAAGCGTTGCGGAGTCAATATTGTCGAGTATATCCACAGCCTCACCGTAGAGTCCGCCAATAGCAAGCAACGAGGCCTTCGCAATGGTACATTTGTCGTGATGCAGCCTGTCACCCATTTTATCTGCAAGTTCAATGGCCTTATCAACATATACCATAGCAGAATCAAACTGATACACATAATATTCCTCGTACAACTGCTTGCACGCATTAAGCTGGCTTTCCTGCTTACTGTCTTTGTCGAGTATTGATTTATAAAACTCAATTCGCGACTGTTTCTTACCATATATCTCAGCAACATTGTCAATAAGACTGTCAAGCCGGGCTGTCAGCTCATCAACAGTACCGGCATTGGCGCCGCAAACAAAAGTAAAAAAAAACGTGACAAGGATTAAATAGTGGTTTTTAGCGTAAATCATTATGATGAATTCTATAGTCTGCAAATCTAACTGTTTTTTTACGTCCGACAAGTTTTTTTATCCTGTTTTTTCTATTTAATATACTTTTCTGTTCCACTATTAACTTATGCAAAATTTAACAGCATGTACTTACTCAGGCAATACAATTATCGTAATATATTGAATATTAAACATTTATATATATAATAAAAATAATAAATGTACCTATACTTTACATAGAATAACACATTCCCATAATAACACCTATATTTGCATCATCAATCACGACCTAACAACTAACACATATTATTTATGATCAAAATTATTAACCAGACTATTGTGTCTTTGTTTCTTGTCATGCTGCCAATAGGCGCATACGCACAGAACAGGACTGTTCACGGAGTTGTGAAAGATGCAGGCGGAGAAACTGTCATAGGGGCCTCTGTTGGGCAAAAGGGTACACAGAATGTTACCGTGACAAACCTTGATGGAGAGTTTACCATCTCCGTACCCGATAATGCAGTGCTCGAAATTTCATACATCGGCTTCAGCAATCAACAAGTAGCCGTAAAGGGCAAGTCATCAATCGAAGTTATCATGACAGAAGACGTGCATAACCTCAACGAACTTGTTGTCGTTGGCTATGGCGTGATGAAGAAAAAGGACCTTACCGGTGCCGTAGGGTCGCTTGCCGCTAAAGACATGGAAAATTCGCCGGTAGCAAACATTGGTCAGGCCATCCAAGGAAAGATAGCGGGACTGCAGGTTGTTGATGCCGGCAAACCGGGCGACAACGTCACCATCAAGGTGCGCGGTATGGGTTCCATTAACAACTGTGATCCGCTTGTAGTCATTGACGGTGTGCCAACCGATCTTGGGATCAACGCCCTCAATATGGCCGATGTGGAACGACTTGATGTGCTGAAGGATGCCTCAGCAACTGCAATATATGGTAGCCGAGGTGCAAATGGCGTCATCATGATTACCACTAAGAAAGGTAAAGAGGGGAAGGGACACCTTTCATTCTCTGCAAATCTTGCCATACAGAATGCCACAAAGATTCCGAAATTACTCGATGCAAGTCAATATGTTGCCCTCAACAATGATATGATGTCCAATTCGGGTAATGCCACCAACCCAGCGTGGATTGACCCCGCCGCACAGGGTGTCGGTACCGACTGGGTGGACGAACTGCTTCGTACGGGATACATGCAAAATTATACGGTGAGTTACTCCGGTGGTAGCGACAAGGCACACTATTATGTGTCGGGAGGCATATTGAATCAGACAGGTATCGTACGCAGTGTAAAGTATCGTCGTTTCACCTTCCAGCAGAACAGCGATGCCCAGGTACTCAAATGGCTCAAGATGACCACCAATCTCTCTCTGTCTGCCGATCGCAAACAGCAAGGTAGCTACGATATGGGCAATACCTATCGTGCCCTGCCCGTATTTGCAATGAAGAATCCTAACGGAGAATGGGGAGGACCGGAAGGAAACTCGCTTTGGTATGGCAGTGTACGCAACCCCATTGGTCCAACAACAACCGATCGTCAGCGCACCGATGGTTATAACCTTTTAGGCAACATCTCTGCTGAAATAGAATTCACCAAATGGCTCAAGTTCAAAAGCACCTTTGGCATTGACGCCAAGTTCTGGTTTAATGACAACTATGTTCCCAAACACAATTGGAGGCCTGTTCCTGTGGAAGAGAGCAGCCGCTACAAGAGTGATAACAAATCGTTCACATACCTTTGGGACAACTACTTCATCTTTGACCATACTTTTGCCCAAAAGCATCATGTGGGTCTCATGGCGGGCACATCAGCACAGTGGAACAACTTCGACTATCTGAACGCACAGAAAAACGTTTTCGCCTATGAAGGAGTACACGAGATGGATAACGGACAGAAAATGCATACTATCGGTGGAAACGAGACCGAATGGGCACTGATGTCATACATGGCTCGTCTCAACTATGAATATGCCAATCGCTATCTGTTTACAGCCACCGTGCGCCGCGACGGCTCGTCTCGTTTCGGTCCCAACAATCGTTGGGGTACATTCCCGTCAGTATCGCTTGCCTGGCGTGCTTCGGAAGAAAGTTGGTTTCCACGTAACAACATCCTGAACGATCTCAAGATTCGCGCAGGCTACGGCGTGACGGGAAGCCAGGCAAGTGTGGGAAACTACAGCTATCTTGCATCCTATAACACAAGTGTCTACCCATTTGGAAAGGCCGGAACGGAGCAATCGGCACTTGTCTCGGTGACACTTGCCAATCCTAATATACATTGGGAAAAGGTAGCACAGACAAACATCGGATTTAACGCAGCACTCTTCAACCAGCGTGTACTCCTCACCTTCGACTATTATATCAAGAACACAAGCGATATGCTTGTGAAGGCATCCATACCTATTACTTCAGGATTTGAGGATACCAGCACTACGTACACCAATGCCGGGAAAGTTCGTAATACAGGTTTTGAGGTGTCGCTCAACACTGTAAACGTCCAGGGACCGTTGCAGTGGGAGACAGACATCATCTATACTTATAACCGTAATAAGATAAAAAGCCTCAACAGTGATGTGCCATACTACATCAACCAGATTAACAACTCGTATGTAACGATGCTGGCCAACAATTATCCTATCAATGTGTTCTATGGTTACATTACTGACGGAATATTCCAGAATGAACAGGAAATAAACAGTCATGCCATACAGGTTGGTGCCGAGCCGGGCGATATACGTTTCAGGGACCTCAACAACGATGGAATCATCAATGACATTGACCGTACCGTGATTGGCAATCCTAATCCAACGCATATATTCTCTATGAGTAACACGCTGTCGTGGAAAGGGTTTGAGCTGTCTGTATATCTGCAGGGTATTGCCGGCAATAAGATATTCAATGCCAACAAGATGGATCTTACCGGCATGTCGGCTGCCTACAATCAGCTCACAGATGTGCTCTCGCGTTGGCACGGTGAAGGCACAAGCAACTCTATGCCCCGTGCCGTTTATGGTGATCCCAATCAAAACAACCGCGTCAGTGATCGCTTCGTGGAAAGTGGCTCTTACCTGCGTCTGAAAAACATCTCTTTGTCATACAATTTGCCACAACAATGGCTGACCCCGCTCACCCTGAGTGCCGCACGCCTCACCCTCTCTTGTGAGAACGTTGCTACTATCACAGGCTACTCTGGCTTCGACCCCGAAGTAGGACTCAACGGCATCGACCTTTCTAACTATCCTATTTCACGCACATTCAACATTGGGTTAAACCTTAACTTCTAAAAAGAATATAGTATGAAACATATATATACAGCAGTTCTCAGCATATTGATAGCCGAACTGTTCAGCTCATGCAACGACTTCCTTGACAAAGATCCAAAGAATACGGTAGACCCAACGACCGCAATCAGCTCCGATGTTGCCGTATCGATGGCGAACGCTTGCTACCGAACGTTACAGTCATCCAACATGTACAACCAACGCATCTGGACGCTCGACATCGTTGCCGGGAACAGCATAGTGGGAGCCGGAGGCGGTGACGACGGTCTGGAAACGGTGCAGGCATCCAATTTTACCACAAAAAGTGATAACGGTATGGCATTGTATATGTGGCGTTCACCGTGGGTGGGCATCGGCCAGTGCAACATTCTCATTGATGCACTCGAAGGCAAAGATCTTCAGCAGAGCTCCTTACTGTCACGCTCACTTGGCGAAGCCTATTTCCTGCGAGCTCATTACTATTACATCCTTGTACGCCTCTATGGTGGTGTGCCGTTGCGACTTAAACCGTTCAATCCGAGTGAATCGACCGACATAGCGCGTGCTTCTGTCGATGACGTCTACAAGCTAATTATCGCCGACATCGAGAAGGCCACCAATCTGCTGCCGACCAAGAAAGAGTATGATGACGACAATATAGGGCGCGCATCGAAAGACGCTGCTTATACCATGCTTGCCGACGTCTATCTCACGTTGGCTCCTGATAATCATGAGTATTATCAGAAAGTCGTAGACCTGTGCAGCCAAGTGACGGCACTCGGATACGACCTGGCAAATTGCACATACGAAAGTAATTTCGATGCTACGATAAACAATGGGTCGGAATCAATATTTGAAGTGCAATATTCCGGGAATACAGAGTACAACTTCTGGGGTAACAACCCACAGTCGAGCTGGCTATCAACGTTCATGGGACCACGAAACTCCAATTTTGTTGCAGGTTCATACGGATGGAATCAGCCCACAGAAGAGTTCATATCTCAGTATGAGGAGGGCGACAGGCGCAAAGATCTTACAGTGTTCTATGAAGGGTGTCCCGATTTTGAGGGGAAGCAATACAAGAGCAGCTACTCCATAACTGGCTATAATGTACGCAAGTTTCTTGTGTCAAAGACAGTATCGCCCGAATACAACACCAATCCAGCCAACTTCGTTGTCTATCGCTATGCCGACGTGTTGCTGATGAAAGCGGAAGCCCTCAATGAACTGGGGAAAACAGCAGAAGCCGCCATTCCGCTCAATATCGTACGCCACCGCGCCGGACTGCCTGACGTAGGCAATTTGTCGCAAAACGAAATGCGCGGGAAAATAATCCACGAGCGTCGTATAGAGCTTGCCTTTGAAGGACATCGTTGGTTCGACATCATTCGTTTACAGCATGGCGACTATGCCATAAAATTCCTCAAATCAATAGGCAAGTCTCATGTCACAAAAGAGCGTCTGCTCTTCCCTATACCGCAGACAGAAATGGACGCCAACCACCTGATAACACAAAATCCGGGATATTAATCAAACATGAATCAACCTCATTAAAAAGTATCTTTATGAAACGATGCATATATAGTATTTACAGTCTACTCGCTCTCGCCTTTATCGGGATTGCCTTCTCAGCATGTTCCGATCAGGATTACGACGAGCTTGACAAAGGTCGTAACCAACTCACCCTTACGGTCGACCAGACACAGTCTGCACTTGTCGAGACAAACCATGCCGGTGATGCCATTGCCCTAAATTGGACAACAGGCAATAATTACGGCACCGGCAATCGCATCTGTTATCGGCTCGAACTTGCGAAGGCAGGCACTGACTTCGCCAACCCATATCTCTGTGTCGACGAGCAAACTGAAGTGTACACATGGAATGCAAATGTGGAAAACCTCAACAATATCGTGCTCGACAAACTCGGCGGAACGGTGGGGGCACCCATCGAAATTGAGGCCCGTGTTACCGCCATTGTCAGTGGCTCCGACGAGATTCAGACGGCCACCGTGCCTTTCTCTGTCACTCCCTACAAACCTGTCACGTCTACATTATATATTATTGGCAGTGCAGCCCCTGATGGCTGGAGTGCTGACAAAGCCGCAGAAATGACGCGCACCACAAACGGTTTCTTCACATGGGAAGGCAAGCTCAACAGTGGCGAGTTGAAATTCATTACTACACTCGGCCAATTCCTCCCGTCTTACAATCGTGGCACTCATGGGGAACCTGTGCTACGGACAAGTGACGACCAGCCCGATGAGAAGTGGACAATTAATGAAACTCATGATTATAAAGTGACTATCGACCTTTTCGCTTCCACCGTCTCGATTGAAAAGATTGACGGCCTAAGTCCGGCCTTTGACCAGCTCTTCTTCGTGGGCAATGCCAACGGATGGAGTTTTGAGCCAATGACCCAGGACGCTATCGACCCGTTCCTCTTCCGTATGGGTCGCCACTTCGACCAAGGCGTGGGCGGCGAATTTAAGTTCGGCACATCCGATGGCTCTTGGGAGAACATGTACAAAGCTACGCAAGAAAATGCTCCCTACACCGACAGGTCATTAGTGTTTATCTCCGGCTACGACCCTGACAACAAGTGGTTCCTACAAGACAGTGAAACCGGAAAGGCCTACAAGATTTGCCTTGATATCCGTTCGGGTAAAGAGCGCATGATGATGAGTGAATTCTCGCCGTATGATATGATTTATCTTGTTGGTGATGCCACGCCAAACGGTTGGGACCTCAGCAATGCCACGCCGATGACTGCCACCGAAAGTCCCTACGTGTTCACATGGACAGGGAAGCTCAACACAGGCGAACTGAAGTTCTCTTGCGACAAACAAAGCGACTGGTATGGTGCATGGTTTATGGCCACAACTTCAGGTGCTGCGCCCAAGGGTACGACAGAGCACACGCTCTTCATCAACAAGAGCGACGATGCATTCAAGGCCCAATATATCAGCAACAACGTAGGTGACATTGACAACAAATGGAAAATTGCATCATCGGGCACCTACACCATAACGCTCGACCAACTCAAAGAAACAGTAACAATCAAAAAGAACTAACTCTCCATAAATAAGATGAAAATGCACTTAATACTTATGGCACTGCCATTGATGATAGCTTCATGCAGTGACAATAACCTCGACAACCCGGCAACCGTTCCGACCGATATCATTGCCCCCGTCGTCAATACCAAAGCCGACCTCACCCTTGGCATCACAACTGACAAGGCTGTCTACAAACCGGGCGAGACCGTCAAATTTTCCATCGACGGCACACTGCCCTCATCGGCCCACGTGCGTTACCGACACGGAGCAAAGGTGATTGCCGATGAGCCCCTCAGCGCAACTTCGTGGACATGGACTCCTCCGCATGATGACTACACCGGATATTTGGCAGACGTTTACACAACTGCCGACACTAATCAGGAGACACTCTACGCCACAATCGGCGTAGATGTGTCGAGCGACTGGGGGCGTTTCCCGCGTTATGGCTTCATCGCCTCATACGGCAGCAACAAGACCTCTGAGGTGATAGCATCCGAAATGGCTATGCTCAACCGCTGCCACATCAATGGATTGCAGTTTTACGACTGGCAGTATAAGCAACACTGGCCACTCGGCGGTACGCCCGACGCACTGCTTGACAGTTACAAGGACATTGCCAACCGCGACAACTACACATCTGTTGTGAAAGATTATATCGATCAGGCCCATTCGCTTGGCATGAAGGCGATGTTCTACGACCTCTGCTTTGGTGCTTTCGACGACGCCAAGGCAGACGGAGTGGATGATCGCTGGTATATGTACACCAACCGGAATCATTCTGAGAAAGACTGCGTTCGGCTGCCGTCAGGATGGAAGAGTGACATCTATCTCGTCGATCCGTCCAACACCGGTTGGCAAACCTATTTTGCCGACCGTGTAGACGATGTGTACAAAGCGCTCCAATTCGATGGCTTTCATATCGACCAGCTTGGTAAGCGCAACACTATCTACGATTATTATGGCTCGCAGATCAATCTGCCCAACGGCTACGCCTCTTTTGTCAAGGCCATGAAGGAGCGGCAACCCGAAAAACGGTTGGTTATGAACGCCGTGAGCAACTATGGCGCCGACAAAATTGTGTCGACGGGTTGCATGGATTTCATGTACACCGAAATGTGGGGAAGCGAGGACAAGTTCGTCGACCTCTACAACGTCATGAAGGCAAACACCAGGTCTTCCGGAGGCAAACTCAAGCAGGTGTATGCCGCCTATATGAACTACAACCATCAACAGCCAAAATTCAATGTTCCGGGCGTGCTGCTCACAGATGCAGTGATGTTCGCGCTTGGTGCATCGCATCTTGAACTTGGCGATGACCACATGCTCTGTTCCGAGTATTTCCCCAATAGCGACGTGAAGATGAGTGAGGATCTGAAAAAACACATTGTTTCCTACTACGACTTCCTCACCGCCTATCAGAACCTGTTGCGCGACGGCGGAACGGAAATCGTCAGCGACCTTGCGACATCAAAAACGGATGTTCGTATCAACAGCTGGCCGCCCATGCTTGGCGCTGTGACAACATTCAGCAAGCGGGTAGACAACAAACAGGTTGTGCATCTGCTCAACTTTCGTCAGGCTAACAGCCTCAGCTGGCGCGATATAGACGGCACGATGCCGGAGCCTGATGCCATTGAAAACCTCACCTTACGTCTACACGCGAAAAATGTGAAGAAACTGTGGGTGGCTTCGCCCGACTATTTGGGTGGAGCAGCACAGGAATTACAATATCGTCAGGAAGGAGACGATGTTGTGTTCACTGTGCCACAACTCAAGTATTGGACCATGATTGTAGCTGAATAAATAAGTAGTTGAAGAACAAGAAACCATAGTATTTGCAGGAGACTACAGTGGCTTGCCGTAGTCTCCTGCAAACAGTTTGAAACCAACCAAATTATAAATAAAATCTATTGTAAATGAACAGAATATTATTTTCCGCTCTGGCGTTCATCTTTCCCCTTTTAGGGGCGAACGCTCAAACCGTGACTTCGCCCGACGGCAGGGTTACCGTAAAGTTTTATCTGCAAGACGGGCGACCCACCTACGAGATGACTTACAAGCAAAAAGAGGTGATACGGCCGTCGCACCTCGGCCTCGAACTAGCCGCAAAAAAGCATGCCGGCAATGGGATGAACGAGCAAGACCTTATGGATGGCTTCGCCATTAAGGACACACAGTCCTCGACCTTCGACGACACATGGCGACCTGTATGGGGCGAGACGGCAACCATTCGTAACCACTATAACGAACTTCTCGTAACGCTCAATCAGGCTTCCATGCAGCGCGATATATGTATTCGCTTTCGAGTGTATGATGACGGTATGGGGTTGCGCTATGAGTTTCCACAGCAGGAGAAGCTCAACTATATCATTGTGAAAGAAGAACACACGCAGTTTGCCATGACCGGAGACCACACCGCCTACTGGTTACCGGGCGACTACGACACGCAGGAGTATGAGACGCAAATCTCAAGACTCTCCGAAATACGCCTGAAAATGAAGGAGGCCATAACTCCCAACGCCTCACAGACTCCGTTCTCGCCGACCGGCGTACAGACCTCGCTCCAGCTTAAAACCGACGACGGCATCTACATCAACTTGCATGAGGCGGCCTGCGTGGATTTCCCAACCATGCACCTCAACCTCGACGACAGGAATATGGTGCTTGAGTCGTGGCTCACCCCCGATGCCACAGGAATGAAAGGATATGTGCAGACACCGTTCAACACACCCTGGCGCACCGTTATCGTCAGTGACGACGCGCGCGACATGCTGGCCTCCAACCTTATCCTCAACCTCAATGAGCCCTGCAAGATAGAAGATACATCATGGATTCACCCTACAAAATACTGTGGCGTGTGGTGGGAAATGATAGCCGGAGGCAGACAATGGAGTTATACGTCCGACCTCATGTCTGTACATCTTGACAGCGTAGACTATTCAAAGTGTCGTCCCCACGGACAGCATCCTGCCAACACGGAGAACGTAAAACGCTACATCGATTTCGCCGCAAAAAACGGTTTGCAGCAGGTCCTTGTAGAAGGGTGGAACATCGGTTGGGAAGACTGGTTTGGACACTACAAGGACTATGTGTTCGACTTTCAGACACCTTATCCAGATTTTGACATCAAATATCTCAATGATTATGCCCATTCCAAAGGTGTGAAGTTGATGATGCATCACGAAACGAGCGGCTCAACCCTGAACTACGAGCGACATCTTGAAGCTGCCTACTCGCTGATGAACAAGTATGGTTACGATGCGGTGAAGAGCGGTTACGTCGGCGACATCATTCCTCGTGGCGACTACCATTATTCGCAGTCTGCAAACAACCACTATCTATACTGCATCAAAGAGGCTGCCAAACACCGTATCATGGTTAATGCTCACGAGGCATCACGCCCCACCGGCCTATGCCGCACATGGCCCAACCTCGTTGGCAACGAGTCGGCACGGGGAACGGAGTATGAGGCTTTCGGTGGAAGTGAGCCTTACCACACCGTCATCCTTCCCTTTACACGCCTGCAGGGCGGACCGATGGACTACACACCGGGTATTTTTGTGACAAAACTCAGCGAATGGTGCGACAACAAGTCATACATACACACCACGCTCTGCGGACAGCTTGCCCTCTACCTGACGATGTACTCGCCACTCCAGATGGCAGCCGATTTGCCTGAACATTACGAGAGATATGACGATGCTTTCCAGTTCATTCGCGACGTGCCCTGCGACTGGGACGACTCCAAATATCTTGAGGCCGAGCCGGCCAAATACATCACCGTAGCACGCAAAGGAAAGGGCACCGACAACTGGTTTATCGGCGGCAAGTGCGATGCGGAGGGACATCAATCTGTAGTGAAACTCGACTTCCTTGATAAAGGCCGCAAGTACGAATGTGCTGTCTATCAGGATGCTCCGGATGCTGACTACGAGAAAAATCCGTCGGCCTACGTCATCAAACACCGCACCGTGAAAAAGGGCGACGTGCTGAAACTGAAGCAGGCTCGCGGTGGCGGATTTGCCGTCAGCCTTATCGCTAAATAGGTTTATGGTTGCCCGCTAAATGCTGTCGTAGCATACAGATGCCCAATCACCCTCACGACAAAGTCCCCCCGCAAGTCCGACAGCAGACTTTCGGGGGACTTTTCGTTCTCCCTGATCACAATTTTCGTAAAATAATTTAACCAATTTTCGGTGATTATTTTCTTGTCATCCAGCGCGAAAAGGGCTATGTTTTGGCCCCCATTATCAATTCTTACAACGAAAAAGCAAGCCCGTTTTTGAGGTTTGTATTCCGTCTATTGCTGTCCGGTAAAACTCAAAAGAG
>KQ959360.1 GCA_001552765.1 Bacteroidales bacterium KA00344
GGCTGAATCGCCACCGGAGGTAACAGAAAAGGAATAAGGGGGCTTGTCACTAACATGCTGTCATCCGAACTATTGTGTCTCAATGAGTTGGAATGAGGATTTCTATGTTTAGCGGACAGTAATAATTCTGATCAAAATTATGTTTGCGAAAGATAATGTTTGCCGAACATAATATGGGTGAAGTGAATACTGTAAGTGACACTCTTTATGCAAACAATAATACCTCTGAAAAAACATTTAACCTTAAGCCGGTCAAGGAGAAGACTGCCCGCGATTGTGTTTCGGCCGAGAAGGGATGAGAGGATACTTGGAATGCCGATTGGAAAGTATGTGAAGGGCCAACGGTCGTCAAGATAGATGGAACCTATTACCTGTTCTTCTCTTGCAACGATTTCCGTAATCCCGATTATGCTGTTGGTTATGCCACGGCCAGGTCTTGTTCTTTCGATGTTGAACACATCATGGATGTTTGGTAGCGTGGTAATTTCCCGCCTGCCAAACATCCATTCCGTTTCGGTCGTATTTTATTCCTCTCCCGTCTCGTCCTTCTTCATCTCTGAAAGCAGATAGTAAGCGCCCGATTGTACAATGCGTGAAAGACGATTTGCCGGTTCCTTGGTCTCTATGGCCACAAGGTCGCCTTCTTCCTTCACCTTCCTGACCATAGTGGGAACAAAATGCCAGTTGCTCCCTTGCTTTGCTGCCGTGAAGATATAGGATTTTCCATCCACTTCAACGATGGCATCAGACGAAACGGCTCTCGTCCTTTCGCTGCTTGTTGCAATCTTCGCCTGAACATACATCCCTACAATCAGTCCCGTGTGCTGCCCGTCCAAACGAACACGCACATCAACCGTTTGCGTTTCGGCTCTGAAAGTCTTGCCTATGGAGTACACTTTTCCCTTGCAGGCGGTTCCGTCAGCATGAACTATCTTCAGTGCTACATTCTGTCCCACCTTAATTTTCGGCACGTCACGTTGGAAGACTTGGAATTCTGCATACATGTTGCTTGTGTTGGCAATCTTCATCATGGCCATCTCGGGCGAAACATATTGCCCCGTTTGCACGTTGATTTGTTCCACCGTGCCGTTGATGGGACTTGTCAATGCAATGGCCAACATTGGCTTCCCCTTGCGAAGGGCAGACGTACTGATGCCCAGTTGTTTGAGTTGTGCGGCAAGCATCTGCACCTGACCGCTCACTGTTTGCAGCTCCGACTTTGTGCGGTCGTAGTCTTTGCCGGCTCCTACGCCTTCGTTCAGCATCATGGTCTGGCGGTCAAACTCCTTTTTCAGGTATCTCTGTCGGTTCAATGCCGAGAAATAATCCGTCTGAAGGTTTACCAAATCAGGATGAGACAGATAGGCCACCACCATTCCTTTGGACACAGATTGCCCTTCATGAACCAATATTTGCTTGACGTTACCGCCCATTTGCGGGGTTATGGTTGCCTCGCTCTGTGGGTCAACGGCCAGCTTCCCATTGACATCCACACTGCTAATGAGCATCGTGTCGGCGACACTCGCCACCTTAATGCGAAGTTCTTTCACTTGTTCATCGGTGAGTTCCACCTTTGTCATGCTGTCCGATGACTGTTTTTCTTGTTCACCAGCATCGTTAGTTTGCTTGCCGCAAGCTGCCAGAAAGACGATGAGCGAAAGGATGAGATATGATTTTGTTTTCATTTTTTATATGGTTGGATATTGTAAATTGATGATTGTGTTGATGAATTGCTCGTATGCTTCCCAATAATCTAGCTCGGTCTGCACGGCATCACCCATAGTCTGAATGAATCCGATGTAATCGGTTGCACCCAGTCTGTATGCGGAAGACGCGCCACGTTGCTGTGCCCTGGCCGTGGGAAGAGCTGTCTCTCGGTAATATTGTAGTTTGTGACGCCACTTCCAGTACGCAGTCTGCAAGCGTGCTTGGTTGTCATCCAGCTGTTTTTTCAGCAAGTCAAACTGCGTGTTTTCGATGTCCCTGTCCAGGGCGGCAGCCTTTTGTCGGGCCTTGTACGAACGTCTGAACAGCGGAACACTCACGCCAACGTCGAATGTCCAGTAGCCGTTTTTGTCGCCGATACGCTGTGTACCACCCTCAATAAAGAATGCCGGAAGCCCCTTGGACCTTTCCAGTCGGATATTTTCTTCGGCCAATTTGACCCTCTCCGACTGACAAGTCAATACGGGACTTGCACTGCCAGCTACCTCCCCTACCGTCTCGTCTGGAGCCGTAGTGGGTTCATAGAGTCCCTCTCCCAGCCACCGTGACAAGGCTTTCAGCGCCACTTGGTAATCAAACACCGACTGCTTGAAATTTTCTTTGGTTTCAACAGCCTTCTTCTTGGCAGCCAGATAAGCCAACTTCGACGTTTCCCTAGCCTCGTAACGCACTTTCGCCGCATGCTCAAAGTTCTGATAGATAGAGTCTATCATGGCATGCACGTTCATCTTTTGCCTTAGAATGTAAGCCTGCGCATAATCGCGGTAAACAGCTTTGCGCAATTGATGTTCGGTGAGTTTCATCTCCGCACGAGCCGCATTCACCTTTTGGTGCTGGGTGCGCACGCGCTGTCTGTTCCCCAGTACGTCAATGTTTTGTCTGACAGACAATAGGGTAAAGGTGGCGTCATTGCCTCTTCCAAGCTCTTCGACCCCTGCCGACAGTTCAGTAAGCCCTACTTCGCTTACGCCCTTGACCATGGCCTCTTCACGACTGACACCCATCCGTGCCAAGCGAATGCTTGGATGATATTGCTCAGCCAGCTGCATAGCTTGTTGCAAATTCACTGGCTGTTGAGCCTGCATGCCGCATGGTGCCAGCAGTGCCAGCATCAGGGCAAAAGCTGTTTGGGGTATCCTATTGGCAGTTTTTCGCTGCGCTTTTTCTTCCAAGGCATACAATAAAGGAACGACAAGCAAGGTAAGCAGCGTAGCCGTGAACAGTCCGCCAATGACCACAGTGGCCAAAGGTCGCTGCACCTCAGCACCTGCCGACCCCGACACTGCCATGGGCAGGAAACCCAACATGGCGGCCGTGGCCGTGAGAAGGATAGGTCGGATGCGCTCTTGCGTACCCTTGATGATTCTGCGGTTGATGTTGTTCATACCTTCTTTCTTTAACGAGTTGAAACGATTGATAAGTACCAGACCGTTGAGTACGGCCACTCCGAAGAGGACGATGAAACCCACTCCGGCCGAGATGGAGAAGGGCATGCCGCGCAACAGCAAGGCCAATACGCCGCCGACCGTGGCCAACGGAACCGCCATGTAAATCATGAGGCTCTGCTTGAGCGATTTCAAGGCAAAATAAAGTAACACGAAAATCAGGAGCAGGGCGATGGGCAAGACGATCATCAAGCGGTTCTTGGCCTCCTGAAGTTTCTGGAACTCACCGCCATACGCCAACCGATAGCCAGGCGGCAGGCGCAGTTGCTGATCAAGTTTGTCTTGTATCTCATCCACAACCGATTGCACATCCCGCCCTCTGACGTTCACACCGACATAGATGTTGCGCGAGGTTTGCTCGCGGGAAATCTGCATGGGCCCCGACTCATAATCGATTTGTGCCACCTCGCTCAAGGGTATCTGTGCCCCGCTGGGCAGCGGTATGTAAAGTTGGCGCAGGTCGTCGATACTCTTCCGGTAAGCGTCAGAGAGCCTGATGACCAGGTCAAACCGTTTTTCGCCCTCAAACACCGCCCCTGCCGAACTTCCGGCAAATGCGCTGCTTACATAGGCATTGAGGTCATCGATGTGCAAACCGTATTGCGCCACCCGCTGCCTGTCGTACTTCACCGTAATTTGCGGCAGTCCGTCCGTACGCTCAAGGGTCACGTCCTCGGCTCCCTCTATCCTACTGATGATGCTCACCATCTGCTCACCCAGTTCGCCGAGTTTGTCAAGATCGTCGCCATAAAGTTTCACGGCCACATCCTCGCGCACACCTGTGAGCAGCTCGTTGAAACGGAGGGCCACCGGTTGTGAGAACGAGAAGTTGAGCCCCGGCAGGATTTGCAATTTGTCTTTGATCTTTTCTATCAATTCTTCTTTTGTCTTGGCCGATGTCCATTTGCTACGATCTTTTTCCAGAATGATGAAGCTGTCCGTGTAGTCAAACCCCATCGGGTCGGTGGGTATGTCGGCCACCCCAATGCGTGCGCACACGGTTTTGATTTCCGGAAAATTTTGAAGCAGCAGGCGTTCCACCTCTCCCTCGCGCTTGATGGTTTCCGAGAGCGAACTGCCAGGGCGGAGGAAGGTTTGCATGGCGATGTCTCCCTCATCGAGTTCAGGCACAAACTCGCCTCCCATCCGCGTGAAAGCGAATGCGGCAGCCAGAAACAAAGCAGCGGCAGAAACAAGTACCATCTTTTTATGACACAGGGCATACAGCAGCAGCGGGTGATAAACATGCATGATGCGGCTCGTCAGACGGTTGCCCATGCGCTGCAAACTGCGTTCCATCCGCGCCAACCTTCCGTCCTGGTGGCTCAATGGACGAATCAGCAAAGATGAAATCATCGGCACATACGTCAGACACAGAATGATGGCTCCCAGTACGGCGAACGAGAAGGTGTAAGCCATGGGGGAGAACATTTTTCCGCTGACACCAGACAGAAAGATGATGGGGGTGAACACGATGAGGATAATCAGCTGGCCGAAGAAGGCCGAATGCATCATCGAAGAGGCGGCCTCGAAGGCAACGGCGTTCATGCCACCCCGTCCCAGTTGACTGTGCTTTCTGATTCTTTTCTCCATTTCGAACACCGTGCCCTCCACGATAATCACTGCTCCATCGACGATAATTCCAAAGTCAATGGCCCCCAGGCTCATCAAGTTGGCACTCACGCCGAAGAGCCGCATCATGATGAGGGCGAACAGCAAGGACAGTGGAATAACCGATGCAGCGATGATACCTCCGCGCAAACTTCCCAACAACAGCACCAACACGAATATCACGATGAGCGCACCTTCTGTCAAATTGCGCGCAATGGTGCTTGTTGTACGCTCGATAAGGTCGGACCGATCGAGAAAAGGTTTGATGTCTATGCCGTCTGGCAGCGATTTTCTGACACTCTCCATGCGCTCCTTCACCGCCCTGACCACCTTGTCAGAGTTGGCTCCCTTGAGCATCATAATCATGCCCCCGACAGCCTCATGACCGTCTTGCGTGAAAGCGCCGTACCTCACTTGCGAGCCAAAGCCCACCTTATCGGCTACGTCGCGCACGAGGACAGGTGTGCCATTGACATTCTTCACCACGATGTTCTCAATGTCGTCAACCGACTTCACCAGTCCTTCGCCTCGGATGAAGCTGGCCATGTGGTCACGCTCTATGTAGGCGCCGCCCGTGTTGACGTTATTCTTTCTCAGGGCTTCGTACACCTCGCCCACACTCACGCGCATGGCGTTGAGCTGCTGGGGATTGAGGGCCACCTCGTATTGCTTGATGCTTCCGCCAAACGAGTTGACCTCCACCACGCCTGGAATCATGGACAGCTGGCGCTTCACTATCCAGTCTTGAATGGTGCGCAGTTCCTGCGTACTATAACGGGCGGTGTCTTTGGGAACAAGGGTATACTGTAAAATCTCGCCCAGTCCCGTGCTGATAGGACCCATCTCGGGCGTTCCGAATCCCTCCGGAATGTCCTCGCGCACCTCTTCCAGCTTCTCTTGCACCAGCTGGCGAGGCAGGTAAGTACCCATATCTTCTTTGAAAACGATGGTGACCACAGACAAGCCGAAGCGTGAGATGGAACGGATGTCTTCAACGCCGGGCAGGTTGGACATGGCCAACTCCACGGGATAGGTGACAAACTGCTCGATGTCGGCCGTTGAGAGATTTTCAGAAACCGTGATGACCTGAACCTGGTTGTTCGTGATGTCAGGCGTGGAGTCTACGTTAATGGTTTCCAGTGAATATATCCCGCCGCCGATGATGGCCGCCAACAGGAGTACCACCAAAAATTTATGTTGAATGGAAAAATAGATAATTTTGTTAATCATAACCTTGGTATGAATATGTACGACTTACCGCGGAACAGTTGTTGACAACTGCTCTGCTACTCGATAAAAACATTGGGTTATGATAAAGCGGGAGGCCCCCTTCGTCCACTCGAGGCTATATGTGCCTCAAGCAATCGGGCGATGGGTTCGGACGTTTCGCCAACTAGCGAGACTTTCTGCACGTGCGGGTGCGTATCGGCAGCGTGGGCACACAACCAATGAGGCTGCTGCGCCACTTGCATGATGGGCTGCACATGCTCGTCGCCCTTAACAATGTGCCTGATTTGCTCTACGGGACAGTTGTCCGCCTGCGATTCCTGTCCGGAAGACTGGTGCTGGGTGTGGCGGTCATTGATTTGGCCGTCTGTCTCGCACCTCTCTTCCTGGAAACAAACGTTTCTCAAGTGATGATGATGAGGCACGGCCAACACCAGCAACACCATGAGCATTGCCAGCCAAAGACTTACTATGAGAGTTTTTCCCCGTATCATGATGCAAAGGTAGCAAAAGATTGTTGCAACTCGGTTGCAAAGTGCGCATCAACCTGTTTTTTCAATTGCATTAACTTTGAACGCCAAAGTCATGTGAAATGGACACCAAAGTCAATGACTTTGGGTGCCAATATCATTGATGTTGGTTTTCAATGCAGATGCGCTAGCGCTTAAAGGAGTTATTTTGGGGGCATAATGTGCAAGTGGTAACACATTTTTTGGGGGGGTGGTAACACATATTGGTAACACATTTCGTTCCCGATAGGGCTTTTTAATTCCCGTTATGTCCTGTTAGCCGCAGGTTCAACATTTAGCACAACTTCCTCTAAATGTGTCATTTAGCTAACAAATGGCTTGTATAAACGGAAAAGAGGACTTCATTGCTGAAATCCTCTTTTTTAATACCCTGTGATCCGCATGGGGTATTAAGTGATCCGTTTGGGGTCGCTATTTGCATGGAGTTAAGCCTTATATGTTACCACTCAAAAAAATACAACAAGTTCGTTTTCAATGATATACGAAACTTTTGTAAAAAGTATGGGCAATTTGTGAAATATCAAGTGGTAACACATTGGTAACACAAACGCATCGTTGGTAACACATTTTTGCCCCGTAGCGTCATTTGGCTTTATAGCACATGAAGAAGAAATCTGCCGTTAATTAAATCAAAGATCATTGTAGGAGAATAGTCTGGATGAAGATCTTTTGAAAGAGACTCAATCGGCACAACTAAAATCCTCTAAATAACAATACAAAGATAACTAATATCCATGAAAGTTCCAAATTTCATTTTAGTTCCTTTAACAGACGAGTACCGAGAATTCCCAACACCTCTTATAAGATATTGCACACAATATTTTATGAAGCTCACATCTCTATTTTGTGGCGAATAGTTTTTCCATAACTTGCAAAAAGTTACCGACTAAAGAATGTTAATATGAGACTTTGTCTTTGGAAGCATCTTCTTGAAGCATAGACGCTATGATGTCTTTGGGATAATAGCATGGAACATCAGCCTTGGTTTTTGTTTTAAGGAACAGTATCGGGTGTACCTTTTGCCCCTTCTTTACGAATGGTAAGCGGCTGGCACGGCTTGTTAATTGCTCATAAATACTCTGTGCATCGTCGCGTTCTCGCCATTTAAATTCTGCCACGAGGATGTGCTTCTTGTCAAGCGATTCAGCTACAAGGTCGAGCTCTATCTGTTCGTAGTCATTGTTGCCATCTTCTTTTGGTATGCCGCCCCACCATCGTGAGGCAATGCCATAGACTACGCCATCAATCTCATTGCCTGTCACGAAGTCGCGACAAATCTTTTCCCATACCTGACCAACGTATGTACTGAAGTCCTTACGAATAATATCCATTACGAGATTCTGGCGGTCGAGTTCAATGAGGTATTTGTTGGGATTGATAAACCTGTAATAGAAGGATAGAAAGTTGTCACCAAGACGATACAGTCCTTTCTTGCTACTCTTCGGATTGTCGCCAAATGGTATATCTTTCTCCACATAGCCTAAATCGGTCAGTATGCTGATGGGCTGAGAAAGGTTGGTCGCAGGCTGCTGCATACGACTGGCTATTTCCGAAATGCGATTCACCCCGTTGCCCACCGTAGTAAGTAATGAGAAAGATGTAGCCGTATCACGACGTTCGTCACGGAGCAACCGAGTTGGCTCATCGTACAGCGTGCCATAATTATTGACCAACAGATTGCGCACAGCCTCTTCCAAACTGTCGAAGTCGGCACGGAGTTCCCAGTAGCGAGGCACACCACCCCAAACGGCATATTCCTCAACAGCCTGCTGGTCGGAACAATGCAGGGCTTCTTTTATATAAGGCAAACGCAGTTGCTTCAGCTTTGGCTGCCAAGCACATCGTTGATATAGGGGAGACTTCTCATTGAGTACCAACGAGTGCATCATCAGTTGGGAGGAACCACAAAGTATCAGGTTGTATTTCAGTTTTTTGTTATCCACCAATCGTTGAATGATGGAAGGCAGCGAAGGATCGCTCTTGACAAGATAAGAAAACTCGTCTAAACACACCGATGTGTTCTCCCCAACGTAAAGATTGACGGAGGTGAGTATCGTTTCCCAGTCGTGGTAGGATACTCGGTCAAAGCCGTCAAACGTAAACGAAACAGTTTTAGCAAAGGAATCTATCTGCTGCTGCGTTTGTGCTTCTTCGCTTAGATGGTACACATCCTGATTGGTCAAAACATGCTTAATGAGTTCTGACTTTCCAATACGCCGCCTGCCATAAATTACAATCAGCACAGGCCGATTAAGGCCCAGAGTGCGCTTGAACGTAGCAGTTTCTTCTATTCTATCAACAAATTCCATATTATCAATAATTATCTTTGCCAAACATTATGTTTGGCAAAGATAATATTTTAATCACTATCAATACACAAAATCACCAATAATTTTAATTCTGATCAAAATTATGTTTACGAAAGATAATGTTTACCGAACATAATATGGGCGAAGTGAATACTGTGAATGACACTCTTCATGCAAACAATAATCCCTTTGAAAAAGCTTTTACGGGTAAAGTCTTATTGGATTTTATCCGACAGGGTTTAATCTTATTTTGCCCACTTATTCTGTTTTCAATCTGTCCAATCGTGAAACTATAAGTTCTTCATACGCTTGTTTATTCTCTTCGCTGAGGAAGGATTCTTGTATGAGCTGTTGCCACTTGGGAAGTGCCTTATGAAGACCCGTGATGAGACGCCGCACCACATTTTCTTCTATCCCTATTTTCTTTGCTGCATTCAGGAAGTCGCTCATTACGAAGGTTTGACTTCTTTCCCGACAGAGTAAGTGCTAGTTCTTCCTTGTCTTTCGGATTAGCAATGGCCACATTGAGTAAATCATAGGCAGGAGTCAGGTTATACCTCTCTGTTGGTCGATAGAGTGAGAAGTTCTTCAGATGCATGTCATTATTACCAGTGACAAAGCAGAAAAGCACCAACTGTATGTAATTGGTAAGGTCAAGTTTGGGTGTGTAGCTATACAGCAAAATTGTCTTGGCAATCTGTTCATGCGATCCTTTGTACTTATATTCCGTAGGGTGCAATGTGAGTTGACACATATCCTCCATATCAATCTTATCTCCATTCTTGGTGCGATCAATACGCTTCGTTATGTAACCCAGTTCTCCGTCTGCCAGACGGATAAGGCTATGAGGTACGAACTTATCTTTACTGCTTCGGCAAGGTGCATCGTTAAGTCTTCGTTTTCAGGTAGCTGTTTGTTTCTTTCTGTCTGCAGCTTAAAGATATAGTCACCCCAAAGACCTACGATAGTCAGTCGGTTACAACCATCATGTTTATTGAGGTTCAGCGATAATTTGGGTTGTACGCCCGTTAGAGATGTCTGGGCACGAATTACTTGCTCGGCTAATTGGTCGAGTTCTTCATGTTTATACTCTAACAAAGGCACATCTTTTGTCCCGAAGAACTTCCGTGCGCATCCTGGATGAAAGTCTTTCTGACCCTCCTCCAATTCTATGTAACAATACAGGCATTTACACATGGTCGCCTCCTTCCTGCTTAATAGGCACAACACTGACGGAGCCTATACACTCCTTACAACATAACAGTAATAGCGACATACGGTCAAGAATACTGATGTCGGTATTGCGAAGTGCCACATCAAGCAGCCATCCTTCAGGTATCAGTCCGTCAAAAAACGGAAACAACACTGGACTCACGAATGCTTCTGTTTGATACTGTCCTAAAAAAGTGTGTAAGGTTC
>KQ959361.1 GCA_001552765.1 Bacteroidales bacterium KA00344
TTAGGTCAGCTTGGGTGTAAACAATTTTGAGTTTGATATTACAAGCACTCAATGCATTAAAACCAAGTAACCATATACTAAAAACAATCAAACATTTAATACTATTTGTTATGTGTCTCATTATTATCATTATTTGGATTTACATTTTTAGATTTGGGTGCAGATATAATTATTTCATCCATTATAAATGGATTCTTTGGCATTTTTCCATCTTTTGTTTCTGTCGTAGTTGGCGATTTAGTTATATATGGGACGCCTTTGTGGTCTGTACGTGTAACCTCTCCTGCACTGATTTCACCAAGTGCTAAAGCTGTTTTCTGTTCAGATCCTGTTATAACTCTCATTTCCTCTTTATCATCATAATCGGGATCAAAAGTTTTAGAGTCTTGTGCATATTTATCAGGATTTTTGAGATATTGAAGTGTATGATCCGCTTCATGGTTTAATACAGCCGTAGGTGACATCTTTTTGTCAGAACTTGTAAGCAGTCCCATATTAGGATCCCAATAAATAGTTTTTTCCGTCTTGCTGAAAGCAGAGGACTCACCAACTCTTTCTGTAATATAAATAATTGTAGAACTCTTATCTATCTGGGCTATGATGCCATCTGCGTTATGTTCATGTAAATACATAATAGCTGCACGAAATTTTTGTTTAAATGCCTCCGTTGTGCCTGATGCAAATAGAAGTTTTCTTCCATCTGAATCAATGAACTTAATAGGGTTGTTTGCCGCATAGCAATAAGTACTAATATTTTGGTATTTCTCCTGCAATGGATCTGTGCTCATCCACAAACTCAACCGTGGGTCATAGTACCTTGCACCATAATAGTACAT
>KQ959362.1 GCA_001552765.1 Bacteroidales bacterium KA00344
TATAAAATGATTGACTAATTTTGCACTTGTCGGTTGACTCTACGAGTTCCTATGTCCGTATTGCAGTGCAACTGAAATAATCAATGGTGCGAAGTATGGCATGGGGATAACAAAGGCGAGAGCCATAAACAGGAAAAAATGACGTTAAATCATTGATAATCATAAGTAATAAGGAGTTGTGATTGAATTTGAAGTAAAAATCAAAAAGTAGTCTCTCGGCAAGTGTAAGGGGCAGACGGTGTGCTTCGACCTGCCTGTGTTACATATGCTGCGAAAAGAGTAAAATCTTCAACAACGTTTATCACATATTTCAAATGACTAAAACGGTTTCGGTTATTCTTTTTTCGATTATTGTTTTAACAGGAGGGTGTAACTCCCCCTTGTCAAAGTTTAAATGTGTCTATGACATGTATGGTGATAGTACTGTTTATTATGTTATAACAATCAATGGAGATTATTTAAAGACTACCAAACACAAACACATTATAGTATCCGAATTCGATAGTTTAAATAATATATGGCATTCTCCAGTAGATAGTTTTTTCACCCAAACGGATAGTGTATTTCTAAGCCAAGGACAACAAGATTCACTGATTTCCCATATAGAAAATGCAATAAAAAGTGATAAAAGCATTACTTCTTACATGTCTACCAATCAATCTATAATAACGATAAGTTGGAATAAACGTACTTATAAGCTCCAATATAATAACATAGGGCAACGTGGTTTGATTTCATTTCTAAAAAAACACTCTTCCATCCATATAAAATGAAACGAAATTCTATGAGTTACCTGAAGTTGTAGTCATCGGTCATAGACCTCAGAATGTAGAAGAAAAAGAGACAAAAAGAGGAGGAACAATACATGAAAAAGAAAAATAAAAATTTACTAATTCTAATGACTCTGTTAATTTTTGAGGGTGTTACAGGTTGTAATAGTAATAACTCTAACTCTAACTCTCACCTCATATCAATACAAAAGAAAAATGTTATTCAGAAAAAGAAAACAATAAAAAATAAAATAGAGTTTGGTGATAGTCTTTTTGTGCAAAGGATTATCGATGGATCCTTTTTTCAAGAGAAAATTTCCAAAGCGCAGGACTATGCCTTAGTTGTAAAACACTGTTTTTCACATACCGATGAACAGTACGATGAAACTTTTGCTGATGGATTGAGCCAAATGCTAATCAAATATCCCGACAAAATTAAAGGAATACAAAAAGCAATAAGTTCACTACCTGCAGAACAACAAAACAAGGCTAACTACAATATGATGGTCTATATTGTATCATCATGGATAATGGAAAACTACACGGATACCATGGACTTAAATGTGTTCTACCAGACATATCCATTTTTTAAACGAAGCTCTAAAATTGATAATATTTTGAAAGAACAGTTTGAAAATAGTATGGAGTAAATAGTTTTATCGCAGAAGATAGATATAGTATCACGAGATAGGTAATGCTCCAGATTGGAAGTTGAGTATCTATATCCACATTGCCACTCTGGCAATATTATCAAAAGTGGTAAAAGTAGTACAGATAAACAACTCAACCAATGTAAACCAAGAAACGAAAATGCCTAAAAGCCCAAGCAAACCGGCACTTTATCGCTTCGTGCAGTGACAATCAGATTATCCAATTCATGCTATGAGAAGGAACTAATCGCAGCAATCTTACGCATTTTGGTGATGCCCAAATCCATCGTCTGATGAATAAGAAATTACTTACGGAAGTTCATTAAAAATTATAACCAATACTTATATAAGGATAAATAACAGCCGCACGGTCAACCCCATGATCTTTTCTTCCCAATTGGTCGTGTTTCCCCATGCCTTAACCGCCACTGCCCACCGCTGCCGTCTGTTCATATTTCACACCCCATTCCCTGTCTGTTTCGCCCGTACTGCTTCTTTTTTGATCGAAAGGTTGGCAATATTATGAGTTGGCAGAAATGCAATTCACCGCGTTGCTGGCGGGCAGAGGTGCCCTTGTCAGCGACGCGGTGAAGTTATGCTCCCTATGCGTAGAGAGAACTTAGGTTAAGATGGCAGATCAGCGCACGCGGGAAATGACTTTCTTTCCGTTACGGATAATGATACCCTTGTAACCCGATCCAACACGCTGGCCCATCAAGTTCCATACGGGCTGTTGAGTAGATTCGGTGGTGGCATGGAGGCTGTTGATGCCGGTGGCAGACGGTATCAGCTCGGTGGGGTAGAGCTGGGCTTTTTCATCGCGGAGTGTCACGATACCCCTCACGGTGTATTTGCCGTTTTCTACTGCCTCCATGTCAAGCTTGAGCTTGTTGTAGAGTTGTATCTTCTCTCCGTTTTTGACCATGGAGTAAATGGTTCCATCGTAGTCTTCCTCAACAGTTACGTCCATGTCTTTCAGTTCTACCAAGTCAGAGAGGTATTTCTTGGCTTGAAGCTCCTCAAAGGTTATTACACGTGGTTCTGGTTTCTCAGTGCTATACTCTATTACCAGATCATCTGCTTTGGTTACCATGAAATTTCCCTTGATTTCGGGTGTGCCTTTATAATTTTGGAAGTCAGCTCTGAATGTTCCGTTGATTACGTTGTTGGTATCATAGTTAATACCCGTCAAGTAGAGCATGATGGCATCATTGCCCTGACGAATCCATGCGTTGGTGTAGAAGTTGTAGAGCACCTTGGCATCTTTGAGTTCAATTTTGATATCGGTCAGGTCTTCGGTGCTTTGGCAGAGGTCGTGGATGGTGTAGGTCTTGTCTCCAGTTGGAGTGATGTCTCCGTATTTCACGACAATCTGCTCAAAGCGCGTGTTCTTGGCAATGTTGATTTCCACAGTTTCAGCATTTCCTTCCCAGTGTCCCTTGGTGAGAGTGCCTACGTTGGCAGTGTTTCCTTCGCCCCACTTGTCATGATTCAGCTTCATGTCGATTTTCTTGATGGGCTTGGGTGCCTTAATGATGAGTTTGCCACCGAAAAGCCGCAGGGAGTTGGTCCACATCTTGTTGGGATACGCTTCATTTGGATTCGGTGTCACGGTGATGCTCACTTCGTCAATCTTAGCAGTTTTTTCCTCGAGGATGTCTCCTTGATGAGAATCCTTTGATGATGGAGCCTCAAATCCGAAGAGTTTGCAACTGGTGTACCTGGATAAATCGAATGTAACTTGTTCGGCATGTGCCAAGTTAGTCAACATGAATAGCGCAAATAAGAGCGCGGAGCGTAATTTTGTTGTCATACAGTTTTGATTTTAATGGTTTACATATCACGAAACAAAGATACGTAAATCTAATTTTAAAGAACATATTTTTCAATAAATATTTTAAAAAAGAGAAGACCACATTTAAAAGAAATAACAAGCCGAAGATGCAAAGATCTTTATGTTAAATTTTGTTTTAAGTACACCTTATTATACTATAAACAGCTATCTTTGTAATCAGACTACTTCATAACATCCTCAAAAACAAACAAATCATGACCTACAAACATTTCATTGCAGGAGCAATGTTGCTCGTGGCAACCATGCCCACACCGGCATGGGCAGACGGACCGGTAACCACCGTGAACGGTGTGCAGGTGGAACGTGTGCTTTCGAAAATCACGTTTTGGGGCGACAACATCGTTCTCCATTTCAACGACGGCAATGCCGAACAGACGGAAGACCTGGAAGCGGTGAGCATCACCCTGCCCGCAACGACAGGTATCGACAAACTCCGCACCTTTGTCAGCAAACAGCTGCAGGGCGACAACCTCACTCTCAAAGGTGTTGGCAGGGGTGAGCGCATCGCCATCTACGACGCGGGCGGGCGTCTACGGATGCAGACCACAGCGTCGGGCAGCGACATGAGCCTATCACTCGCGGGGCTGAAGACGGGAGTGTATATCGTGAAAGCAGGCAACAACATCATTAAATTCCAAAAGCAATGAAACACAGCTACATACTCGCGGCCGTTCTTCTGTTTGCCCAGACGGCGGTGGCACAAAACAAGGCAAACTTCACACTGAACAACGGGCAGCAGGTGACCTACGAAACCGGACAGCTGACAAGCATCGATTTCGACGGAACGAAAGTGACGGTGAATCCCACCGTCGGCAACGCGACGGTCTACGATGGTAAGGTGAACACCATCAGCTTTCAGAAACAAAACGCCATTCGCAGGGCACAGGGCTGGCAGGAGTCGGCCTATGTGGAATGGGACCTGATGGAGGGCGCCACCTACAACGTATATATCAAAGGTGGAGACTACGCCGACTGGACAGCCATAGACGCGCCACTCGTGCGTCTCTACGACACATACGGACGGGCTGACGTAGTGGGACTGCGCGCGGGCCACTACAGACTGCGCGTAGTGCCGGTGGTGGACGGTAAAGAGCGCACCGACCGGACATCGGAAACCGGGTCGCTCCGGGTAGTGAACTACGACCGTTCCGGATTTGCCCACAAGGATTATCAGGGCGTGGGAGCCTACAACGACGACGGAACGCTGAAGTCAGGCGCAAAGGTAATATATGTGGATGCACAGAATGCCAAAACCGTAACTGCCAAGCTGTCGTCGGGAACGTTCACCGGACTGCAGGGCATAATCAAGGCATACGAGAAAGGTAACGTGAGCGAGCCGCTGGCCATTCGCATCAAAGGTCTCATCAGTGCCGCCGATGTAGATGCTTTCGGCAGTAGCGCCGAGGGCATACAGATGAAGGGCAGGCGTGCCGACAGCGAGCTGAACATCACTATTGAGGGCATCGGCGAGGATGCCACCGTCAAGGGTTTCGGCTTTCTGGTGCGCAACGCCAAAAGTGTAGAATTTCGCAATCTGGGCATCATGCGGCAAAAGGACGATGGCATATCGCTCGACACCGATAACAGTAACATCTGGGTACACAACATCGACGTGTTCTACGGTAAGAGCGGAAGTGGCGACCATGCCAAGGGAGACGGTGCCATCGACGTGAAGTCAAACTCCAAGTTTGTCACCATCAGTTATTGCCATTTCTGGGATACGGGCAAGTCGACGATGGCAGGCATGAAGAGCGAGTCGGGGCCCAACTACATCACCTATCACCACAACTGGTTTGACCACAGCGACTCGCGGCATGCGCGGGTGCGCACGATGTCGGTACACCTCTACAACAACTATTTCGACGGCGTGTCCAAATACGGTATCTGTGCCACAACGGGGTCGAGCATCTTTGCCGAAAACAACTATTTCCGCGCCACCAACAAACCCCTACTCAGTTCACTGCAGGGCACCGATGCCAAGGGCACCGGAACATTCTCCGGCGAAAACGGCGGCATCATCAAAGCCTACGGCAACATCTTTGCCGAAACGGGCAACTCCAGCTATTACAAGCCCATCACATGGAGCAGCAATCACACCAGCTTCGACTGCTACGAAGTGGCGATGCGCGAGGATAAGGTGCCCGCTGCGGTGGTGACGCTCAAGGGTGGAACGACCTACAATAACTTCGACACCAATGCTTCCCTGATGTATGCCTATACCCCCGACCAGGCCGCTGATGTGCCCGGAAAAGTAACGGGCTATTACGGTGCGGGCCGATTGAATCACGGCGACCTGCAATTCGCCTTCAACAACAGCGTGGACGACAGGGATTACGGCGTGAACAAAAGTCTGGCCGCCCTGCTCGACAGTTATGTCGGAGCCTGTGCCACGTCGGGTGGCAACAGTGGCGATGAGGGCAGAACTGGAGAAGAACCCGGAGGCGAAGACCCGAATACGAGTGGCGAGACGCCTGTGGAGGGTGCTGTGGTGTGTAGCTTCGACAAGAACGGAACGCCTTCGTCATCGCTCTTCACCGTTGTAGGCAACGGCTCTAACAGTAAGGGCATGGCCACCTATAACGGAAAGACCTACGACACCTGCCTGAAAATGGAGTCGAGCACCAATATCTCCTTCACCACGACGAAGCCCATGAAGCTCACGCTCGTCTTTGCCGACACCGAGACTGCGAGTTTCAAACTCGACGGCAAGAAGACCGTTGGCACCGGCAGTACATACACCATCGCTGAACTGCCGGCCGGCGACCATGTCATCACCAAGAAAGACAAGTGTAATCTCTTCCTGATTGTGCTGGAATAACACGGGCACGATGAACGGCAAGTCCGTGCAGCGCCCATCATTCACGGCCCTCTGCCCATTCGGCGCAGAGGGCCGTGACGCTATTGAAGAAATTTGTTGAAACCGGCAATATTATCTCCATGCCTGCGTTCCCTATACAGAAGAACATGAATTTTCAAGATAAAATATCAATATACTAAACCCCAAAAAAAGATGAGGAAACTATTCGCGCTCATGTGTATGGTCTATACCATGAGTATTTTTGCCGGAGAACGGGAAACGATTTGGCCCGCAGACAAGATGCCCGACAGACAGGAGCATCAGATTGCGGCCATGACCGATGAAGTGGAAAGCGGAAACTTTGAGGCCGACAAACACAGGGTGGCCTATATAGAATGGTTTGCCAAGCCCGACAAAAAGGTGCGCAAGGGTGTGTGTATGATCCTGATCAGTGGCGGGTCGTACAACAACTGCTGCGACGTGGGACTTATCAAGAAGTGGAGCGAGGAACTTACCGCCATCGGCGTACAGTGTGTCAATTTCGTGTATCGCACGCCCCGCCCCAAGGCGCTGCCCATTTATCAAACGGCATGGGAAGACGGACAACGGGCTGTGAGGATGGTGCGCAGCGAAGCAAAGAAACGGGGATTCGACCCAGAGAAGATTGGAGTGGTGGGCATGTCGGCCGGCTCGCATTTAGGACTGTTGCTGGCCACCAGCTCGCAGACGCCCGCCTACAACAGGATTGACAAGATTGACGACCTGCCCTGCCATATCAACTGGGCCATATTGAACGCACCGGCTTATGTCACTTCCGACGCAGAGGCCGGCACTCCGGCAAGCCGTCAAGGCTATGGCGTGGACGTTACGTTGAGCAAAGTGTTTAAATTTGACAGCAAGACCTGCCCCATCAGCTTTCATCACGGCGGAGCTGACGTCTATTCGCCCAACGGATCGACAAAGGCTTATCTGCAACTCCGGAGAATGAACATCCCCACAGAGTTGCACATTTATCCCGACAAACCGCACGGTGCGTTCGGTTTCGAACGGGCCATAGAGTTTATGACCCAGATGGGTTATCTTGGGAAAGTTGCTGAGGAAGTAGACCTGATGAGCAGATTTACCAACGACGACGCGCGCGAAAAAGTGATTATGGAAAACGTGTGGCCCGAAGGGAAAATGCCCGATGAGCAGCAGGGACAGTGCAAGCCATACATGGAATGGCACTTCCCCAAGACCCTGAAGACAAAAGCCATACAAATTATATATTCGGGAGGCGCTTACATGCGCAACGGGACGACAGGATTTGAGGTGGCTCCCGCGCGCCGTTACCTGAACGAAAAGGGCATGACGGTGGTCACCATGCAATACCGCACGCCCCGCCCCTCGAAGGAAAGCGGACTCAGCAAGTTTGCAACGGCATGGGAAGACTTGCAGCGATGCATCAAAATAGTGAGAAGCAAAGCCGCAGCATACGGACTTGACGCCAACCGCATCGGCATCATGGGAAGCTCGGCCGGCGGCCATCTCACGCTGATGGGTGTCACTTCGTCCTCCCATCAAGCCTATCTGCCCATAGACAACATTGACAAAGTGCCATGCAATGTGCAATGGGGAGTAGCCATTTATCCGGCCTACTCACTGACCGACGGGGTAAATGATATCAACACGGGAGGCGGCAATGGCGACGATGCCGTTTTGGTGCCCGAATATTCATTCGATCTGAACACCGTTCCCACACTGTTCCTGCATGGTGACGCCGACAAACATTCTGCAATGGGTTCTGTCAGAACATGGGAAAAAATGAGAGCTATGGGCATCCAAAGCGAACTCCACACACTGGCAACACGAAGCCACTGCTTCCAAAGAACGGCGTCGCCGGGAACGGGAAGCTACACCTTCCTTGATCGTATTTGGGATTTCCTGACGGCAAAACAATACAACAAGTGAGTCGAAAATAGGCTGAAGCCACAAGGTGACGTAAAATAAGGAGAACAACATCAAACAGACACGATAATCCGGTATCATATATACCAAGTCATCGTGTCTGTTTGATATGTTTCATTTGAAGACGCTTCACAATCAGAGAAGCATCCTTCGGCTTCGCCTAAAATTTATAGGCTATAGAGAAACCGAATAGTTTCGTGAGGACAAACGGCGCGTTATTTATTGATAGGTTTGCCGTCGCTGACCCATTCCATGATACCACCACGCAGATTGACCACCTGGAATCCCATCTTGGCTAACGCTTTCGCAGCCATCATTGAGCGGTGTCCGCTGCGGCAATACACATAGGCCGTTTTCTTCTTATTGAGTTTGGCTAATGCCTGATCCTTGAAGTCAGACTTCTTGATATCCATATTGACAGCATAGGCAATATGGCCTTCGCCATATTCTTCCGCCGTGCGCACATCGATAAGCTGCACACTGTCAGATGAAATCGAGGTTTCAAACTGGTCGGCATCTACCGACATGATATGCTCATGCTGTGCGCAGGCCCCCACTCCAAATCCCAAAGCCGCTAACATTGACATCATGATATGTTTCATGTACATACATTTTGGTCCGGACATTCCGCCCGCTTTATTCAACATTTTGTAATTGTACCATGCAAATATACGAAATGCCGATGAAACTCAAAAGGAAAAGACGAAAAAGAAAGGAAGCGTGCCCGTCCTCAGGTTTTATTCTCTTTCTTCTAACAGGGCAATATCACAGCAGGCTTTCCATATATTCTTTGACGTGACTCCATGAATAGAAAGGGAAGTTATCTGTTTTTACCGGAATATGTACATCCCTTTCGTTATGCCGGAAGCGAACTATAATGTCATTGTGCTTGTTTTTAAAGAATAGCAACTGGAGATTTGCACCCATTGGAGATACTTTGAAATCTGTCCATACCTTATATACTTCATAAGGGTCACTGACAGCTATCCCGAAGTTTTCAACCTGCAACAAAGCTAACAACGGCATTAGGTTTCCGTCGTGACCGAAACGGATTGTTGCAGCAACATCGTTGTTCCTGATTGCCTCCTCAGCACTTTCAATGATATTCCTGACCAATGGTCTTGCATTGTTTTTGACCAACGACCTGCCTTCTGCATGATTAGCATTGCGTACGTAGAAATGATAATTGATACATTGCCATAAGTCGAAGATCTCCTGCGCTGTAAACAAATCGTAAAAGCGAATGTCCGTTTCAATGTCTTGCATATTAACGGCAATCCAATAGAGTCCCCACATCAATTTGTCCGGATTGACTCTCTTCGTAACAAATTCTTCCTTTGAAAACAACTGCTTCATAAGTCTGTCGGGGCGGGTATGATTGTCACGAAACTTTTCATACTCTATGCACCATGGACCTGTCTTTTCATCGGTAAACTCATTGGATATATCCGAATGAAAATTAAGATACCTGACATACTTTTCACTTGTCTCGTATCTGATCTGCAATTTGGGATTAAAGCTCTTTAACTGATCACCAAAACAAACCATGCTCATAGCGCAACGATGTGACATCGTTGTTCTTGCCGATATCTTTTTCCGACCCTGAAAAATTTCAGGATAGGCATTATACAGACGAGTGGCAATTTCTTTCTGTTGTCGTTCTCCAACGGGTGAAAGGTCACCCCCGCGATCCTCAACCATAGGCCAGATCTTTTCCAACTTCGACAGCGTTTCTTCGCCTTGGGTTGTTAAGGAATGTTGGGCTTTTGCCTCTTTCAACAAATCGAGCACCCATTTATAGTCACGGTCGCCAATTAGATATCGTGAGCCATGTCTCCCAAAATGGCTCACGTAAAAAGGTTTATATCCTTTGGGAACAGAGAATTCTGACTTCTCTTGCGGTGTGGGGTAAGCATAATACACTCCTCCGGCCTTATCAAAGCATGCGGCAATTTCTTCCAAGGAAGTCTGCGCCATGCCATTAAAAGAGAACAAGAGACAAAAACTAAAGGTTAAAGCCTTTTTCATCATTTTTCTTCAAATATATTTTAAGGTGGGGTATAATTTTGCATTAGCAAAACAACCCCACAAAATCAAACTTTTTATTTCGTAACAAACAACCGTCCTCTTAATAGCCAGTATTTTGGACTAATTTCGGGTTATTGGTCTTCTCTGTTTCAGGAATGGGGAAAATGTTATATTTGTCATCAACGTCCGTGCCCTCAAACACACCATTTTTCCAATCCCAGTTATTTCCTTTGGTAAACTTACCAAAGCGAATCAAATCGGTTCTGCGTACCAATTCCGAAGCTAATTCCCGCTGACGTTCAGATAAAATAAAATCAAGGGACAATTCCTGTTCGGTGATTGTACCGGAAACGTCAGAGCGTACGCCGGACTTGGCATACTTGCCACTCATATATGCCCGATTGCGGATTTCATTTACATAGCTCAAGGCTTCTGTTTTTGTTCCGCCGGCAGCTCCACGCAAAATAGCCTCGGCAGCAATAAGATAGGCTTCGCCTGTTCTGAACATAGGGAAATCTATAGAGACATAAGCATCGCCCTGTGCCGGAATACGGTTGTCCTTGGTCACATTGCGCCATTTGATATAACCATATCCACAAGTAAAGGTGCTGGTCATTTGCCCCTTATCGTCGCAGGTTTCCTTCTTCTGGTTGGGCAATGCCGTCATGAACAGTGCGCGTTTATCTTTTTTCTGATTGCCCCAGGTATCTTTTGTATCAAATTTCACATCGTCTGCATCGAACGCATCTACGAATGTCATTTTTGCACGAACATTACCCCATCCGCGTCCTCCAACACCGGTCTGATACAGTTCGTTCATCGGACCATTAACAAAGGCTTTCACGTAGAAATTGGTTCCTGCGGAGCTTTGTGCTTTCTGACCGTCTTGAACAAGCGGCCAAATGATTTCTGAGCATTGATCATTATCAGCCAAGAAGATTTCACGATAGTCTGATGCCAACGGATATCCTCCCTCGTTGATAACCTTCTTTGCATAGGTCAGAGCATCTGTGTAGCGATTCTCGCCGATCCAAGTTTCTGCATTCAAATACATTCTTGACAACAGGAACCAGGCAGCCACTCTATCAACTCGCCCATACACATTGGTGTGAGGTGCTTTAAGATCTGCATCAATAGCCTTGAGCTCGCTTTCTGCATATTTGAAAATATCCTTTCTTGACCACTGTGTCGGAATTTCCTTCACACCAGTATGTTCATCAATATATGAAACATTACCAAAGAAATCACACAGCATCGAATAGCAGTATGCTCTCAAGAATCTCGCCTCAGCGCGATAAGTGGCACATTCACTTCCCATTTTATCCCACAAACCACGTCCTTTAAGTTTATCTTCAGTACATTCGCGCAGGATTTCATTACAATAGGCGATCGTCATATACAAGCGTTGATAAGTCCATGTAATGACAGAGGCATTGGATGCGTCCCACTGCATATTCAGGCACTTGCGCAATCCGTTTGAAGATGATGGCATCAGGAAATTGTCTGTGTTTAATTCTTCAAGATAAAACAACAAACGCACATATCCGGAATAGCCTTCATTGGCTCCCTGAAGGTCTCCGTCGCCTCCATCACCACCTTTCTGACCCGTCAAGATCAGAGAGCTGTAACATTTTGCAAGCATACCGGTATAACCGTCTGACGTGCTATAGACTTGTTCGCTCACGAGTTGATTATTATCCAAAGGCATTGTGTTGAGATCGTTGAAGCAAGAACTCAAGGCAAATAATATTCCTATGAACAATATGTTATAAGTTTTTTTCATCATTCTGGTTTTTAGAAGTTTAAGTTGGCAGAAATAGAGAATGTGCGAGGACTGGGATATACATCACGGTCTATACCGGTGGACAACTCCGGCGATATGCCGCTGTAACCGGTGATCGTAAATACATTCTGAACAGCAAATGCCAAGCGTAAGTCGCTCTTGGCGTTCCAAAGATTCTTGAATGTATAGCCTAATGTGATGTTATCCATACGCAGGAAGTCCGCACTCTCCAAGAAATAGTCAGTATAGAGTTGTTGGGTATCGAAGCCTAAATCACGAGTTGATGGCAAAATATTGGAGAAATTCCCCTGGTCACTATAAACTGATTGCAAATACTGATCTGCTTTGATATAATTATAAACATACGCACCAAATGCCCCATGTGCATTCATACCCAAATACCAGTTTTTATAAACGAAGTGGGTATTAAATCCTATATATGCCTTAGGGAGCGCACTCTTATTCGTTGCACAACGTGTCTCTTTCGTCGAAACAGAGCCGTCTTCCTGAATATATTTTCCGGCAAGGGGCTTTCCGTTTTTATCGTATGCCTGCTTAGCAAGATAAAAAGTGTACGGACGCTTATTTACCATAAATACCTGAACATACTTGCCTGTTCCGGAAATTGCACCCGTCTGTACAAAGTTCGATTCAGAGTCAATGGTATTCAACTTGGTAATCTTAGACGTGTTCCAAGTGTAATTAAATCCCATGTCCCAAGTGAAATCCTCAGTCCGGATAGGTTGTGCATTGATCGAGAACTCAACGCCCTTATTCTCCATCTCACCAATATTTGTTGTCAGGACAGAGGAGAAGTTAGTGCCGGAAATTACGTTAATGGTATTCAACAGGTCTTTCGTCCTACGCGTATAGAAATCCAATGTGCCATAAATGCGGTTGCCCAAGAACCCATAGTCAAGTCCGAAGTTCCATGTGGAGGTCGTCTCCCATTTGATATCATTGTCGTAGGCATTCGGACGAAGGGTTTTATACCATTTATCTCCAAACAGATAACTTGACTCAGGATAAGACACGGTGAACGTTGTCATATAAGGATAGTCGTTCAAAATATCTTGCTGTCCTGTCAAGCCATAACTCAAACGAAGTTTCAAATTGCTCAAGATGCGATTGTCTTTCAGGAACTTCTCTTCTGTCAGGCGCCAGGCAAGTGCCACTGATGGAAAGTAGCCCCAGCGATTATCCTTGGCGAAACGGGAAGAGGCGTCGGCACGAAGTGTTGCTGTCACCATATATTTGTCATCGTATGTGTAATTCAATCGACCGTAGAGTGACAACAAATAATACTCTGACTCAAAATGCGTAGGAGAAAACAATTCTTTTCCCTTGGGAGACAACGTAGTGTCATTATATTTTCTCCAGAAGTGCTGCCAACCGTAACCGGCCATAGCATTGAAGTTGTGTTTGCCGGCAAACTCGTGCTGATAGTTGGCATAAAGATCGATCAGCGTGTTTCTCTTTTTCTGAATACCGTTATAATTTAACCCGGTTCCGTCTTTCATATTAGAGGTGTACATGGTTCCTGCTAAATCCGGAACTTCTTTGGTGTATTTGCTACGCAATAAATCGAAACCTAAATTAAGATTGAGCCGTAGGTCTTCTAATCCATGAACCTGATAAGACACGGTGGCATTTCCTATCGTGCGATTAACCTTGTTACAAATCTTCTGTAACTCCAGCTGAGCTACGGGATTATCTGTTTGGATGGCCATTGGTGAAGTGCCGTTCATCCAGATATAATATCCCAGTCCCGGATCTGTAGATGCAGTACTGCTACCCGTTTTCACCGGACGTGTGGGATCATAACGAAGGGCGTTATTAACTACACTGTGATCTACTTTACGGTCATTCTCTGCTGATGCTTTCAAATTCACATTAACACTAAGATGCTTGTCAAAGAATGTAGGCGAAATGCTTCCGTCGAATGTGTAACGATTGTAGCTGTTGGTTTTGATAATACCCTGCTGGGTGGTATAGCCCAATGACACGCGATAGGGCGCCGATTTCATCAGATTGCCCGAAGCAGATACGTTGTGCTCAGTGCCAATTGCCGTACGGTATATTTCATCCTGCCAATCAGTGTTCTCTTTTCCAAACACAACATTGGAAGGAACGCCTGTCACTGTCGGAACATAAGCCCGAAACTCGTCTGCAGTTAGTGGGTCAAGGCGTTTGGCTATAGTCCCAACAGAAACGTTGCCATTATAGTTGAGCTTTACACCACTGTCGGTTCCTTTTTTAGTGGTTATAACGATCACACCATTGGAAGCACGAGAACCGTAGATTGCTGTTGCAGAGGCATCCTTCAACACGGTAAATGTTTCAATGTCGTTAGGGTTAATGCCTCCTAAAATATTACCACCGCCCTCAATGGAGGAATTGTCTACAGGCACGCCATCGATAACAATCAATGGGTCATTACTTGCGGAAAGCGATGCTCCGCTACGGATTCGGATAGTTGAGGCTGATCCCGGAGCACCTGAAGCAGAAACAACATTCACACCGGCCATTTTACCAAGCAAAGCCTCTTGTGCCGTGCTTTGAACTCCCTTATTGATGTCGTCACGGTTGATTGCAGTCACTGAGCCGGTAAGATCTTTTTTCTTTACCTGTCCATAGCCTATGACTACAAGTTCGTTCAGCATATTGCTATCTTCATTCAATGTTATACTGAAATTCGTTCGTTTGTCTACCTGTAATACTTGGCTATCGAATCCTATATACGAAACTATGATTTCTGCACCTTCAGGCACTTCCAAAGAAAAAGAGCCATCAATTGCAGACACTGTTCCTTTCGTATTGTCACCCTTCATCACAATTGTAGCACCTGCCAGAGGCTCTCCGGTAGCATCGGTAATAACACCGGTGACCTTCTTCACAGACTTGCTCGGATTGCCCTGTTGTGTCTTTGCCGTGCGATTGGATAAGATGATCTGATGGCCGGATATGCGATAGTTTAATCCCGTCTTCTGACAAAGTTCACGAACTATCTGAGGCGTGTTTTTTCCTTTTACACTGATAGAGACGGTTTCCTCAAGGCGATTGTTCACATTTTTGTCGTAGGCAAAAATATATTTGCTGTTGGTTTCAACATAATTAAATATCTGCCTCATAGACATTTGAGTGGCCTGTAAAGTATATATACCTTTCGACTCGGACAACTTAATATGCCCAAGAGCATAAATATTAACAGGAACACAAAGTAACCCTACTATACACAGAGATAGTAGTCGGTGACCAATTTGTTTCATTATGTTTCTTTTGTTCATAAAAATAAAAAATTAATAGGTTATATAGATTTTTTTGTTTTCCATTGTTATGGATAGTCCGGAAAGCTGACTAATCGCTTCTAAAACCTTATGGGGTTCTGCCTTCAGTTCAAGCTTTCCGTAAAGTCCGATTTGGGGTGCTGGCTTCTTATATACTATCTCCAAATCATAATAATTGGCCAAGTTGGTCATTATACGATCTATCTTATCGCCATTCAACTTCAGCTTCTTGTCCAACCACGAAATATAGTCTGTGGCTTGTGTATGAACCAGTTCATCTATATTTCCATCTCTTAAACGCAAAAGGTTGTTGGGCTTCATCATGACCTTATTCTGATTCTTAGCAGTAGTCACCTGAACTGATCCATCGACCAAAGCGACAAAAGCCGACTCCCTATTGTAACTATTTACGTTGAACTTCGTACCTAAAACTTGAATGTTGAAATTATTTGCGTGGACAATGAACGGTTTTTCTTTGTTATGGGCCACTTCAAGATAGGCTTCCCCCTGAAGATAAACCTCGCGTGTCCTGCTGTCAAACTTTTCAGGATAACGCAGCTGCGAACGAGAGTTTAGCATTACTTGTGTACCATCCGGCAACATTACTTTCTTAATTTGGGCCGTAGGCACCGTTACAACATGATATGCAGGCACTTGTTTCGCAACAACCTTCGGCTTGACGGCGTCTGTAGCAACTGTTTGTTCACGAGGTAAAAAAATGAAAAAACAAACACTCGCAGCAACTGCTAAAAGAGCGATAAAAGCCTTGTGCATACGCGATACCTGCCTTTCCTTTTTTATCTTATGAAAAGTAGAAAGTTTAATTTGATCTGTGTCAACGTCCTTGGGTAGACACTTCAGAAGATAGTTTTTCAGTTTGATATCCTCCTCGTTGGTGTCAGACAAGGGGGTGAAAAAATTTTCATTGTTCATTTCTATAATCATTGATATATCTTTATGCTCGTTTGAGTTTCTTGTTCAACGCATTCAATGCGAACACTATGTGATAATTAACTGTGGATACACTGATATTCAACATACGTGCAATATCTGTATATGACATTTCTTCTATTTTTGCCAAAAAAAGAACATGCCTGCACTTTGATGGAAGCATATCAATGGCTCTCTGCAGTTCATTGCATTCCTCCTGCGAAATAATGTTGTCAATAGGCGATTGAATGATTGGAAACTGAAACTTAATTTCATCATTGTCGATCAGTAGCATCTCGCGGTGAATATGTGATTTCGTTCTCAGATAATCTAATGATTTATGGTAAGCCAATGTGTTTAACCAACTGGTCATATTCTTGATTTTATGTAATGTCTTGCGCTTGTTCCAAACTATCACGAAAACGTCACTCACAATTTCTTCGGCTACTTCCTTCCGCCTGACTATACCATAAACATGATAATAAAGTCGGGAAGAATAATAGTCAATAAAATGACTGAAGGCAATTTCATTACCTTGTGATATGTGATAAATATCGGTTTTCTCAATGTCCTGCATGGCTTATAATTAGGTTTATACCTGCATGGCTCTTATGATTTAGATTTATATATATAGACGTAAACAAATGATATTCAATCAGGATATTTATACTCTTTAACACATCTTTGTTGTTTTTTTCATCTACATAGAAAGAATGTCCACCTAACATATAAACGACACAGTAGAAAAATATGAACAAACAGCCCTCTCAAATTCGCG
>KQ959363.1 GCA_001552765.1 Bacteroidales bacterium KA00344
AGGGGTATGACGCTGATCGCATGGTCATCATCGGACATGACAGAAGTGAGCATCTGTGTCTGCGTCCCTCATCCTTTTATGTCAGGGTAGAAGATCGTGTCATCTGCCGTCTGAAGGAAGCCCAGCCAACCGATGCGAAGGTCGACATCATGGAAGCCCCCTTGAAAAAGCAAGCGGTGGATTGTTTTGCCGACGCTTCCCTGCTCGCTGAAATCATCACCGCCAAGTTCGCCTATCACCAGCCCGAGTATAGGCAATGTGAAAGATGGAAGGAATTGGGCGTGAACATCCTCACCTCAACCGTCAACAGCTGGGTTCGCGATGCCGCCGATGCACTTTATCCACTTTACAGGCTTCAAGCAAGACAGATCCTGCAAAGTCCTTACCTTCAGGTTGACGAGACCAGCGTACAGGTTGGCGACCGCAAGGGAAAGACGCGCAAAGAATACCTGTGGGGCGTGCGTGACGCCATGCACTCCCAAGGTGTGTTCTTCCATTGGAAGGACGGTTCGCGGTCGGGCTCTGTGGCAGATGAGCTGTTCAAGGGCTACCAGGGTGCCATACAGTCTGACAGGTATGAGGTCTACAGCAGATTTGAGAACGTGGAGGGCATAGTACTGTTAGGATGTATGGCACATGTGAGACGTAAGTTCGAACATCTGGCGGCTGACGATAAGAATGCCGCCCATATCATCGAAACGATAGCCACGCTTTATGAGTTGGAGGAAAACCTCAAACACAAAAAAGCACCACCCGAGGAAGTGGAGACAGAACGAAAGGTTAAAGCTTACCCCATTCTTAAGTATTTGGAGACCTATATGTTGGATGTACACAAACAGTACACCCCAGGCGAAGCCATGGAGAAGGCATTGCGTTATGCCTTCGCCGTATGGATACACATTGGTAGGTATGTGCAGGACGGACGCTTCAACATAGACAACAACCTCATGGAACAAGCCATCAGACCCATCACGCTTGGAAGAAAGAATTATCTGTTCTGTGGTAATAATGAAGGAGCAGAGAATAATGCTGTCTTCTATACCTTCATGGCCTGTTGCAGGGAGGCAGGGCTACAACCATCCAAATGGATGAGAGATGTCCTCTCAAAACCACTGCCGGATATGACGGAGGAGGAACTC
>KQ959364.1 GCA_001552765.1 Bacteroidales bacterium KA00344
AATTTTGCACTTGCTGGTTGACTCTACGTCGGTTATTGCAACAAACATTCTCCTTTGCAAATCTCAGAATATTTTTTGACTGTTCAGTGTTTTTTTGTAACTTTGACGCCCTCAATGAGGGTCCCGTATGGGAAATTGTAATGTTATAAGGCTATACCCATGAGTTTATATCAAATGATCAAAGGAATATTTCGTGGCATAGGGCAGGTGATGTTCCAAAACAATGCGCTCTCTGGTGTTCTCATGCTTGTGGGAATTGGGTGCAACTCCTTGTCTATGTGCCTATTTGCGCTGCTGGGTACGACAATCAGTACGCTGACGGCGATTGCCTTGAAATATAGTAGGGAAAACATTGAAAATGGACTCTATGGTTTCAATGGCACACTGGTGGGCATAGCTGTGCCGTGTTTCATGGCCATCAATGTGTGGTCGGTTGTGCTCATGGTGATAGCTTCTGTTGCGGCAACGCTCGTGACTCGTGGCTTTGAGAAACAAAAACTTCTCCCCACGCTTACTGCACCCTTTGTCATTCTCACGTGGATGATGTTGCTTGTGAGTTATGCTTGTCCCGAATTGCAGCAGACGGGTGAGAATGTAGTTGCCGGAGATAGGGCCTTTTCGATACTTCGGGCAGTCTCGTTAAATTTTGGACAGATTATGTTGCAGGGGAACAGTCTGCTGACGGGCGTTTTTTTTCTTTTGGCTATCTCGGTCAATTCTCGCAAGATGGCACTGGAGGCCTTGTTGGCTTGTGTTCTTGCTCTGGTGGTTGTATGCGTCCCGCTTATAGACACTCAGTTGATAAACAACGGAATGTATGGCTATAATGCCATCCTGACTGTTCTGGCTGTTGCAAATGTTTTGAATATATCCTCTTGGAGGAACACTAAGGTTTTGATTGCTTTGGGGCTCTCAATAGTGTTTCAATATGCGGGCTTGCGGTTGGGCATTGTTACGCTTACGGCGCCTTTCGTACTGTCCGTATGGTTAATTGCACTATACAACGCCTTGAAGGTGGACCTAAATAATGCCGGAAAGTAGCAAAGTCTTTTGATGATTTGCCTTTATTATTGACTATAGGCAAAGCCGAGTTCTAATCTTTCAGTGGAGTAGTGGCGAATAGTATATTATCAACTATTCTATAAAGCGTTGAACTAATAGTTTATCAGCATTTCCCAAAGTCTGTGATGCCTTTAAAAATACTATTATAACAATAGTACGAAATTAAAAATCCTTCCCAACATTTAAGTATGAGAAGGATTTTCTGTAATCATCCAATATTAGCCGTCTTTCACACTAACAAATAACCCTTATATGTCTGGTAGCATATAAGGGTTGTCTTTTATTTGAAGTTGGTGGGCAGTAGGTTGACGAGTTCCTCCTCCGTCATATCCGGCAGTGG
>KQ959365.1 GCA_001552765.1 Bacteroidales bacterium KA00344
TATGAATTATGAATTGTGAATTATGAATTGCCACCCGTTTCTCGTGTGACATATCGTTTCCAGTACGCCATGATGAGTGTGGTGAGTGGTAGGGCGATGATGAGCCCGATAAACCCGAAGATGCTGCCCCACACGGACAGCGACAGCAACAGGATGGCGGGATTGAGCCTCATGGCTTTGCCCATGATTTTTGGGGTAACGATCAAATCGGTGATAATTTGTACGACAATGAAAAGTCCTACAGCAAGCCCGAATACCATCCAGAAGTTTTGGCCGGTGCTGGCTGCTTTGAGCATGGCCAGAAAAGCGGTGGGGATGAGGGCAAAGGTGTGGAGATAGGGCACAAGGTCGAGAATACCGATGAGAATACCCAGACCTATGGCCATAGGGAAATCCATGATGCTGAAACCAATGCAGAACATGATTCCCATGCAGAGGGCAACCAGTCCTTGTCCCCGTATATAGTTGTTGAGTTCGCGGGCGACGTCGTCCATGAGTTCAGTCCAAAATGGGCGTTGCTTTTTGGGGAAAATCCTTATCCAGTTTTCGGAGAGATATTCGTAGTCTAAAAGGATAAAGAACATATAGAGCAGAGTGATGAGCGAGGCGACAATGCTGATGACAATACTCGCCGTCTGCCCCACGAAATTGAACAGTTTTGGAGCGGCGGATTTGACGGCATCGGTAAAGTCGGGGCTTGTGAAAAACTTCTCTATTTGTTTTTGGTTATCAGCAATCCATGTTGATACCCATTCAGAGATGTTGTTACTGTGTGTGGTCGTGTTTACCCACTGGTTGAGAATGACATAGAGTTTTTGAAACTGCTCAATCATTGGAGGAACAATCAGGTAGACGATCAGCCCAATGACAATCAGAACGAGCGTGAGGGTGATAATGATGGATAATGCCCGAAACCGAATTTTGGTCTTGGTTTCGATGAATTTCACGACAGGATAGAGCAGGTAGGCAAACAGCCAGGCTATGAAGAATGGGAGCAACACACTGCTTAGGTAGCTGAGCAGGTATAAAACTGCTGCAATGAGTAGAAACGCGCCTACCCAACGAACTAATTTATCAAACGTAATTTCTTTTTGCATATTGTAGAGTTGTTATTGTCGTTGGAACGCTTTGTTTCTTGCTTCCGGTCGGTAGGTATGTATGTGTACCGAGTCAGGAGTCTATATTTTCGAAAAGGTTGCCGGACAATGCATTACGATGGTCTTCTGCCAATGCCTTCTGATAACATTCCCTACAGAGCGGCTCATATTCCATTTTCTCGCCCAGCATCACTTGCGCCTCTACGTTTACCAATCGGTGGCTTGCATAGGCAAGGGCGCCGCATTTGATGCATATAGCGTGTACCTTGGTCACGTCGTCGGCAACGGCGCATAGGGCGGGAATGGGTCCGAAGGGAACGCCTTGGAAGTCCATATCGAGACCGGCCACGATGACGCGTATCCCGTTGTATGCCATTTTGTTGCACACCTCTACCAACTTGTCGTCGAAAAACTGTGCTTCGTCGATTCCAATCACGTCGTGCCCCGCACACAAAGCTAAGATATCTTCAGAATTTTCAACCGGAGTGGAGGGGATGCTGTTGCGATCGTGACTGACCACATTAACGTCGGAATAGCGCGTGTCCAAAACCGGTTTGAATATCTCAACCTTTTGTTTGGCAAATTTGGCACGTTTCATACGCCGGATAAGTTCTTCGGTCTTGCCGGAGAACATCGATCCGCACACCACCTCTATTCTTCCGGGACGATGGTTTTCCCCTGCGTTGGTATCTATCATAGCACTTGCAAAGATAATAAAAGATACGTATTGTCCAATCGAGTAAAGTAATAATTTTTTCAGCTTGCTTAAAAAATGCAAAGAATTATGATATTATTTTGATGCGGAATTATATTTACTTATATTTGTTGCCTACTATGGGCATTCTGTATATTGTACCCACTCCGGTGGGTAACATGGAAGATATGACATTGCGTGCCATCCGTATTCTGAAAGAGGCAGATCTGGTTTTGGCAGAAGATACCCGCACGTCGGGCATCCTGTTGAAGCATTTTGATATTAAAAATCAAATGATGTCTCATCATAAATTCAATGAACACGGCACGACGGCAGGCATCATAGAACGACTGAAGGCCGGGCAGACGATAGCCCTGATCAGCGATGCCGGGACGCCCGGTATCAGCGATCCCGGCTTCTACTTGGCTCGCGAGGCAGCCCGGGCCGGCATCACGGTGCAGACCTTGCCCGGCCCAACGGCTTGTATTCCGGCTATTGTGTCATCAGGCTTGCCCTGTGACCGCTTCTGTTTCGAAGGATTTCTCCCTCAGAAAAAGGGCAGGCAAACACACCTTGAAAGTCTGAAGGAAGAGACGAGGACAATGGTTTTCTATGAGTCGCCTTATCGGCTGCTCAAGACGCTGACCCAATTTGCCGAAGTCTTCGGCGGCGACCGGCAGGTGAGCGTGTCGAGGGAAATATCCAAGGTGTATGAGGAGCATGTCAGGGGAACGCTTGACGACGTTGTGGCTCATTTCACGGAAACAACTCCTCGTGGTGAAATCGTAATTGTATTGGCAGGAAAACCTGTCGTAAAAAATAAATTAAGGAAACTCAAAGACATGTGAATATGAAAAAGATTTTGTTAATATTCATGGCCCTCGTGCTTTTGGCAACGGTAGGGTGTAAAGAAAAAAAGGAAGCTCCTATCGACCTTCTTAGTATAGAACAAAACGATTCTTTGCAGAAAATCATTGCTCAGCGCGACAATGAGATTAATGACATGATGGGATTGATGAACGAAATCCAAGAGGGATTTCGTGAGATCTCTGAAGCTGAGAACCGGGTGAATCTGGTGAAAAGAGGCGAGGGAGCAAACACGGCTCAGCAAATCAGGGAGAACATGAAGTTCATCTCTACACGTATGCAGGAAAACCGTGAGCTTATCAATAAGTTGAGGAAACAACTGAAAATGAGCAACTTCAAGGGGGATGAAATGACAAAGACCATCGAGGGAATGGTGAAACAGTTGGAGGAGAAAGACCAGCAGATGCAGAAACTGCGTGCGGAACTCGACGCCAAGAACATCCACATCACAGAGCTTGATGAGACCATCAACAACCTCAACACCGATGTCAGCAACCTGAAAACGGAGAGCGACCAAAAGTCGAAGACCATCAGCAGTCAGGATGCCCAGCTCAACACGGCATGGTATGTGTTCGGCAACAAGAAGGAACTCAAGGAACAGCGCATACTCGTGGATGGAAAGGTGCTGCAGTCGAGCTTCAACAAGAGCTACTTCACGAAGGTAGACATTCGCTCGTTCAAGAGCGTGAGGCTCTATTCCAAATCAGCCAAGTTGCTCACCATGCACCCCTCAAGCAGCTACAGCTTGACGCGCGACGCCAACAACCAATATGTGTTGAACATCACCAACGCCCAATTGTTCTGGAGCACCAGCAAATATTTGGTGGTACAGGTGAGATAAACCAAAGTGTTACGCAGCATTGTGAAACTACGAATTTCACGGATTTCACAAATTCTGCGCAGCGTAGGGCCGGCTTTTACGCCCGATTGGTCTGACTTGTTCGCTCGGTCTGATTTGCCCGATTGGTCCGGCCGGTCCGACAACTTCGCAACAGTTTATCTCTTATTTTTAAAGAATTCAATCATGAGTGCCTTGCACTCGTCTTGCAATACGCCCGATGTGACTGCAGCTTTAGGATGCAGCGCATCGGGCGCATATTTTCGGTAGCCCCGCTTTTCTTCCTCCGCGCCATAAACAATACGGCCGAGCTGTGCCCAGCCTAAGGCTCCGGCACACATCACGCACGGCTCTACGGTGACATAGAGCGTGCAGTCGGGCAGGTATTTTCCGCCCAGCGCATCGGCGGCAGCCGTGATGGCGAGCATCTCGGCGTGGGCGGTCACGTCGTGGAGCGTTTCGGATTGATTGTGGGCCCGCGCCACCACACGGTCATGGCTCACGATTACGGCTCCGATGGGAATTTCCCCCTCCTCAAAGGCTGCTTCGGCTTCCTTGAGTGCCAGGCGCATATAGCGCTCGTCTTTTTGTTCTTGGGTTTCGGTCTTGAGCATTTTTCTATTGGGATTTAAGGAAAGCGGGGGCCTGCGGGAATGGAATCTCCGGCTTGCCGGGCCTTGCCATCGTCGTTTCTCACCCGTTTCCTTTTCTTTGCAAAAATACAATATTCCCTTTGAAGTATCGAAGAAAACCACTACTTTTGCAGTACACGTAACAGACGTCTATGGCAAATCACAACGACCTTGGTAAATGGGGAGAGGAAACCGCAGTGGATTTCCTTCTAAAGCAAGGCTATGTTGTCTTGGAGCGCGACTGGCGATACGGTCGCAGCAAGGTAGACCTCGATATTATTTGTAAAACCCCCGACCGCCACACCATCGTATTTGTGGAAGTGAAGACGCGCACGTCTGAACAGTTGGCCGACCCGGAAGACGCGGTAGACCTACGAAAGATCAGACACATCGGCAGGGCTGCCGACAGCTACGTGCGGATGAACGACGTGGTGGAAGAACTCCGCTTTGACATCATCGGTATCGTGGGCATGCCGAACGGGGCCGACGTTACCATCAACCACATTGAAGATGCTTTCAATCCGTTACTTATTTAAGAAAAGAAAGAAAGAGCAAGACAACGGCATCCGTTTCGTCTATGTAGACGAGACGGACAGCACCAACCGATTCTGTTTCAACAACCTCGACGAGGCTTCGATAGGGCAGGGCGGCTCCGTGCGCATGGTGGTGGTGAGCACCGATTATCAGTCGGCCGGTAGGGGGCAGGGCAGTAACAGTTGGGAAAGCGAACGTGGGCAAAACCTCCTGTTCTCCATATACTGTCATCCGACGTGGGTACCCGTGCGGATGCAGTTTATCCTTTCCGAGTGTATCGCGCTGGCCATCAGGGATGCGCTGAGCATGTTTGTGGACGACATCGCTATCAAATGGCCCAACGACATTTATTATCAAGACCGGAAAATATGTGGCATCCTCATCGAGAATCGGCTCAGCGGAGGGCGCATCAAGGATTGTGTGATAGGCGTAGGGGTGAATGTCAATCAACGGAAATTTCACAGTGACGCCCCCAATCCGGTGTCGTTGTGTGAGATAGTGGGGCACGAGGTAGACCGGCAACAGCTGCTCAACGACATTGTGAAGCGTTTCGACGAATATATAGAGATGAGTCGGCGTGGCCATTATGGTGCCATAGCGGGCACATACGCCTCGTGTCTCTACCGTTCGCATGGGTTTTATCCATACAGGGATTGTGATGGAGCGTTCGAGGCGGCCATCGTGGAGGTGGAAGACGACGGCCGACTCATTCTGCGCGACCGTGAGGGAGCGATTCGCGAATATATGTTCAAGGAGGTGGAGTTTGTCATAGACCCGCAGCCGCCTTTGCAGAAGGGTGGGGCAGCGAGGGCCGATGGTGAGGAAAAACCATAGGGGACAAACGCAGAATCAATGGGCAGACACGCTGCACGAAGCGGGACACCCGCTCGGTAAATTCCGCAATGCTTTCAAAAAAACAATACAATTATATATTATGGCAAGATTTAAGAGAATATTGTTGAAGCTCTCCGGAGAGAGCCTCATGGGTAATCAGGGTTACGGCATCGATGCCGACCGATTGAGTGATTATGCTCGCCAGATCAAGGAGATCCGCGATATGGGTGTGCAGATTGGTATCGTTATTGGCGGTGGCAACATCTTTCGTGGATTGAGTGGGAGCCAGAAGGGTTTCGACCGTGTGAAGGGTGATCAGATGGGGATGTGCGCTACGGTCATCAATTCGCTGGCCCTCAGCTCAGCATTGGGAGCCATCGGTGTGAAAAACAAGGTGATGACAGCCATTCGTATGGAGCCTATCGGCGAGTTTTATAACAAGTGGAACGCCATCGAGGCGATGGAAAACGGTAAGGTTTGCATCTTCTCGGCCGGTACGGGCAATCCGTATTTCACCACCGATACGGGCAGTTCGCTTCGCGGCATCGAGATTGAGGCTGATGTGATGCTCAAGGGTACCCGTGTAGACGGCGTGTACACCGCCGACCCGGAGAAGGATCCTTCTGCCACCAAATATTCCGAAATCACTTACAAGGAGGTATTGGAACAGGGCCTGAAGGTGATGGATCTCACCGCCATCTGCATGTGTCAGGACAACAACCTGCCCATCTATGTGTTTAATATGGACGTTGTGGGCAATCTCAGGAAGGTGATTGCCGGTGAGGATATTGGGACGCTGGTACACAATTGAATAATTCATAATTCATAATGCATAATTCAT
>KQ959366.1 GCA_001552765.1 Bacteroidales bacterium KA00344
ATGCATCTGTCACTATAACCCCCTTGTACATGTTGAAGGTATGCATTCCTACATTCAATTTAGGATGGTTAGAAAACATTCTTCTCACTTCCTTAAACTCCAACGTTCCACAGTCTAATTCCTGCATATCCAAAACAGACTTTCCCCCACATGTTACTTTCTGCAAAGAAACAGCATGGCCATATTGGATGTTACATTCCTGAGCCGGTCTGTACAAGGACCCTTCATATTCAAAAAAGTTTCCCGCCATACGCGCAATATTTTCTTGAAAATTCTTTGAACCCAATGGTATGAATTTTTCTTCTTGACAGTTCCATTGGTATACATAAAGCGTATTCCCATTTACATTTGGTTTCCTTGTACAGAATAAATATACTTTGTTACCCACTCGAAGAGGAGTTGCATCTGCAACGGATTCATCTAAAACATTTTGAACTTTTTCTATGATGTTCTCTTGAACCCAATACTTATAGACGATTAACTTACCAGAAGCACCATTTTCCGGCATTAAGTAAACAAAGTCCCCGGTAGACCCGTTAGAAGTTTCAAACCATGGCTGCCTGATAATCACCGGGAAACTCATGTGGGTAGGAAGTTCTTTGACAATATCCAATTTTTTTAGCTGATAACTGCGTCTATCTATCGTTAATTTAGAAATTCTCCCACGATAAATGTTTTTTGGAAATTCTTCAACCAAAACAATAATATCCGTATCTGTAACATCTAAAATAAAGGGATCTGCAAACCATGAATTTTTATAATCATGTTCTACCCACTGAACTCGGATATCCTCCCCCTGAAGAATGTTATCAAGAGAATTTTGGATGAAACCAATGTTCCAGCGCTCGTCACAATATCTTTTAATATACTCTTTTATCATTTCAGCAATCCCCAAAACCTATTCCATAAATACATATAAAAGGGCCGAGAGTCTTGTTTGTTATAATAAAAATGGCAGTCGGAACCAAGACACTCCTTAAGCCAAGTAAAAGGAGAAACTATACCCGACATAACGCTCCATTTGAAATCAGTTATTTCATCCATCAAATTAAATGGAAGTTTTCTGATATTTTCATCTTCCGTAATTATTTTATTGCACAATACTGATTTAGCCCACATTATCAAAAGCGGTTGACCACATTTTGAATATGCGTATAACCAAGCACTATTTCGAAAATTTATTTCTAAGAAATAACATTTGCCGTCTTTTCCTATCATAAATTCCAACTCAAACACCCCACTATAATGAGTTTCCCTAAACAATCGTCTGATGGCCTGTTCTAATTCCGGATAAGAGTATTTCTCTATATACAAATAGTTACCATAACTCTTATTCGTTATTCTATGGAAACGGTTTTGCAAGGTAAAATACGCCTCTCCACCATCAATACAGAAACCTTCAACATTAAGTTCATCTTGTTTTTCAATATATTCCTGCAACAGTACCTTTTCACATTTAATATGCTTATATGCTTCTTGAAGTTCGTCTTCGTTATGGCATATGAAAACATTATTTTTCCAATTATGTATGGTCGATGTTGGCGCCTTTGTTAAAATTGGAAATTTCAACATCTTTGAAGACTCACCGCGGCTAACTATTTCTGTTTTAGGAATGCGAAGTCCACATCTTTTCGCCATTTCTACAATGACATGCTTTTGCATCATTTTTGTTACTCGTCCCTGTTCCTGCGCATGATAAAAATAAAACTTGTCTTTCAATTCATCATAATGTAAATCGAGACAAGATTCCACTTCATCACTTGTAGCCAAAACAAAGGGCTTTGTGCTCTCATTCACATATTCGTCTACCAAACACTTGTAGCCATCCTCTAAACTACGAACATGATGCAATACAGCTATATACTTAGAATATTGAACCAGCTTAGGCTTGTGAACAGAAAATAAGATAACGTCAGGCCTTATTCCCGCTTCACCCAAGCATCTAATCACTCCTAAAGAACTAAAGTGATCTACTGCAAAAACAACAAACTTGTTTTCAATCATTTTTTTACTAAATAAGTTTTCATAACCTCTTTGTCACATTTTTCTCCTTTATTCTGGTCAATATGATTGACTAAAAAGATGTGCGACAGCATACACATGATTAACAAATAGCTTATACCCTTATTTTTTCATGTAGCTATCTCTTACATGTAATACAAATCCTAATGGTGCAGTCCACACCCAATACCATCTTAACACAGGAAGTTTGATCAAAGCATTTAACGATGATCTATGAAAGCATGCACGGAACCTCCAATAATTTATCGCATATCTTACCTTACGTGAGAATGGTAAAATATCATAAGAGACATTTTCTGCATACATCATCATGGATAAAAGTGGACTGTGCATCCTTATTCGTGTCATATTTGCAGAAATGCCCTGTTCTTGATAATCTGCAATATAAATTACTTTACTGAAATATCTCAGTTTGTATTTTTGAGCTATCCGAGCCCACACCAATTCTTCCGGACAAAATTTTTCACCTGGTATTTCCGGGAAGGGAAACTCACGAAGTACAGAAGTTCGATATACCTCTTTCATATCACCATTCTTCATTTTGAACTTCCACCAATATTCTAAGAAGGTGCAATCAAGAATATCATAAGGAGGCATACCACCAACAACCTCTTTCTTACCCTTTAACAAATCCAATCCACATACACCACCAAAGGAATCATCATTCTTCACTTCATTCCATTGTTCTATTACAAGTTTAAGAGCGTTTGATGGTAAATAATCATCGCTGTCTGCGATGAAAAATAAATCACCGCACGCCTTGTTTACTCCCAGATTTATTGCAGTATGTTTACCTCCATTAACCTTATAATAATATCGTATTGGGAAATTAGGATTAGACTTCTTATGATTTAAAATTATTTTATTAACAACTTCCTGTGTGTTATCTGTTGATCCATCATCCACAATCACCCATTCGAAATCAGAAAAAGTCTGCACACACAAACTGTCATAAAGGCGTGGCAGTAAGTCATCTCTGTTATATGAAGGAGTAAATACAGTAATCATCATGAAATAAAACTATTTGTCTATATTAAGTGCATGTTCCAATAGTCTGTCTATAACTACGTCTGGTTTGAGCCATTGCTCATAGTATCTTCTTGCACCTTTTTCTAAATGTCTGCGGTATTCTTCGTTACTATTTATCAACATAATAGCTTCGAGTAATTCTTTTTTCGTGTGCACAAAATGAATGTTTTCACCATGCACCATAGGCTCAGGCATCTCTCGAGACAGTTTAGTAGATATGATAGCCTTTCCCATACAGAGATACTCAGCCAATTTCCATCCATGACATCCACATACAGATGGAGTATTAAAAACAAGAACACTTTCCTTGGTTTTCTTAATATACTCATCCATGGAAAGTCGCTTATCATAAATAAAATCCTTATATATCTCTTTATATTTAGGATAATCAGGCATTTCTGCTAATACTCCTTTCCCATTTATATAAAACAGACCTCCTTCTATTCTTATTTGTAATTGTTGGCATGCGCGTAAAAATTCACCACGCCAATAATTTGTATCTGTTTCCGCAAACTTATTGTACCATAGTGTTGAGGAATGAAAAATATAGTTGGGGCGCACCTTAACAGCGTTCTCATATACATTTATAGGTCGTCTACGAATGTTGGAATACAAATAATCTCGCAAATATTTTTTAAAAGGAACATTCGTATAGCCTATGCTCTGAAAATAGTGTTTAAGACATTTGATTATAGTGATTGGAATAGTATGAAGTGTTATTCCAAACGAAGGGCCTATTGCTAACAATTTTATATACTTTTGAGTATGTTCAAATGTGGAATTTACCTTTCCATAGATATCACACCATTCATATCCTTCGTTAAATATACTTGCAACATCCTCACTATCTATAAAGACCCTATAGTCATTTCCCCCGTTTTTTATAACAAAAGCGAAACCATATCTATAAGCATTGATATATTTATTATCCAAACCTTCGAAAGGCTCAGCACTATACCGTATACTGTTTTTTCCAAAAACTGTTTCTATTCCAAGTAGATAATAAGAGGCATAGGCGTACTGTAATCTTGGATCTATAATAATTTTCATGGATTGTGATGCTTTATATTATTTGTACAATTTGTCATCAGTATAATTATAATCATATTCATATTGTTCATAAATAGAGCCACTGCCCGAAGGTTCTCCATTCGTAAAGAATGTTTTATAAGGCAAATTGAGTGCCTCCCAAGCAATAGTAATACGCAAAAATAGCAAGAAACACACAGTGACGACAAGTGGTTTGAGCCATGGCTTCGGATGAGGGAGATGACAAATGTGTGTAAGCATATAGATAATACCCAAGAAAAAATACCATCCAAACCTACCACCTTGTCCAAAACGCATAAAGAGAAGAAGTATGCCACAGAACACAACTGTCATGTTAAGAAATACAAGTGTTTGCTTGGTAGGAACGATTTTCCTATAGTTAGTAAAAATAAGCCACAACAAGAACACACACTCCAAGACATACTCTATACGGAAGCCTTGATCTTCTGAAGTATAAGATTCTGTTCGACCTGCCATCCCAGCTGCCTCTCCCGATGATGCCAGTAGCGCATTGGGTAAAGGAGATAAACCTACAAGTAAACAAACTGCAACAAAAGTAAAGATGCCCGTTGGACTATATTTCCGAATAGGCAAAAAATACATGGGCGCAAAGATCAGTGCGGAGCTATGAAATGTGTAAGCCAAGAGCACAAGGGCAAAAAACTTGATAAGCTTTCGCTCCCAAATGTAGCGCACGGATAACCACACAATGCCTACCGCAAAAACTTGACGGAGATAGGTCATCGTAAAATAATAAAAGAAACCGAGAAACACTATCGTTGCCAAAGGATAGTCTTGTATATATTGCTTGAAAGAGAAGAAATAGAGCGTATAAAGAGCCAATGTAGTGATGAGAATAAAAATATACCTATTCTGTGTGACAAATGATACGATCACCTGCCAGAAGAAGTAGCCATACTCTTTGCCCTGAACTAAATAATACATTCGAGCTAAGTTCCGACCACCTCGCATTTCTTCAGCTATGGTGTCAAACGTCTCTCCGTATATATAGCGGTCGTAACCGCCAATCATATCTCCCAAGCCCACAAACAAAGAAACATAGAGAAAGTAGGCTATAAGATATTTATCTGACCGTTTGTCTTTTAAAACAAAAAACAGAATAAAAGCTACAATGAAAACTAAAAGATAGGGAAACATAGCCTTAAATGTTATAGGAACTTATATAATTTCTGCACCTCACTCGAATTATCATGAATATGTGTTTTAAGATACTCTATATATTTTTGCCGTAACAGCCCATCTTCATAAAGATTAAGAATAGCACGCGCCAAGGCTTTACCATCCATTGCACAGATCGTGGCATTGACACCATCTTCAAATTGGTCTCTTACGGTAGAAAAATTCGTTACGATAATAGGCTTGCACAGTATTTTCGCCTCGTCGAGCGCGATTGACTTACCTTCGAAACGGGAGGGGTGTACATATATATCAGCTTGACGGATGTATGGATAAGGATTAGATTGAATGCCAACAAATTTGAAATACCTTTGCAGACCTTTACGTTTAATCTCTTCTATCCATTTAGGTTCTAAAACCGCACCAACAATTGTCCATGCAAAATCAATGTTTTGTTGTTTTAGCAAACCTACTGCATCAATAATATAATCAATTCCCTTTCGGTAACAAATATGTCCAACGGTAACCAAACACAATTCATTTATAGGAAAAGATTTTGCTTGCTCCTCTGAAAGTTTCCAAATTAATTGTGGTGAAGATATGTTTTCCATCACAGAAATTTTATTTTTACAATTTGGAAAAAATTGCTTCAAGGCATTAACACAAATCTCAGAAATAGAAAATATATGATCTACCTTGGGATAATAGTGCTTATCTGCATTGTAATAAAATGGCCACTTGCTATAGTCATTATGGAAAAAGCTCACCTTCTTTTTCCCACGCAACTTATCCACCATATAATATAACATTTGCTGTCCACCATAATCAACGATTAAATCATATTCCTCATTATCGATTGCCGGCATCATCTTTGCAATCAAGCGTCCTGCCATAGGTTTGGACATTCGAGACAGTATGAGCCTAATCAACACACCCAACGCCAACATGACCTTTCCATGTCGCAGAAGCCACCATGCCGAAGATACTCCTCCCATCACATGTTCTATAACAGGGTTATATATCAGATGAACATCTTTTGGTAATCTGTCTGAATATATGTCACCCTCTTTACAGCAAAGCAACAAGGAGGTATCGTATCTCTGCCTATCCCAAGCCGTCAGTAATGACACCATGGATTTAGATACTCCTCCTGATTGTAACGTGCCTATTATAAATAAGACCTTCTTTCTCATATATTACAAATTGTTCGGCTTTACGCAGATTTTTTGTTGAATGAAATTATTGCATTTGCAATATATTTGCCGTAAATCAACTTCTCTAAAAATTCACTTTGTCTAATCAATCCACCTATACCTACACAGCAGTATGCGATAGCAACAGAAAGAACCGCTACTATCACACATTCAAGTAGCTGGTTGTCTGTTGCCATGAAATATTCATGCCATCCTGATAATCTTAACGCAAATACAAAGAAGAAATGATAAATATAAATATCTAACGAATGACGACCTATTTTTGCCAAAGCATTGGACACGACACCTCTGTTTGATTCGAATTTCTTAAAGAGATAGACAAAGGTGGGAACGGAAAGAAACGCTGAAAATAAAAATAATCTGGAAAAGCCCTTCGTGAAAAAATAAACAGTTACTGCATAAGCTATCATGCAGCAACTGAACACAATATTTTTAGTTAAAAGAGTTTCTGTCAAATTGTATTTCCTAAACAAATAGCCGGCAATGAATAATGGCCACAATGTTCTTGCCTGATAAACGCTCAGTATATTACTCCATCGTTCTGATAGAGTAAATTGAATCATGATTAGGAATGCCCAAATCGTTACAGCCCAAATAATCTCCGCCCATTTGAATTTGACAAACCGAGTAACCAAGCGTAATGACCATAAGAAAACGTAAAACAAGGACAATACGAATAGATACCAATAACCATTCTTTGCACTACCTTCAAAGAATCCAGATACATCTTTATGATAAAAAATGACAAATGATAATCCCACGAATAAGAAAGGAGACAAGAAAGAAACAGATTTAATCAACACCTTCTTAATATCTGGCACAGATGATATAACCCAACCTGATAAAAACATAAACAATGGCATGTGAAACGTGGACACAAATCTTACCAAAAGATTATTTCCATCATCTAAAGAAAAAAAATATATGTGTCCAAAGATTACTGCCAACATGGCAAATCCTTTTAGGCGATCAATATATTGAATACGTTGCATAAACTAAAAGCTAAATTTAATATTGTTCAACGATAAAAAACCTCCTCTGTTTCTAATAATCGTTTTTAACCTAAATAATCTTTTAACCTCAGAAACTCTCTCATCCTGTAAAGGTGATGTGGACAAATATTCTAATCTCCCGTTACAATTATTTTCTGCTAAATACATTAAACACCTCAACCCTTCCCATTCGTAGTAGATGAGCTATATTTCAAAACATGATTTTTGAGGAAATTTTTCATCAAACAATTTAATTAACTGTGGCTGTAATATATTAAATAAATTGTCGTCACAATCTATCGAATCATTTAAACATAAAGATTTACATCCCTCATCAAACATTTTTTGTCTAATCCTATCTATTCCATCTAGTCCTATTTGTAACACAAATTTTCCCTGAGGTTTGGTGGGGTAGAAACGGTTTGAAGCTAAATGCCAATAACGTAAGAAATAATTACTTAAACTAATGTTTTCTCGAAAACGTGTGCATGATTTCTCTAACATTACAGATTCTTTTTCCCATGCTTCTTCACACGCCGACTTCAGAAAAGCCTTCTCATTATGAGGAGTATAAAAATGCTGAAACTCATGCCGACCAAACAGGGTTATAAGCCATGCCTGAAGCTGATACTTGAACCCTAAATATCTACCAAGCCATGCTTTCCAATTTTCCCGTATAGCTATCTTCCTATCAAAATGAGCATTTAAAACATGTGTACAACAATATTCTATGATATTAATCCCCCATTCTTCGTGCTCATCATAACATCTTCCATTAAACACATGTTCTAATGTTGCGTCACACGGTAAACCATTATGAAAATAATACTCTGGTGAAATCGGAGCATTGATAAACATATCATCATTAAAAACAACAAAATGTTCAGATAGACCCTTTATCCGATGAATATTAAGTTCTATTGTATGCGAATTAAACGTTGGAAGAAATTTATGGGGTATAAAATCCTTGTGATCTACATAGACCAATTTAGGATGTTTAAAATTAAGCCATTTGGGTCGCTGATTATCGGCCACAAAAAAAACGCGATGAACCCATGGGGCGTATTCTTCTACAGCTCTGAACCAATAACGCAGTATATCCCAATCACGGTATCTTGCAGCTGCATTTTGATATTCAGTGCCTTTGTAAGATGCCTTCTTCTGCTGCCACTCCTTTTCCGAGCCATCTACCCAATATATAATAAAATCGATATTCATGTAATTCGCTTTTAACAAATTATAATTTAGTGTTCGAATGTGGTTACTACTCAGCAAACAGCCAAAGCTTTATTACCTTCCTACAATGACAGGATCGTATCCATGGCATGAAGTTATAATGGTATGGATATGCGTATCTGTCCATTCTAAAATAGTTAAATATAATTACCATTTTTTAATCCTTGTATTCGAGAAGTCTGGAGAAAAATAGTCATCTTTTTTTCGGAATAATCGAGCCAAGCATGACCAAAATGCATAGGGTTGCTACGATTGGCCTCTACTCATAGTGTGTTTAACTCTTAGCGGCTGCGCCAATGACTCCCATTTGCACTATATATAAGGCCTATTCGCTATGCCATTCGATACTCATTCTCAGATCAAAAAATAAGGGGGAGAAGACTGATTTTTCAAAATAACTGACAATTAGATATTTACAAAACATCGCATATTTTGCGTATTTCGAGCGAAGGAAAACTTATTTTCAAATAATCGAAATTTTGAAGACATTTTGTCAATATAATTCACTCTTCCTGATACTTAAAACCCCGGAGCCCTGTTTTAAAACTTCCTTGTCAAGATAAACTCCAGAGTGTGTGAACATACCGTTTCCATCTTGAAGCGGGTACCTCGCCTTGTTTCTCTATGCATTGTCCGTGGTTTCGTTTATAATCCTCAAGTATAACCAAAAGAAAACTAAATGTTATTGCAGAGTAGCTACCTTCTAACACATGTATAACCCTTCCCGCAGCATCAATGATAAGAAGTTTCAACTTTTATAAACTCAGGCTGAATCAATCTTGCATTCTCATTCATCTCTGGATTATTATACCAATGATCTGGGGATACCACTATTTTTGATTCGTTCTTACATACATACTGCGCCCACCAACTTAATGTACTGTTGGATATGACAAAATGCTTGCACGTATACATCATTCTGAAAGTTTCCCATAACGGATTGCCTTCCGGCTCATAATAGCAGGAAGAATCTATTTTTAGAGTATTTCGTACCCAATTAATGTCATTTGAACAAAAAAAGAAAAGAGGGTTTTCTACTTTTTGTTTTATTAATTCTATAGCTTTATGATAGTAATCCTCATCACACACATAAAAGTCCTTACGGAACTCATCACTCAAAAAATCTCCTCTCCTAACATGTACACAAACGGTGTTGTTCTGTTTGATAATATTATATAGCTCTTTATTACTGTCAAGCGGAGGATACTTGGGAGTAAATTCTTGCTGAAGAATAGGCTTGATTCCTTGGAAAAATTCAGGATTTTCAAACTTCCCATATACTATGAGATTTTCAAAAGATCGGGTTGGTATCCTACCCTCCATCAGAGGCGCATACTGCGCATAATTATGATTATTGTACTCCGAGAACAAAAGACCTTCTTTACTAAATCGTCTAAACCATTTGGACTTATTGAAAAACTTTCGAAGTATTCTTGCTTCCAACTGAAAGACAAAGTATAAAAACTTTTGTCTAAAAGAGCCAAACTTTAGAACCAGATTACTATTATTAATCGTATATGGAACTATGTTAAAATCTTCAAAAGTGTCTTTATAATCTTTTTCCCCCGCCTTATGCTGTGATAAAAGACTAAAGTTGAAAATAAGCGAGTCCTTGTTCTCTCGTATTTCCCTCAGTTTTCTCACAAAAGCATATTGAAACATCTGGTTTCCTGTACGGCCTGAAAAATAATTGCAAATCATATAAACTATTATTTATATAGCATTTTTAAAATGCCTCGTTTCAGTCTTATCATAAAATCTGATTCCAAGCCTAATTTTTTCTTTAAAAAGAAACGACGCATTCTCTTTTCATATAAGTGTGGGTCTGCTTTTCTTGGATTTAAAACTATTATACCATATGGTGAATTTCTAAATTTCTTAAAATTAAAAGCACTACCATACCCTTTATACCATGCTTTTATATATCCATGATCAGATGGCTCCCTATAAGTTTGCAACTTGTATTTTCTAACTAATATATCTAAAATTGATTGATCCTCCCGATGTGATATAAACTCGGGAAACTCCTCAATTTCTGGGAAATAATGGTGGCCACTAAGTTTCTTTATATCCTTACAATTCTCAAGCCACTCCTTAATAAAAGACTTTGATATGGAATCATTCCTTAAAAGTAAAAATGTTGCTTGACATTGATTGTGCATATATTCAGAACAGTTCATTTGCATAAATGTTTCACGCTTTGTCCAGTATTTCGCAATCAACGGTATTTCAAAAGGCATTATTGAGATGTTATCTCGTTGCATTATTCTAACCAACTGATGGACATCGCTCCAATAGATAGAACCCGCATCACAATAAAATAAATAATCCCCTTCTTCTGTTTTATTTAATGCATCATATATGATATAAGGTTTCCATAACCATAATCCTGCCCCACGAGAAATGTTCATAATTTCAGGATATTCCTTCTTCAACTCTACAATATCACGATCTTCATATTCTAAAACTCTGTCTACTTTTCCTCTTGTGTATGCGGTCTTCGTATTTAAGTTTCTTACACGTTTATATACTTCACCTTCCCCTTGGGAGCCGGGGGAAAAGAAATTTATTGCATATAGTTTCGCCATGATAACATAATATTATTTAAGAATACAAGAAATTTTTTGTTTTATCATTTGTCTTTCATTCTCCATCAAAAGTATAAAATATGAAAAGAAACATATAGTGATTGTTGTTCCAGTTATTAGAATACATAAATGGAGAAATGCAGAATCTGTGAAAACAAAATGATGAATAAAATAAGTTATTAGGAATACTAATAAAGCTACTAAAAAACAAGGCAAAATTGTTTTTTTATAGTAAAATCTTAGCCTAAATTCTGGTACTATTTTTTTTAATAGAAACGGGAAAGCACCAAAACAGAAAAACTCTACAATTAATGTTATTATAAAAGGTACAGATGGTAGTGCTCCGCTTTTTAAAACAATGTATGTAATAGGGAGTATTAATAATAAAGCTGGACCATGTAATAACGATATAACCTTATTCTTACCTGCAGCATTGATTGCATAGGCAACTGGAGAAAATAAAACCGCAATAATCAATGTTAATAAAGTAATCTGGCAAAAAACATCAGTATAAGCAGGTGGAGTCTTCAGCCATAATACTAATATATAATTACTATCAAATATAAAAGGAGTGGCCAGTAATAATATTAAACAAAAAGAGAATCTTGACGCTTGGTTTATCAAATCATTAAAACGGCCATATTCTTCAATGGAATACGCCTTCGTTATAGCCGGCCGAATCGAAATCATAAAATTATTTGAAAATCCAGCTATCGCCCCATAAACCGTATTAGCAAAACCACATGCTGCATTTAGTGTAACCCCATAAAATAGATTAAGCAGAATATTGAGCCCTTGATTCTTTGTAATCAGACTAAAGTCACCAAACAACTGCCAGCCTGAAAAAATGAGAATAGGTCTTGAAATACTCCAATCGTTAGACCAACGGAAACGGCATTCCGGGAAGAAACGCTTACAATACGTATAATATATAAGATTTATGACCAAGGTAAACAACAGCAACACAAGTCCATAATTCATTAGTCTGTCAAAAGGAGTAATATAAAGAATGTAACATGCGACAAGTTTTAAAATCGTATCAAGTATCCCAACGTATGCAAATACCTTCATTCTCTCGTGGGCTATGATAGCAGCATTGTATGGCGCCTGGATTAATGACAACATCGTCATCATAACAGAACACTGGTAAACAAAATTTGCTGCGAACTCTCTACCTTCGGGAATATTTAGCTTATAATTAACAAACCATAGGCCAACGGTTTCACAGACAAAGAAAAGTATGCCAGCTGTAATGATATGTACGTTGAGTGTCGCAGCAAATGTTTTTGAAAGACGTTGGATGTCATTCTTGCCTAATTCGAAAGCCAAGAAGCGGGAAGTCGCTCCTGCCAAAGAACCATTGACAAATGTAAACAATGCCACAATGCCAGCAACCACTTGGTAAACCCCAAGATCACTGACGCCAAGAACTTGCAAAATGACTCTCGAAGTATAGAGCGATACAACAAGGTTGAACAACATTCTTCCGTAAAGGAATAACGTGTTCTTTGCAATAGTCCTATTTGATGATATTTGTTCCATATAAGAACTCTCTATGATTAGATCTTCTGAGTGACACTCTACTCCCAACCATTTCTCTACACTTCCTCTGTATCAAAATCGAAGGATTTGGAGTGGACACCACCGGCATCGTCTTCGGTGGAGTTTCCATTGGGGTCGATATTATTATCTTTGTTTATTCCCAGACGAACTGTTCTTCATATAAAAGACGAGTAAAAAGATTCTTTTTAGTTTACAAAGGCTGTTTATTTTCTCGTATTATCTGTTATGGTAACTATCTTAGAGTACTCTATGTCGAAAACACAATTAAATATCTCGTGGTCGCAGGTTGTTTGTACTTTCTCCATATTCAATTCATTAATGATTTTAAACATTGGACCATTTCGTATCGTTCGCTTAAAATTAAAATGTATTTTTCCTCCGTATTTTGCTGCCAGATAGTTGATTAGTGTTGGCTCTATTTTTTTATTGGCAACCCGGCAGCTGATAACGAAATCTGTTACACAAGGAATATTATCAGTACGACTAATCATCAAAAAACCAACGATCCCATAATCTCCAAACTTGTCCGTACTTTGCAGTACATAGCTATCAATATCGGTGCTTTCTACCAGTGTCGTTACTTCCTCTAGCGATAAACGCCGCCCTGAAGAGTTCAATTGATTTGTACGTTGTAGTAATTCATAACATCTGGGAAGTGTTTGGAACGTTGGTGATGACAAAGTTAAACGAATTTTACAACTGGCAAGAAAATCATTTATGTCACCATCCCAAACTTCTTCTTCATTTTTTTGCTTTTCAAGCATCCTATATGTTTCTCTGCGTTTCTTTGAATCCTCCGTTACAACAATGTTAAATCGGTTGCATTTCGAAAAACTCAAGATTTCTTTCGGATCTATGCAGGTAATGCTTGGAAGTGCTAATTTTACTTCATTTCTTTCAAACGAATTATCATCAACAAAAACAACAGTATTAGGATGGATATTCATTTGTTTTAATGTATGATTGATATTTACACTTTTGGGATTCCAATTTATTTTATTAAATACAAAATATTTGTCGATATCATGCTTTCTTAAAAATGCCATTACCTGAGCTTCATCATTTTTTGAAGCTATACTATTAACAATTCCTTTGCTGTCCAAAAATTTAATTAATTGAATGAACTCATTTCGAACTTCTACTTGCTCATTTTCAATCATCACTCCCTTCCACAGTGTATTATCCAAATCCCAAACTACGCATTTTATTTTTTTTCCTTTCGTATTGCTTCTTGGTTCAAGCTCTAAATAGTTAAATATGATAGATACATGTTCCTCAGCATTTGTTGGATGAATATTTATAAAATAAAGATCCTTAGAATCACTATAAGGTGGGATCGCAATTTGGAATTCGGATTTTCCCAATGGAATTTCAATTCGCTCACGAAATAACAGTTTGGAAGTAGACTTCACATCTATTAAAAAGCTTGTTTCGTGATCTTGATTTTCAATAACGAGATGAAGTTCTAACGTGTCGTTTTCAGGATTACTTCGAATTAAATAGTTAATATAACGTTGCCGAAAACTAAACCAACCATGATCAAAAAAAGTCTGGATTCTTTGAATTGGAGATAATGCAGCACATTTTCTAAATACAGCACCTAATTTTGTTATGACTTTATATGTTTCAGCATATTTATTTCCTTCTAAAGCTTTTGTTTTTAATTGGCTTTCTATTTTTGCCCATGTTCTGAATTCCACTTTAGCTCCAAGTTTGCCATCGAGAATTATAGGGGATATTCCATTTTCAATCCTAATGCAGTTTCCATCCTCACGCTTTTTGTAACGACTGCATGTACCATAACAAGCAGGAGCAGCACACTCAACACAGTGCTCTGTCCACAACAAAGGTATCAGTTTTTGCTTCGAATATTGTTGTGTTATGACTTTATTCAGTCCTTTAATTCTATCCTTAGAGTAGATAAATTCAAACATCCTTTATTTCTTTAGTCGTTGGTAAATGTCCATGGATGTAGTAACTTTTAGTTTATCTTTACTCTGACGTTCTGAGAGATAACTACAAATTTTTTCAAACTTTGATCTTTCGAAATCCCAGTTATCTCTAACATGTCCATCCTCAACAATACTATGAAACATTAATACACAAGCCATGTGGTGTTTTTCTGCATATTCTATGATTGCAAATAACATTTCTGCAGAAATAGAACTTAATACGGGTATGCTGTATATCAAACCGTTATCTATACTCTGCATTAAAGTATCCTGATAAGCCCATCTGTATAATAAGGGAAGCTTTATAATTCGGCTGATTTTTCTAAAAAGTACTTTTATTCTTTGATGTTTCAAATATCTCAACGAAAGTCTAATATACTTTATTTCAAGCTTGTCCAATTTAGGTTTTATGATTTCGTATTCATCAAGTCTAAGATCTGTTCCCGGACTTGCAAACCCATTCCCTAATTTAGTAAGCTTTTCTGTATTAAGATCTCTTTTGAGTTCTTCTATTCCTTGTGTAATATCTTCAATCGTGTTTTTGTGATAATAACCATGTCCAGCTATTTCCATTGCATCATCTTGATACAACTTATTAACCATTTCCACAGTCATGGGTTTGCTTGGTGCTAAAGAAGTCAGACTTTGCTCTCCTCGAACAAATCCTGTGGTGATATTAAATGTAGCTGGTAAATGGTATTTTTTTAATATCGGATAGGCTATCTCATAATTGTCTATGCGCCCATCATCGAAACTAAAATTAATTAATGTAGTTCTATTCATTATATATTAAATTTAATCCGTATATAAAAAGGTTTATTGGGAATATTGCCCACCATAGAATAGAATATTTACCCATCGTATTCTTAATGTAAGTCTGACAATATAGTAGGAGATAAAGGTGAAAACGATGCCAATAATAGGCAGTATGACCAAATCTTCAAGAACTCCTATTTCAGAAACCTGAAAAAATGGAATAGCAACAGCTAAACGTTCAAGAACAAAAATCTGGACAACATAGATGCCCAACGTGTATTTTCCTATATTCGACAACTCATCTATGAGTTTTGAAGGTGAAGCAAGAGAACATACTGTTTTGCATATACCTAAACATAGCATTGAACCAGCAAGCCCTACAATATATTCCATAACGATATAGGTCGGCATCGATATAATAGTTTGTAATGTTACTTTATCCACAGCGTGGCCTTTTCCAAGTAAGATTAAAAGAGTAAACACTATGAGTGACAGGTATGTTATTAGCTTTGTGTGTTTATCATACCATTGATAATGTTTTCGGAAAAATATCCGGTCCAGAAGAACAGAAGATAATAGTTTATCATCAGGCTTCCACCGTATGGGATTGCAAACATTGCTATAGAAGATATTGCACAAGCCGCGACATCATTGCGAATCACTTTTTTACTTATATACACCACTATATAGCAGGCAAACAGGCATTTTAGAAACCACACACCGCCATAAAGCTCACGCGCATACCCCTCATTAGCGTACGCTATCGCTGCCAAAAGCAAAGAGCCTGCTACAGACGGTACAAGTAGTTGTTTACACTTTTTTATCAGAAAGTTTTTGAATGGCAACAAAAATGAGCTATGAGAAAAGAAACCACACATCGTCATGAACAATGACATGTGGAAAGAATAAATGATAGGACGAACCTTGCTCTGCATTTCATCGCCAAAATAATATGCATGCCCAACGCACACTAAAGTAATCGCTACGAATTTAGCAAGGTCTAAATAGATGATTCGCTGCTTGCTCATTATCTATATGTTTCTGTATTAAAAGTTTTCTGCGATTAAACTCGGAGCGATGTATAATTCATAATTGGCTCGCGCGGGGTTATTAATGCATAATTCATAGTTGTTCACAAGCTCATCAACTCGTCATAATTCATAATTTGGAGCTATACAATTGGCAATGCACAATTATCAATTATTAAATAGTACAACGCGAAGACTAATTATGAATTATGACGCACTGATGAGCTTGCGAATAATTGTGAATTGCAAACGCGCAGCCCAATTGTAAATTATGAATTGTGAATTACTAACCGCCCAATTATGAATTGTGAATTATGAATTATGAA
>KQ959367.1 GCA_001552765.1 Bacteroidales bacterium KA00344
ATAATTCAAAATTATTCGCAAGCTCATCAATCCGTCATAATTCATAATTAGGCTCGCGCAATGTTTAATTTCTCACTCTTAACTCTTCATTCTTCACTTACTTATATTCTTCACTCTTAACTCTTAGTTCTTAACTCTTGAATATATGGCACTGCAAACCACCATACGGTACCTGTTGCTAATGGAAATAACGATACTGATGCTTGCCTGTCAGGTCAATGGACAAACTAAAAACATTGACACGATAAACATGGAAATTAACGACAAGGACATGAGGAATATAGAAATTAACGATAAGAACACGATGAATATGGAAATAAACGACACCAACCAATATGTGAAACCCTCAATTGAGGAACTTCGCCAAAAACTCACTCCCGAACAGTTTGAAGTGACCCAGCACGGAGCCACCGAACGCCCGTTTGCCAATGCCTACGATCGGGAGTTTCGTCCCGGCATCTATGTAGACATTGCTACGGGGCAGCCGCTCTTTGCCTCGACCGACAAATACGACTCCGGATGCGGGTGGCCGGCATTCACTCGACCCATCAGCGACGGCATCATCGACGAGCATATCGACCGTTCGCATGGCATGGTGCGCACCGAGGTGAGAAGTGCAGTGGGCAAGAGCCATTTGGGACACGTCTTCGAAGATGGCCCCCAAGACAAGGGTGGACTGCGCTACTGCATCAACAGTGCCTCGCTCCGCTTTGTACCCCAAGAACAAATGCAAGCCGAAGGCTACGGCGCCTATCTGCCACTGCTCAGCCGGCAAACGCTGAAAGACATCTATCTGGCCGGTGGTTGCTTCTGGGGAACGGAGCATTATTTCAAACAGATTGAGGGCGTGGAACGGACCGAAGTAGGGTATGCCAACGGTAACAAAACCAATCCGAGCTATGAGGAGGTGTGCACCGGTAAAACATTGGCTGCCGAGACCGTACACATCACCTATGACCCGACAAAAACAGACCTTGCCTTTCTGCTGGAAATGTATTTCATGGCCATCGACCCCACTCTGCTCAACCAGCAGGGCAACGACCGGGGAACGCAGTATCGAACGGGCATTTACTACACCGACAAGGATGATCTGCCCACCGTGAAACGCATCATGGACGAGCAACAAAAGAATTTCGACGAGCCCATCGTGGTGGAGGTGAAACCCCTCGAAAACTTTTATACGGCTGAGGAATATCATCAAGATTATCTAGTGAAAAATCCCAACGGTTATTGTCATCTACCCAAATCTCTGTTTGAGTTTGCACGGAAAGCTCGGAAAAAATAAACGACTCTTCTAAAACATACAATTACCCCCGAGTGAGCATATCCTCACCCGGGGGTAATCGTAAATGTGTGCCTCAGCCGCTTCTTACAGTATCATCCTGCGGTTTTTGCGCCTCAACGTATAACTCACGTGGAGCCAACGCGGAACAGCGGCTCCCAAAGGTTCCCAGACGAGTTGGTCGAAGTCGAGCCGGGCCTTGATAAAGGCAAGCATCCGCAGTCCGCGTTCCACGTCGTTCACCACAATGTCGGCAGCCTCTCCACGCGTGTGCTGGGAGCCGGGCATCCCGCCCACCATGCGATTGAGTTTCTGACAGCGGAAACCGCTGGAAATCACGATGGGGCCGAACTGTCGGCGCAATGGTTCGAGAATATCGATGGCCAAATGGCGCAGGGCCTGCTCCTGTTGCAGATTGGGAATATTGGGAATGTTGTTTTCGATGGCCGTTCCCGAACGCATCATTTCATAGAGCGTGAAATGCTCCGATAGGTGTAGTCTCTCTTGTTGTGTCATGATGTAGTTGATTTGTCTATCTGCTGATTACAAAATTACTGTTCACAAAATCTTCCGATGATGTCAGGCTCGTCGATCAATTCCCGATACCTCGAAAGCATCGACAGTTCCGTTGTGGTGCGCTCCCTGATGCGCATCACCACCCGTTCGATGTTTACAGGTACCGGCTGTCCCACTGCGGCAAACGCACGCCGCACCAACGCCCGTCGGCAATAGGGACATCCTTGTTCGTCTACGATGGTGCGCTGCATCCATACCAGATTTGCCATTTCCACAAGGTCGCGTTGTGTACCCGTCCATTTCACTGAGCCTTTCGGCTGGGCGATGAGCCATTGCAGGTCGTGGCTCATGCGGGTCAGAATCCGTTGGCGCAAGGCAAAAGCCGATGCCTGCGAGGCTGCGAAAGTATGTTGGGCATCTGCTTGTGAGCCACACATTGCATCGGGTGTTTTTCTTAATGAGTTAAACATAATTTTCTGTTCGTTTTTGTGGTTAATAAAGTTATTTGTGAAGTCTTGAGCCACTGCTTCACGCAGCAGCACGACAAAGATAGATGTTCACCAGATGTACCCCAAATTACCCCTCCCCGTTTAATTTTTATTAGAATTAATAGGAAGCAAGACTTCAAAACAAACCATCGGCAGCGAATGGTATGTTAAAAACGGGCCTCTGCAACTGCATACCAACCAACAGCTTTCTATTTCTGCAACGACTTCCCACGACTATCCACAGTTACCTTCCTTACATCTGCTTTTTCCGTATCGACTTTCACGACTATACACCACAAGCCCCGTATATGTCGTGAAATGTCGTGAATTCCGATGCAGAATAATGAAGCAACTATATCCGATGCTGAATCAGAATCCCAAACAAAAACGTGCGCAATGCCTTTCTGTTATAGAAAAGCATTGCGCACGTTTTAATAAAGGCTCACGAAAAACTCAATAGAGAACGTCCCTATATTCTCCGTTGCCCCAAACGAGGAAAGTGTTGCTCTACACGATGGCCTCCTTAATGGATTTCACGATATAAGCCACGTCTTCGTCCGTCACCAGCGGACCACTGGGCAGACACATACCTATTTTGAAGAGTTCCTCGCTCACGCCGTTGGTATAGGCCGCGCAATCCTTGTAGCAGGGTTGCTTGTGCATCGGCTTCCACAGCGGACGACTCTCGATGTTGGCCCCGTCGAGCCATACGCGCAGAGCCTCCACGTTGGCATTAGGCTCGCAGTCGGTGTGGGCGCTGTCCACAAAATGGATCACGCCGGCCGCCCCGCCCACGGCACTTTTCACCGTGGACTTATAAGCATTCTCCTGCCCCTTGATGCTCAACTTCGGGTCGATGGTGATGGTGTTGAGCCAGAAATTGGAACTCATCTCCGGCGAAGGGTTGTCGTGGAACGTGATGCCGTCCACCTCGGCAAAGGCCTCAGCATAGAGTCGCGCGAGATGGCGGTGATGAGCGATGTGCTCATCGAGCACGGTCATCTGTCCGCGTCCGATGCCCGCACAGATATTGCTCAACCGATAGTTGTAGCCTATCTTCTCGTGCTGATAGTAGGGATAGCCCTCACGCGCCTGTGTGGCATAGAACATGATGTTGTTGCGGGCCGCCTCATCGGGACAAATCAGCGCGCCGCCGCCCGACGTGGTAATCATCTTGTTGCCGTTGAAACTGAGCACGCCATATTCGCCAAACGTGCCGCACACTTGTCCGCGATAGCGTGAGCCCAAGCCCTCGGCGGCATCTTCAATGAGCGGTATGTCATATTTGTCGGCCACCGCCTTGATCGCTTCAATCTTTGCCGGCATACCATAGAGATACACCACGATGATGGCTTTCGGTTTCTTACCCGTCTTCTTCACTCTGTCCTTGATAGCCGTCTCCAACAGTTCCGGATCCATATTCCAAGTGTCGCGTTCCGAATCGACAAACACGGGCTTCGCACCGAGGTAGGTCACGGGATGCGACGATGCACAGAACGTGAAGCTCTGGCAAATCACCTCGTCGCCAGCCTCTACACCCACGCCAACGAGCGATAAATGCACGGCCGCCGTGCCCGAAGCCAATGCCACCACCTGCTTGTCCTTCAACCGTTCGTCACCCTCCTGCCACAACCTCTCTGGGTTGTTCTCATGCGGCTCGATACTCTGGGGATAATCCTCCTCCGAGAAATCTCTCACGGCACAAGCATCTCTTTTATCCGTCTTCTCCGGTTGACTCTCCCCCCTCCTGCCAGAGGGGACGGTGGATGCGACAAACCGCTTCAAGTCTTCCTCAAATCCATTCACATTCGGGCCCAACGGCACCACCCAATTGGTGTCGAATGCCTCTTTGATATACTTTTGCTCATTGCCCGACATGTGAGCCAGGCAAAGAATAATACGTTTTTCAGGTTTCATATTTACAATTCCTTCACCAAGTCTTTTTTGTCCACAATCACCACCCCGTCATACATCATCATCAACACGTCTTCATTGTATTGTCCAATGATACTCTGATTTCTGACACCTTTCAAGTTGTTCGCGATAAGTTTGAAGAAGTCTACCCCTGCGCCATACGCATGCAGGTATGCCCCTCCAAACCGAGGGTTAACCTCCGAGAGATAGTACTCGCCATCCTTGTACCAAAAGTCCATATCGACAGGACCATTAAACTCCAACACTTTGCAAATCTCCCGAACAAAGTCGAACAGCCGCTCATCCTTAAAGGATATCGTCTTGCTGGCCCCACCAATCTTCGTCTCAAGTTTACGTTTGGAAAAAACGGCCACAGGCTCATGCGAGATGGTGTCGATATAGACATCAGCGTCGCAGTCGTCACAATCCATAAATTCTTGAATGATATAGGTGTACGAGCCCTCGTCAAAATATTCGCGAAGCTCCTCCAATGATTGCACCTTGTGGATTCCGACACTACCACTCCCCGATATGGGCTTAATAAATACAGGGAAACTAATGTCTCCTTTCTTCAGCCCTTCTTCGAAAGAGGGTACGCTATCATAGGTTAAAACCGTGCGTATACCTTTACCGGTAAGATATTTATAAAATTCAAATTTGTCAAAACAACGCGCCGCCGTTTTGCGCTCAGGACAAAGCGGCAAGATGCCATGCTGTAAAAACAGCTCTCGATTTTTTGAAAGCAGTTCTATCTCTGGATCTATCAATGTGGTTATGGCTTTAACATCATTGTCTTCGCATATTTTAAGAATTGTATCGATATAATGCTTATCTGTAATACGGGGCACCAAATAGTGTTTGTCAGCCACATACAGCGCGGGTGCTATCGGCGAGTTGTCCGCACAAATAATCCTGCAATCGTCACCCAATGATTGTTTCAAGAATTTGAGCAATTGAACCCTGCGGCCGCAACTGCAAAAAAGAATCGTATTCATATTTCTTAATAAATTGATTTTCTAATAAATTCGTCTACCCCCCACTCTTTCCTGATGACAGAATAATCTCCATCGTTTCGTTGTAGATAGACTGTGGGCAGATAATGTATAAAAAGTGGTGTCAAAGCCATCGTGTATGCGCCCACCCTGTCAAAAATAATGCGGTCGCCCACGCTCAACGTCTCTGCTCCTTCAGGCAAAGTGAAAAGTCGGTCATATTCCAAGCACGTCAAACCGCCAACCACTTGCGGCTGATGGCAAAGTTGCGGAGTGTCTGTATAAACAAACCTCTTGAAATAATCTTCCTTGTGAAAGAAGGGATCCACGTCGTTCCGCGTTCCATCTGTCGTCACAAAGCGTTTGCCATCATGCTGTTTCACATCAATCACGCTGCATACATAGCTAAAAGGCGATGAAAGCAATGCGTTGCCAGGTTCCACCACAAGGCGTACATTCGCATAGGGTGAGCTCTCGAGGGCGGTGCGAAAACATCGTGCATAATCATCAAAAGTTGGTTTTCCGGGCATCGGACCGAAGAAGCCTCCACCAACATCCCAATATTTAAGTTGCAGGCGAAGACCGGTCAGTATGGGCAACACATATGCTATCACCCGTTGATAAAACCGCACACTACGTGTCTTGGGTTCCTTGTGCGTGTGTATACCCACCAACCGCACATGCTCCTTCGCTCTGATCAGTTCCACGGCTTTTTGAAAATCACCCGACTCATAGGAAAAACCAAAGCGACTGTCGTCATTCTCACTAAAAGCATCCTCCTTAGAAATGGCCGTGGTGTTGATGTTCAACCTGATGCCTATCTCATATTTCTGATTCTTAGGCAAGTCGTCCAACCAGTCTATCTCCCGCCACGTCTCAATGTTTACAATAGCATCATGTTGTATAGCATCAAGAAATGTTTCTTTTGATTTTAATGGGCCATTATAAATAATATGTCTTTTGTCAAAACCTATCTCCAAAGCCAATTCATATTCCTGAAAAGACACCACCTCGGCAAAACAGCCATTCTCTTTAGCCACCTTTAAACAATATGGCAATGCGTTCGTTTTAACAGAATATCCTATTATACTATCATCAAACAGTGTGTCTAAAGCCGTTTGGAAGTCATTAATACATTTTGTCAGCTCGTCCTTATCCAAGACAAAACATGGAGTCTTGAGGTGATGAGCATCATTTTTAGTTATGACCATTAAACTCCTCCATTGTAGCTTTTACATTAGTATTATTGGTTGTTATCCCCTGTCTCGTCAGTACCGACCTGATTGAGATTAGAACAATTCGTATATCGGTCCATATTGACAGATGATCTACATACCACACATCATATTTGAACTTTTCCGTCCACGACAAGTTATTCCGTCCATGGCATTGTGCCCAACCCGTAATTCCCGGTCTTACCTCATGTCTGCGCATTTGTTCTTCAGAATAAAGTGGAAGATATTTCACCAACAATGGGCGAGGTCCTATAAAAGACATATCTCCCCTTAAAACATTAAACAATTGCGGCAACTCGTCCAATGACGTGTTGCGCACAAATCGCCCTACTTTAGTTATGCGTAGTGTATCTAATAATAATTTTCCATCAGGCCCTCGTTTATCATTCATCGTTTTAAACTTGATAACCTTGAATATTTTGCCATATCTTCCCGGACGCTCTTGCAAAAAGATAGCCCCCGCTCCCTCATTAGCAATGAGTAGCAAAACATATACTAACAAGAGTATCGGACTGAGGCAAATAATGGCCAATAAAGCGAGTATGAAATCAAATACCCTTTTAAAAAAAATCCTGTACATTATTCGCGATAATCGTCTTTCGTTCCCCACAATTTTGCAAAAGGTTCCGTCTCCATTTCATGCTTAAAATCTCGAAGTTGGTCAATGTAAGAATATTTAGGTTTCCAGTTCAACTCCTTAAAGGTCTTGCTCGCATCAAACGCATTTTCAAGCGGATCTGGCTTTTCTGGTACATAAGTTATCTCTGATGGATGATCTTTTGGAGAAAAAACTTCTACGATTCCTCTAATTTGTTCCTCCAATGATACTTGCCAACCATTGCCTACATTGTAGATTCCACCCTCGATGTCAGATTTTACACAGTTTGAAACGAGTTCAACAAAATCTTTGATATAAACCATCTCTTTCTCCTTAGAAGCATCTCCCCATATCTCTATAGGCAGACTATGAGCCGCTCTGTCCATAAGCATCCTGTATGGCATCATCCTTCGTTTATAATTTGCGTAGTGATAAGCATTGGGATGATATTGGTAGATGGTAAAGAATCGAAGAACAAAACGTGAAAAACCATACGTGCTATGAAAATATTCTATCAAGTCTACAGCAGCATTTTTTGCTATGACATACACTGCATGATCTCCTGTCTTTGGGAAGCCACGCTGTAAATCCGCTGCTAACTTACCACCGTTCTTCATCATTTCAAAATGTTCTGCGAGATCGTAAGGTGTTTGTGGAAAGATAATCTTCTTACAATTGTGTTCCCTCATAAACGTGAGAACATTGAGCGTACCGATCGTTATAGAATCCAATAAATCTCTCGGATCATACTCATACCGAGATGGTAAGCTACCTGCAAAATGACATACAGCGTGCACATCTCCAATCTCCTTAAGCACGTCAAAAGAAGCTTTTTCCTTGATATTAACAGAATAATAGCTTATTCCATGCTCAGCAAAAAAGCCATTATCGCTTTTCCTTCCTCCTACCGCAACGACATTATATCCATCGTCTTTTAATTTCATGCTTACGTATGCTCCCAAATTGCCTGTTGCACCAAAAACAACTACTGTCTTCATTACTATTTTGATTTAAACGTTTCGATTGCTTACTAATTTATATATTATCTGTTGACAAGAGCATGTTATAGGCAAATCTTTCTGCCACTGACATTTCGATTAATAGTTCATGCCAAAATACCACAGTGGTATCTCGATGCCATGTCCTGTCTCGATATCATCTTTTACGATACGCCCCTCCGCTACCGTTTCTATCTGCTTGCGTCCTTTCTTCCTACCGCCAATCTCGAAAGTGTATGGCGACACAAAGAAGTCCGACTCCTTGGATGCCAACACTTGATGGTTTACTCTCATCTGGTTGTAAAAAAACGTTTCACGCAAATTGCCAATGTTCGGTTTGCCAGACTGAAGTGTAGTCATCAGATTGGGGTTGTCCACGTACACTTTTTCTATTTTACCCAACGCCCTCATTCCGGCCGTATTGTCACGCAACAGTCCCACCATACCAGCTCGTTCAAGAAGGGTGAGATAATCGGGCACATTATTCTTGCTCACACTTACCTCCTTGGCCAAATGTTCAAAATTGGGTTTATAAGGAGCCAACCCTGCCACAATGGTTAACATTTGTTTAAGTTTTCGGGCTGTCGAGGGTTGCAAGTTGGCATATTGAGACACATCCACCTCTATGGTTTGTCCCACCATCTGGTCTATGCGCTGATTAAATCCCGGTTCCAACGAGAATGGGTAGTAACCTGTCGCAAGATACTCCCTAAAAAGAGGCAGCGGGTGCGGCAGCTCATCAATAAACACTTTATGGGCCAAAATGTCTTCCAAAGAAAAACTTTTGGAGTGGATGTCATGAAACAACAGAAGGTACTCTCTGAAAGACAGCCCCTGCAAATGATAGGTGACAGCCCTCCTGCTCAAATCGCTCTGACCTTTCTGGATGTCGAGTACCGACGAACCGGTAAACACAACGTGCAGGGCTGGATGCACGTCGTATGTTTGCTTAATTTCCCTGCTCCAACCACTATACTTATGTATCTCGTCGATATAAAGGTGCGTTCCACCTTCTTTTACAAACTCATCGGCAAGTTCAACGATCCGATGATTGGCAAAATAAAGATTATCAGCTGAAACATATAGATTGTGTTGGTCTTCCCTGTGCTTCTTGATATGCTGCAACAACATCGTGGATTTACCTACTCCCCTTGGCCCGGTTATGGCGATAAGTCGAGCACGCCAATCTATTTTGTCATAGATATACCTGAAATGCTCCTCAGTGGTATGTCGAAGCATCTCATCCATGTATTGATATAATATGGTGTCTATCATCGTTTGATGTCCTATTTGCTCACAAAGTTAGCAAAAATCCCTCATACAGTGACCATATACGCGAAAACAATCCCTGTGTGAGGGATGCTTTTGTATAGTTTCGTCCCTCTCGCAGGGATTTTCTTAATCACAGCTCAGCATACATTTGCCTCAATGCCTCCCACACATCACGCTGTTCATAGCGTTCTTGGATTAGCCTCCTACTGTTGGCGGCCATCCTGTTGGTGTTGTCGGTTTTCTTGATAAAATCGCACATCGAATGGTAGAGCGCTTTGGCCATGGGCGAGGAGAAACCATCTCCTTGAGGGTCGTCCGATGCAAACTGTATGAGATGGCCGTCGCAATCGACCGGCGCCGGGATAATGACTCCATTCTCGCCATCGATGATGATTTCGTTGCTGCCATTGATATTGGTGACGATGCAAGGCAACTCCATCGCTCCTGCCTCCATAGGCACATTGGGGAAACCCTCCCTGTAACTCGGAAACACCAACGCGTCGGCTGCTATCAGGTAGGGGCGCACGTCTTTTTGGAGGCCTGCATAGAACACAGCAGCGGAGTCGTTCAAAAAACGTTGCGCCTCCGGAGTAATATGGCCACCGCTCTGCACCTCTTTTTCTCCCACAATCAGGAGTTTGGGTTGCCGCGACAGGTCAGCGGAATGCCCCACCAATCGACTCATCACCTCCGCCAACTCGTTAATGCCCTTGTCTCTCACCATGCGGGCTATAAGGATAAAAACAAAATCATTGTCTGTATATCCCAACTTTTCGCGCATATACCGGCGCCCGTCAAAGGGCGTGGTATCCTCCATCAACCGCGTCTCCTCGTTCTCCGCTCGCAACAACTCGCTCGTGGCCTCGCGTGACAGATACGAGGTGTCCTTCCCATTGATGTTGCCATGATGTACAACTTGCAGTTGCTTCCCCGTGATTCTGTCCTCCCTCAACGCTCGTTTCACGCCCTCGCCTTCGGGTATGACATGGTTGGCGCAGCAGCATGTCACGCGTTCCATCGTCTTCAATATAGTGCGCAGCATGCCGGTCGTGGCTTGATAGCGCAGGCCCGTCACAAGATATATACGGTTCGGCACGCGTGCGGCCCATGCAGCCACCATGGCCAACAGTGACCCCTTGGGCGTGTTGGCATGTACGCACCACGGCTTTTCGCGCCTAAAAAGTCGCCACAAAAACAACAAGGCCTTGATATCCTTACCTATGCTGATAGGTCGTTCCAAAGGAGCATCAACCACCCGTATGCCCTCTCGCGCGGCCACCTCATCGAGCACGCCGGTATCTTTGGCTACTCCCACCACCTCATAATATTGATTGAGATAGTTGAGCTGTCCCCTGAGTAGCGAGTTCAGACTGATATCAGCCGTAGTGACACGAATTAGTTTCTTCTTTTTCATATAATTATGATTGACAGACTACCACCTATGGAGAAGCATGCTTGTCGGTGCAAACATATTATTGCTGCACCACATCATACAATTGTTCATACGCATCCACCATTTTTCGAATATCATATTGCAAGGCTCGTTGATAGCACCGCTTCGCCACTTGGTGGTAATACTCAGAGTCGTCATGCAACTTTTTTATGACATCTGCCAAAGCCTCAGCATCGCCATGTGGAAAAAGAATGCCATAGTCGGCAGTTACTTCTTTTAATCCGTTGACCTCACTGGCGACAAAAGGCTTGCCCGACGACATGCCCTCAATGTTCGACAGCGACAACCCCTCCCAGTGTGACGACATCACTATGACATCTGCCGACTTCAAGATCTGCGGCACATCCGACCGAATGCCCAATAACTTTACACGCTCCGTCACATTTTGCTTAACGATTTCCGCCTCTATCTTCGGACGACGAACACCATCGCCTACCAACCACAACTCATATTCGTCCGGTAACAGCGCAATAGCCCGAATCACCGTATCTTGATCCTTGGCTTCTCGAAATCCTGCCACCATCACCGAGACGAATTGTCCATGATGCTCTAATTCGGGAAGTGAAGAAGCATGGTAGAAGGCATTGACATCCACCCCATTGTTAATAGTTGTAATCTTATCGCGCAACGAATCAGCGACTTGATTCGTGCTTATACCTAAATAATTACACAACTTATCTTCAGCGATTCTACTAATCGTCACTATCTTTGCATATTTACCATACATCCATTTGTCTACAAACGAGAACATGGGATGCTCCCGCTTGCGGTTGTTCGTGGAATGTTCTGTCGTTATCAGCACCTTTCCCAATCCAATATTTGCAATGGCAGCAAACAGCTGCGGCGAGGAGTTATGGGTATGGATAATGTCATACTCCCGCATGATCCTTCTTAACTTGGGGATGTATTTAATATTGTAAACACCATGTCCGAATTTGTATATCCTGCATCCGGTCTCCTCCAATTCTCGCATAAAAGCAGTCTCCTCACCATTGAAGACAACCATATCGACCGTATGCCCCTTCTGCCGCAACAACTTGGTGAGATGCACCACCACATGCTCGGCCCCACCAATCTGTAAAGATGTGATAACCTGTAGAATCTTCATATAACTTAATCAATGGATAATTCCAAACTTAGATAAACTGTTTCTTATCCACAT
>KQ959368.1 GCA_001552765.1 Bacteroidales bacterium KA00344
TATTTAATAAAGTTTTACCGGACAGCAATAGTTTGAAATAAGCGAAAAATGGGGTAGTTTGTAAGTGACTGACGGTCAGTGGTTTTTGAAATACTGTCTTTATTCGTCTATTTTGCAGCCTGCGATTGAGTATCTAATGGCATGACGAGAAGGCTTCAACCGCAACGCGATTGGGCTTTATCCGCGCAACCAATATGGCCTAAACGTGTGACGAGAAGGACCTAACCGCAGCACCCTTACGATTTTTGGGATTGTCCGTCCCGGTTTTGACGAAAAAACATAGCTCTTTTTGCGCTGGATGACTCGAAAATAATGTTCAAAAAATGGTAATTATATTTTATAAAATGAAGACTGAAAAGTGTGGAATAAAGAATAAAGAGAGGAGAGGGAAGAATGAAGTACAACAACAAATTAATATTGATCTTGTTGTTTTCCTAGTCTCACATAACCGTAGACTCCCAGCAAAATGAGCAAGGTGGGGAGGAATAGGAGATTATGGTTGGATAAGCCAAGAATGTAGAAAACGACCAAAAGAATGACACCAGAACATACAAGAGGCAATCCAAAAAGTTGTTGGTGGCTCTTGAAAAAAGATTTGATTGTCTGTAAAACGTTCATCATTTTCCCCATAATGTTTGCAAAAATACGAAGTTTGTAAGTAAAAGTAGATGTTTTATATGTTAATTAGCAAAAAAACTGTAATAATCAGATTGTTATCTGTAGAATAATTAGTAACTTTGCACTCGCATTTTGCAAATTAACATTTTTAATTCATTACAAAGTAGTATGAATCATTACGAAACCGTTTTCATTTTGACTCCCGTTTTGTCTGATGAACAGATGAAGGAAACGGTCGCTAAATTCAAGAATTTGCTCACCGACAATGGTGCTGAAATTCTGAATGAAGAGGCCTGGGGACTTAAGAAGATGGCTTATGCTATCGAGAAGAAATCTACAGGTTTTTATTGCCTGTTGGAATTCAAAGCAGAGCCGTCAGTAGTAAATACTCTCGAAACAGGCTATCGCCGTGACGAGAAAGTTATTCGTTTCATGACCGTGAAGCTCGACAAGTATGCATCTGCATATGCAGAAAAACGTCGTGCCAAGTGGGCTGCAAAATTGGAGGCATAATCATGGCAGAGCATAAAAAAACAGAAATTCGTTATTTGACCGCTCCTTCTATTGATACAAAGAAGAAGAAGTATTGTCGTTTCAAGAAGAGTGGAATTAAGTATATTGATTACAAAGATCCCGAATTCTTGAAGAGGTTCTTGAATGAGCAGGGAAAGATTCTTCCCCGTCGTATCACAGGCACATCATTGAAGTATCAGCGTCGTGTGGCTCAGGCCGTTAAGCGCGCTCGCCAAATTGCCCTGCTTCCCTACGTAACTGACATGATGAAGTAATTAAGGAGGCAAAGGATATGGAAATTATATTGAAAGAAGATATTATCGGACTTGGATACAAGAACGATATTGTGACTGTTAAGGACGGCTATGGCCGTAATTATCTCATTCCTCAAGGCAAAGGCGTTATCGCTTCTAAGAGCGCCAGAAAAGTGCTTGCTGAGAATTTGAAGCAACAGGCTGACAAGCTCGCAGCACAAAAGGCAGCTGCTGAAAAGCGTGCAGAGGCTCTGAAGGATGTTGTTGTGGAGATTGCAGCAAAGGTTTCTACAGGTGGCCAGCTCTATGGCTCTGTGAATGCTGCCATCGTTGCTGAGGAATTGGCTAAGAAGGGTGTTGAGATTGACCGCAAGATTATCACTATGCGTGAAATCCGTAAGGTAGGTGAATATGAGGCTACCGTACACTTCCACAAAGAGGTAGAGATCAAGGTGCCGGTACAGGTTGTTGCTGAGAATGTTCCGGAGGAAGAAGAAGTTGCTGCTGAAGAGAAGGCAACTGAAGCTAAGGCTCCCGTGAAGGAAAAAGCAACGAAGACAGCTGAAACCGAAACTCCGGCCAGTGAGGATGCTCCAGAGGAAGAGAAGGCTGTAGAGACTCCTGTAGCCGAGGCAGAAACTCCTGCTACTGAGGAGGAAGCTCCTGCAGCTGAGTAATCAATACGATGATATAGTAAATTATCACTGTAAAGCAATACGATAAAAAATCCCTTTCATCTATTCTTGGTGAAAGGGATTTTTGCATAATTACATCAGAAGTTTTTGATAAGATTATGTAATTCCTGAAATCGTTACGTAATCTTTTATAAGTTTTCATTTATTATGAGTTGAGGCTTTGCAACTATCTTTTATTTTTCGTATCTTTGCAAAAATTGTTACAAAGATAAATCATAAGAAATATGAAAGCATTAGTATTCCCCGGTCAGGGCTCACAGTTTGTGGGTATGGGTAAAGAACTCTACGACAACAATGCGTTAGCAAAAGAGCTTTTTGACAAGGCCGATGAGATTCTCGGATTCAAAATAACTTCCATTATGTTTGACGGTACTGACGAGCAGCTGAAAGAAACGCGCGTCACACAACCTGCCGTTTTCCTTCATAGTGTAATTTCTGCACTGTGTATGGATGATGACGTGAAGGCTTCTATGATGGCCGGTCATTCGCTTGGCGAGTTTTCTGCACTCGTTGTGGCCGGAGCATTAAATTTTGAAGACGGTCTCCGTTTGGTTGCTGCTCGTGCAAATGCCATGCAGAAGGCCTGTGAGGCTAATCCCGGCACAATGGCTGCCATCATCGGATTGTCTGATGAAGTAGTTGAGAAGGTATGTGCGGAGGTAAGCAACGGTGGAAAGGTTGTGGTTGCAGCTAACTACAATTGTCCGGGGCAGCTTGTTATTTCCGGAGAAAAGGATGCTATTATGGAGGCCTGTGACAAACTTAAGGAGGCTGGTGCTAAGCGTGCTTTGCCTTTGAAGGTTGGTGGCGCTTTTCACTCTCCATTGATGCAGCCTGCTAAGGACGAATTGCAAGCAGCTATAGAAAACACCAACTTTACTACTCCCAAATGTCCGATTTATCAAAATGTGGATGGCAAACCACATACTGATGCTGCGGAGATTAAGAATAATCTTATAGCTCAACTTACCAGTTCGGTGCGATGGACATTAAGTGTTCAAAACATGATTGCCGATGGTGCTGATGACTTTACGGAATGTGGTCCGGGCAAGGCCTTGCAGGGTATGATTGGTCGTATCAGCAAAGTGGTAAGCACGCACGGTATTGTATAAGTAGTAAAATTATTGTGAGAGATTGTTGCCGGTAGTTTCGGGAGCAATCTCTTTTTCTTTTGAATAAGCAGCAAGGGTTTGTGTGCTGATAATTGATGAGCAATAAGATTTTAATTTATCAAGTTCTTCCACGCCTCTTCGGTAATAAAAATACCACTTGTAAACGAAACGGAACACTCAAGGAGAACGGTGCCGGGAAGATGAACGACTTTGATACGACGAGGCTCCGTCGTATTCATGACATGGGCTTTAGCCATATATGGTATACGGGGGTTATCCGTCATGCCACAACGACAGATTATAGTCATTATGGAATTCCACGCCAACATCCTACAGTGATCAAGGGATTGGCTGGATCGCCCTATGCCATAACCGATTATTATGATATAGATCCGGACTTGGCAACAGAGGTGGACAAGCGAATGGATGAGTTTGAGCAACTCGTGGAACGTACGCATGGAGAAGGCATGAAAGTGATCATAGACTTTGTTCCCAATCATGTGGCACGGGAATATCATTCCATATGCCTACCGAACGGGGTTAAGGATTTGGGAGAAGATGATGACACGAGCAAGCATTTCTCTCCTCAAAATAATTTCTACTATTGTCCGGGACAGAACTTTATCAGTCCGGTCAGCCCCATGCAGGGACAAGAGGCTTATGAGGAGTTGCCGGCAAAATGTACAGGTAACGACCGTTTTGATAATACACCCGGAATTAACGATTGGTACGAGACTATTAAGCTCAATTATGGTGTCGACTACTGCAATTACAATGGACGTAGTAATCATTTTGACCCTATTCCCTCGACATGGAGCAAAATGGTAGACATCCTGATGTTTTGGGCTTCAAAAAACATTGATGGCTTTCGTTGTGATATGGCAGAAATGGTGCCCACACAGTTTTGGACCTATGCCATCCGCATAGTGAAATCACGCTATCCGCATATTGACTTTATCGGTGAAGTGTATGATAAAGGTCAATATCGTACATATTTGCAATCAGGGTTTGATTATCTGTACGACAAGGTTGGAATGTACGACTGTATTCGCGATGTGATCTGCAATCGTAGACCTGCCAACAGCATAACCTATAATTGGCAAAATGTGGACGATATTAAAGATCACATGCTTTATTTCTTGGAAAACCATGATGAACAACGCATAGCCAGTGATTATTTTTGTGGAGATGCCTGGAAGGGAATACCCGGAGTTATCGTTTCTGTCATGTTACAGAAAAATCCTTTCATGCTTTATTCGGGACAAGAGTTTGGGGAGACCGGTATGAATGAGGAGGGATTCTCCGGCAAGGACGGACGTACAACGATTTTTGATTATTGGCACCTTCCCAAACTATATCACGGATATTTTGACAGACGAAAATTAAATCGCAATGATAAGTCTTTGCAATTAAAATACCAGCAAATTCTTCGCATTGCCAATCGTGAGAAAGCTATTACGGATGGCGATTTCTTTGATTTAATGTACGTCAATCCTTACACATGGAAATTTAATCCCAGATACCACTTTGCATTCTTGCGTAAGTTTGAAGACGAAGTCTTGCTGATTGTGGTTAATTTTTCCAATGAGCGATCGCATGTGGGAGTTGTTATCCCAGACCATGCCTTTGAATTCTTAAATCTGCCGGAACAAGCTTTTCCTGCTGTAGATCTGCTTACGGGAGAAGAGTTGGAGATTAACCTGAAAAGAGATGATACAGTTGATATGGAACTTCTACCCAATAGTGGTAGAATCTATAAATTCAATATCAAGATGAAAGATAATAAGTATAATCTTAATCCTCATAATAAGGAGGAGTTTCCACCGGCTCATACAGCGGAACACCTGCTCAATCAGGTGATGGTTAGAATGTATGGATGCGAACGCTCATGCAATGCGCACATAGAACGGAAGAAGAGCAAAATGGCTTTCAAACTTGACCATAAACCAGACCATAAAGAAGAAAAAGCTATTGAGAAAAAAATGAATGAACTGATAGAGGCAGATCTTTCGGTTGCTTATGAGTTTTTGGATAGAAACAGCTTGCCCGCTGGTATCAGTCTGGACCGGCTTCCTGAAGACGCTTCGCAAACGATACGCCTGGTACGAATAGGGGAATTTGATGCTTGTCCATGTATAGGAAAACATGTGCGCTCCACTTCTCAGATAGGTCGGTTTGAGATGTTAGGAACAAATTGGGATCAAGAAAAGATGACTTTCAGAATCAGATTTAAGGTTATTCCATAGACCAAACGACTTTGCTTTTACATCATTAAAAGTCTTTGATGTAGCAATATAAAAATCCCTCGCAATGTTTTATACAAATTGCGAGGGATCTTTTAATGCTTTTTTACTTTGTCTCAAACTCTTCTTTCATATCAATAAACTCGCCCTTAGAATCGTAAAATTCATATTGTAGGAAAGCGAGTTTCTGTGAAGAGATGACATGTATTCCAAATCCATACTTGCTTTGCCATCTGCGTTTCAGGCTTATGAAGCCTTGATTTATATAGGCAGCAACATATGGATGAACGTGCAGATAGAATTTCTTTACACCTATCTTGTTAATTAGTTGGTCAATCTTTCCTTCGAGTTGGTCAGTGAACAAAATGCTCGACCTGATTTTCCCCGTACCGTTACAAGTGGGACAGTTTTCTTCAACATTAACGTCCATAGCCGGACGAACACGTTGTCGGGTAATTTGCATAAGCCCAAACTTACTCAGTGGCAGAATGTTGTGTCGTGCTCTATCTTTCTGCATCGCTTTACACATGCGTTCATAAAGCATCTGACGGTCTTCGGCCAGATTCATATCTATAAAGTCTACTACGATGATTCCTCCCATATCTCGTAGCCTGAGTTGACGGGCCAATTCGTCGGCAGCACCCAAATTGGTTTCAAGTGCTGTGCCTTCTTGTCCTTTTTCGTTTTTGGAACGGTTACCGCTGTTCACATCCACAACGTGCATAGCTTCGGTATGTTCAATAATAAGGTATGCGCCGTGAGCATAGTTTACTGTTTTACCAAAACTGGACTTGATTTGCTTTGTAACGTTGAAATTGTCAAAGATAGGTACTTTTCCATTGTACTTTTTAACTACATTTGCTTTTTTAGGGGCAATAAGCGAAATATAATTCTTTACTTCTTTGAAAATGTCTTCATCGTTTACAAAAATGTTTTCGTAGCTGGAATTGAAAAGGTCTCGCAGCATAGCTACCGCTCTTCCTTCTTCTTCATAGACAAGTTGTGGCCTATCTTGAGTTTTTTGTACCTTTACAATGGCATCTGTCCATCGTTTAGTCAGATGTTTTAACTCCGTATCCAGCTCCGCTACTCGTTTTCCTTCGGCCACCGTGCGTACAATCACACTACAGCCTTTGGGTTTTATGCTGCGGATGAGTTGTTTTAGTCGTGCTCTTTCTTCGCCTTTTTTGATCTTAGAAGATACATTTACTTTATCTCCAAAGGGAATAAGTACCAAGAAACGACCTGCAAAACTAAGTTCCCCTGTAAGTCTGGGACCTTTCGTCGAGATAGGTTCTTTGACGATTTGCACCAGAATTTCTTGTCCTACTTTAAGCGTCTGTTGTATGCTTCCGTCCTTTTTCAAGTCGGGTAGGCGAGAAGCTTTGTTAAAAGGATAGAGTTTTTTTCGGTCGCTTTGTACTTGTTTAAGATACTTGGCGTATGAATCGAATTGACTTCCTAAGTCAAGATAATGCAAGAAAGCATCGCGTTCGTATCCAACATCAACAAAACAGGCATTCAGGCCCGGCATGAGCTTCTTTACCTTTGCAATGTAGATGTTGCCAACAGAGAAATTTGCAGAACGAGGCTCGTTCTGATATTCCACTAGCCGTTTGTCTTCTAAGAGGGCTATGGAAATCTCTTTTGGTTTTACATCGATAATTACTTCACTTGTCATTTCTCGGACTTTTTATTAAAAAGAAAGGGGACGCCATGGAGGCTTCCCCCTTTTCTCGAGCAATCCCCTAAGGTTTATTTGCTCTTATGGCGATTTTTGCGTAATCTTTTTTTACGCTTGTGCGTAGCCATCTTGTGGCCCTTTTTCTTCTTACCGTTTGGCATAACTGTAAATGTTTAAATTGTTATTATGTTATAATTTTAAAAATTTTATTCACCCTTCATCTTGTCAGCAAATACCTTGGCAGGTTTGAAACTGGGAAAATCATGGGCAGGAATGGTGATGGTCGTGTTTTTACCGATATCGCGAGCTGTCTTTTCTGCACGACGTTTGATAATAAAACTACCAAAACCGCGTAGATAAACATTCTCTCTCTTCTCGAGCATATTTTTCTTTACGGTCTCCATAAAGCTTTCGATAACAACTGCAACTTCCTTTTTCTGCAATCCGGTTTGTTCAGTAATTTCACTGATAATATCTGCTTTTGTCATTTCTGATATACTAATAATTGATGTTGATGTGAAATCTATTTATTTGAAATGCAAAGATACGAGTTTTTATTGTTAATAGGAAATTTATTTGCTGTTTTTTCCATTTAACTGCATGAATTTTAATTTTGGAAGTCGCTTGCTTTCAGTTTGTTAGTGATTTTAAAAGCAAAATGCTAACAACGAAACAGAAAGTATAGAATAGTATCTATAATAAAATAAGCTATAGATAAATCTATAGCTTGCTGTAGTGACTCCGGCGGGATTCAAACCCACAACCTTCTGATCCGTAGTCAGATGCTCTATTCAGTTGAGCTACGGAGCCCTTATAGGGGGCTTGTTTACTTAGGTAAGAAGTGACTCCGGCGGGATTCAAACCCACAACCTTCTGATCCGTAGTCAGATGCTCTATTCAGTTGAGCTACGGAGCCTTTCTTGTAAGCGGTTGCAAAGGTACGATGTTTTTTTATACCATCCAAATTTTGGAATGATATTTTTACATTCTTTTTATTATTTCTTTGCTTTGTCAGATTTTGCTTTTGCTTTACCCTTATACATTTTATTCAATCCGGCAACAACTTCATTTGTGATGTCGTATGCCTTGTCTGCATAGAGTAAATTATCTCCCTGTTTGGCGAAAATCATACCATATTTCTTGTCCTTATTATATAGGGCAAGATAATTTTGCAAAGAATCGTGTAAAGCCTTGTTAAACTCTTCCGTCTCGGTTTGAAACTCATTGCTCAAACGCTGGTTGAGCGCCTGAAGGTCGTTGTTTTGTTTCTGCAATCCGGCCTGCACTCTTTCTGCCTGTTCACGAGTATAGGCATTTTGCTGCAACTTCTGTTGAAAGTTTGCGGCTGCTGTTTGCAGCTGCTGTTGTTTGTTTGCAAGTGTTTTCTGAATGTTGTTTCCCTTTTGCTCAAGAATTTTGCTGTAGTCTTTGCAGAAATTATATTGAGTCATAATGGAATCCACCTCTACAAATGCGAGCTTATTGTTGGGAGCTGTTTTGTCAGCTGCCGCAGCAGCAGGCTTTTCATCCATTTTATTATTGCTCTTATCGCACGACGTCATTGATAGTGCAGCCACTGTGGCTAAAGACAAAATGCTAAAAATATTTTTCTTTTTCATATTTAAAAAATTATTTCTTTTTTATAAATTTGTTTGTTACTGATTTAGTATGCCCTGTTTTCTTGTCGGGCTTCTTTGTCCTGACTAAGCACGCAGTGTATGTTGCGTTTCTTCATGGCCTTACTATCATGAATGTGTTGTGATTCGAATTGTCCATTCTTTTTCACAATAACTTTAACCGACAGTAATGCTATGGCTATAGCAATTATTAACATGCTCAAGAGCAGAGATCCTATCATTTTTATTAACTTTGCAAAATAGTATATGCAATAAGCAATGCAAAGATAGTAGAAAAAGAACAATTCTCAAAAGAAAATTTGATAAACCTTTAAAAATAAAATTATGACAGAATTAAAGCCTGCTCGCGTTTTCGAGCAATTCGCAAAGATAAACCAGATTCCCCGCCCCTCAAAACATGAAGAGCAAATCAGAGCCTACTTGTTGGAGTTTGCCAAAGAGCATAAACTCCAGTCAAAGGTAGATGAGACCGGAAATGTAATAATATGCAAGCCCGCAAGCAAGGGTTATGAACATTTGGCTACAACTGTGCTCCAGAGTCACATGGATATGGTGTGTGACAAGCTGGTGGATGTGGATTTCGACTTCTACAAAGATTCTATACAAACTTATGTGGATGGAGAGTGGCTTCGTGCCAAAGGCACTACGCTTGGCGCTGACGACGGCATCGGTGTAGCTATCGAGTTAGCCATTTTGGCTTCCGACGATATTGAGCATGGCCCGTTGGAATGTCTGTTCACCGTTGATGAAGAAACCGGACTGACCGGAGCTTTCGGCTTGAAATCCGGTTTCATGAGTGGCGACTATCTTATCAACCTTGACTCAGAAGACGAGGGCCAGATCTTTATTTCATGTGCGGGGGGTATCAACACGGCCGGTACTTTTAACTTTACCCGCGAAGAAGCTCCTGAGGGCTATTTCTTTATGCAGGGGTCTTTAAAAGGACTGATAGGAGGTCACTCGGGAGACGACATTGAAAAGAAACGTGCAAATGCCATCAAGATACTTGCCCGTTTCCTCTATATGCAGCAGGAAAAGATGGACTTGCGCTTGGCTCAATGGAATTCCGGCAGAATGCACAATGCCATTCCACGTGACGGCAAGATCGTATTTGCTGTTCCCGCAGACAAAAAAGAGGAAGTAAAGGTTGATTGGAATGTATTCAGCAAGGAAGTAGAAGACGAATATCACGTTACCGATACCAAGATGGAGTGGACGTTGGAGAGTGCTGACAGACAGACAGTTATACCCAATTCCGTGAGCAAGAATATCATTACGGCATTGCAGGCTCTCGACAATGGCGTCTTTGCAATGTGTCAGGACAAGGCTTTGGCTTGGATGGTGGAAACATCAAGCAACGTGGCCAGCGTCCAGAGCGAGGAAAGCAAACTTGTCGTTGTAACCAGCCAGCGTTCAAACGTGATGAGCAACCTGCGCAATATGGCCAACAGCATTAAGGCTACCTTGCAGCTGGCCGGTGCTGAGGTTGTGCAAAACGATGGCTACCCGGCATGGAAGATGAATCCCAATTCCAAATTGGTTAAAATTACCGTTGATACCTACAAGAAATTGTTTGGAAAAGACCCGGTAGTAAAAGGCATCCATGCAGGACTGGAATGTGGACTTTTCTCAGAGAAATACCCCCATATTGACATGGTGAGCTTTGGTCCTACACTGCGCTTTGTGCATACGCCCGATGAGTGTCTGCACATTCCAACCGTACAGATGGTTTGGGATCATCTGCTTGAGATTTTGAAGAACATACCCGAAAATAAAGCATAATATTGATTTTGAAAAAAATATATTCATTCGTCATACTCTTGTCCATTATCCTTTTGTCAGGTTGTGGACAGGAGTATGAAACTAAGTCTACTGTCAAGAATTTCATGAAAAACGACATGGTTCTTGATGATTATAAGATCATTGGATGGTCAAAATTGGGTGACACTTATTTTGTTACGGATTCAATAATCCAAGCCATGCGCACTAACGCAGAACAAAACAAGCAGACGAAGCCCAACACAAACTATACGCCTCGTACAGAAAAACTATATTTCATTCAGGTGAAATACGCGGTGTATCAGGACACTATAAAACAAACGTTCTATTTGGATGACAAAAATTCAGGTGTCGTTTGCTTCAAATAAGACTCCATACAAAAATACCCCAATCCACAATATCTCTACACGGATTGGGGTTCTTTAACCTTTTAAAAAACTAACCTTAACCTATTGAAATGAATCTATATTGCAAATATAAAGAAATTACCGTCTCATAATGTCAATAAATCGGTAAATTTTTATAATTTTCATTCCTTTAGCATTTAAAGTTAGTCATTTAGCAACGGTATAGCTCTATTTAGTCTATAAAACGTTTGAGAATATCATTGTAGGCATCTATTCTCCGATCTCTTAAGAAGGGCCACCAACGGCGTACTTGCTCACTGTGTTGCAAATCCACCTCTACAATGAGACTTTCTTCATCGTTATTGCAGGCCTGATAAAACAACTCACCTTGTGGTCCGGCAACAAAGCTGGATCCCCAAAATTCTATACCCTTCGTTTGTCCGCTGGGATCAGGCTCAAATCCCACTCGATTGACTGTCACCACAGGTATTCCGTTGGCAACGGCATGGCCTCTCTGTACGGTTGTCCAAGCCTCGCGCTGACGTTCCTGCTCCTCCGGACTGTCACTGGATTCGTAGCCGATGGCTGTAGGATAAATCAAAATTTCGGCACCTTGTAGAGCCATCATCCGAGCGGCTTCCGGATACCATTGGTCCCAACATACCAATACGCCCAATCTGCCAACAGATGTGTTGATGGGGTGGAAACCTAAATCTCCCGGCGTGAAATAGAATTTTTCGTAATAGGCAGGATCATCGGGAATGTGCATTTTTCGATATTTGCCTGCAATAGACCCGTCTTTTTCAATCACGACGGCCGTGTTGTGATAGAGGCCGGCTGCCCGTTTCTCAAACAACGAAGTCACAATCACAACGCCACAGTCTTTGGCTATCTGCCCGAAATAGTCGGTTGATGGACCCGGTATGGGCTCAGCCAAATCAAAGAGCTCTACATTCTCTGTCTGACAAAAATACAACGAATTGTGCAACTCCTGCAACACCACGAGTTGTGCACCGCGCTTGGCCAAGTCTTTTATTTCCTCTCCAAGACGCAACATATTTTTCTTGGGGTCAGCATCATTGTGTAATTGTAATATACCTATCTTTGTTTCCATATTTTTTATACTCGTTTATTGTCTTTTAATATAGTTCGTAAAGTTTTGATACTTAGCGTGAAAACGCATCCTAACCAAGCACCCCTTGAGGGAATTGCATGGTCAGGCAATGATGCGATCCATGCTGACGAATCACCGTTGAAGCATCAATGCCGACAATTTCCCGGTCGGGGAACGCACGTCCCACTATTTTCATGGCTTCGACATCTGTTTCGGTCTGATTATAGGTGGGCACTATCACCGCACCGTTGATCACCAGAAAGTTTGCATAAGTAGCAGGCAGACGTTCTCCATCGTCATATATGGCTTGTGGCATAGGCAGTTTTAACAGTCGGTATGGCTTTCCTTCAGCGGTTTTTAAGGTCATGAGTTGATTTTCCATAGCCTTCAGTTCCTCATACTGCTCATCCTCCTCTTCGTCGCACCCCACATACAGCAAGGTGTCTGCCGGCGCCATGCGTACCAGAGTGTCAATATGTCCATCGGTGTCGTCGCCGACCAAGTGTCCGTGTTCAATCCAGATGATGCGCTCGGCACGGAAGAAATCGAGCAGACGTTGTTCTATCTGCTGTCGGTCGAGTGGTTGATTGCGATGGGGAGCCAGCAGACAAGAAGTGGTTGTCATGATTGTACCCCGACCGTCACTTTCAATGGATCCCCCCTCCAATACAAAGTCCGGATGGCTTTCCAACGTTCCGTTGAAAACACCTGCATCGTAGAGCTGCGTATTGATGGCGTTATCTTTCTGCCAATCAAACTTTTCGCCCCATCCGTTAAACTTGAAATCAAGCAAAATGTTTTGTGCCTGGTCCAGTTGTCCTCCATGGTGAGAAACCAGTGTGATAGCTCCATGATCTCGTGTCCAAGTGTCGTTAGTTTCACACTCATAGAAGTTGATATTGCGAAGAATTTCCTTTCCCCATTTATGCCCGATTTGCGTTTTTGTACTGTCGATGTTGGGCGTAACGATGATAAGTTTTTCCCGTAGGGCTATGGCTTTTGTCAATTCCAGAAAAGTCTCCGTGATCTGTTCCAAATAGGGTTTCCAATCGGTGCCGGCGTGCGGCCACGTTAATTGTATGCCGCTTTGAGGCTCCCATTCGGCCGGAAGAACAAAATCTTTATCTCTATTTTGTAACATTGTCTTATAATTTGTATAAGCGGACTTCATTTAGATGTATGCATGGCAAAAATAAGCATTTTTATTGGAAGTAGTTATAAAATGTTCAAGAACATTTCATGACAAACGCTCATCATATTCTCAATGCTTATTGCACATTAATTATTTGGCCTGTTAATTGCCTGTATTTTTCTTGACAAACAGTCCTCTATATTTCGCGTATTCAAAAACAAAACGGTTCTCGTTCGAAAAATCGCAAAAATCGCAGATTTTATAGTTTGCTGATAATCAGCCTGTTCCAAAATACACCTCGTGTGACCTCTATTGTAGCATACGCGATTGCATATCGAATGGCATCATGAAAGAGCCTTAACCGCCAGACGAATAAGGCCTATCCGCATGGCCGCTAAGGCTTAATCACACTGCGATTAAGGCTCCACCGCGATATGGCGGAATACAAAACACAGTATAGCCCATATTTTGATATAGCGAAAGCTGATAATATCGGCTGAAACATAGTCCTTTTTGCGCTATTTCATGTAAAAATAATTGCAGAAAAACGGTTATTATATTTTACATAAAATGAAGAAAGGGTAGGGAGAGGGCGCGCGTGTACGTCTCTATGCAGTATGTCGTAACCGTTGGTTTTTATTTAATTACCAATTTGTCGCTGCCGGCTGCCTTGAAGCTCATGTCAAGCCCCTTAACGCTATGGGTTAATGCTCCGAAGGAAATAAAATCCACTCCGGCTTTGGCGTATGGAATCATGGTGTCGAACGTGATGCCGCCGCTCGATTCCGTCTCACAACGACCGGCAACCATTTCTACAGCTTTTTTGGTGTCTTCGGGCGAGAAGTTGTCAAACATAATGCGGTCGCAACCTTCGGCAAGCGCTTCTTCCAACTCCTTGAAATTGCGCACCTCGCACTCTATTTTCAAGTCTTTGTTGTGTGTTTTGCAATACTGCTTGGCTCTTGATATTGCATTGTGTACCCCTCCGCAAAAATCGATGTGATTGTCTTTGAGCAGTATCATATCGAACAGTCCGATGCGATGATTGAGACCGCCGCCTATTTTCACCGCTTCCTTCTCAAGCATCCGCATACCCGGAGTAGTCTTTCTCGTGTCGAGAACTCGCGTTTTGGTGCCGGCATCTATCAACGCCTGCTGGTATTTATGCGTCATGGTCGCAATTCCACTCATGCGCTGAAGAATGTTGAGCATGAGCCGTTCTGTCTGCAAAAGGCTCTGTTCGCGGCCTTTCACACTCATAACTATATCTCCCGGCTTGACATGTGCACCGTCTTTGATATATACTTCCACCTCAAGTTCCGGGTCGAATCGTTTGAACACTTTTTTCGCAATTTCAACTCCCGCGAATATTCCCTCCTGCTTGATGAGCAGTTTGCTTTCACCCATAGCGTCCGCAGGGATGCAACAAAGGGTGGTGTGGTCGCCATCGCCAATATCTTCGCTGAAGGCAAGGTCTAATAATTTATCGTTGAGTTCTTCTACAGATAGCATGTTTTCTATGTTTAAAATGATGATTTCAAGTTGTTGTATGCGTGGCGCTGCCTACGGTTAAAGTCCCAATTTATGGGATATTTCGAGCATCTTGTTGATCGGACGGACAGCCTTTTTGGCCACATCTTCGTCTACCTCAATCTCCGGCCATTCGTATTTCAGACAGTTATACAGCTTCCTCATGCTGATGAGCTTCATGAAATTACATTCATTGCAAGCCTCTGTGCTGTCGCTGGGTGGGGCTGGGATGAAGGTTTTGTTGGGAGCGCCCTTCTGCATTTCGTGCAGTATTCCGCTCTCTGTTGCCACGATAAACTCCTGAGCCTCATCGGCTATGCTGAATTTAAGCAAGGCAGAAGTGCTGCCCACTTTGTCTGCCAACATCACAACTTCTTCCTCACATTCCGGATGTGCCAGGACTTTGGCTTGTGGATGCTGTGCCTTCAACTTTAATATTTTCTCTGCCGAAAAGTTTTCATGCACATGGCATGCTCCGTCCCAAAGCAGCATGTTGCGTCCGGTGAGCCTGTTGATGTATCCTCCAAGATTATGGTCGGGACCAAAAATAATGGGAGTGTCAGCCGGGAACGACTCTACGATTTGCCGGGCATTGCTACTGGTCACTACCACATCGGTCAGTGCTTTGACGGCTGCCGTAGTGTTTACATAGCTAATAACGGTATGGTCGGGGTGGGCTTTGACAAACTTCTCAAATTCTTCCGCAGGACAACTTTGAGCCAAAGAACAGGAAGCGTTAAGGTCGGGCACCAGCACTTTCTTGTTGGGGCAGAGAATTTTATTGGTTTCTCCCATAAAATGAACGCCACACATCACGATAATGTCTGCGTCGGTTGTTGCGGCCTTCTGTGCCAAAGCCAAACTGTCTCCCACAAAATCGGCTAAATCTTGTATGGCTCCTTCCGTGTAATAATGAGCCATGATGACAGCGTTTTTTTGCTTGCACATCTTGCGTATTTCCGTTTTCAAATCGATGCTGTCGCTTATAGGCTCATCAATATAGCCCAGTTCCTGCCATTTTTTATCTATTGTTGTCATTTCAATACTTTTTTTCGAGTTTTTAAGAGTTTATTTTTGTTTCAGATCGTATGCGTGTTTAGGGTAGTCGATGGTGTAGTGCAGCCCTCGACTTTCCTCACGCTCAATGGCCTGACGCGTGATCAGATAGCCCACGTTGATCATGTTGCGGAGTTCACATATATCTCGTGTGGGCTTTACGCGCTTGAATAGTTCTTCAGTCTCTTCATAGAGGAGGTCGAGCCGTTTCCATGCTCGCAAAAGTCGCAGATTACTGCGCACGATTCCCACATAGTTCGACATAATTTGTCCAACTTCCTGCTCATCTTGTGCAATGAGCACCTTTTCTTCATTGGTCATCGTTCCCTCATCGTTCCATTTGGGAATATTCGTGTTGAAATCGTAATGGTCGATGACGCTCACACTGTGTTTGGCTGCCGACTTGGCGTAGACCACCGCTTCGATGAGCGAGTTGCTGGCCAGTCGGTTGCCTCCATGCAGTCCAGTGCATGAACATTCGCCCACAGCATAGAGCCTGTGGATAGAACTCTCTCCATTGAGATCAACGGCGATTCCTCCGCACATATAATGCGCGCTGGGACAAACGGGGATATATTGCTTGGTGATATCTATACCAATGCTTAGACACTTGGCATAAATGTGGGGAAAATGTTTCTTGGTTTCTTCGGCATCTTTGTGCGTAACGTCAAGGCAAACATGGGTCAGGCCATGCTTCTTCATTTCGTGGTCTATGGCTCTTGCAACAATATCGCGGGGGGCGAGCGATAGCCGCTTGTCGTATTTCTGCATAAACTCTTCGCCGTTGGGAAGTCGCAGAATGCCACCATAGCCGCGCATGGCTTCCGTGATGAGGAAGGCGGGATGGCTCTCGGAGGGGTTATATAATACGGTGGGGTGGAATTGCACAAACTCCATATCTTTCACTGTTCCCTTAGCGCGATAGACCATTGCGATGCCGTCTCCGGTTGCGATGTTGGGATTGGAGGTTGTGGCATATACCGAGCCAATTCCTCCTGTGGCTATCAATGTGACCTTGCTGAGGAATGTATCAATTTTACGGGTGTCAGGGTTAAGGATATATGCCCCGTAACATTCTATGTCGGGTGTCTTGCGCGTCACTTCAACACCTAAATGGTGCTGTGTGATGATTTCTACGGCATAATGATTTTCCAAAACGGTGATGTTGGGATGTTGGCGTACAGCTGCCATTAATCCGCGTTGAATTTCGAATCCCGTGTCATCGGCATGGTGCAGAATTCTAAACTCGCTGTGGCCGCCCTCACGGTGCAAATCAAAGGAGCCATCTTCTTTCTTGTCAAAGCATACGCCCCATTTGATAAGGTCTTTGATTGCTTCGGGCGCGTTGTGTACCACGTGTTCTACAGCCTTTCGATCGGAGATGTAGTCTCCGGCAATAATGGTATCCTCTATGTGTTTTTCGAAATTGTCTACCTTGAGATTGGTTACTGATGCTATTCCTCCCTGTGCCTTAGCAGTGTTGGCTTCGTCAAGTGTTGTTTTGCATATCAGGGCAACCTTTCCTTTGCCACTGTCGGCTACCTTGAGGGCATAACACATTCCAGCTACACCGCTGCCAATTACTAAGAAATCAAACTTTTCTGTCATTATACTATGATTAATTCGCTATGTCAATTGCAAAATTAACTAAAAACATCTGCAATAGTATGGAAACACCATCAGAATTATTATTTTTTACACCTAAACTTCTGCTAAAAGTCGGAATAGGCATACCCCTTTCCTCTTTATTTCCGTAAATTATCATGTTTTATATCAGTATTTTTTTGTATTTTTGCAACACTGTATTCGTAGTTTACGTCTAAATGACAATGAAAAAGATTTTATATACTGCATTGTGTGCGTTGGTGCTTGTGTCTACAGGATGTGGAAACGGAGCAAAGAAGGAATTTAACAAGCTTTTGCTTGAGTTGGCGGACAAGGACCAAATGATTGATGCTAAGGACTGGAAGCAAATTGCTGATTACCTTGACCGCAACAAGGCAAACTTTAAAGATTTTATAGAGAACGGAAAAATTGATGTCGAAGAAGTGCAGGAGTATATTTCCGACTTTTTCGAACATCGTCGGCCTTCTAAAGAAGTGAAGTTTGTTGGTATTGGAGGTCAGGACCTTGCATTTCATATTTATTTGGAACAGAGTGGGAGTATGGCTCCGTACGACAGCCCCGATGGAGACGGCTCATTCCGTGCAGCGATTATGGCTTTGCAAAACAGCTTGCCCGGCGATGCAGAAATTGACCATATAGGAGAAAAAGGATATACCGATTTTCGGCAGATTTTTGATGAGATCTTAAACAAAACCGGTAGTAATCAGGTCAGCATTCTGGTAACCGATTTGATATATTCCGTAAAGGACATGGCCGGTGTCAATCCTCAAAAAGTCTTCAATGAGGCACGGCAAATGATAAATTCGGTGTTCAAGTCGGAAGTGAAGAGGAAGTCTATGCTTGTGGTGCGTATGACAGGAACGTATAATGGCCCTTATTATGCATATAACAATAGCGTACAACGGTTTTCCGGACACCGTCCATATTATATTATCATTGTAGCATCTAACGAGAACATTGAGCGATTGAGCAATGATGCTTCGCTGCGGACTTTTGCTCAAATACATCAGTTGAGGGGATATGACAATATGTGTCTGTTTACGGCTGATGATGTTTACAGTCCGTATTGTTCATTTTTGTTGAGCAACAAAGATATTCGAGGACGCTTCCGTCCGGAACACGGACAAGGATATGTAATTAAAAGTCTTGAGAAGGTAGAGCCCGATAAGAATTCTGGTGATATACAGCTGGCTTTGGCGGTAGACCTTTCTCACATGTTCATTGACCAACGTTATTTGACCGACAAGACAAATTACATGGTTGAGTCTGACGATGACATTAGCATTAAAGAAATTAGAAAAATCGAAAAAGGGGATGTGACTCCGGCGCAGAAGAAATATTTGGGAACAGCCACCCATTTATTTGTGCTGTCAGCAAATCGCATCAACCATGAGCAGGAGGTGGAGATTAAGCTGCTCAACCGTATGCCGAAATGGATTGCAGATGGGTCTACAGATGACGATTTGGTTCCCGACAACCATTCAACTTTTGCACTCCGACATATATTGGGAGGTATCTATGACAGTTACAAACGCAACGCTGATAAAGAACCAACTTATTTTGAACTTGAACTAAAACTTGATAAATGAAAAATTCGATATTGCTCATAGGAGGAGTAGTGTTAACGCTCCTATTCATTATTTTCCCTGCTTCGGTTTTTGAAATTGCGGATGGACAGAGCGAGTTTGCAAATGAAATGTACAATGAAAACTACTATTTCGTAGTTGCGCTCATTTCCGCTGCTGTGGCTTGGGGAGCAGCCGCGCTGTTCTATTACATCATCAACAGCGTGAGCTTTAGTCGATGGTTTCACTGGCTGATCACTTTGCTGGTTGCGGCTGTGATGGCTTCGTTGATAAACTACGCTTATCTGGATGGCGTGTTATCCATAGATTATTCGGGCAAAGTGTTCGGATTTTGTGTTGTGGATTTTGTAGTGACAGCTATACTTTATATCATCGCGTCTTTCGCAGTCAGGTGGTGGAGTTCTAATTGCAGACACACGCCAATACCTGAGTAGTAGAATTAAAATGTAAATAAAATATGGAAAGATGTTTTGCTGAATGTTAGTGAGATACCTGTAGGCTCTCTGCTGCATTTCAACTTTCATGTTTCCATTACTAAAATATAGAAGAATGAGATTGTTTTTATTCTTAGTAGGTGGAACGGGGTCACGCGTCATGCGACCCCTGATCATGCAGTTTGCGTCGGGAATACATCCTATGGATGAGGCTGGACAGCCTATACCGTTGGAGGTGATCCCTATTATCGTAGACCCACACAAGGCCAACGAAGACCTGAAACGCACGGAAAACTTGTTGCGTTGGTATCGTTCCATACGACGCACAATGTATGGTGAGTCTGTGGATGTTACTAAAGGCTTCTTCTCTGTAAAGATTTCCACTTTGAATGACATCCTACCGGGAGGCTCTAATCTAAGTGACACTTTCTTGTTCAATCTCGGTGCAGTGGAGTCGAAGAAGTTTCAGGACTTTATTTCCTACAGCACACTCGACACTGCCAATCAGGCCTTGTGCTCCATGTTGTTTTCCGATAACCAGCTGCAAACCAAGATGGATATTGGATTTGTAGGTTCTCCCAACATCGGCTCGGTTGCGTTAAACGAGTTTAAGAACTCGGAGGAGTTCAAGCAATTCTCTAATGTATTCAGAAAAGATGACCGAATCTTCGTGGTTTCAAGTATATTTGGTGGTACGGGAGCCGCAGGTTATCCCATCATAGTGAAGAATATTCGCAATGCCGGCAACAATGCGGCGATTAACAATCGTGCTGATCTGCGCGACGCAAGAATAGGAGCCCTCACGGTGTTGCCTTATTTTAATGTGCAACAAGACGAGAAGAGTCCTATCAGTCGTGCTGATTTTATCTCCAAAACCAAGTCGGCTTTGTTCTATTATCATGACAACCTCACTGGTTTGACTCAGAGTGGGACTGAGTTGGGACTGTCTAAGATCAATGCTTGCTACTATTTGGGAGATGAAGTTCCATCGAATCCATATTATAATGATCCGGGAGGAAACGGCCAACGCAATGATGCCCATGTGGTAGAATATGTCGGCGCGCTTTCCATTATCGACTTTTTGAGTATTCCTGACAGTCAGTTGCTCACGCAGAATGGGAACGCTCGTAATCCCATTTATAAAGAATATGGTTTAGCCAACGACAAGATGACGTTGAGTCTCAAAGACTTTGGCATACAAACACGACTGTTGGTCAACAAGCATTTGGCTAAGTTTTATTTGACCTATCAATACCTCACGCATCAGTTTCATGAAGATATCGGCAGAGGATTCACCCAAGATAAGCCGGAGATTCAGCGCAGTTTTTTGGCCACAAGCTTCTTTACGACCCTGACTAACGATTTCTTCGTTGGTTACCGTATATGGCTCAAGGAGTTGGCCCGCAACCAAAGGGCTTTTATTCCTTTCAATCTTACCACCACCCAGCTGGCTGATGCTATTAACGATGTTGTGCCGAAGAAGGGCTTTTTTAGTGGGTCGATTAGTTACAAGGGATTGTTGAGCGCGCTGAATAAAGCTTCGCAGACGGCCGTAAAAGAAGGTCGTTTTGGTTCCGATAAGGTTGCTTTGCGACTGATGACGCTGCTTGATGAAACTTTTGACAAGCTTGTTGATGAGAAATTCAACGGCTTGGTTTAATTTGTATGAATGTAACATAATCTCATTAACGTAACAAAATCTCAATGTCGAAGATATTATCCTATAACAATAAAACCACTGGGGAAGGTTGGATTCCACTGACAAATCAATACAGTGCAGACGAAATCAATATGATCAGCGACCCCAATGGTGGTCTCTCCGCAGTACCCAGAACGGCTATTCCATCTCCTTTCGCACAGATGGATTTGGTCAAAAACGCATTCCGCAGGCTTTCCATGGACCCCAATCTCAATGGCGAACTCATGGACGAACGACTGGTTGGCAATGCGCTTGATGTGGCGCAGTTGTTCTTTAATTTGCCGGAGTTGCGCACTTATCTTCGTGTTGTAGAGTGGAACAAGGCGTCTGCGCTTCAAGTGTTGGAGGCCGATCCTCAACACAAGTTGTTGGGAGACACCATCGAGATGTTTCTCAGTCAGGATAAGGAGGCGTTCAATTTCGATTGGATGGACCGTATATATTTCCTTGTTTATGGCAATCAGGTCATTGGAAGCACATCGCCTGTTTCCCTTTTCATGGCTACTCCGAATGCCCGACCACATCAATTCAGTATTCCTGTGGAGCAGAATGTAAATCTGTTTGATGTGAATCGACCGCTATATATGCGCACGCCCAAGTTCATAAAATATATCTATGGTCTGTTCACGGCATATCCGGATTTGAAGAAGTTATGCAGCGAGGTAAATGCATATCTTATTACTTGTTTCGATTTGCTTGCTCCTCAATTGCGTCAGGAAATTCTTACAGATATTGGTAATCCTGTCGCAATGGACTACGAAAACCAAGATCGTGCACTTCAATACCTCCAAGTCTGCTACTCACCGTCTGATGACGGCATACAAGCCTTGGGCGTTCCCTTCTACTGTGTGCGACAGGCCGACATTCAAGCATCCATCCAAGACAGTGACTTTCGCATAGAGCCATCCATTATTCCCGATGGAGAGCCGCTGCCGTTGGTGCTTCAAAACCATTTGAACGCACCTCAAACGTCTCCTTTCCGCTATATCACCAGCGATTGGGATGACCTTACGGTGATACGGCCGGAGGATTACGCAATGGCGCCTGAAAAGCGTATATTGCCGGCCACTTCGCACCAGTACCCATGGCTTACGGATGACGACTTCTTCCAACCGTCATTGATCAAGCTCGACTACACGATGGACAAAGATTGTTTCTTCGATGGAAACTTGTCTGTTGGCAGTCGTGAGACAGATAACGCAGACTTCCTATTGCCCCTGAGCAAAACGTATTTCAAGTATTTCACAGTTAAGGATTTACAAGGAACTATTTCAGGACGCCCTCGCTTTGAGCTTATCCACACCCAGACCGGGCAACAGGAAACCGTGAAGGCTGTGCTTCGAATTCCCGTGCAAAAGCAAGATGGTTTCGTGACATTGGAGCGAACCTACGTGCAGGCTGTGGGCGTAGATATGCGATATGACAAGGAAAACGATAGAGGATACTTCCTTACTGTTCCTTTTGCGCTTAGTATTTTTCCATTTGTTAAAGCCGAAAATCTGAAACAATACAACGTGCAGATTGTAGACCGCGCATTGGGAATGTTGGAAAATTGTCGCTTGAATTTAGAATTCCATAAGTCTGCATTGGTTGATGAGAACAACAAGCTGCCGGCAGTAAAACGTTCCCGAAGTTTGAAAAGCGAAAAGAAAGTAGGGGCAGATTACTATCGATTGCCCGGTGCTTTCGACTACATTGATGTCCAGCTTTTCGATGAACGGGATAGCCTTCTCTCTGAGGGAGTGGTGTGCCCACGCTGGAATGCCCAGATTGAAGGACACGAGGCTTTCACTTTTGCGGTAGACTTCGGAACAACCAACACCCATATCGAGAGTATGCGCGAAGGTAGAATGCCAGAGCCGTTGGCTATCAGTTCAGATGCAAAAGAACGTATGGTTGCCACCTTATATAATGGCGATCATATTCTGTATGATGTTATCATGAAGCAGGAATTTTTGCCTTCTAATATCGGGCAAGACTATGGGTTCCCTCAACGTACTGTAATTTCCGAATCAGAACGTTTGGATGCTGAGAACGTAGACGAGATAGTGGCACTCGGTGATGCAAATATTCCATTTATTTACGAAAAGGAATCTGTGGGCTACGGCAACAGAATAGTGCCCAATCTCAAGTGGTCCACAGAGATTTCAACTTCCAAACGTGTACGAGCCTATCTCACGGAGTTAGCACTTTTGATGCGCACGAAGGTTTTATTGGAAAATGGAGATGTCCGGAAGACACGTCTTATATGGTTTTACCCCTTATCTATGAAGGTGGGTAATATAAGAAAACTGGGTGAAATGTGGTCCAAAACATTCAAGGATGTATTTGGAGTAGATGCCAATGAACGCAATTTGATTCAAATGCCGGAGTCTGTAGCGCCCTATTATTTCTATCGGGGCTCAAGCCAGTTCCGGGGTGCAGCGTCTACAGTGGCTTCCATAGACATTGGCGGTGGCTCCAGCGATGTTGTGGTGTTTGAGTCCAACGCTCAACAACCAACTATCCTGACGTCATTCCGTTTTGCGGCCAATGCACTGTTTGGCGATGGTTTCTCAGAGGTGCCACATGGCGACAGCAACCCCATGTTGGTGAAATATGTGGATTATTTCCGCCGTTTGTTTGATGCCGATGATGACCGTTACGGAGAGCTGAATGGCATCCTCGATGATATTTTAGCGAAGCGCAAGAGTGAAGACATCAATGCATTCTTGTTCTCGGTTATCCAGAACAAGGTGGTTGGAAACAACGATGTGTTCTCCTATAATCAACGGTTGAACGAAGATGGGCGCTTTAAAATCATCTTCATCTATTTTTATGCTACACTCATTTATTATGTAGCCAACATGATGAAGCATCGTAATCTCGATATGCCTCGTTCGGTTATGTTCTCCGGTACGGGTTCGAAAGTTCTCGACATTGTTGGTACCAAGCGCGACCTTGACTTGCTATCGCAGGAAATATTCGAACGGGTTTATGGAGAAAAATACGACGCAAACGGTTTCTCTATAGTGATGGAGCGCAAAGAGCCCAAGCAAATCACTTGTCGGGGTGCACTGATGCAGGTGCGCGATAACAGCGGCTATGCCAGTGTAGAACAGCTGAACAGACTGATGGATAGCTTTGATTCAAATTTGAAATATAATTATTCGGCTATTACCCATGAATATCTTACGTATGCAGACATGGACAAGAACGACGTGCGCTCGGACATAGTGGCAGCCGTAAGAGATTTCAACGATTTCTTCTGTCAATTGTGTGATGATATCCATATTGTCGATCGATTCCTCGTTGACAATCAAGCCTTGATGAGATTCAAAGAATTAGTGAGTAAGGATTTGGAGCATCATCTCATCAATGGGTGGAACTTTGTCAACAAAAATGAGCCTGATCGCAATGCCAATGATGCTATAGAAGATGCCGTTTTCTTCTATCCCATTATTGGAAGCATCCGTGAGAATCTTATAGAAAATCTATAAAACTTGACAAAATGTTTGGTAATAATAATAAGAGAAGTATCAGCTCGGAACAGTTGGACGAACTGCTGACGCCAATCATAGAGAGAATCGATAAGTTGGAAACGGCTTCCAAGCAACAGGTTCGCCTAATTGCGACATTGGAACAACAGCTTAAGGATGTTCAGCAAAATATCAATGACAATGATGATACGGGTGCACATTCCAAACGGACACCCATCGCAAAAGACAGCACTGTGGAAGTAGGGGAAACGATACAGATACCCGTAGGCCACGAGACTAAACTGTCATCCGATAAGAAAACATGGTATTTGCCTGCGCCCTCTTCTGATGGTGTCTTTTCGGAAGGAAGCCCATCGGAGCAGGTTGGAAAAAGCATTTACCAATTACAAACCGAAGATGGTATTAACGGTCAATTCGTAATGCTCGACACTCCTGATGCCATTGCTACGGCAATGATTAGTGTTAGTCAATTTGTCAAACCCGTATGCAGGATAGAGGGAAACACACATCGACTTCCCAGACAAATAGAAACCATAGAGGAGGGAATAGCCCAAAAAGACGGCAATGTTTGGCGGGTTGTACGCAAAGCCAAAGTGGCCTTTCTGTAAAAGTTACTTGCACGACACGAATACACATCATCAAAAATAGAATCGATAAGAGTTCAGAAGAAGGATAAGCAGAAATATGAATGTAAAATGCCCAAAATGTAGATTTCGCTTTGATGCACCGGCTTCTCCGGGAATGAAGGAATTGCAATGTAATTGTCCACGTTGCGGAATTCCTTTCACCTATGCTGTTGAAGAAAACTCCACTAAAGATCATTTGCAGGGTCATCATTCCAATGAGGATTCACATGGAAACGTAAACTCGAATGACCCATATAGACAGAAAGGAGATGGCTCTTATTCTGCTGCTGCCCCATCTTCACGTCAATCTGCAATGGGGAATAGGCAACCCCAAACACCCTCAAACAACTCCTTCCGAGCACAAAATTCCTCTCCCTTCCAAACATCGCAAGACTCATCCCATATTTCATCTGTCGAAAGATCAAGCACTTCGCAAATCAAGAAGTTCGGATGCTTGAAGGGCGCATTGTTGCTTCTCGCAGTTGTCATCCTGAGCTATGTGTTGCTTATCCGGCAATGCGAGTCGTCAAAAAGCTATTCGACCGAAAATGTAAACATGGGTCAATCAGCCGACAGCAATATTGAAACTGATGCCACGCCTATCCCAACGCCATCATACGATGAAGAGGCAGCAACAGAAAAGGCTCCTTCCTGGATACAAGGCAATTGGCATGTAGAAACTGATTATGGAGGCATTTCGCTGAAAATTCATGGCAAACAGATTGCCGAAACCAGTGGAGGAGAAACCTCGTATGGGAAGTACAGATACCAAAATCATTACCTTTATTGTGATTTTGGCGACAACAATGTTTTCATATATCGGCTTGTAGAAGAGACGCATCAGATAGATGCGGGCAATGGCATCTTGATGCAAAAGATGGATTGAAGCTGTTCCACATCGCATATCTACGCTTGCAGTTATTTTCTGCATGTTGGTCATCATATAGCTTTGTCGGTCATGTTTACCACCCTCTCTTTTTGCTGCCATCAAAATTTTGTTGGTCTAATGTTTGCCAAATTCCTTTACAAATGATATTCAGATTTTTGATTATTCAGAAACAACTTTGATTTCGTCCGAAATACGCGAAATTTACGCGATTTTATAACTTTTTGATTATCAGTATGTTTTATACGACCTCTCTTGTGGCATTAATCTCATGGTCCGCAATTACATATTGAACGGTATGACAACTAGGCCTTAATCATCAAGTGAATAGACTGTTATCGTGTTGTGGTTAAAGCCTTTTCGTAGTGTGATTAAGGCCTAACCGCGACATGATACGATTTTAATCATGCAGCCGAGCCTATTTTCCGGTTGGATGGATTGGTTTTGATGGTCAAAACATAGCTCTTTTTGCGCTGGATGATGAAAAAATAATCACCAAAATTTGGTAATTTTATTTTATAGAAAGTGCATAAACAAGAGGACGAGGTCAGTCATTGTAACAGCCCTCAAAAGTTTACACAAA
>KQ959369.1 GCA_001552765.1 Bacteroidales bacterium KA00344
ATTATGAATTGTGAATTATGAATTAAAAAAAGCCCGGCGTCACACGAAGCAACAACCGGGCCGAATGAAAGGAGGAAGTGGTACCTCTTGGAGTTGAACCAAGGACACATGGATTTTCAGTCCATTGCTCTACCACCTGAGCTAAGGTACCTTTTTCTTAATTGCGAGTGCAAAGGTAGTGTTTTTTAACCATACTCACAAACTTTTCCTTATAAAATTATACACGTTTCAGAAAAAAGATGTACCTTTGCACCGTCTTTAAAGGAAATAGGACAAACTTTCCTGTTTTAAAGATACAGATCGGGATGTAGCGCAGTTGGTAGCGCACTACGTTCGGGACGTAGGGGTCGGGCGTTCGAGTCGCCTCATCCCGACATGACAAAAGAGATTGCTGGAGCAATCTCTTTTGCTTTTTACCCCCTACTCAAAAGGGTGATTATTAACAACTATATTTATTGTTTTTAAAAGACCAGAAAGCCCCAAAACATCCTCGTGTCATCAATGTTTAAAAATCAACATAGTGACTGAGACGCTCTATATCGCTTGCCGTAAAGTCTTTTAACAACCTCAAATCGTTTAAACTTTTCAGCGGTCCACGCAATCGACGAAAGGATAAGATGGCCTTTGCCTGATAATAATTAATATAAGGATGGCGCTTCAGCTCGTTCAGCTTTAACTGATTGACGTTGATTTTATGTATGTTGTTACTCACATTGAAGAAAGAAATGGCCTCTTCCGGAAAATCTTCTATCTCCCGTAGCTGCTCCCTACTGTAAAACCCGCCCAGTCTTTGACGATAGCTGACAATTCTGTTAGCATAGTATCCGCCTATGCCCGGCACACGCTTCAAGGCTGATGTGTCGGAAACATTCAAGTCGATGCGCTCCGTTGGTTTCAGCTTTACCGGGTAGCGATGTGTCGTGTCCTTTCTCTCATGACGTTCCTTAGCGAAAAGCTCGGACGCCGGCGCATAATCTTTGCTGATGCGGATGTATGGCTCCAGTTCACGATATTGCTTTTGAGTAAGACCGTAAAGGCGTGCAAAGTCTGATGGTTTTCGATAAATGCCACCTGCTGCACGATATTTATAAATATTGTGGACTTGCCAATACTGCAACCCTAAGCGCAAGAAGGCTGTGCTATCAGCGGTATTGGGGTCGAATGGGAAACGCTCCACTCGTCGGGCTTCGGCTTGAATATAAGGCCGATGAGTGTACGACGATGTCGATGAAATCGTCGTTTTTTGAACAAATACGCTATCTTCCGCATCTGTCTGCGTTGTTTTCTCGTCGTCGCCGACAAAGAAAATAAGCGCGCAGGAAATCACGGCGAGCAGTAAGAAAAAGAACAATACTGCACGGTCCGACCGATTGAAATAAAAGAAATCCTTAAGTTTCATAGTTTAAATAAGTCCCATCTGATGCAGGAACACCGCTGCAATGCCCAGTGGCGATACATAGCGGATGAGGAAAAGCCATATTTGATAGAGGCTGGCAGAGACCGTACCCCAATTTGTAAATTCGTCTTTGACCGTCTTTCGGGGTACTATCCACCCTATGAGAATACAGGTTAGGAACGAGCCTAAAGGCAAAAGGATGTTTGAGGTGAGATAATCACAGCAGTCGAGGAAAGTCTTTCCGAAAAGCGTAAGGTCTGCCGCCCCACATGACAAACAACAGAATACACCAATGAAAACGGCAATAATCGTCTCTAAAACGGCTCCCTTTTTACGCGAAATGTGCAATTCTTCATAGAAAACAGCTGTACCAATCTCGTGCATGGAGATGGTAGAGGTGAGCGCTGCCAACGACAACAACGCATAAAACAGAATACCAATAATGTAGCCTAAAGTTGGTGTGAAAGCCTGCTGAAAGACATTCGGCAACGTGATAAATATAAGCGACGGACCGCTATCGGGACTTACGCCTACTGAAAATGCAGCTGGGAAGATCATCAAGCCGGCAAGAATCGCCACCATAGTATCAAGAAAAGCAATCTGTCCGGCCGATTTCAGGAGATTGGTCTGACGGCTAAAGTAAGAAGAGTAGGTGCACAAACAAGCCGTTCCCAACGACAGAGAGAAGAACGCCTGCCCAAGGGAATCAAGGAAAACACTATGTGTTACTTTGGAGAAGTCGGGCTTAAACAAGAACGTTATCCCTTCTCCCGCACCGGGAAGCGTACACGATGCGACCACGATAACCAGCAGAAGCACAAACAAAGTAGGCATCAGCACATTGCTCACTTTCTCTATTCCCCGCCTCACCCCGCGTATCACAACCATGTGGGTAACCAGAATGAAAGCAACAGTCCATATCAACGGACGAATCGGGTCGGATGAAAATGTCTTAAAATAGGTTGAGACGTATGTAACATCACCGCTGATTTCACCAAAGATTGAAGCAAAGAGATATTGCATGCACCATCCGGCAATCACCGCATAAAAGCCTAATATAATTATCGACGTGGCAGCCCCCATATAGCCAACAGCCGACCATCTCTTGCCACCCAGCTTGTAATAGGCACGAGCCGCATTGGAAGCGCCGTGGCGACCCACGACAAACTCGGCAGCCATACCCGGTATTCCAAGTATCAATATGCAAACAAGGTAAATCAAAATGAAAGCCGCGCCACCATCCTGACCGGTCATATAAGGGAATCGCCAAATGTTTCCAAGTCCAACGGCCGACCCTACCGTAGCAAAAATGACACCAATTTTTGTTCCGAATTTACCGCGTTCTGCCATACCTTAGATTACATTAAGCTGATGAAGAAATATGGCCAAGATGGCCGTTGGGCAAACAAAACGCACCAAAAACAGGAAAATGCCGAAGAAACGGCTGCTCAGCGTGCCCCAGTTGGTAAACTCGTCCTTCACTATTTTCTTAGGAACAAACCATCCCAGGAATACGCAGGTAAGGAAACCACCAACTGGAAGGAATATTTGTCCGGTTACAAAGTCGAACACTTCAAACAGCGATTTTCCCGCCACACTCAAGTAATTCATGTCGCCAAGCGACAGCGAGCAGAATGCTCCAATAACGATTGTGGTTGCCGTAACAATGACAGCCCCCTTCTTGCGGGATATATGCAATTCCTCATAAAAGAAGGAAGTGCTTACCTCGTGAAGCGACATCAACGACGTCAGGGCTGCCAACGACAGCAGAGCATAGAACATCAGCGACACCACCCAGCCCAGAACGGGCATGCCTCCAAAGGCCTGATTGAACACATTGGGCAGCGTGATGAAGATGAGAGAGGGGCCACTGTCGGGATTGACACCCACTGAGAACGCTGCAGGAAATATCATCAGTCCGGCAAGAATAGCCACCAAAGAGTCTACTACCGACACTTGAATGGCCGAAGTGAGCAGGTTTGTCTGTCGGCTATAATATGAAGCGTAAGTGCAGATGCACCCCATTGCAATGCTCAACGAATAGAACGACTGTCCCAAAGCACTGAGAAACACCCCCTGGTCCACCTTTCCGAAGTCGGGTTTGAACAAGAATTCTATACCTTTCGAAGCTCCGGGAAGCAAACAGGAAGCCACAACGATGATCAATAATAGTATAAACAAGGTGGGCATCAACAGCTTCGAGGCCTTTTCGATACCACCGCGCACGCCATGAATAATTACGTAATGGGCGATCAGTAAAATCACTGCCAACCAGAAAATAGGGCGTATAGGATTGGTCGAAAATATGGTAAAATAGTTTTGTACGAACTGAGAGTCACCATTTAACTCACCCATGACTGATGCGTAGATATATTGCAGGCACCATCCCGACACAACTGCGTAATAGCCCGTGATGAGAAAACCGGTAAGCACACCGAGGAAACCGACAAATTTCCATGCTCTCCCGTCACTCAGACGAGCGTATGCACGGTAGGTGTTGGAAGCACCATGACGTCCAATAATGAATTCGGAAATCATACACGGAATGCCTAACAGCAACACGCACCCTAAATAAATAAGGATAAATGCCGCCCCTCCGTTCTCTCCTGTCATATACGGGAAGCGCCACACATTGCCCAAACCAACAGCTCCACCGGCTGTGGCAAGAATCATTCCAAGCTTACTCCCAAAATTCGCTCTTTCTTCAGACATACTACTTTAAATGCTTAAGTGATTGCAAAATTATAAAAAAATATCTACTTTTGCACACAAACTGAAAGTAAATACAGCATCATGCAGCATTTCATTAAAAAATACCCATTATCCTTTCTCTGTATAATCGTGATATGGATATTATGTCTTATGCCTATCCCGGAGACCCCGCTGAGCAACATCAACATGATTGACAAATGGACGCACTTTGTGATGTATGGCGGATGGTGTGCCGTCTTGTGGATAGAATACGGGCTTTATCATCATACCATCAACAAGAAGCGCACCTTTCTCTATGCTTTTATCCTTCCCATCTTAATGGGTGGACTCATCGAGATTGTGCAGCATTATTGTACCGGAGGCAACAGAAGTGGCGAATTCATCGACTTTGTTGCCGATGCCATCGGTGTGGTATTGGGAGCACTTATCGGAATTCCTCTGGCACTGAAGATTTCCAAACGCAATAGGGATTCCTAAGCAGATTGGAATTGTAAAAACGCCCGTCACCCGTCACTTCCAACCCGATGAAATCGGGCTTTTCATAAGATTCCGTACTGCTTCCAAGTTCAACCTCGGCCATCACCAGCCCATCGTTGTCGCCATGAAACTCATCCACTTCAAATACATGGCTTCCACTTTTCACCAAGTAGCGATGTTTGTCGATCACGCCACCCTTGCACAATTTCAGCAGGTGGCGAGCTTCGTCAAGCGTTATTTCCTTTTCAAACTCATAACGCGACAAGCCTCCGTCTACGCTCTTGCTCTTTATCGTCAAGAAAGCCTGCTCGTCGCGAACACGAATACGCACAGTAGCCCCCATTGCAGGAATGTATCCCTGCTGAATATGGCTTGATGAAAAGGCGGCGCGTCTGTACGCACCGCCTTTCTTCACAAGAAATTTTCGTTCTATTTCCAGTCCGCTCATCACACGATATACATTGTCCAAATCATGTAGATGATAGCCAGGGCGAGCAAACCGCCAAATATCCATTTCACCACGACATCACCCTGTGTCTTCTGTTTTTCCTCACGCTTTACACGTTTCACCTCTTTGGAAACAGCGTTAACCTCACGCACAGGCTCCTGTGGTCTTCCTTTCTTTTTAGTCATAATATTTCATTTATTAGGTTGTATTGTATATTCTTGTCGAAATCAGGCTTTGTTTTCCTCATCAACAGCAAACTCCATGAGATAGGCTTTGATGAAATCATCAATCTTGCCGTCCATCACACCGTCCACGTCCGATGTCTGATAATTGGTGCGATGGTCCTTCACACGTCGGTCATCAAACACATAGCTTCTGATCTGGCTACCCCATTCTATCTTCTTCTTGCCCGCCTCTATCTTGGCTTGTGCCTCCATGCGCTTCTTCATCTCACGGTCATAGAGCTGGCTTTTCAAGAGAAGCAATGCCTTTGCCTTGTTTTTCGGCTGGTCTCGCGTCTCGGTATTCTCTATCAGGATTTCCTCCTTCTCGCCCGTATCAGGGTCTTCGTACTGATAGCGCAGCCGAACGCCCGACTCCACCTTATTCACATTCTGTCCACCCGCGCCGCTCGACCGGAACGTGTCCCAACTCAGTTTGGCCGGGTCCACATATACCTCGATGGTATCATCGACAAGAGGGGTCACGAACACACTGGCAAAGCTGGTCATGCGTTTGCCCTGAGCATTGTATGGCGACACACGCACCAACCGATGCACACCATTCTCACTCTTGAGGTATCCATAGGCAAACTCTCCTCCCTCTACCGTCATCGTTACGCTCTTGATGCCCGCTTCATCACCATCCTGAAGGTTGGTAATCGTCACTTTATAGCCATTCGACTCGCCCCAACGCATATACATACGCATCAGCATCTGCGCCCAGTCCTGGCTCTCTGTTCCTCCGGCTCCGGAGTTGATTTTCAGTACGGCATCCATAGCATCTTCCTCCAACCGCAGCATGTTTTTCAATTCCAGCTCTTCTATGGCCGTGATCGCTTTTTTGTAGTCGGCATCCACTTCCTCCTCGCTGACAAGGTCCTCCTTGAAATATTCAAAAGCTAACTGTAACTCTTCGGCAAGTTGCTTCACCTTGTTATATCCCGTCAGCCATTTCTGAATACCCTTCACCTTCTTCATCTGAGCCTGCGCCCGCTTCGGGTCATCCCAAAAGTCAGGTGCCTGCGTTCGAAGCTGTTCCTCTTCAAACTCAATCTTCTTCCGATCGATATCAAGATAATGGTGGAGCTTACTCGTGCGCTCCAACACGTCCTTCAACTGGTCTGATGTAATCATTTACTTTTTATTATGGAATCACCAAGAACCTACAGCGCGGAGGTCTACATTTATCTCTTTCTCCCTATCTGCACCCCTGCTTGGCGACTTATATTATAAGATAAAGTCTTCGTTTCTCAACATCCGAGACTCGTTAATCTTCGTACATCTTATCGATGACTTCTTTGAAATTCTTATATATCACGGGGCGGCGCAACTTCAATGTATTGGTCAATTCTCCCGTATTTATCGAGAAATGGTGAGCCAGAAGCGTGAACCGTTTAACCTGTTCATAATGTGCGAGCGATTGCTGAAGAGTGGAGATACGCTCCATCATCATGGCATACACCTCCGGACTGGCACAGAGTTCCTCGCGATTCTGGAAAGCTATACCATTATCGCGTGCCCATTCCTCTACCAATCGAAACTCCGGCACTATCAATGCCGACACAAATTTTCGCTGGTCGGCCACAACGGCCACTTGGTCTATAAACTTGTCTACGAGCAGCGTCGACTCCACCATCTGGGGCGCAATATACTTTCCGTTGCTCGTCTTGAACAAATCTTTGATACGCTCTTTCAGATAGAGTTCGCCATCTTTGATATATCCGGCATCTCCCGTGTGGAAAAAACCGTCCTTGTCAAAGACAAGCGACGTGATGTCGTCCCGTTTATAATACCCTTTAGTAATCGTAGGACCCTTCAGCAAAATCTCGTCGTTTTCACCTATCTTTAGTTCCAACCCACTAATGACGCGACCGACAGAGCCTAACGAACGCTTCTTATCGAGATGGTCGCAGCAGACCGTTGCAAGACTTTCCGTAAGCCCATATCCCACCATCATCATAATGCCGATGGAATGGACGAATTCCTCCACCTCAGCCGACACATAAGCTCCGGCCGTAGGAAACAGGTGGGGATTTTCCAATCCCAACTGCTTGCGCACCAAACTAAATACGGTAGCATTAACGGCTTTGTATTTCATCGCCAATCCCATTGGTGGGCGTTTGCCTTTGGCAAGATAGTCAATGTTATATTTCTTGCCCACAGCCAGGGCATTTCTGAACACCTTTTGCAATACAGGGTTGGAGCGGTCTATCTGGTCATGTACCGCCTGATACACCTTTTCCCAAAAACGCGGCACACTCGACATACTCGTAGGATGCGTCTCACGCATGGATTCCTGCACCTCGTGCGGATAGGTGTTGATGATCAACTGTGCACCTTTGCTGAGTGCCAAATACGACCATGCCCGTTCAAAGATATGGGTGTACGGCAGAAAGTTCATAACCCTGTCCTTTTCTCCCACAGGCACACACTTGCTGTTAGCCTCCAAAGCTGCCATATACTGGCCGTAACTGAGCATCACGCCCTTGCTCTCGCCCGTAGTGCCACTTGTATAGAGAATGTTGCAGAGGTCGTCTTCGTTAGCCTCAGCCCATAACTTTTCCACTTCACACTGCCTTGGAAGATGCTCTCCCAGTTTCAGGAAATCTTCAAAATAAAGTGTGTTAGGGTCGTGCGAACTGATGCGTACGCTATCGTCGAAGATGATGATACGCTCCAATGACGGACAGAGGGGAAACACGCGGTGTGCCTTGTCATACTGCTCCTGTTCTCCCACAAAAAGGATGCGCACCTGAGCGTCATTGAGCATATATTGTATTTGCTGCTCAGAGCTTGTGGCATAAAATGGGATGGAACAGGCGCGAACACCGTAGGCGCCGAAATCCGTATACAGATAATGAATACAATTCTGGGAGAAAACAGCAATATTTTCCTGTGGTTTCACACCCAAATTCAACATAGCGTTGCTTGTCTGTTTGACCCGCAAGGAAAACTGATTCCACGACACGCTCTTCCATTTCAAACTTCCGAAGTTCCTGAATGTAAGCACTGGACGGCGACCATATTTCTTTGCTTGCTCGTGAATCAGTATCGACAAATGGTTTTTATGCTGCATACGATAAGAATATTAATATATGCAAAGATAACGTTTATTGACAACTAAAACAAAAATATCAACGCTTTTTTACGCAAACAGATTGTCGGTGCCGCTGCGATTATACGGCGCCAACAATAGTACATACCTACACGGAGACCATTCCTATAGCCGTTATCGAAAAGCCCCTGAACGGAAAGAAAATGTAAATATAAACTACCGTTTTTTAACAATTATTTTCAGAACATCCAGCGCAAAAAGAACTATGTTTCTGCATTCATGATTTGTCCGCATCAGGTATCAATGCTCCGTTTGGCAGACTTTGCAGTCAGCCATTTTGCGAGGAAGCCTTAATGGCAGTATGACTGAGGCCTAATCGCAGGACGGTTAAGGCCCAATCGTCCTATGGTTAAGCTGCTTTCGCAATGCCATTCGATATGCAACCGCAGGCGGAGAGATTCAGAGCGGACAGAGTATATTCCGAAATACACTGATTATCAACGCACTGCAAAATGCGCAAATTTGGCGATTTTTCGGACGAAAGTAAAGTCATTTCTGAATACGCCCGGCATTTTGGGGCGTTTGTAAAGAAAATTAGAAGTTTCAATACCTTAAAACCATAACTATCAGTACTCAGCGGGCATTGTATTGAACTACTGTGAAAGCAAACCGGGCAACGGAGAAGATAAATCTGCTTTTACGTTCTCATATCTGAAAAAATACTTATTTTTGTAGCATGGAACAACAAAAGCAATACACCCGTGAGGCCATCGACCTGCTCTGCCGGTTGATAGCCACACCATCGACAAGTCGCAGCGAAAGCGAAGCCGCTACCATTATGGAGCAGGCCATCAGCAATTACGGTTTCAAAACTCACCGCGAAGCCAACAACGTATGGGCCATCGACCCGCTGTTCGACGCAGCCCGTCCCACCGTGTTGCTCAATGCTCACATCGACACGGTGAAGCCGGTGGATTCATGGACACGCAACCCCTTTGCCCCGACCATCGAGGGCGACACACTATACGGACTGGGTAGCAACGACTGCGGGGGCGGACTGGTGACATTGTTACAGGTGTTCCGCTATTTTTGCAGGAACAATGTGAAAGCCAACCGCTCTTTCAACCTGATATATTTAGCTTCGGCAGAAGAAGAGGTGTCGGGCAAAGACGGCATCAGCCGAGTCCTGCCGCTGCTGCCCAAGACAGACGTAGCCATCGTGGGCGAACCCACAGGTATGCAGCCCGCCATAGCCGAGAAAGGATTGATGGTGCTCGACCTGATTGCTCACGGCAAGAGCGGTCATGCCGCCCGAAACGAAGGGGTGAACGCCATCTACGAAGCATTGGACGATATGCGGTGGATTAGCGACTACAAATTTGAAAAAACAAGCCCGCTGCTCGGTCCGGTGAAAATGACGCTAACCGTTGTGAATGCCGGTACGCAGCACAATGTGGTTCCCGACATCTGTACCATGCTCGTCGATGTGCGCTCCAACGAGTGCTACACCAACGAGGAAATCTACGACATCATCTGCCAACACGTCAGGTCTGAGGTCAAAGCCCACTCCTTCCGCCTGCACTCCTCCCACATCGACCCGAAGCATCCGTTAGTGCAACGCTGCGTTTCGCTGGGCATGACGCCATACGGCTCGCCCACGCTGAGCGATCAGGCACTCATGCCGTTTCCATCGTTCAAACTTGGGCCGGGCAAGTCGTCGCGCTCGCATAGCGCCGATGAATTTATCAGATTGAGTGAAATAGAACATGCGCTTGATACCTATATCAAGCTCCTCATCGGTATATAAAAAGAAAGGATAATCCATCATCAACGCCCAACAAAATCCTGTATTCAGGAGCGTACAATGATGGATTATCCTATGTGAAGGGTGTACATTCCCCTATTTTCTGAGCCAAGCCTCCGGATTCAGCTTTGCCCTTTCCTTGCGAAGCTGGAACTGCAGAATGTTGTCTGTGCCCACCGCACCGAGTGCCTGCCCTGTAGCAACCTTTTGAGACTTGCTTACGCTGACCGATTTGAGATTGCAATATACGGAAATATAGGCGCCATGTCGCACCATGACAACATACGTGCCGGCATAGCCAATCACTGCGCTCACCTCGCCATCGTACACCGAGCGAGCCTGACAGCCATTGTTTCCCATGATGTTGATGCCCTTATTGTCGAGCATCACACCCTTCAGGCCCTCTACATTATACTGTCCGAAATGGCTCACAATCTTGTAACTGCCGGTGATGGGCATAGGCAATCGCCCGCGATTGGCCTCGAACCCACTGTTCATCATGCGGTCTACGGTCGAGAATTTGCTCACTTCCTCCATGCCTTGCTTCACTTCTGCTATTTCTTTCTTTGCCCGTGCAGCATCGGCAACCTCCTTGCGTTCAGCAGCCTGACGGAGGGATTCCGCCTCGCGGGCAGCCTGATCGGCGGCAGCCTTGCGTGCTTCCGCAGCGCGTTCTGCCTCTGCGGCACGCTTAGCCCTCGCAGCAAGTTCACGGGCAGCAGCCCTTTGAGCGGACCGCTCTTTCTCCAACGCCTTTTCTGCGGCTTGTTTTCGTGCAGCCTCAGCAGCCTCAGCACGTGCTTTTCGAGCAGCTTCCTCTGCCAGTGCAGCCTGTCGGGCCTCTTCTTTCAATCGGGCTTCTCGGGCTTTAGCCTCAGCTATTCGACGGGCGTTCTCACGAGCGGCAGCCTCAGCTTCAGCTTTCTTACGGGCTAATTCCGCAGCCCGACGCTTGGCCGCCTCTTCCGCAGCAGCCTTGCGTTTGGCCTCAGCCTCAGCACGGGCACGCGCTTTCTGTATTTCGATCTCCACCAAACGGTCGATTTGCGCATTCAGTGCCGCGTCCTTCTTATGCTGGTCAGCAATGATAGACTGAATTGTTTTCTGTTGTTTCTGCAATCCCTTGACCATCTCCTGCTGTTCGTTCTTATTGTTCTCCAGCTTCGTTTTTTCCTCCTCTCCTTGAGAGAGCAACCTGTTTTTCTGCCCCTTCACCTTTTGCAGCTGGCGATACTTGTTGTTCACTTCGGTCTGCTTGGCCCTTACAGCTTCACCCTGCGCCCGTTGATATTGTGCATATTCACGCACGAAACGGAGGCGGCGGTACATCTGGTAAAAATTTTCTGCCGAGAAGATGAACATCAATCTGTCCTGCATCGAGCGATGACGCGCCATGTATTTCATGGACTTTACGTATTTGGCCTGGCGATCCTTGAGTTGCTGTTCCAGTGTTCCGAGCTGTGTATTGAGTATTCCGATATTGTTCTCAATATGGTGAATTTCACCTTGTATACCTTCTATATTCTTCTGGCGACGACTTATCTCACCATTCAACATCAGTAAATTGCGCAACCGTTGCGCCACATCGCTTTTGTTGGCTTTCAATGCTTGTTCCTGCGCTCGGATCTTTTTCTGTATGGCCGAGCGTTGGCTCTGCAATCCCCGAATGGACGAATTGCTGTAGGTAACACTATTCTTAGACGTCTTCTTTGGTGTAGTCTGTTTTGTCGTCTTTGTTGTACGCGTAGTCTTCTTGGTCGTTCGTTTTCGGGTTTGTGCATCCAAAGCAACGACAAAGAACATCGCTAAAAGTATGGTCAGTATTTTCCTCATTACATATTAAGTAACCTGTCAAAAATGAATTTGGCATCCATTTCCTTGTATCTGGGAGAAACGGTGCTGCGAGTTTCCCAATTTTCCGATGTTTTCAGCTTATCCATTTTGAGCCTCACCGTCATTTCCTGTATCTTGTTAGACGAGGATGTGCTGAACGAGAACTCTTGAGTAGCGGGAAACATCTTCACTCCTAATGGGCTGAAATCTGTGTATTCCCACACCAAATTGGATTTGCCGTGACCGCTACTACTGAAGGTAACGGACGTCTTGCCTATGATACCACTCTTTCGATTGGCTTCCCACACATAGTTCATATTGCCGTTTTGTAGGCTCACGGGCACATTTTGTCCCATTCCATCGAGGTTTGCCTTGAACTTATGAAGGTCTCCTTCGCCTACGTTCGAGGCTCCGGGCAGCAGCAGTTGATTCCAAAACAATGCCTGAAGAGAATAGAAATTCAGTCCGTTATTCCTTAGAAAATCAAGTTGATTGTAGTCACCTTTGATGTATTGCTTATGCATTCTGTCGATAACAAGCACATAATCCGGCGTAAATTCCAATCTCCCAACCTCACTTCCAAGCAACGGTATGAACAGTTGCAACCGTATCACCTCATCTCTACGCATATGGACAGCTCCCGGCACGGTAATTTTGCGGTCTCCCATTTGAGCTGTAAAACTCATATCGGCAACTATATTATTAGCATATACTTTCTGGTCGTTCACCTTTTGAACAAAAGCCAGTTGGTGAGCAGCACGGGAGGTTTCCTGTGCCGACGAAGTCTTTGTTACACCGGATGTGTCCTTAATCGCTGCTTTCTTGGCACCACATGATGCCAACAGCAAAGGCACACACATCACTATAATTCTACTCCTTGTTTTCATCTTTTCTTGGTATAGCGTTTCTTCTTGTTGTTCAACACAGCTGCGTCTCCGCCCTCATCAATGGCCCTCTGCCACATTTTCAAAGCCTCATCGGTGTTTCCCGTCTTGATGTAAATATCTCCTGCATGTTCCAAAACATCCGCAGAAAGCGTCGAGTCTGTGCTGTATTTCAGTGTCTGGTCAATATAAATCTTGGCCTCCGCATAACGTTCTTGACAATAAAGTATCCATGCATACGTATCGAGATAGGTTGGATTTTTTGGCTCTGCCTTCACCGCCTTGGCACTCATCTCCTCTGCCCGCTTCAAGTCTCCACCTTCTATAGAGAGAAAATAAGCATAGTTGTTGAGTGTAACAATATGGTCTGGTTTCCATTGCAGACAGCTGTCGAAAGCTGCATACGCCTTCTCCTTCTCTCCCTGATTATGATATATCTCCCCCATAATGGCGTAAAAGTCGCTCACAATAGCAGGGTCGCTCTTGTCATTGATTTCTGCCGTGCCCCGCTGGAACGCATCGAGCGCCCCAATATCGTCTTTTTGATAATAGCGTGCTAGGCCTGTAAAGTAATAAAATGCCATTTCATCGGGATTATACAACATTCCCGGCTCACTCAGTTCGGCTACTGCTTTCCAATCCTGCTTAGCCCATTTGTTCTGAATCAATTGGAAGCGCGCCCCACCATTATCGGGTGCAAGTGCCAGCAAATCGACCAATGCTTGGTTAATTTCTTCCTCCGGCATCTTCTTGAGCGTATAATATGCTACTTTCATTTCGGCTATGGAAGCATCCTTCGGCAGTGCTTTGCGCATACGGTCAAACAGTTTGATGATCTTCACAGAATCGCCACCCTGCTGATCATTCTCCTGAATGGCCTGTCGAACAAACTGTATGCGGTTCTCCGGTTGCGTGTTCTTGCCCAGCAATATGCGCTCCATCATCTCGTTAGCCTTATCTTCCTGCCCCACCGCACGGTAATAATCGTATATCGAACTCTGCGCATACGCGTTGTCAGGCTCACTTTCCAGAGCCTGGCTAAACAGTTTGTAGGCCTCCTTCGACTTGTTATTGTGCATCAACCAGTTGCCCAACATAATACTGAAACTCAAGTCATTGGGATGCGAGTCGGCCAAGCCTTTCAGTGTTTTATATGCGTTTTTCGCATCTCCCTTGAGCTCATACACACTCATTCTGGCCAAGGCGAACTGCTCACTTTCTCCTTCTATTTGCTCCAAACGGTCGATGGCATCGAGCATTTTGTCATAATCCTTCTGCTGCTTGTAGAGTTGAACGAGGATGTTCACCACATCACTGCGGTCCCGCTGGACAGCATACAGCCGCTCGTAAGTTTCTATGGCCTTTTCGAAGTTGCCTGTCCCAATATAGAATTGAGCCACCTTTTCTTGGTAGGTGTCATTATCCGGTCTCAGCAACGCCGCCGTTTCCAAATAGTGCAGAGCCATACTGTCCTTGCGAAGCTCCGAGAAATAACGTGCCTGCATATAGTAGGCTTCTGCCGCACACGAGTCGATTTCCAAGCAACGGTTCAACAAGTCGAATGCCGCTGCATAATGTCCGGCATTCTGTTGGCGTACTGCCTCTAAAAAGAAATAGTTGTATCGCAGACTGTCGGTATAGTCCATTCCACCAGCTTTTGCAGGCATTCCCGCCGCCGGAGTTTTCTCCTTTCCGGCCCAAGCCGTTGAAGGGCACGCTAAACCACCTATAAGCAGCATGACCCAAAGCAAGGAAACCAAATATCGCAGTGGCTTTTTCATCTTTTCATTCCTATTTCACGCCCGTATGACCATATCCTCCGGCGCCTCTTTCTGTCTCGTCGAGCATCTCTACCTCAACCATATCAGCCTGTTCATAGCGTGCTATCACCATCTGCGCAATGCGCTCGCCATCGTTGATAACAAACTCTTCCTGCGAAAAATTCACAAGCAACACCATGATTTCTCCCCGATAATCGGCATCCACCGTACCCGGAGTGTTGAGCACTGTAATGCCGTGCTTCAATGCCAGTCCGCTTCTTGGGCGCACCTGCGCCTCATAACCCTCAGGCAAGGCGATATGTAACCCTGTTGGTATCAGGCGTCGATCCATCGGTTTCAAAACTATCGACTCATCGAGATTAGCCCGCAAGTCCATTCCCGCGCTTTGCACAGTGGCATACGCCGGAAGCGGCTGATGCCCGTTGTTCACTACTCTTATTTTTACCATATAGAATGCAAATTTAATCAATTTCGACCACATTATTACATTTTAATTATTAAAAAGAAAGAAAATAGAAGAATAAGCGGTAACTTTGTAACGAAAGAATGGAGGATCGAAAGGCTCCGGAGGGCAAGTCTAAACGGCACACGCTCTCATCGCTTGACCCCAAAGACCATGATGATAAAAACATATTAGGCACCGGGATAAATAAGAACAGGCCATGAAGACCAACTGTGCACCAAACATTGTGAACGGCATACTCTCGTCCTTTCCTGCCTTGAGGCCCGATAAATTCGGGCCTTCCCGACCAAAAATAACATACAAAAAATCAGCTCTATGAACTGGAATCAACTCATATCCAACAAGCGGCTCGGCCAAGAAGACCGCCACCCTATGCGCCATGACGACCGCTCTGAATTCAAGCGCGACGGCGATCGGCTCATCTATTCCGCCCCCTTCCGCCGGCTACAAAACAAGACACAGGTTTTCCCTTTGCCCGGAAGCGTCTTTGTGCACAACCGACTCACACACTCTCTGGAAGTTTCCTCGCTCGGCAAATCATTGGGCGACGACGTGGCCAGACTGCTTATCGAAAAGCATCCGGAACTCAGAGGCACCCTTTTCGAGGAAATCGGCACCATCGTGCAGACCGCCGGACTGGCCCACGACATGGGAAACCCGCCGTTTGGACATTCCGGAGAAAAAGCCATTCAGACCTATTTTACCGAAGATGAAGGCTCTATCCTTAAAGACAAAGTGTCTCCCGATTTTTGGAATGACATCACCCATTTTGAGGGAAATGCCAATGCCTTCCGCCTGCTGACCCATCGTTTCGCAGGCCGCAGAAGCGGTGGCTTTGTCATGACCTATGCCACACTGGCCTCCGTCGTGAAATATCCTTATGCCAGCAGCGTGGCTGGAAAACACGGAAAGTTCGGTTTCTTCTCATCTGAAGCCCCCATTTATCAAAAAATTGCCGATGAATTGGGCATTTTTCGCAAATCAAAGTTGGGCGAGCCACTTAATTACGCACGTCATCCCTTAGTGTATTTGATGGAAGCCGCCGATGATATTTGCTATGAAATCATGGACATAGAAGACTCTCACAAGCTTCGGATCCTCTCTTACGAAGAAACCGCCGACCTGCTTTTAGGCTTCTTCGATAAGCCCACCCAAACCTCCATACGCCAGCGCATGGATCAGGAAGGGGTGACCGATGTCAATGAAAAGATTGTGTATATGCGTGCCTGCGCCGTTGGAATATTGGAAAGCGAATGTGTAAAGACCTTTGTGGAACACGAGGAAGAAATCCTGAACGGCACATTTCAGGGCAGTCTCATCGAAAACATTGCCTATCCGCAGCGCATGGCTTACAAGCGTTGCGCAGAGGTTGCCTATAAGAAAATTTACCGCAGCAAACCCGTGCTGGATGTGGAGTTGAGCGGATACAAGATTATGCAAACCCTGATGCAACGTCTCGTCAAGGCAGCCGTTTACCCTGAAAAGTTCCATAGCAAACAGCTCATCGACCGATTCAGCAGCCAATATGAAATCAGAAGCGATGACCTGCAAACCCGCATCATGGCCGTACTCGATTATATCAGTGGCATGACAGACGTTTATGCTCTCGACATTTATCAAAAGATTAACGGTATTTCGCTGCCGATAATATAAGCCTACCCCACTTTGCCCTAAACCTTTACAACTCTTTTCGGCGAAACAAACGGCTACCATCCGGGCGACGGATCAAGAAAGCAGGCTGAAATTACTCTAATGAACAAATCCCTTTCATGGCATCATGCTCATGAAAGGGATTTATTGTTATTGCCTCTCCTCTATATCGTCACCCCACCTTCAAAGTGAAATGGAAGCGGGTTAAAGTATTACATTATTGGACTTTCCCGGTAGCTTGAGAGCCTCAGGATGCTCTTTGACAAAGCTGTTGATATGGCGAATGCGCTTTTCTTCGAATATCTCGTCCATGGCAATCAGTATGCCACTTTCCTCAACATTGCCAAACTCATAATTAATGGCCGTACCAAAGAATTTCATGGTAGGACTCAAATTCATATAGGCATTAACCAAAGGGGGAATATTGAATCCTAATTGGCGCACCTCGCGATTTAGAATCCGGTAGTCCTTTCTGAAATCTTCCTCGCAGAATAAGCGTTCCAGCTCCTCCTGCGGAGTCTCTATTTTCTGCGAATTTATCGGCACAACAAGCTGTTCCGTGTCGCCAAAATGCTTATTGAGAAAATACAATATCATGTCTCTGCCGCGACGCACGAACGACGGATACATCGTCATTTTTCCCAAAAAGTACTTGCATTTGGGATTGATGACTGTCAGCGCGCCCAAGCCGTCCCACAGATTGTCCAGAGCAAAAATAGACTTTGTGTTCTTTCTGACATTCTGATATTCCAACGACACGAACGATCGCCCCAACTCCACCGTGTACGGCGCATACTCCTTCATGAACTTATCAGAAAAGCTGAACATGTGATTCATGGCCAATTTAGGCTGTCCTTCGTCGTTCAACTGCCAATTATCACCAAACAGATAGCGGTAACCACCAATAATCTCCTCAGCCTCAGGATTCCACACGACGAGCTGCTTGCAACCATTTTCCATCGTGTCAAACTCGTCGATATCTACCGATTTACCCGTTCCGCCACCCGACGTGCGGAAAGCAACTTCACGCAAACGTCCGATTTCCTGCATCACATGAGGAGCATTTGCCGCTGTGATGATGTATATATCGTTATGGCTTTTGTTGGTTGTGCGAAGCAGGCGTTCCGATGTCAGCTCACTCTTCAACAAATCCTTACTAATTGGTTTGATAATTTCTTCTTCCATAATCATTGTTGGTTGGAATTACTCGGCACGCAAGCCGGCCGGCCCCGCTTGTTCGTAAACTCTCTCTTGTACATATTGTGCCCATTCCACCGCACTTTTGCTTTGATCAAACGTTTGCCAGGGAATAGGCTTACCAATGACAATACGAAAATTCTTATGAACGTTTTTATACATTTCATCGACCAAGAACAGCATGGCAATGTTCACCTTCAGTCCCATTTTTTTCTGCCAATTGGCCAATCGATAAAAACGCTTGGAGTTGCAACCGCTGAAATAGATGGGCACCACGTCGCGCTGATACTCCACACTTTTAGTGATAAAAGTTTTCTTCCATGGTAAATCACGAATAATCCCGTCGATGTTACGGGAGTTCAACCCGGCAGGAAACATCAACATGTGGTTATCGCTCTTGAAACCGGCCTCCACCATTTTCGGAAAATCGCGTCCCTGTCTTCCAGTCTTGTTAATCCCGATGCTCACCGGCTTGAGACCTGGCAGAAACATCAACAAATCGTTAACAAGATAGCGGAATTTGCCGTCATAATGTCTGCCGATAATGGCTCCCAAACAAACTCCGTCCTGCCCTCCCAACGGATGATTTGACACAAACGTATAGAGTTTGCCGTCGTTCTTGTCGGGCAGATTTTCCTTTCCTTCTATCGTAACGTGCATATCAAGATACCTCACACACGCTTCAAGCCATTCGGTACCCTTCTTGTCTCGACTTTCCCACAAAAATCTGTTTACTTCGTCTTCGTGAATCAAGCGTTTCAGCCATCCAACAACAAAGCGAGGCACATACTTCGTTTTGCTGCCCAACTTACTCTTCAACACTTGTTCAACATCGATCGTCTTTTCTATGCATCCACTCATTGTTCGCAATATACTGTGCATGTGCAAAAATAACACATCTTTTTTTAAATCTTCCTATTTCATGCGAAAAACTTTTAAATTTATCTTAAATAAGGCCGGAAAATCAATAAACGTAGCGCCTAATCCTCTGCCCTATTCTGCACCGGCACCACATGCTCCCCCAATCCTTATCCCATCACGGATGAGCCGCCCCTCTCTTTTCTTCTGCCAATGATAATTCTTGATTCAATCAAGTTACAACACACCATTTATCTGTCAAATAAATATCATAAAAAGAGTCCCCTTTCACCTGTCCCTTCCAGCAATCTAAAACCCATGTTTTGTAAATAAAGAATCAAAGCCATACCCAACCGCACAACGTTTGACTGAGTTTCAGACCCAACCGCGTGACGATTAAACCCTAACGGCAGTGCGTTTCGATGCTACAAGCAGTGCGGAAAAGCTGTAACCGCAAGACGATTAAGCCTTAACAGCAACGCCTTCGGAAAACTATTTTTCGTTTAAAAACCAAAATATTCTGTAAGATAAACACAATCAGAAAGTTACAGAAAACCCGTCAAATTTCGCGATTTTAGAGAAAAGTTTATCCTTGTTTGAAATATTGGAAGCATTTGAAGCGTTTTGTCATTATTTTTATAAAAAAAAATCCACCAACCCATAATCCCTTAAAGGCATACAACAAAAGCTCACGCCACCTTCTCCATCCTTATTTTCCGCATGCATGAAAACCGATTCGAAAAACTGTTGATTCAACTTTACCAATACGCCTTCATGCCATAAAACCGCCCCCACAAAACCCAAAAATATCACAAAATAAGGCCAAATTGAAAAAATAGTGGGGCAAAGTGGTGAGAAGTGGGGAATTTTATGTAACTTTGAGGGCAAATTCTATCATAAAGATGTACGTATGCGTTTTTTAGGCAATATAGAGGCAAAAATCGACTCCAAAGGCAGGGCATTTCTCCCCGCACAATTTCGCAAGTCGCTCATGGCGTGCGGCGAAACCGATCTTGTGCTTCGTCAAGACATCTTTGAAAACACGCTCGTCATCTATCCGCAATCGGTTTGGAACACGCTGATAGACGAGATGCGCTCACGCCTGTCTCGGTGGGATCGTCGCCAACAGATGGTTTACCGCACTTTTGTGAGTGGCGTGACGAGCATTGCCATAGACGGCAGCGGGCGCATACTCATTCCCAAGAACTTTCTGCAGGCGGCCGACATCGACCAGTCGCTTCGCTTCGTCGGCATGGGCGACACCATTGAGATATGGACCAACAAGCCCGACGAGGAACTGCCGTTGCTGAACAAGGAAGATTTTGGCGCAGCCTTAGAGAAACTTATGAAACCGCGCCCATCGTCTTCTCCAACCGAAGAATAACCAACTCTGCCGAGACTGCAACGAGAAAATTCTGAGATAAAATGACGAGACGGCGGAAGCAGGACGCAGCAACCTGCCAGATAACAAAGAACCGCCCTTTTCCAATCACTTAAAAAATAGAAAAACATAGGTCAATAGCAAGAATGGTTACAAAAGCAGAGACATACCATGTTCCCGTATTACTGAAGGAAAGTGTGGACGGACTTCGCATCAAGCCCGGTAGCATCTATGTGGACGTCACATTCGGAGGCGGTGGCCATTCTCAGGAAATACTTGCCCGGCTCGACAACAACGCACATCTCTACAGTTTCGACCAAGACGCCGACGCAGAGGAAAACTTTCACCCCTCCACCGCCAAGGCACAACAGTTCACCTTTGTGCGCTCCAATTTCCGTTATCTGAAGAATTGGATGCGCTATTACGGAGTGGACCATATCGACGGACTTCTGGGCGACCTCGGCGTATCGAGCCATCATTTCGACGACGAAACGAGAGGTTTCTCTTTCCGTTTTGACGCGCCGTTGGATATGCGCATGAACAGACGCGCCGGACAAACAGCCGCCGACATTGTGAACAATTACGAAGAAGAGCAATTGGCCGATGTTTTCTATCTCTACGGAGAGTTGAAATCGTCACGGCGCATCGCTTCCGAGCTGGTGAAGACAAGAAGCCAAAAGCAAATTCTCACTACAAGCGACTTCGTTAAAGCCGTAGAACCGATTTTCAAGCGGGAACGCGGGAAAAAAGAAATAGCCAAGTTGTTTCAAGCCCTGCGGATAGAGGTAAACCAAGAGATGTCGGCCCTCAAGGAAATGCTTGTAGCAGCCACAGAGTTGCTGGCTCCCGGAGGACGACTGAGCATCATCACCTATCATTCGCTCGAAGACCGCATCGTGAAAAACATGATGAGGGCGGGCAATGTTGAGGGCAAAATCATAAAAGACTTTTACGGCAGAACACAAAGTCCCTTTAAACTCATCAACAACAAAGTGATTGTTCCAAGCAACGAGGAACAGGAAAGAAACCCAAGAAGCCGGAGCGCAAAACTAAGGATTGCTGAAAAGCTATGAAAAAAGACAAAGACCAAATACAAGACGAGCCTCAACAGGACAGTTACGGTCCCTCCGACGAGGAGGCCAAAGAAGCTCTGAGAGCTACTGCCGACAGAACCAATAATGGCAAGGAGCAAGACGTGCAGAACGACGATCCCGACGAGTTGTCGCTGAAAGAGGTGATACAAAAACAAGCCATCGAAGGCGAAGCCCCGCAATCGCGTACCCTATCCCTTCGCAAGATACTTGGTGGCGACATTCTGAACACGGCGGCCGTGCGTCGGCAGATATGGTTATTGATTCTCATTGTGTTCTTCCTGATACTGTACATCTCCAACCGATACAGTTGTCAGCAGGACATCATTGAGATAGACCATCTGCAAAGTGAACTTCAGGACGCCAAATACAAAGCCCTTTCGAGTACCAGCCAGCTCACCGAAAAAAGCCGGGAAAGCAATGTGCTGCAACTCTTGAAAAACAATGAAGACAGTGTGCTGAAAATGGCCAACCAGCCTCCCTATATCATAAACATTCCAGAATGAAGCAGAAATGAGCAAATTTGACTATAACAAAATCATGCCCAGATACAGCGCCATCGCTGTATTGATGACAGTTATCGCATTGGCTGTGGTGGCCAAGGCAAGCTATACCATGACCGCCAAGCGCGACTATTGGCTAAAAGTGGCCGACCGCGTAAAGAAAGACAGTGTCGAGGTGATACCCACACGTGGCAACATTCTGAGTTGCGACGGTCAGCTATTGGCTTCGTCGCTGCCTGAGTTCAAGATATATATGGATTTCAAACAGCTCTACGATGCCAAGACCGACAGTCTCTGGCATGAGAAACTCGACAGCATCTGCATGGGGCTGAACAGGATATTCCCCGAGCAGAGCGCGGCACAGTTCAAGGCTCATCTGGAACGGGGAAATAAAGAAAGAAAGCGTCATTGGGCCATTTGGCCAAAACGCATCGACTACAACACCTATTCACAGGTGAAGCAGTTGCCCGTGTTCCGCCTGTCTAAATTCAAGAGTGGTTTTCATTGGGACGAACTCAACTCGCGCGAACGCCCGTACGGCACCCTGGCCGGGCGTACCGTAGGCGACATGTATGCGGCCATGGACAACGGTCGAACACCGCGATGCGGGCTCGAATTATCCTACGACTCGCTGCTACGAGGCACCAACGGTATCAAACACCGGCGCAAGGTACTCAACAAGTTTCTCGACATCATGGACACCCCGCCCATAGCCGGAGCCGACATCGTGACCACCATCGACGTGCGGATGCAGGACCTGGCAGAGCGCGCTGTCATCGAAGAACTGGAAGAAATCAACGGCAATGTGGGAGTAGCCATCGTGATGGAAGTGCAGACCGGTGACGTGAAAGCCATTGTCAATATGGAAAAATGCATCGACGGCAAGTATCGCGAAATCAAGAATCATGCCGTGAGCGACCTGCTCGAACCCGGCTCGGTGTTCAAGCCCATATCAATCATGACGGCTCTGGAAGACGGCATGTGTGACACCACCAAAATAGTGGAGACTGGTGGCGGCACATGGCCGATGTACGGACGGGAAATGAAAGATCATAACTGGCGGCGTGGAGGTTACGGAACAATGAATCTGCCGAAGACGCTGAAGGTGAGTTCTAACATCGGAGTGAGCCGAATCATAGATGAATATTATCATGCCAACCCTGAAAAATTCGTGGAGGGTGTCTATCGTTCGGGTATCACCGCCGACCTACACATCCCGATTGTGGGAGCAGCATCAGGCATCGTCCGTATGCCCAAAAAGAACAAACGCGGTGAGTGGGTCAATTGGAGTAACACGGCCTTGCCCTGGATGAGTATAGGGTATGAGACCCAGATTCCGCCTATCTCTACCCTCGCCGTCTACAATGCCATTGCCAATGGCGGAAAGATGATGCAGCCGCGCTTTGTGAAAGCGGCCGTGAAAAACGGAGAAATCATCGAAGAATTTCCACCACAAGTGGTTGCAGGGCACGAACAGATTGCCTCTCCCAAAGTGATAAAATGGATGCAAGAGATGCTGACCAAGGTGGTGAGCGAGGGCTTAGGCAGGAAAGCAGGGTCGCCATCGTTTGCCGTCGCCGGCAAGACGGGTACAGCACAAATTTCGAAAGGTGCAGCCGGATACAAAAGTGGACGCATGGACTACCTTTTGTCGTTTGCCGGTTTCTTCCCTGCCGACGCGCCACGCTACAGCTGTATCGTGTGTATCCAGAAATCAGGATTACCGGCTTCGGGCGGTGGTATGAGTGGTGTAGTATTCCGCCATATCGCCGAGGGTATCATGGCGAATAGTGTTCGTCTCGACGTGAAAGATGCGAAGGATTCTACTTCCATTCTCGTACCCGATGTGAAAAGTGGAAATATTCTGTCAGCCGACTATGTATTGTCACATCTGGGCATCAAGACAAACGCCAATTTCAGAAGTGAGACTCCCACAAAGAAGCCCATTTGGGGGACAGTGCAGAAAGCAGCCAACCATGTTTCGCTGGTGAAGAAAAAAGAATGGGGCGAAAAGTTTATCCCCGATGTAACCGGTATGGGAGCACGCGACGCCGTTTATCTGATAGAGAAACGTGGTGTGCAATGCCGTATCAATGGTCGGGGAAAGGTGGTTGAACAAAGTCTGCCGGCCGGCCACTGTATTCAGAAAGGCAATGTGTGTACGCTGACCCTGAAATAAAATATATATAGATGACAAGTTCGAACAAACATAATAGCTACAATATGAAATTACAAGAGCTGTTGAAAGATATCAAGCCGATAGCCATCATCGGCAGTGCTGATGTTGACATCACGGGCGTAAACATCGACTCACGCAAGATTGACAACGGTCATCTCTTCGTCGCGATGAAGGGAACACAGGTTGACGGGCATCGCTTCATACCCAAAGCCATAGCAATGGGAGCCAAAGCCATACTCTGTGAAGATGTCCCCGAAGACCGGGCAGAGAGTGTGACCTATGTGCAGGTGACATCAACCGAAGATGTGGTTGGAAAGGTGGCCACAGCTTTCTACGGTAATCCGTCCAAGAAACTGAAGCTCGTGGGCGTGACGGGTACGAATGGAAAAACCACCGTTGCCACCTTATTATATAATATGTTCCGCAAAATGGGCCACAAATGCGGGCTTCTGTCCACCGTTTGCAATTATATAGAAGACGAGGCTATACCTGCCGATCATACCACGCCTGATGCCGTTGAGCTGAACAAACTGTTGGCGCGGATGGTCGATGCAGGGTGTGAATATGCGTTCATGGAGTGTTCAAGCCATGCCATTGCTCAGAAGCGCATCGGCGGACTAAGCTTTACAGGCGGCCTGTTTACCAATCTTTCACGCGATCATCTCGACTATCACAAAACATTTGAGAACTATCGCAATGCCAAAAAGAAGTTTTTTGACGACTTGCCCAAGTCGGCATTCGCCATCACCAATGCCGACGACAAGAACGGCATGGTTATGGTACAAAACTGCAAGGCAACCATCAAGACCTATTCGACACGCCAGATGGCCGATTTCCGTGCACGCATCATAGAGATGCACTTTGCCGGAATGTATCTCAATGTAGACGGTCATGAAGTGGGTGTGCAATTCATTGGCAAGTTCAATGTGAGCAATCTGCTGGCGGTTTATGGTGCCGCCCGGATGTTAGGCAAGCAACCGGAAGAAATTCTGATAGCCCTGAGTACGCTTCACAGCGTGAGCGGACGGTTGGAGCCGATACAGTCGCCGGAGGGTGTGACAGCCATTGTGGACTATGCTCACACACCCGACGCTCTGGAGAATGTGCTCAGCGCCATCCAAGAAGTCGACGGAAAAGGGCACATCATCACCGTTTGCGGTGCAGGTGGGAACCGAGACAAGGGCAAACGTCCACTGATGGCACAGGAAGCAGTGAAGCAGAGCGACCGTGTGATTATCACCAGTGACAATCCTCGATTTGAAGAGCCGCAGGACATCATCAATGATATGCTTGCCGGACTTAACAAGCAGCAGATGAAAAAGGTGATCAGTATTGCCGACCGACGCGAAGCCATCAAGACCGCCTGTATGTTGGCAGGCAAAGGCGATGTGGTGCTCGTAGCCGGAAAAGGACACGAAAACTATCAAGAGATAAAAGGAGTGAAGCATCACTTTGACGACAAGGAGGTGATTCGGGAGATATTCGGTATCGACAGCAAAACTGCCGACGCTTCATCAAAAAACGACTAAAGAAAGTTACAAAAAATGCTATATTACCTATTTAGATTCTTAGAACAGTTTGGCATCTCCGGTGCACGAATATGGGGTTATATTTCGTTCCGGGCGTTGTTGGCACTGATTTTATCATTGGTCGTGTCTGCATGGTTTGGTGAGCGTTTCATCAAATACCTAAAGAAAAAACAGATTACCGAGACCCAACGTGATGAGAAAATAGACCCGTTCGGCACCAAGAAGATTGGTGTTCCGTCCATGGGCGGTATCATTATCATCGTGTCGATACTCATCCCCGTGCTACTTCTCGGCCGATTGAGAAACATTTACCTTATCCTAATGATTATCACCACAGTGTGGTTGGGAGTGCTTGGCGGCATGGACGATTTCATCAAAATATTCCGACGCAACAAGGAGGGATTGAAAGGCAAATATAAAATTGTGGGACAAGTGGGTATCGGGCTCATCGTAGGACTCGTGCTCTGGGCTTCGCCCGATGTGAAATCCAATGAAAACATCGTGCTTGAAAAGCAGGGGCAGGAAGTTGTTATCAAGCATAGGGCAGAGGCGCGGAAGACCCTCAAAACTACGATTCCCTTTGTCAAAGGACACAATCTGGACTACTCTCGCATCACATCGTTCTGTGGCAAACACCGCGTAGCGGCGGGGTGGATACTCTTTGTCATCATGACCATATTGGTGGTGACAGCCGTGAGCAACGGAGCCAACCTCAACGACGGCATGGACGGCATGGCGGCGGGAAACTCTGCCATTATTGGAGTGGCACTTGGCATACTGGCCTACGTGAGTTCGCACATGGAATTTGCCGCCTATCTTAACATCATGTATATTCCCGGCTCACAGGAATTGGTGGTGTTTATGTGTGCCTTTGTGGGTGCACTTATTGGGTTCTTGTGGTATAATGCCTATCCCGCTCAGGTTTTTATGGGCGATACCGGCTCGCTAACTATCGGCGGTATCATTGCCGTTTGCGCCATCATCATCCACAAGGAGTTGTTGCTGCCAATTCTCTGCGGTGTATTTTTTGTGGAGAGTCTCAGCGTCATCATGCAGGTGTGGTACTACAAAGTGGGCAAGCGCAAGGGTGTGAAGCAACGCATCTTTAAACGCACCCCCATACACGACAACTTCCGGGTGACTCAAGATCAGCTCGAAGCCGACTGCAACTATCTGATTAAAGCGCCTCATTCGGCCAAACACGAATCGAAAATCACTATCCGATTCTGGATTATAACAATTATCCTCGCGGCCATGACCATTATCACACTGAAGATAAGATAAAGGAGAGAAGGATATTGGAAAGAGCGAAAGGGATTTGGATTTTTCTATCCTAATCAATATTTCGAACTCATCCCATTATCCACACCAAACAAGTAAAAACACAGAAAACATGAAAAGAATAGTAGTTTTAGGAGCAGGAGAAAGTGGAACCGGAGCAGCCGTACTTGCCAAGAAGGAAGGCTTTGATGTCTTCGTTTCAGACTCCGTTCGCATCAAGGACAACTATAAACAGGTACTCGATGCTCACGATATCGCATGGGAGGAGGGCGGACATACAGAAGCCAAGATACTCAATGCTGACGAGGTGATCAAAAGTCCGGGAATTCCCGACCAAGTGCCCATGATTCAAAAGCTCATCGCACAGGGCACACACATCATCAGTGAGATAGAGTTCGCCGGACGATACACCAATTCCAAAATGATATGTATCACTGGCAGCAATGGCAAAACCACAACAACCTCACTGATATACCATATTTTCAAAGAGGCAGGATATGACGTAGGATTGGCGGGCAACATCGGGCGAAGTCTCGCCCTGCAGGTGGCAGAAGATCCGCACGCTTACTACATCATAGAGTTAAGCTCGTTCCAACTTGACAACATGTATGATTTCCGTGCCAACATCGCTATTCTACTCAACATTACACCCGATCATCTCGACCGCTACGACTATAAGTTTCAGAATTATGTCAATGCCAAGATGCGTATTATTCAAAATCAGACGGAAGAAGACAGTTTCATCTACTGGAACGACGACCCCGTAGTAAAAAAAGAATTGGAAAAATACGACATCCATGCCGTGCAGTGTCCGTTCTCCGAACTCAAGGAAAAAGGCAGCATAGGCTACATCGAGCAAGGCCAGTACACACTCGAATATCCCGTGCCGTTCAATATGGAACAGGAGGCGCTTTCGCTCACCGGCAAACATAATATTTACAACTCACTGGCCGCCGGTTTGGCATCTAACATCAGCGGTATCAGGAAAGAGCAGATACGCAAAAGCCTCAGCGACTTTCCCGGGGTGGAACATCGGCTCGAAAAAGTATGCAATGTGGCCGGCGTGTACTATATAAACGACTCCAAGGCAACCAATGTCGATGCTTGCTGGTATGCACTGGAAAGCATGAAAACGCCTACCATTCTCATCATCGGGGGAAAGGACAAGGGCAACGATTACAGCACCATCAAAGAGCTTGTGAAGCAGAAATGCGTGGGGCTGGTATATCTCGGAGCCGACAACAAGAAGCTGCACGACAACTTCGATGATCTTGGGCTTCCTGTGGCCGACACTCACTCGATGAAAGACTGTGTGGCCGCCTGCTACAAAATGGCTAAGACGGGCGACACCGTGTTGCTCTCGCCATGCTGTGCCAGCTTCGATCTCTTCAACAACATGGAGGATCGGGGAAACCAATTTAAAACGCTGGTGCGCAACCTGTAACAGTCCGACCCATAAGCAACACTGTCACTGCTCATTATTCATTAAATTCCAAACATGAAATAACTGAATGAACAAAAAACTCGGAAACATATTCAAAGGCGACAAAGTCGTCTGGATGGTGTTTTTCTTCCTATGCATCATCAGCATCGTTGAGGTTTTCTCTGCCTCATCCGGACTAACCTATAAAGGCGGCAACTATCTGGCACCTATTATCAAGCATTTCCTGATTTTGGCAGTCGGCGTGTTCTTTATGGTTGTGACGCTGAACATCAAATGCAAATATTTTAAGATAGCCACCCCTATACTGCTTATTCTGTCGATCATTACATTGGTATGGGTATATGCTGTCGGCCCATCAACGAACGATGCTCAGCGCTGGATTTCGTTTCTCGGCATACAGTTCCAACCTTCTGAATTGGCTAAGGGAACAATGGTATTGGCCACCGCACAGATTCTCAGCGCCATGCAGACTAATGACGGGGCCGACAAACATGCCATGAAATTCATTCTCATCGTGTGTGCCATCATCATCCCACTCATCGGTGCCGAGAACCTCTCCACAGCCGCACTGCTGTGTGTCGTCATCTTCCTGATGATGGTCATTGGTCGTGTACCGGCTCAACAATTGGGTAAACTCATTGGCGTGGTGGTTATACTGTGCGTTACAGTCATCGCAATGGTCATGTTTTTGGGTAAAGACATCAAGCAAGAGGACAATAAAAACAATCTTACCGAACAGATAGCCCAGACTGAGGAGGAAAAAGAGGGCAGTCGGAGCAAAGGCGTGCTACACCGTTTCGACACATGGAAATCGCGTATAGACAAGTTTCTCGATGACAAGGAGGTGGCACCCAACGAGGTAGATCTTGACAAAGATGCACAAGTGGCCCATGCCAACATTGCGATCGTTTCTTCAAACATCATCGGAAAGGGACCAGGCAACTCTGTGGAACGCGACTTCCTGTCTCAAGCCTTCTCCGATTTCATCTATGCCATTATCATTGAGGAGCTGGGCATAGCCGGAGCATTTTTCGTTGCCATGCTCTATATCATACTGCTGTTCCGCACGGGCAGAATTGCCAATCGATGTGAAAACAACTTCCCCGCCTTTTTAGCTATGGGGTTGGCTCTGTTGCTCGTGACACAGGCGTTGTTCAATATGTGTGTGGCCGTAGGACTGGCTCCCGTTACCGGCCAACCACTTCCTCTGATCAGTAAGGGTGGAACGTCGTCTATCATCAACTGTATATACATTGGAGCGATACTGAGCGTGAGTCGGTCGGCCAAAAAGAATATAACTCTCGACAACAACGAAATGAAAACGGCAACGGTTGCTGTATAACCGAGATAATGGATTGATTAGGGGTTAAAAACGGTTGATTGGAGCTACCTGACTTATCGGACAGACCTGAAAGGACAATAAGAGGGGACTTTGCCTTATCACCCCCAACGCAACCCTTATATACGATTTGCGAACAAAGTGAAAGCCACTTGAACCGAAAGCAAGCACTGCTTTATGACAAAGCAGATTACAATAAGACCAGTCTTTCTCATAACCAGTATGATATAACCCTGAGAATAAACAAATAAAGTAGTAAGAATATGGTCTAAAGCGATTTTTTTTGATTACTTTTGCCAAAGATAACATAGTTCACATGAACAAGGAATTAAGAATCATCATCAGCGGAGGTGGAACGGGCGGTCATATTTTCCCTGCCATCTCCATAGCCAATGCCATTAAAAGCAAGTTTCCTGATGCCAAGATACTGTTTGTCGGTGCACTCGGACGAATGGAAATGCAACGTGTTCCGGCTGCCGGATACGAAATAAAAGGCTTGCCCATCTGCGGCTTCGACCGTAAGCATATTCTAAAGAACGGCGGCGTGTTATACAAGATTTGGAAAAGCCAGCGCATAGCCAAGCGCATCATTCGCGATTTCAAACCCATGGCCGCTGTGGGGGTTGGCGGATATGCCAGTGGCCCAACGCTCAATGTATGTGCGTCGAAAGGTATTCCCTGTCTGATTCAAGAACAGAATAGCTATGCCGGCGTAACCAACCAACTGTTAGCCAAGAAAGCCGACAAGATATGTGTGGCCTACGAGGGGATGGAACGATTCTTTCCCGCCGAAAAGATTATCATGACAGGCAACCCGGTGAGACAGAATGTGCTTGAATGTACCATGAGCCGGGAAGAGGCACGCTTGTCGTTCGGCCTTGACGCCAACAAGAAGACAATTCTCTTGGTGGGGGGCAGTCTCGGTGCACGCACTGTGAACGAAAGTGTACGCCAACATCTCGACCGGGTGAAAGAATCCGATGTGCAGTTTATCTGGCAAACCGGCAAATATTACAACGAGGAGATGAACAAAGCCGTAAGCGATTTTGGTGAAATTTCTAACCTCAAGGTGATGGATTTCATCAGTGACATGGGGGCAGCATACAAGGCGGCTGACTTGGTTATCAGTCGGTCAGGAGCAAGTTCCATCAGCGAATTCTGCCTATTGGGTATGCCCGTGATTCTCGTTCCAAGTCCCAACGTTGCCGAAGACCATCAGACGAAGAATGCCATGGCTCTCGTCAACAAAGACGCAGCCATCTACGTGAAAGATGCCGACGCCCCCGACACCCTGCTACAAACAGCCATTGACACCGTGACAGACGATGCCAAACTCGCCACACTAAGCGAAAATATTAAGAAATTAGGACTTAAAGATTCGGCCAACGTCATTGCTGATGAAGTGGTGAAACTTGCCTGGGGAGCATAATTAGAGAAGCAAAACAATGGAAATCAAAGATATAAAAGCCGTATATTTTGTAGGAGCCGGTGGTATCGGTATGAGTGCCATCGCCAGATACTTTCTCCACAAGGGTTTGGTTGTTGCGGGATACGACAAGACACCCTCTGCCCTGACACGTCAGCTGGAGCAGGAAGGTATGCTGATTCACTACGAAGAAAATACAAACGAGATACCTCACGCCTGTCGAAAAAAGGAGAGTTGTCTGGTTATCTATACGCCTGCCATCCCTGCAGACCACAAAGAACTGCAATATTTTCGCGACAAAGGCTTTGAGATTCAAAAGCGCGCACAAGTGCTTGGCACGCTAACCCGTACTCACAAGGGGCTGTGCGTGGCCGGTACTCACGGCAAAACCTCCACATCGACCATGTGTGCCCACATCATGCATCAAAGCCACATTGGTTGCAACGCTTTCTTGGGAGGTATCTCAAAGAACTACGGCACCAATTACATTCTATCGAATACAAGCGACTTCGTGGTCATTGAGGCCGATGAGTTCGACCGTTCGTTCCACCATCTTTCGCCCTGGATGACGGTCATTACGGCTACCGACCCCGATCATCTTGACATCTATGGCACCAAAGAGGCTTATTTGGAGAGTTTCCGTCACTACACAGAGTTGATTCAACCGGACGGAGCACTCATCATCCATACAGACTTGGAAATGAAGCCCAATGTACAAGAGGGGGTGAAGACATATACCTACAGCCGCGACAAGGGCGATTTCCATGCAGAAAATATTCTGATTGAAGATGGCGAGATTACCTTTGATTTCGTTTCCCCCATCGAAAACGTCACGAGAATAAAACTCGGTCAGCCCATACCCGTTAATATTGAAAACGGTGTGGCTGCAATGGCTATGGCGCAACTCAACGGCTGCACTGCTAACGAATTGCGATACGGCATGGAGACCTATCACGGTGTGGTGCGGCGTTTCGACTTCAAAATTCGCAACGACAAGCATGTGGTCCTCTCCGACTATGCACATCATCCGAAGGAAATTCTGCAATGTGCCAAAAGTTTGAAAGAACTGTATAAGCATCGCAAAATAACAGTTATCTTCCAACCGCACCTCTACACCCGCACCCGCGATTTCTACCAAGACTTTGCGAATTCGCTCAGCCATTTCGATGAAGTGATACTCACAGAAATCTATCCGGCACGCGAACAGCCCATTCCCGGCATCACATCAAAGATTATATACGACAATCTGAAGCCGGAAGTAGAGAAGCAAATAATTCGAAAGGACGATGTGCTCGATTTCGTGAAAGAACGTGATTTCGACGTGCTCGTCGTACTGGGAGCCGGCGATCTGGACAACTACGTCGGTCAAATCGCAGAAATAATCGAAACAAAAGACCAATAAAACAGTGCAATAAAGGGAGCAAGGTGTCAAAGAAACGAGACAATTGTCTGTTCGATGTTTCACAGAACAACGAAGCCCTATCCTCTTATAAACCATGCATATCAACTGGAAAAAGACCATCATTGTCACAATGGATATTATCCTGGGAGGCTATCTCGTCGTTGCCTTTTCCGCTTTCGGGAAACCGAATGTGGTACAACGGGTGTGTACGCAGGTGAATATCAATATTGAGGACGAGGCCACCAATGGTTTTATCAGTGCAGCAGAAATCAAGAATCGACTCGAAAAGAAACATATCTACCCCCTGTCGAAGCTCATGCAAAACATAAACACGCGTGTAATTGAGGAAACACTTGAGCAGAGTCCGTTCGTAAAGAACGTCGAATGCTACAAGACGGAAGACGGACATGTGTCTATTGCTCTAACCCAACGTATGCCCACCGTGCGCATCAAAGCCGACAACGGAGAAGACTATTACATCGACGACAATCATAGCGTGATGCCCAACTCCAAATACACGAGCGACCTGATTATCGCAACCGGGCACATCAACAAATGGTATGCACGCAACTACATCTCATATCTGGCAGAAAACCTGATGTCGAATGAGTTTTGGAAAAATCAGATTGTACAGATAAACGTGCTGCCAAACAAGGGGGTTGAACTTGTGCCACGCGTGGGAAACCATATCGTGTACATCGGACAGCTGCCTGAAACCAAGTATGTGAATATGCGGCAGAAGCTCATATCTGAGTATGTAACGAAAAAAATGGATCGGCTGGAGAAGTTCTACAAGTACGGACTATCGCAGGCCGGCTGGAACAAATACACATATATCAATATAGAATTCGACAACCAGATTATTTGTAAGAAACAAGTTGAATAGATAATTATTATATACCTATGGCAGAATTTATAGTAGCAATTGAATTAGGCTCATCCAAAATGACCGGCATTGCGGGCAAGAAGAATCTTGACGGAAGCATCAGTGTGCTTGCTGTCGTAAAAGAAGATTCTTCCACCTGCATACGAAAAGGTGTTGCCTACAACATTGACAAGACCGTACAGACACTCACCAATATCGTGAAGAAACTGGAGACAACGCTCAAGGCAAAAATTGCACACGTATATGTTGGCGTTGGTGGGCAATCGATTCGAAGCATCAAAAACAGCCACGTCAAGGAACTGCCCCAAGACACCATCGTTACACAGGAAATGGTGAACGAGTTGATGGACGCCAATCGCAGCATGGAGTATCCCGACCAAGAGATTCTCGACGCCGCCACTCAGGAGTACAAACTTGACAATCAGTATCAAATCGACCCCGTAGGCATACAGTGCTCACGCCTTGAGGGCAACTTCCTGAACATCCTATGGCGCAAGGCCTTCTATCGCAACATCAACAAATGCTTCGACAATGCAGGTATTGCTATTGCCGAGATGTATCTATCGCCGCTCGCCCTCGCCGATGCCGTGCTGACCGACGCAGAACGTCGTGGTGGGTCGGTGTTGGTAGATTTAGGAGCCGATACCACAACAGTCTGCGTGTACTATAAGAACATTTTACGACACCTTGCAGTGATTCCCTTGGGTGGAAACAACATCACCAAGGATATCGCCTCGCTCCAAATGGAGGACAAGAGTGCCGAGAAGATGAAGCTCAAATACGGCAGCGCCTACACCGATCCTAACGATATTGACAACGACAAGACCTATCCCATCGATGCGGAACGCAGCGTGGAGATGAGTACCTTCGTCGATATAGTAGAGGCTCGCGTACAAGAGATTGTCGAAAACGTGTGGCATCAGGTTCCCAACGAATATTACGACAAATTAATTGGCGGCATCATCATCACCGGTGGAGGCTCAAATATGCCCAACATTGAGCGCGCATTCCGTAACTATACAAACATCGAAAAGATTAGAATAGCCAAGTTTGTAATCCAAACCGTGAACTCCAATAACCCTGCTATCACTGTCAAAGACAGCACCATGTGTACCGTTATGGGACTCTTGGCTAAAGGAGATATGAACTGTGCAGGGGACGAGTTCAGCAAAGACCTGTTTGGCGGAGACGGCAAACCCGTACATCCAGAAACTTCTAAGGAGCCACGGCCGTTAAGCGAAATATCAGGCAAGGGCATCGTTCAGACCGAAGCAGAGAAAGCCGCCGAAGAAGAGCGCAAACAAAAAGAGGCGGAAGAACGCGAAAAAGAGCGACAGAGAGAGGAGGAAGAAGAGAAAGCCCGACAGGCCCAACGCGAGAATTCCATCGTTAACAAATCTTTAAAGGGGCTCAAGACCTTCTTCAAAAAGATGGTAGACGACGAAGAAGATGACAAATAAAGAACCAACGAATATGATAGATAATATGCCAGACAACAATAATAATACTGAGAATAAGAAACCGTCAATCCTCGACTTTGGTGACCCGGAAAAACAAAACAGTATCATCAAGGTAATTGGTGTAGGTGGTGGTGGTGGAAACGCCGTCAATCATATGTATCGTGAGGGTATCCACGATGTGTCTTTCGTATTGTGTAACACCGACGCTCAAGCACTCAACGATTCTCCCGTGCCAGTTCATCTGCAACTGGGCAAGGAGGGATTGGGAGCCGGAAACCGGCCGGCACGTGCCCGGGAAGCCGCTCTGGAAAGTATGGACGACATTCGTCGAATGCTCAGCGACGGAACGAAAATGACCTTCATCACCGCCGGAATGGGGGGTGGAACTGGTACGGGAGCCGCTCCTATTATTGCTCAGGTGAGCAAAGAGATGGACATTCTGACCGTAGGTATCGTGACCATACCATTCAGATTCGAAGGACCAAAGAAAATAGACCAAGCCCTTGATGGCGTAGAAGAAATGGCCAAGCACGTAGATGCACTGCTTGTGATCAACAACGAGCGACTGCGCGAAATATATCCCGACCTCACACTTATCGACGCTTTTGGCAAGGCCGACGACACTTTGAGCGTGGCAGCCAAGAGTATTGCCGAAATCATCACCCTTCACGGACTTATCAACCTCGACTTCAACGACGTGAAAACCGTATTGAAAGACGGTGGCGTAGCTATTATGAGTACCGGTTTTGGTGAAGGAGACGGCCGTGTGAGAAAGGCAATCGAAGACGCACTCAACTCTCCGTTGCTCAACGACAACAACGTGTTCAACTCCAAGAAAATTCTGCTTTCCATCAATTTCTGCGATGAAAAACATGAAAAGCAAGGGCTCATGATGGAGGAAATGAACGACGTTAACGACTTCATGGCAAAATTTGGCGACGACTTCGAGATAAAATGGGGCGTGGCCATCGACCCGGAACTGGGCGAAAAAGTAAAGGTAACCATCCTCGCCACCGGCTTCGGCGTAGAAGATGTAGAGCCGGCCGACCGACGCGGACGTCACACACAGGAGGAAGCCAACCGCATTGCCGAGGAGGAGGAGAAGGCTGCCGAGCGACAGGAGCGCCGCAACCGATACTACGGCAGCGACTCGAACACCACCCAATACAAACGTCGTCCACATATCTTCCTATTCAGCCGAGACGACCTCGACAATGAAGACGTGATCATGGCCGTTGACAATTCGCCAACCTACAAGCGTACACGCCAGATGCTTGACGATATTCGCAACCTGGCCACAAACAACAACACAAAGTCGGACACCAACCAGCCCCAAGACACCGTACAAGGCGTGATCAGCTTTATATAACCTGTTTTGGGAGTTCAAAGACTTTGATTTACTCACCTAATTTGTTCGAAAGAAGTCAAGACACCACCATGAGCAACAAAGCAGAAGCCATGTCTTGACTTCTTCGACTTCATAACCATCTCATTCCCCAATCAAAACATTAATACAAAAAGATATGTCTACATTATTCGATCAAATCAGCAGCGATATACGCACGGCAATGAAAGCCCGTGACAAAGTGCGCACGGAAGCCCTGCGTAACATCAAAAAGTATTTCATAGAAGCCAAGACCGCTCCCGGCGCCGGCGACACACTGGAAGACGAAACCGCCCTGAAGATTCTCCAAAAGCTTGCCAAGCAAGGCGAAGACAGCGCTGCGACCTATGCCAAAGCCGGCAGACAGGATCTTGCCGACGCAGAGTTGGCACAAGTAGCCGTTATCAAAGACTATCTTCCCAAACCGCTTTCGGAAGAGGAAATAGAAGCACAAATCAAGGAAATTATTGCCCAAACCGGAGCCACCGACATGAAACAGATGGGGCAGGTCATGGGCATGGCCACCAAGCAGATGGCCGGTAAAGCCGACGGCAAAACCATATCCACCATTGTGCGCAAACTTCTGGCATAAACCTACTGTCAGAAAACTATCACCGCTTAATAACTCAAAGATTATGGAAACAAAAGAACAAGTATTACAGGTGATGCGTGAGGCCGGCAAACCTCTGTCTGCCGGCGAAGTAGCCAAAACCTCCGGTATTGACCGTAAGGAAGTAGACAAGGCTTTTGCTCAGTTGAAAAAGGAGAGCGCCATAGTTTCTCCCGTACGCTGTAAATGGGAACCGGCCGAGTAGACCTTTCGTCCTATCCCAACGTTTCAAGTTGAAACGCCATACAAACCCCTAAAACGACACACGCTCATTAAAAACGACACACGGGCAAAAAGTGCTTCATCATAAATCGAGGCCATCCATTAACGGGCACAACCCGAATGGATGGCCTCAATTTAATATTCCTATCAGGTAGTGTACTTCAAATTATCCAGAACCCATAAGCAGCGTAAGCATCCCATATTAGCCGTCTTGCAACCTTATAAAACAGTCCATATATGTCCGGCACCATATAAGGATAGTCTGTTGTTTGGCAAGCATCGACATGACGAACAACCGATGATTGACGAAAACAAACTTTGTCACAAGCAGCGTCAGTACAATATTCGAGCAGACAACGGGAAACTTTATCCACAGCACATCATCCGAATTCAACTTTTCAGAACAAAGATTGCAACACCTCCAACGACTTTAATTCAGGAAAATTAGGAACATGAAGCCGATAATAGTAGAGTATGATTTCCACACAACGGTTGCGCTGCGCCTGCGACATCCTGAAAAGACGCATATTGTCATAATCCATACGCATGAGCACGCCGATGACAGATGCCTCCTCCGGCCTCAGGCAGTCGGGATGGGACGGACGCAACAACGAAAAGCTGCCATTGCGGAGGTCAAACCACGCTCCACGCACGTAGCCTGTCAGATTGGGGAAGAAACCTATGAAACGCGAGAGGTGCATCATAAACACCAAATGGAAGTTGGCAAAAGAATTCGACACGTTATCAAGCCACACCATACTGCTCTCAACATAATCGAATAGCGGGGTGTTTTGTTGTTCGCCACGCGTAGCATGGGTGATAAACTCGGACACAAACAGCGATATGGAAAGTTTGTAGGCATCAAAGGGGATAGAAGCATAGGGCATCGCAAGCCTGACATCAATGAATTTCTGTAAATTCAGATTGGGTCTGTAATTATAAACAAGATCAAGCAAGGTAAGCGGCTGAAAGAGCTGCTTCTTCATCTTGCCCTTATTGGTCTTGGACAAATAGCATATAAACGACATTCGCCCCTGTTCACGAGTAAGCAAATCGACGATCAACTGCGAGTCCCCATATTTGAGTGCGTGAAGCACTAATGCCCTGCTTTTTACTTCCATATGGAAGCAAAAATACGAAAAATCAGGCATTTAGAGAAAAAATATGAAGAAATGTTTGGTGAGATGAACAAAAAGCATTACCTTTGCACCCGCTTAATTAAGCCTAATGGTCGGTTCATCTAGAGGTTAGGATTCAAGATTTTCATTCTTGCCACACGGGTTCGATTCCCGTACCGACTACAAGAAAAAATAAAAAAGCAGAATTTAAGATGGCAAATCACAAATCAGCAGAAAAGAGAATTCGTCAGACGAAGGTAAGGACTTTGCACAACAAATACTATGCAAAGACCATGCGTAACGCTGTGCGTAAGCTTCGCGCTACGACAGACAAAGACGAAGCAGTTAAATTGTTCCCTGTAGTACAGAAAATGCTCGATAAGTTGGCAAAGACCAACGTTATCCACGCAAACAAGGCTGCCAATCTGAAGTCAAGTCTGGCTCTTCATGTTAACAAACTCGGATAATAGCCGACGTTTTTGTTGAACACCCTATAAATACGGTCGTGTATCCTTAGGATATGCGACCTTTGTTGTATATGTCAAGGAACAAAGCCAAAACCTGCATCAGGACAAAAGAAATGCTTTCAACAACTTTGAATGTGCATTTTGCGCCAAAGTTTCCTGCTGTCCACTTCCTTGAAATGTAAAATCGAATTACCATTTTTCGGTAATTATTTTCTGATCATCCAGAGCAGAAAGGGCTATGTTTTCACCCTCGCTATCCACCCATCTAATCTAAAAAACGTCCCGTTCATCAGTTTTGAATGCTGCCGTATTGCGACAAAGGCTTAACGGCGACTCGATTAAAGCTCAACCGTTGTGCGACTAAGGCCCATTCGCCATGCGGTTAGGCTTCTCTCGCAATGCCATTCGATACTCAATCGCAGACGGCCGGATTGGGGTTATCACACCGTGTTTTCAAAATACCCTGATTATCAACAAACTACGAATTACTCAAATTTCGCGAATTTACAATCGTTCCCCGATTATTTTTAAATACGCCAAGCATACGAGGGTGTTTGTAAAGAAAAATACGTTTCTTCTATCTCTCAAAGTCATATCCCGATCATTACCTTTTTGCCATCAAACTTTCATCCTTATGCTTTCGGAAATCTATCCATGTGTTATCAAAAAAGTTATATTTATACTTTAAGAAAGCACACACATTTCTATTGAAAAAGGCTTCATACTATCCGGAAGTCCATACATATTCCATCAGAAAAGCAAACATTTTCTATTGGGAAACCAACCATGCGAAAATACGAAGTTTAACCTGCATGAATGTCTCCGCATCTCCCTTTCCCAGACCTTCCAAAAGTATCCTCAGAAGGAGAGAAACAGAGTGGATTATCATCCGTCGGCAATGATGCAGAATTGGCACAGTTTTACATCAATAAAATTGCGTTTTTTAAGCACCAAAGATTTCCGTATGTCGTGTTTTCTTAGTATCTTTGCAACACAACTATTGAAAAAAAACAAATGGCAGAAAATCTTAATCAGAAAGATAATTATTCAGCCTCCAACATTCAAGTGTTAGAAGGTTTAGAAGCCGTGCGCAAACGCCCGGCCATGTATATTGGCGATATCAGTGAAAAGGGTCTTCACCATCTCATCAACGAGACGGTAGATAACTCTATCGACGAGGCGATGGCAGGTTTCTGTCAGCATATAGAAGTAACGATCAATGAAGATTATTCATGTACGGTGGAAGACGACGGGCGTGGTATTCCGGTAGACCAGCATGAAAAGTTACACAAGAGTGCTCTTGAGGTTGTAATGACCGTGCTCCATGCCGGCGGCAAATTCGACAAAGGCTCCTACAAGGTCAGCGGTGGTCTGCACGGTGTGGGTGTGAGCTGCGTAAATGCCCTCTCCTCCCGTATGCTCTCGCAGGTATTTCGCGACGGCAAGATCTATCAACAGGAATACGAAAAAGGCAAACCGCTCTATCCCGTAAAGGTAATCGGCAACACCGACAAGCGCGGCACCCGTCAGCAGTTCTGGCCGGACCCAACGATATTCACCACCAGAATATTCCAGTGGGACATCGTTGCCCGCCGCATGCGCGAGTTGGCCTATTTGAACGCCGGTATCAAGATTACGCTGACCGACCTGAGACCCAATGAGGAGGGAAAGACACGCCAAGAAGTGTTTCACGCCAAAGACGGACTCAAGGAGTTCGTGCGCTATGTAGACCGACATCGCACCCACCTTTTCGATGACGTCATCTATCTGAAGACAGAAAAGCAAGGCGTGCCCATCGAAGTGGCCGTCATGTATAACACAGACTATTCTGAAAACCTCCATTCATACGTCAATAATATCAACACCATCGAAGGAGGTACACACGTTACCGGATTCCGCCAGGCACTCACACGCGTGCTGAAGAGCTACGCTGATAACGACCCGCAGATTGCGAAAAAAATAGAAAAAGCAAAAATAGAGATTGCCGGTGAAGACTTCCGGGAAGGGCTCACTGCCGTGCTTTCCATCAAGGTAGCCGAACCCCAGTTTGAAGGACAGACCAAGACAAAGCTGGGCAACAGTGAGGTGACAGGTGCTGTGAATCAAGCTGTTGGTGAAGCACTGACCAATTATCTGGAAGAACACCCCACCGAAGCCAGGCAAATATGCGATAAAGTGATTCTCGCCGCAACCGCTCGTGTGGCAGCCCGCAAAGCCCGTGAGAGCGTACAACGTAAGAACGTGATGACGGGTGGAGGTCTGCCGGGCAAATTGGCCGACTGTTCCAACAAAGATCCCAAGCAATGCGAGATATTCCTTGTCGAGGGTGACTCGGCCGGTGGATCGGCCAAACAGGGGCGCGACCGCTATACCCAAGCCATCCTGCCGCTGCGCGGTAAGATTCTGAACGTTGAGAAAGTGCAATGGCACCGCGTGTTTGAAGCCGAGTCCGTGATGAATATCATTCAGAGTATCGGCGTGCGCTTTGGCGTAGACGGTGAGGACGACCGTGAGGCCAACATCGACAAGCTGCGCTACGACAAGATTATCATCATGACCGATGCCGACGTCGATGGCTCTCACATCGACACTTTGATTATGACATTGTTCTATCGTTTCATGCCGAAAATCATTGAAGAAGGGCATCTTTATATTGCCACTCCTCCACTCTACAAGTGTACTTACAAGGGCAAGAACGGTGAGTATTGCTACAATGAAAATCAGCGACTGGCTTACATCCAAAAGTATGCCAATGGCGATGAGGACGACAAGAATATCCATACCCAGCGATACAAAGGTTTGGGAGAGATGAATCCCGAACAGCTTTGGGAAACCACCATGGACCCTGACAATCGCCTGCTGAAGCAAGTAACCATTGAGAACGCCGCTGATGCCGACGAAATATTCTCAATGCTCATGGGCGACGACGTAGAGCCGCGCCGCGAATTTATTGAGTCCAACGCCGCCTACGCCAACATCGACGCATAAGCAACGCGGAACACCAGAGTCTTCCCCAAGGGTAAAGATATTTCATCTACAAATACATTACCCCCTTGGGGAAGATTTTTTTTATTTTCGGATGTTGATTATCATACACGCAGACAATCTATTTAAATTATCCAGAGATGAATAAACGCTTTCTTCCCCTATCGCTTGTTACACTCACCCTACACATCCATGCCCAACAACTGCCCATGCGCTTATGGTATAGCGAGCCTGCCGAAAGGTTTGAAGAATCACTGCCTATCGGCAACGGGAAACTGGGAGCAGTGGTCTACGGCGGACCGGATATCAACATTATTCATCTTAACGACATCACCTTTTGGAGCGGAAAACCGGTAGACCTTTCTGCCGACAAGGATGCTCATAGGTGGATTCCGGAAATCAGGAAAGCGTTGTTCGCCGAAGACTACCAAACGGCCGACTCGCTGCAGCACTTCGTTCAAGGGCAAAACTCCCAATTTTACCAGCCCTTAGGAACCATCAGGATTACGGATTTGAATCCGGGAAAAGCCGGCGCATACTATCGCCAACTGAGTCTGGACAGTGCATTATGCATCGACCAATACACCCGAAACAACATCACCTATACGCGTGAATACTTTGCTTCGCATCCCGACAAGATGATTGCCATACGCCTGAAGTCTTCACAACCGGGTATGATTCATTGCAACATCGCACTCAACTCGCAGGTGAATCATGGTGTTAAAGTTTCTGACCGACAAATAACCATGACCGGAAATGCCGAAGGCGATCCCAACGAGACCATCCACTTCTGCTCTGTGCTCCGTGTGAAAAATGCAGGTGGCACCATCGAGCAGACCGACAGCAGTCTCGTTGTCAACGGTGCCACCGAAGCTACGCTCTATTTCGTCAACGAAACCAGCTTCAATGGCTACGACAAACACCCCGTCAGAGAAGGAGCTCCATACATTGAAAATGCGATGGACGCCGCCTGGCATCTCATGAACCACAACTTCAAGACACTCTATGACAGGCATCTCAAAGACTATCAAAACATCTTCAACAAAGTGGCGTTTAAGCTTGGAGGAGCGGCGTTCAACACCGAATTGCCCACCAACCAAATGCTCCACAACTATGGGCAAAAGCCCGCCCACGATAAGTATCTGGAGGCCTTATACTTCCAATACGGTCGCTACCTGCTCATTTCGAGCTCGCGAACACCCGGCGTGCCTGCCAATCTTCAGGGGCTTTGGAACGAGCACAAGTGGGCACCTTGGCGAGGAAATTATACTATTAACATTAATCTCGAAGAAAACTATTGGCCCAGCGACGTCGCCAACATATCGGAAACCTTCGCTCCCTTAGCCTCTTTTACACAAAATCTGGCAGTGACAGGCTCGCGAAACGCATGGAATTATTATGGCATCGAGCGCGGCTGGTGCTGCGGACACAACTCTGACATCTGGGCGATGAGCAATCCCGTTGGCGAGAAGAAAGAAAGTCCCACATGGAGCAACTGGAACATGGGAGGGGCGTGGCTCATGCAAAACATCTACGACCATTACCTATACACGCAGGACATGGATTACCTTCGTCTCACGGCCTACCCGCTGATGAAAGGTGCGAGCGACTTCATGCTCGACTGGCTCATTCCAGATCCCAACAATCCCAACGAACTGATCACCGCCCCATCCACATCTCCGGAGGCACTATACATCACCTTCGACGGCTACAAGGGAGCTACTCTATATGGCGGAACAGCCGACTTGGCCATCATCAGAGAACTTTTCGCCAACACCATAGAGGCCGCAGCCATCTTGAAAAAAGACAAGGCCTACCGCGATACACTGAAAAGTGTGCTGGCCGACCTTCGTCCCTACACCGTTGGAAAGCAAGGCGACATCAACGAATGGTACTATGATTGGGACGACGAAGACTTCCATCATCGTCACCAAAGCCATCTCATCGGCCTGTACCCCGGTCATCAAATCAAACCCGGCAGTACGCCAAAGCTGGCCCAAGCAGCAGCACGGAGCCTTGAAATCAAGGGCGACCGTACCACCGGATGGAGCACCGGGTGGCGCATCAACTTGTGGGCCCGCCTGCGAAACAGCCAAAAAGCCTACTCCACCTACCGGAAATTGCTGAATTACGTGGATCCTTCGGGCAAAGGAAACGGTGGCGGTGGCACCTACCCCAACCTGTTCGACGCCCATCCTCCCTTCCAAATCGATGGGAATTTCGGCGGTACAGCGGGGGTGTGCGAAATGCTGATGCAAAGCCACAACGACACCATCGATCTACTCCCGGCCCTTCCTGCACAGTGGGAATCAGGCGAGATCAAGGGATTGAAAGCCCGTGGCGGATACGAAGTGAACTTCTCTTGGGCAGACGGAAAGATAACGCGAGCCGAAATTACGGCTGCAAAACGTGGTAAAGTAACCGTGAAATACAACGGTAAGAGCCAAGTATTTAAAGTAAAGAAAGGCAAGACGCTGATGCTCCGATGAAACAAATCCTCCTCGTTTGCTATATATTATTCCGGGCTTTAAGCGCCTTTGCGCAGCAATTCAACACCCATTGGATCTCCTTTCCACAGCCCGACAGCACCTCGCATGTCTGGTTTCGAAAAGCTTATTTGCAGCCGGGTACACCCAGGGAGGCTCAAATCACCATAGCTTCTACGGGCTATTACAAGCTCTATGTAAACGAATACAACGTTGGAACGGCTTCATTCTATCCACTCAGAAAGCCAAATTCCAACAACGCAGTGACCCTCAGTTTCGATGTCACGCCCTATCTCAGAAACGATACCAACGTCATTGCCATTATCTACTCACCCTCCTACCCCCATCTCAACCCCAGACAGATTTCCCTGATTTACAGCGGGAGAGACAGCATTGGGCAATATTTCTCCTACCACAGTGATGCCGACTGGCTGTGCCGACGTACCAATTCTTCCATCAACAAACAGGGAGGAGAACGCATCGACGGCCGTTACCACAACACGGATTGGAACACTACCAGTTTCGAACAGGCTCTATGGCTCAACGCCAAAGAAGAAAACGTTTACCAAACAGCACCCAACACAGTCTACAACGGCTTCTATCCAGCATTGAAAATAACCCGTCGGAGAAGCTATAAATACTTTGATTTGGTAAAAGATGGTGTGGAATATGAGTTTGGCGAAGGCTTTCACGGCTGGATAAGACTAACGCTGCGGAATGCCCGTAAAGGTCAAACCATACGCTTTGGTAACACCGAATACATCTGTAACGGTAGTCTTGATGAGCAAGCCTGCCCCGTATTCAGCACCTCCGACTATCGAAGGATACTCATTAGCGGCGACAATTCCTTTCAAAGAGATCAGATCTTCGACATCGAAGCCATCAGCATTACGCCAAGCACATTTTTTTAAGGGAAGAATAGAGAGTGAAGAAAGAAGAATGGAGAGTGAAGAATAAAAGAGGAAGAAAATATAAATAAAGGAAGGAAGGATAACAAGAAAGGGAAAGAACTATACCAAGTAAAAGAAAGATTACATCAAGTATAGGGATGGATTATATCAAGCCCTGCTTTTTAAATAGCTCCGCAAGATGATTTCTAAAATACAACTAATTG
>KQ959370.1 GCA_001552765.1 Bacteroidales bacterium KA00344
CTCGACGGACTGAAGGATGTCATCAGCCTGCTTGGCAGGGAACACGAACCCGTCATCCTGCATACCGACCGGGGAAGCGTCTATGCCTCAATGGCTTATGGGGAGCTGGTCAGGCAGGCAAACATCACAAGGTCAATGTCAAGGCCGGGCAAGCCCACCGACAACCCTGTCAACGAGTCACTCAACGGATGGATAAAAGAAGAAATGCTGACCGACTTTCACATCGACAGGTTGAGAAATGAATATGACATAGCAAGGGCTTTCGGGCAATACGTGGAATACTGGAATACACAGAGACCATGTTATGCCATAGCATACCATACGCCAAAGCAATATTTTGACTTGTACCGACAGGGAAAACTCAAAAAAGAGAATAAGTTTGAAAACAGAGTGCTCACAACGACACCCAAGTTCGTACTGAAAAGAAAGCAAAAGGCTGAAAATCAAAAGAATAAGGATAAAAATATATAAATATGATGAAGAAAAATAAGAAAAAAGGATAATTATGTATACTTTTGTGATGATAAAATATACAAGAATAAAGTCATTATGTAAACCTTTGGAAATACAAAATAATAATAACTTTTTTTT
>KQ959371.1:0-481 GCA_001552765.1 Bacteroidales bacterium KA00344
ATCATCGTAATTCCACGATGTCAAAGGCAGAAGTCATGCTAATAATGATTCTTTTTCACGACTCTGGTTATCGCTGCTTTAAACATTTCTATCTTGAAAAAGTATGCAAGCATCTTTGTTATTTGTTTCCTGAGGTTGTCTCATACAACCGTATGGTAGAATTGGAAAAGGAAGTTGACATTCCACTCGCTTTGTTTATCAAGAAAGTCTTGTTGGGCAAATGCACGGGCATAAGCTTTGTTAACAGCACACCACTGCGTGTGTGCAAGAACCAAAGAATACATATTCCAAAGGCTGTTCGTGGATGGAATACAACTTGTTACCAAGCTGAAAAGCAACATGAAAGGAGCTTTTGATGAGCGTTTCTGACAGACTCTTACTCAGAAAAAGAGCCATTATAGAAACTGTGAATGATGAGCTCAAGAATATTACGCAGGCGGAGCACTCCAGACATAGATGCTTTGACAATTTCATCGTCAAT
>KQ959371.1:581-813 GCA_001552765.1 Bacteroidales bacterium KA00344
AGGCGCTATTGCAGCCTATTGCCTGTTCCCCAAAAAGCCGTGTATCAATGAATAAAGGACTATTGATACACAGCTTGCTCTGTTCTGAATTCGTCGAACTCACGTTAACTTTACTTCATGAAAGGTTCCTATCCTTTTTATTTTAACTTCCCAATCCCTTTTCACCACATTCTTCATTCTTCACTTATTATTATATAATGTTAAGTCCCCGTTTCTCCTCTGTTTTTGTCAA
>KQ959372.1 GCA_001552765.1 Bacteroidales bacterium KA00344
TTTTGTGTAAACTTTTGAGGGCTGTTACAAGAAAACGTACTAAATTTGCAATAAATATCAAACTGATAACAATAGTTATACTAATCAATCACTTCTATGGAGAATAAGAAATATTTCTTTGCGGTGGACCTTGGGGCTACCAGCGGACGAACCATTGTGGGCGCACTGGCAAACGGGAAGGTTGAGTTGGAGGAGCTGACACGCTTCGGTAACACTCTAGTCGAGGCCACGGGTCACTTCTATTGGGACATCTTTGCATTATATAATGAGGTGATAAAAGGTCTGAAAATGGCTGCCGAGCGTAAAATTCCAGTGCAAAGCATTGGTGTTGACACATGGGGGTGCGACTTTGTGTTTGTAGGCGACGACGGTCAGATTATGCGTAATCCAATGGCCTATCGCGATCCACACACGTTTGGTGCGATGGAAGATTATTTTATGAATGTCATGCCCAAGGAGAAGGTGTACGGGAAAACGGGCATTCAACTCATGAATATTAACTCTCTCTTCCAGCTCCACCAGATGCGCCGGGACAACAACTCGGCCCTGCGCCACGCGGCAAAAATACTTTTTATGCCCGATGCACTGAGCTACATGCTCACGGGCAATGCCGTATGTGAATACACCGTGGCGTCTACCTCACAGATTCTGAACCCAATGACCGGTGACCTTGATGGGGAACTGGTTGACAGTTTAGGATTGAAGCGCAAGCAGTTCGGACCGATGACCAAACCGGCAACGGTCATAGGGAGGTTGACACCGGAGATACAGAAAATGACGGGACTGTCCGCAATTCCCGTGGTCGCAGTGGCTGGTCACGACACGGCAAGCGCCGTGGCTGCCGTTCCCGCTCAAAACAAAAAGTTTGCTTACCTGAGTTCGGGCACGTGGAGTCTGATGGGCATTGAGACCTCAAAGGCCATTATCAATGAAAGCAGTTTTGCCAAGAATTTCACCAATGAGGGTGGAATTGAAGGAACAACACGTTTCCTGAAAAACATCTGTGGCATGTGGATCTACGAACGCTGCCGTTCGGAATGGCCTGAGGCTAAGAGCCTGGGGCATGCAGAACTCCAGCGCGGGTTGCCCGATGTAGAGCCTTTTAGAAGCATCATTAATCCTGACGACGAAATGTTTATCAATCCCGACTCGATGGTCGAGGCTATTAACCGTTATTGTGAGAAAACTGGTCAGTCCGTTCCACAGACCCATGCCGAGTATTGTCGGTGTATTTTCGACTCGCTGGCATTGCGTTATCGGCAGGTCATCACTTGGCTAAGGGAATTTGCCGATTTCGATATAGACTATCTCCATATTATAGGAGGTGGCTCGAAGAACCAATTCCTGAACCAGTTCACGGCAAACTCGTGTGGAATCACGGTCTTGGCAGGTCCTCAGGAGGCTACGGCAATGGGCAACATCATGCTCCAGGCCAAGGCAAGTGGCATGGTGAAAGATGTGTGGGAAATGCGGGGCATGATAGCCAACTCTGTCGAGCCGGAGCGATTCGAACCACAAGACAGGGAGATCTGGGACAGGGGGTATGAGAAATACCTGACCATTACCCGGGAATGAGGATCCATAGTCCGGTCACATATAGTGACTAAAGCGTTAACTGAAAACCAATAAACCAAATAAAATACAAACCGATGTCCGCCAATGTGAAAGAGGTACGCAAGGCGTGTTTCCGTGAAAGGTCCGGCCGGACATCAAAAAACATTGTTACTATGAAATCAGAAATGATCGAGAAAAACTATGCACTGGCCAAGGAACGCTATGCATCACTAGGAATTGATACAGACGCAGCCTTGAAAACGCTTGAAAAGACGCCCATCTCCCTGCACTGCTGGCAGGCTGATGATGTGGTAGGATTTGAGCGCGGCGAAGCTGCATCAGGTGGTATCATGACCACGGGAAACTTCCCCGGCCAGGCTCGCAATATTGATGAGTTGCGCCAGGATGTTGAGAAGGTGACTTCCTTGCTCGGTGGTACATACCGCCTGAATCTGCACGAGACCTACGGCGACTTCGGAGGTAAATTTGTTGACCGCGACGAGGTGGAACCAGAGCATTTCAAGAGTTGGATGGAATGGGCCAAGGAGCGCAACATGAAGCTTGACTTCAACTCCACCTCCTTTTCTCATCCCAAGAGCGGCAATCTCTCCTTAGCCAACCCTGACAAGGGAATCCGTGACTTCTGGATAGAGCATACCAAACGCTGTCGTCGTGTGGCAGATGCAATGGGTAAGTATCAGGACGACCCCTGCATTATGAATATATGGGTACACGACGGCTCCAAGGATTACACGGTGAACAAGTATTTGTACCGCAAGATTTTCAAGGAATCCCTGGACGAAATTCTCGCGGAGAAGTTGCCCAACATGAAGACTTGTCTCGAAGCCAAGCTGTTTGGTATCGGTTTGGAGGCTTATACCGTGGGGTCCCACGACTTTGTAGCCGGCTATTGCTCGAAGAACGACTTGATCTACACCCTCGACATGGGTCACTATGAGCCGACAGAAGACGTGAGCGATGCCGTTTCCTCGCTATTGCTCTTCGTTCCTGAGCTGATGCTGCATGTGTCTCGTCCAATGCATTGGGATTCGGATCATGTGACGCTGTTTAACGATGACTGCCGTAATCTCTTTGCTGAGCTGGTACGTGCCGAGGCGCTCGACCGTGCACATATCGGACTCGACTTTTTCGATGCCTCTATCGACCGTATTGGTGCATATATTATAGGAGTTCGCGCTACGCAGAAGAGTTTGTTGCAAGCATTCCTGGAACCAACGGCCAAGTTACGCGAGTACGAGGCTAAGGGGAAAAACTTCCAACGTCTGGCTCTCATGGAAGAGGCGAAGACACTGCCAATGGGCGCCGTGTACGACTACTTCAACTACATGCACAACGTTCCTGTTGGTGAGGAATTTATTGCTGATGTGGAGAAATACCAACAAGAGGTAACGTTCAAGAGAAAGTAAGGAAAATCTTAATGGAGTCAGGATATTAAAGGAACGAAGACAGATGCTTGTCTCAATCATGAGAATATGGGACTAGAGTTTGGCCTAATCCCTTTATTTCTTAACTCCATGAACTATTAAGAAAGAAATATGAATATTGCTATCGGACTAATTATCATTGCCATCGGAGCGTTCTGTCAGAGTAGTTGCTATGTTCCCATCAATAAGATCAAGGATTGGAGTTGGGAGAGCTATTGGATTGTTCAGGGTGTCTTCGCTTGGCTCGTATTACCCTTTTTAGGTGCCCTTCTTGCTGTGCCCGAAGGTCACAGCCTTTTTGAGCTTTTTGCAAGCGCTAACAGCGTCAATATATGGATGACCATCCTGTTTGGAGTTTTATGGGGTGTAGGCGGCCTTACATTTGGACTTTCCATGCGCTATTTAGGTGTGGCTTTGGGACAGTCTGTTGCTTTGGGAACTTGTGCCGCACTCGGAACCATCATGGGACCGGTGTTGCTCAACATTTTTTTCCCAGAGCTTAATGCCTTGGATTCGCTCACTTTTGCCGTGATTCTCGGTGTGGTCGTTACGCTGGTGGGTATTGCCGTTATCGGAGTGGCAGGTTCTATGAGAGCCAACAGTCTGTCTGAAGAGGAGAAGAAAGCAGCCGTGAAGGACTTCGACTTCCCCAAGGGAATTGTCATTGCCTTGCTTGCCGGATTCATGAGCGGGTGTTTCAATGTCGGACTCGAATTTGGTAAAGGTATTCATTTCGGTGACCTTACGCCGGACATGTTTAAGATGTTGCCAGCCACCCTACTCGTTACAGTTGGCGGTTTTGTAACCAATGCCATCTACTGCTTCTATCAGAACCAGAAGAACGGTACATGGTGCGACTATAGCAAGAGTAAGGTGTGGGGTAACAATGTTTTGTTTTGCTTGTTGGCTGGTGTACTCTGGTACAGTCAGTTCTTCGGACTCTCCATGGGTAAGGGATTCCTTGCGGAGTCACCTACGCTCATGACGCTTGCTTTCTGTATCCTGATGGCACTCGACGTGGTATTCTCCAACGTGTGGGGAATCATTCTCAAGGAGTGGAAGGGATGCTCGCAGAGGACTATAAATGTTCTGGTACTTGGTATTGTTATCCTTATTATCTCTTCGTTCCTTCCGCAACTCATAGGGTAGGAAAATATTTAGACATAGCCCGAATTTCTTAGATTAAGGCTGTTTGGGTTGTTGTTTTATGTGGGATTAAAAGCAATCTTTATCAAATTGCAACCCACATGATGTATCTTATTGATAACAGTGGATATTTTAGCCTTTCTTTGGGGCAAATCTAAATGCAATTCTTCATATATTAAAACTAAAATTAAATAACAATGGCAAAAAGTGTATTAGAGAGTCGTGAAGACTTAAGAAAAGCTGTGTACGAGGTAGCTGAAGTGGCAGGCTATCTCTGGCAGAATGGCTGGGCAGAGCGCAATGGCGGAAACATAACGGTGAACGTCACGGAGTTTGTGGACGAGCAGATAAGACATCTTGCTCCCATTTCTGAGGTGAAACAGATTGGTAGTACTCTGCCTTACCTGAAGGATCAGTATTTCTATTGCAAGGGTACCGGCAAGCGCATGCGTGACCTTGCTCGCTGGCCAATGGACAATGGTTCTATTATTCGCATCCTCGATGATTGTGCAAGCTATGTTATCATTGCCGACAATCCTGTACAGCCCACATCGGAGCTACCCTCTCATTTGGCTATCCACAACCGACAGATCGAAAAGGGGACGGGCTATAAGGCTACTGTCCACACGCACCCCATCGAACTAATTGCGATGACTCATAATGAGAAATTCCTCAGGAAAGACGTGCTGACCAAATTGCTCTGGAGCATGATACCTGAAACCAAGGCTTTTTGTCCACTGGGGCTTGGCATTGTGCCCTACAATGTACCGGGTAGTAATGCCATGGCTCGCGGTACTCTTGAAGAACTCGAGGAGTATGATGTGGTGATGTGGGAAAAGCACGGAGTTTTTGCCATGGATAAAGACGTGGTAGCTGCATTCGACCAGATCGACGTGCTTTCCAAGAGTGCCCGGATCTACATTGCGGCCAGAGCCATGGGGTTCGAGCCCGATGGAATGAGTGATGAGCAGATGCAGGAGCTGACAAAAGAGTTTGACTTGCCGAAGTGATTATTCTAATATATTACTGTCCGCTAAACTTTTGGGTAAGATACAAATTTAGGGCTGACACTTCTCACGAGGTATCAGCCCTTTTTGTTATCTTTGCTTTTGTTTCCAAACTCAGATAACATGGGCAAAAGTACACATTTTTTTTTCGGACAGCCGGTATATAGTAAAGTATTAAAGTTACTCGACAAGGAGAAATTTCTCCAAATAAGCCACGAAACGAAGGGAAGCGAGGCTTATGTGAAGCGTTTTGACGGCTACCAACATCTC
>KQ959373.1:0-124785 GCA_001552765.1 Bacteroidales bacterium KA00344
GCTCTTTTGAGTTTTACCGGACAGCAATAGTTATTTTTATGATGCAAACTTTGGTAATGAGGGGAAAAACATAGCCCTTTTTGCGCTCATTGCTTCGAAAATAAATGCCGAAAAACAGTAATATGATTTTACATATCAGAAGCCCTTCTGCGTAGCTTCATGCGTTCGATCTTGGCACGTAGGAAATGTCGCAATTCGGCATTTTCAAGGATTTCTATTTCGTCGAAAAGTCCGAGAATGAAACGGGAAATGCCCACATAATTCACCACGTCGCCCTCAAAAATCCAGTGATTGTCGTCTTCGCGGGTCATCAATTTGCCGGAATGGGGATACTCCTCGATCATGAGATGGTGTGCCAAGAGACTGAGTCTCAACTTGATGTGGAGCTTCTGTTCGCCACTGAACATAAACATATCGGTGAACATCTCACGATGTTTATCCTCATTAAACCAAGGGGTGTCCACTATTTCGACTCGCCCTATGCGTGCAATCTTGAAGGTTTTGTTCTGTCTGGACTTGAGTTCGTAGGCACGAACATCCACTTTGTCGCCGAGAAACAGGAAAGGTTCAACCACCCTGTCGTTCATGCTGTGGCTGTGGGGCGATGAATAGTCATGGAGAATCACCACTCGCCTGCTGCTCATGGCCTGTTCCAACAAACTGGTGTTTTCGTACAGTCGCTGTTGAAAATGCACGTCGGCATAGGATGTGAGGTTGTAAAAACGTTCCAACTTGCGTTTGATGCTTCCGGCCATCGGACTGGTGGAAGCGTCTTCCAATAGCCTACTATGCAAGAATACCACCTCATCTTCTGTGAAGTCGATGGCCTCTGCAATACGTCTGAGAAAGGGCGAACGGATGTCGATATGGTAAAGTGTGCCCTCGTGCACCACGTTGAAACCCATACCGCGCAACCGCCCCAACACATAATAGAGGTTGCGCAGCGTGGTGCCGAGCACTTCAGCCAGTTCCTTAGCCGTGTGTCCGCGACCATCTATCATGGTCAGTATCAGTGCAAACCAACGTTCAAAGCGTGCGGAATTATTTTTCATCGAAATTGAGTTCTAACTGGCGGCAGCCCAAAAGATTATAGCTTTTGCGATGGAATGGAGTGATGCCATAACGGGTGATGGCTTCACGGTGTTTGCGGGTGGGATATCCTTTGTTGTTATTCCAGTCGTACATGGGGTATTGCTGATGCAGTTCGTCCATGTAGTCATCGCGAAAAGTCTTGGCCAAGATGCTGGCAGCAGCAATGTTCTGGTATTTGCCGTCTCCCTTGACAATGCAGTGGTAGGGCAAAATGGCAGGGTCTCCGGGAGCAACCGGCACCCGTTTTTCCCTGCCTGCGAAAGCCACTTCGCGCACCGGTTTGTAGGGGTCGAAGCGATTGCCGTCGATGATGAGTGCTTCGGGACGCGTGGTGAGTTGGTCGATGGCACGATGCATGGCCAGGAAACTGGCGTGAAGGATATTGATTTGATCGATCTCTTCGGGCGTCACGATGCCCACCGCCCATGCCACAGCGTCCCTGATGATTTGCTCTCGAAGCGCATAGCGTTTCTTCTTCGACAGTTGTTTGGAGTCGTTAAAGTCCGGATTGTCGTAATCTTTCGGCAGGATGACGGCGGCGGCAAACACGCTGCCGGCCAGACATCCGCGCCCGGCCTCGTCGCATCCGGCTTCGATAATATGTGGATTATAGGAGTTCAAGAGCATAGGAATGGAGGGAAGAATGAAGAACTAAGAGGGAAGAATATATAGTAAGGGAAGAATTAATCACCGCGCAGCTAATTGTGAATTATGAATTATGAATTTTGAATTTTGAATTAAAACATCTTTACGACTCTCTCCAATCCAGCTACAAATGCATCGACTTCTTCCTTTGTGTTGTATAGCGCAAATGAGGCACGGACAGTACCCAGTACGCCCAGACGATCCATCAAGGGCTGGGCGCAGTGATGGCCGGTACGCACGGCGATGCCGAGACGGTCGAGCAATGTACCAATATCCATGTGGTGGATATTGCCGACATTGAAACTGATGACAGCTTCGCCCACCTCATCTGAAGACGCGGAGTCCTGATGCCCATAAATCTTGATATGCTCTATATTTCTGAGTTTATTCAGGGCATATCCGGTCAATTCTTTTTCATGGCGTGCGATATTGTCCAACCCTAAATCGGTGACATAGTCGAGTGCTTTGGCAAGGCCGTGCGTGGCAATATAGTCGGGTGTTCCGGCCTCGAACTTCAAGGGAGGACGCTCGAAAGTGGTCTTCTCGAAGCTCACATTGGCAATCATCTCTCCTCCACCCTGATAGGGAGGCAGTTTGTCGAGCCAGTCTTCCTTGCCATAGAGCACGCCGATGCCGGTTGGTCCGTAGACCTTATGTCCGCTGAAGACGAAAAAATCGCAATCAAGGGCTTGTACATCTACCTTGAAATGGGGGGCACTCTGTGCTCCATCGATAAGCACGGGGACATTGTGTTCGTGGGCAATGCGAATCATGTCGGAAACGGGATTCACAGTACCCAACACATTGCTCACATGGGCAACACTCACAATGCGGGTGCGCTCGGTGAACAGGTTGGTGTATGCTTCCATATCGAGCGTGCCGTCGTCGGTCATCGGAATGACCTTGATGACCAGTCCTTTCTTCTGTGCCTGCAACTGCCAGGGAACAATATTGGAATGGTGCTCCATCGTGGAGAGGATGATTTCGTCGCCTTCGTGCATGAATGCCTCACAGAAACTGCTTGCCACAAGGTTGATACCCTCGGTGGTGCCGCGTGTGAAAACAATCTCGTCTGTGGTGCCGGCATTGAGAAACCGACGCACGGTTTCGCGTGCCTGCTCATGCAGTTCGGTGGCCTGCTGACTCATCCAGTGCACTCCGCGATGCACATTGGCATTAACATTGAGATATTCCTCGCGCATGGCATCGAGTACCACGAGCGGCTTCTGCGTGGTAGCCGCATTGTCAAGATAGACCAATGGTTTGCCGTAAACGGTGCGGGAAAGTATGGGGAAAGAAGAGCGTTGATAATTCATAATTCAAAATTCATAATTCATAATTAGCCTGCGCGATGGCAATTCACAATTCATAATGCATAATTCATAATTGGGCTGCGCGGGGTTTGATAATTCACAATGCACAATTCATAATTCATAATTTGGCGGTTAGCAATTCAAAAATCACAATTCATAATTTGGCTGCGCGGTGATTAATTCTTCACTCTTAGTTCTTAATTCTTCATTTTTCACTTATCACTCATAATTAGGCTATGCGGAGCCTAATTATGAATTTTGAATTACAACCACCGCGAAGCCAATTATGAATTATGAATTGTGAATTGTGAATTACAACACCCTTCGCATTTATTCAGTTCACCACGGAAGCGCTTTTCTACCAAGTGGTGGAGGCGGTTGCGGAGAGGATCAAGTTTAATTTGGTCGATGACCTCACCCACAAAAGCAAATTCGAGAAGCAGCCTCGCCTCACACTTGTCGATGCCACGCTGCTGCATATAGAACATGGCCGCATCGTTGAGTTGGCCTACGGTGGACCCGTGAGCGCACTTCACATCGTCGGCATAGATCTCAAGCATGGGCTGTGTAAACATACGCGCCGTCTTCGTGGTGCAGAGGTTCTGGTTGGTCATTTGCGAATCCGTCTTCTGACTGTCTTTGCGAACATGGATCAATCCGGCAAAGGCGCCGACCGCCTTACCATCGAGTACGTATTTGTAGAGCTGGTTTGAACTGCAATGTCCTACCTGATGGTCTATCAACGTATTGTTGTCCACGTGCTGATTGCCGTCTGCAATGACACAGCCGTTGCACCAACATTCAGATCCTTCACCCCTAAACACGAGTTCGAGATGGTTGCGCGTGACGCCGTTGTGGAGCGTAATGACATTATGATTTACACGACTGTTGGCTTGCTGCTCAATGTAGACATTGGAAATGCGCACATTCTTATGGTGTGTAGCCTCAAGACAGTAAAGGTCCAGTGAGGCATTCTCGCCAACGTATGCCTCAATGACCTGCGTGCCGAGGAAGTTTCGGTCGTCGGCCGAGTCGTCACAGAACAAGAACTTAGCCTCAGCCCCCTCTTCCATTATGATGAGTACACGGCGATTGACCATGAGATCGACATCTGAACGAAGAATGTTCACTACCTGTATGGCACGGTTTATCTTGACATTGCGCGGCACATAAACAAACAACCCGTCTTGCGCCAGCATGGTGTTGAGAGCGGTCAGTGCGTCGCCGTCGGTCTTCGCTATCTTAGCATAATATTTGGTAATGAGTTCCGGGTTACGCTCTGCCTGATCTTTCAAGCTGCCCACAATGACGCCCTCAGGTAGCGTCGCCTTAGGCTGAACTTTGCTGTAGAACTGGTCGTTGACAACAAAATAGAGCGACGTGCTCAGGTTGGGAACATCACAACGGAACGATTGGTATGGATTGATTGGAAATTCGATACGCTTGAAATTTAAGCCATAATCAGGCTCAAATAGCTTCTGCATATCGGTGTATTTATATTCCTCGACCTTCTTATTGGGAAATCCCTTAGCCTTGAAGACTTCGAAAGCATGGTCACGCACAGCGTTCAGCGGTGCGGCCGAATAATCGAAAATCATCTGTCGGGTTTGCTCGTAAAGGTCGATATATTGCTTTTCACTGTTCATGAAACAAACTTTTTAAACGTTTGAAGTTTTAAATCTTAGTAGTGGTGAAGTTAGATTATCATCGCGTCGCTTGTCTGTGATAAGTCGTTTTCCCAACTTCTCAAGTTCCCGCCTTGCCAACTTCACTGCTATTTATTCTCAAAAGCGGCATCGGCTTCTTCCTTAATCCAGTCGTAACCGCGCTTTTCTATTTCCTTAGCAAGCTCCGGACCCTCGGTCTTCACAATGCGCCCATTATACAAAACATGGATAACGTCCGGTTTAATCATATCCAACAAGCGTTCGTAGTGGGTGATGACGATAATGGATTTCTGCGGATTGAAGAGCTTGTTCACGCCATCTGCCACAACTCGCATGGCGTCCACGTCGAGGCCGGAGTCGGTTTCATCGAGTATGCTGAGCTTCGGATCGAGCATCGCCATCTGGAAAATCTCATTGCGTTTCTTCTCTCCTCCGGAGAAGCCTTCATTGACAGAGCGTCGCGAAAGTTTAGCACTGAGACCTACTATTTCACGCTTTTCCTTCATCAACTGCATGAACTCGGACACGTTCATGGGCTCCTGTCCGTTGTATTTGCGACGTGCATTGACAGCCGCCCGCATGAAATTGGTCATCGACACGCCGGGAATCTCCACGGGATATTGGAAAGAAAGAAATAATCCCTCGCAGGCCCGGTCTTCCGGCGCCATCTCCAGCAAGTTCTTACCATTAAATATTGCCGATCCCTCAGTGACCGTGTAAAGTGGATTGCCGGTCAAAACAGCACTCAAAGTGGATTTTCCAGACCCATTGGGGCCCATGATAGCATGTATCTCTCCGTCTTTAATAGAGAAGTTAATGCCTTTTAATATTTCTTTTCCTGCAATGGTAGCGTGCAGGTTTTTAACTTCTAACATCGTATTATTATTTATTTAGAACTAAATATATTGAGAATATCACATAACATATCTACTACAAAATCACCGGTATGATAGTCACCTCGTGCTATCCGTGCGTTTCTTTCCTGCTCGTCCCAACGTTCGAACATCGTCTTCTGTGGCAATGGATAATAGTGGGGAATGTTGAAATTAGGTTTAGCCAAATTCTTTTTTCCCAACCTTTGAGGAAGCATTATCGAAACCTGATCTTTCAGTGTGTCGGTCTTGATCCTCTGTTCGATTAAATAGGCTTGCCAAGGTTTTATCTCCCAAACGGCTGCCCTTGAAACGAGAACAAAGGACAACAACAGTAAAATAAAACAGTACCGTTTCATGATTTGATACATTTTATATAAAACTTAACCTACAGATCCTTCCAATGAAACGCTTAACAGCTTCTGCGCTTCGACCGCAAATTCCATCGGGAGTTTATTGAGTACCTCTTTGGCATAGCCATTGACGATGAGCCCTATAGCGTCTTCCATATCGATGCCCCGCTGGTTGCAATAGAACAACTGGTCTTCAGAAATCTTTGAGGTAGTTGCCTCATGCTCCACGATGGCCGTCTGGTTATGGATGTCCAAGTAGGGAAATGTGTGCGCTCCACAGTTAGAGCCAAGCAGCAACGAGTCGCAACTGCTGTAGTTTCGGGCATTCTCGGCATTTGCTGTCACCCTGACCAAACCACGATATGAGTTTTGGCTTTTGCCGGCTGAAATTCCTTTCGAGATGATGGTAGACTTGGTGTTCTTGCCCATATGTATCATCTTTGTACCCGTGTCGGCCTCCTGATGGTTGTTGGTCACTGCAACGCTGTAAAATTCGGCTTGGGAATTGTCTCCCCGAAGAATACAACTGGGATATTTCCACGTGATGGCCGATCCGGTCTCTACCTGCGTCCACGACAGTTTGGAGTTCACGCCGCGACAATCGCCACGCTTAGTCACAAGATTCAGAATGCCCCCTCTGCCGTTTTCGTCGCCCGGATACCAGTTCTGAACGGTAGAGTATTTCACCTCTGCATTGTTCATCACCACGATTTCCACAATGGCGGCATGCAGCTGATTCTCATCACGCATCGGAGCTGTACAACCTTCAAGATAGGACACATACGAGTCATCGTCGGCCACTATCAGTGTGCGCTCAAACTGGCCCGTATTCCTTGCGTTGATGCGGAAGTAGCTGCTAAGTTCCATCGGACATCGGACGCCTTTGGGAATATACACAAAGCTACCGTCGCTGAACACCGCAGAATTGAGCGCTGAAGTGAAGTTGTCACGAATGGGCACCACACTTCCGAGATACTGTCGCACCAAATCGGGATACTTGCGCACTGCTTCGCTGATCGAGCAGAATATGACTCCCTTCTCGGCCAACTGCTTTTTGAAAGTAGTTTTCACCGATACGGAGTCCATCACAGCATCTACGGCCGTACCGCTCAATGCCAAGCGCTCCTCCAATGGAATGCCCAACTTATCGAAAGTCTTTTGCAACTCAGGATCGATTTCCTTATTGCCCGGCTTCTTAGCCATAGGATCGGCGTAATAAGAAATACCCTGAAAATCTATCTCCGGCAGATGGAGGTGTCCCCATGTGGGCACCTTCATGGTCTTCCAATAGCGGAAAGCCTCCAAACGGAACTCCAAAAGCCACTCCGGTTCCTGCTTCTTACGGGAGATGAGCCTAACCACATCCTCATCGAGGCCTATCGGAATAATCTCCGTCTCCACGTCTGTTGTAAAACCGAACTCATATTTCTGTTCCGCTATCTGCTTAACAAATTTATTTTTTTCCTGTACGTTCTGTTCTGTTTTCATATCTGTTCATAATCCAACAAGGATTATGCCATATCATTAAACAATGACAATTATTATCAAAATAGTGACATCCCAGATAGGAATGTCACTACGCATATATGGTCAGACCACCGAGAGCCGAGAAACACTCAAGTCTTCATAACGGTTTACGAAAACCCTGAACTCCCTTCGGCTCCCTGTCCTATCTGTCTGTTTTCTATCAAAGTTTCTGCTCAACTTCAATTTCAGTGTAGGTCTCGAGAATATCGCCCACCTCTATATTGTTATAGTTTACAAGCGAAATTCCACATTCCAATCCGGTTGTTACCTCTTTCACGTCATCTTTGTAACGCTTCAAAGCTGCAATAGGTGCCGAATGTACCACAATACCATTGCGTACAATACGAGCCTTGTCCTTGTTGTGTACCTTTCCCTCGGTAACCATACAACCGGCAACAGCACCCACGTTGGAAATCTTGTAGACCTCCTTTACCTCTACCTGAGCAGTGATAATCTCCTTCTTCACCTTGTCGAGCATACCTACCATAGCCGCCTTCACATCGTCGATGGCATCATAGATTACCGAATAAGTGTTGATTTCCACGCCATCAGAATCGGCTAATCTTCGGGCCGCTGCCGACGGACGTACCTGGAAACCTACGATGATGGCATCAGAAGCATCAGCCAGTGTTACATCGCTCTCGGAGATCTGCCCCACCGACTTGAAGATGACATTCACCTGTACCTTTTCGGTAGACAGCTTGATGAACGAATCACTCAAAGCCTCAATAGATCCGTCGGTATCACCCTTGACAATGATATTCATCTCGTGGAACTCGCCACGTGCTATACGATGGGATATATCGCTCAGCGTCAGACGTGTCTGCGTACGCAGGCTCTGCTCACGTTGAAGCTGCTCACGCTTATTGGCAATGTCGCGAACTTCCTGCTCGGTTTCCAATACATGGAATTCGTCACCGGCCGTCGGTGCTCCGTTCAGACCGAGAACAATACACGGTTCTGCCGGACCGGCAGATTCAATGCGCTGGTTGCGCTCGTTAAACATGGCCTTGATGCGGCCCCAACTGGTACCGGCAATTATGAAGTCGCCCACCTTGAGCGTACCGTTGCTCACCAATACCGTACTGATATATCCACGCCCTTTATCCAGAGAGCTTTCAATGACGTTACCCGTAGCCATGCGGTTGGGATTGGCCTTCAAATCGAGCATATCAGCTTCGAGCAGCACCTTCTCAAGCAAGGCATCTACGCCAATGCCCTTCTTGGCACTGATTTCCTGACACTGATACTTTCCACCCCATTCTTCCACCAACAGATTCATTTGTGAGAGGTCCTCACGAATCTTATCGGGGTTAGCACCCGGCTTATCTATCTTGTTGATGGCAAACACCATTGGTACACCGGCTGCCTGTGCATGGGCAATGGCCTCTCTCGTGGTGGGCATCACAGAGTCGTCGGCTGCAATGATAATAATCGCTATATCGGTTACCTGAGCACCACGAGCACGCATGGCCGTGAAGGCCTCGTGTCCCGGAGTATCGAGCAAGGTGATACGGCGTCCACTGCCTAACGTCACGTTGTAGGCACCGATGTGCTGTGTAATACCACCGGCCTCACCGGCAATCATATTGGTGTTTCGGATATGGTCGAGCAAAGATGTCTTACCATGATCCACGTGACCCATCACCGTCACGATAGGTGCACGCGGCACGAGATCGCTCTCATCGTCTGCCTCCACCTTTACGGCTTCCTGAACTTCCGCACTCACGTATTCGGTCTCGAAACCAAACTCGTCGGCTACAAGGTTGATGGTTTCCGCATCCAGACGCTGGTTGATTGAAGCCATGACGCCAATGTTCATCAGCGTAGAAATCACCTCATTAACACCTACGTCCATCATCGTTGCCAATTCCGACACCGTCACGAACTCGGTAATCTTCAGTATCTTGTTTTCCTTACGTTCTGCTCTGGCCTCCGCGCTCATACGCTCCTGGGCGGCATCACGTTTCTCCCTACGATATTTTGCACCCTTCTTAGTCTGGCTCTGCTTGCTCGTCAAGCGTGCAAGCGTCTCCTTTACCTGGCGTGCTATATCCTCCTCGCTGACCTCCTTCGGTCTTTGACTGCGTCTACGGTTTTTGTTGTTATTACGATTGTTTTTTCCTCGTCCGCCGGCAGCATTCTTACCGTTCTGCTGTTGGTTAGCAGCAGCATTGATGTCCACACGGTCCTTGTTGATACGTTCACGCTTTCTGCGTCCGCTACGCTGCTTGGCCTTGTCCTCACGCTCTTTGCGGCGTTCCTCCTTGGTTTTCTTTCTTGGGCGCGTGCTCTGGTTAATGGCATCGAGGTCTATCTTGCCCAGCACGTTTACCTTCGGACCTTTCAGAATTCGTTTCTCGCTCTTCAGCTGGAACAATTCAGGCTCATCGTCCTTGTCATCTTCCATGCTCTCCTCCTCAGCTTCATTTACCGGCTCTGTCTTTTCAGGTGCAGTTTCCACCTTTTCAGATGTTGCCTCTTTCTTTTCAGAAGCGTCAGCTGCCGGCTTGGATGTTTCTACAGCCTTCTCAGCCTCGGCTTTCACCTTTTTCTCAGGAGCTTCAGCCTGTTCTGCCTCAGCCGCCGACTGACTTTCAGTTGGCTTCTCCGGTGTGTTTTCTACAGTCTTTTTCGTTGTATCAGACTTTTCGGTCATTGTTTCTTCCTTGCGCTCAGGTTTCGGGCCAACGGCAGCAGCCTTTACCTCAGAATCGCTTGTGGGCTTGGGAGCATCAGACGTATTCTCCGTCGGTTTACGATCGACATCGTCCAAGTCGATCTTGCCCAACGGTTTATACTGTTGGCGACGGCTCGACTCCAACAAGCTTTCGGCACGATGGCTCTCTTTCTTCGGTGTAGCCGTGCGCTTCTTTTCCTTAGGTTTCTTGAAGAGCTTCTCGGCTTCGTTGCGAACGGCAGCATCTTGCTGAAACTCTTCTACCAAGGCTTCATACTGCTTGTCGTTGAGCTTGAAGGTAGGTTCCGCCTTCACTTCGCCAAGCTCACTCTTCTTTTCAAGGAATTCAACTGCCGTTTGAAGTCCTATATTCAACTCACGTAACGCTTTGTTTAATCTAATGCTCATATATTCTACTTTGGTGGCAAACAAGCTGAAAGGTAAAAAGGTAAAACCTTTGCTCCTTCACCTTATCTTATTTATATCTCTATGTTGTTTTATTAACGTTCTACCTTTTTACGTTATACTCTTTTACATATCTCTATGGGGATTATGTTAATATTCCCTTCCAACCGTTCGTAACGGTTTAGTTCTCAAACTCTCTGCGGAGCACGTCCAACACATGGTCTACGGTTTCCTCCTCAAGGTCGGCTTTCTCTACCAACATCTCACGGGGTGCGTTCAGTACACTCTTGGCCGTATCCAGTCCGATAGCCTTGATGGCATCGATAATCCACTGATCGATTTCGTCGTCGAACTGATCCAAATAAACGTCGTCCTCCTGCTCACTCATTTCCTGCTCACTCACCACACGGTAAACATCGATGGTGTATTCGGTAAGCATAGACGCCAATTTGATATTCAGTCCGCCACGCCCGATGGCAAGACTCACCTCCTCCGGCTGCAGATAAACGTCAGCCTTTCTGTTCTCCTCGTCGAGATTGATGCTCGTTATCCGGGCAGGACTGAGTGCGCGTTGGATAAACAGCTTGGTGTTAGCCGTCCAGTTGATGACGTCAATATTCTCATTGCACAGCTCCCGCACGATGCCATGCACACGGCTGCCGCGCACACCCACACAGGCTCCTACCGGGTCGATGCGGTCATCAAAGCTCTCTACAGCAATCTTGGCACGTTCACCCGGCATACGGGCAATTTTCTTAATGGCAATCAAGCCGTCAGCAATCTCAGGCACCTCCTGTTCCAACAGACGTTCCATAAAGACCGGACTCGTGCGCGACAGAATAATCTTCGGGTTGTTGTTCTCATTGTCCACGCGGTCTATCACCGCACGAATGGTTTCACCCTTACGGTATATGTCTCTTGGAATTTGTTCCGATCGCGGCAGGATAAGCTCATTGTTTTCGTCGTCTACCAACAACACTTCTCGCTTCCAAACCTGATAAACCTCACCGGATATCAGCTGTCCCACACGATCCTTGTATTTATTGTAGAGCGCATCGTGTTCCAATTCCAGTATTTTACTGGCCAGCGTCTGGCGCAAGGTAAGTATGGCACGACGACCGAACTTGGCAAAGTCTACCGGCTCCGACACATCTTCGCCCACCTCATAGTCGGGCTCTATCTTCCGGGCTTCGGTCAGACTGATTTGTTTGTTGTCGTCTTCCACTTCGCCGTCTTCCACAACCACACGGTTGCGATAAATTTCGAAGTCGCCTTTGTCAGGATTGACGATCACGTCGAAGTTCTCGTCGCTACCGTATCTCTTTGCAAGCACATTGCGGAAACTCTCCTCAAGTACACTTACAAGCGTGGTGCGGTCGATATCCTTATCTGTCTTAAACTCGCGGAAAGTATCTATCATACTCACCTGCTCGTCTTCTTTTTTTCTTGCTGCCATAGCTTATTTGAAACTTATTAAGTATTTAGTATATTTTACATTATCCATGTTGTACGGATGGTCTACGTCCATCATCACAGGGCGTTTCTTACCTTCCACTTTTACTTTTTCGTTCGCCGATACTACAAAGTCGCGTCCGTCGACACTTTTCAGCACGCCTCTCACCTTCTTGCCATCGCTGCCCAGCACTTCCACCGGCTCCCCGATGTGATTCTGATATTGCTGTGCCACTTTGAAAGGCTGCCCCAGTCCGGCCGAGCCCACTTCCAACTCGTAGTCTTCCTGATCGCGGTCGAGATGGTCTTCGATAAATCTGCTGAGTTCCACACAGTCGTTGATGTAAACACCATCGGCATGATCGATTTCAACAGTAATCTTGTCATCAGCACTCACCATGACGTCAACAAGAAAATAATCCTTGCCGACCAACCATTCATCTACCAAGTTTTTTACGACGTTTTTGTCTATCATATCATGTTGTTATAAAAAAATGAGGAACTCTCTCGGAGCCCCTCATTCCACTGAACGATGCAAAGTTACAAAAAAAAATGTATCCATGCAAGCAAATGCGCATGTTTTTGAAGCGACAAATCATTCAAAACGCAGTTGTTTCTGCAAATCCAAGAACTAATCTTCTTTTAGAAACCGCAGACTCGACTCTACTTGGATTTTCATTGCTCTTTTGTCCATCTCATGCTGAATTGATTTTATTTTGCAGACCGTACGAATGGAAACTGCCGGCAACGGAAGTTCATGATGTAAAAATAAAGTCGCAAAATCAGAGGCTTCAAGAACTTGCATTCCGGAAGTTCCGGATGCTTCAAGATACGGTTTAGGACAGTTCGAATCACGTCCAAAAAGGGTCCCAGTTGCGATTAAGGCTTGATGGCAATGCGTTCTCAACCTAACGGCAACACCATTGAGCCACAGTCGCAGGGCGTGGAAGCCTCAATCACAGTGCCATAAGGGCCTAAACGCGGAGCGTATCGGAAAACTTTTTCAGACGATTTGCCGTTAAAAATGCATAAACAACTGTGTGCCAGAACGTTATCAAAAACTCTCATTTTGGGCGTATTTCCAACCAAAGTGTTTCGTTTTTGCTACACGCGAAATATACGAAGGTCTTTGTCAGATATTTTACACACAATTTCTTCTTCACATACCTGCTTTTTACTGTCCTGAATTTCCTGCAAGACCGAGAAAAAATCTTTTGAACAGCACATGCCCAATGACTTCCCATAAAGTCAATGCAGAAGGACTAACGATACAATCGAGTTATCCTACAGTACACAGACTCGTCTCCAGACATCATTTTGAAAACTTTTTGTAACATCATTTTCATGACTATGCCAATAATTGACAGCCTATCAAGTCGATTGTTTCATGTTCATGCTTTCGCTGCCTGCGAGCAGAGAGCGCCTTCCCCACTCGCAGGTTGCCTACTTCAAATTGAAGTCGGTGGCCGACACCCATTGCCCCGCAAAAGTGGCGCCGGTGAATTTCGACTTTGTGGAAATGCCGTAGCGCACAGAGCCTTTGGTGCTACGTATATCCCTGATCTCTACACGGTTCCATCCGTATCCCTTGCCCTCATTGGCCTCAACAATATTCCGGTAATAGGTCTCGTCCGGGTCTGACGAGAGCGAGTCTGCGACGGCCAACTGTCGTTTGGCCGCTGCCCAGATGCCACCACCCGTGTTGCCTTCGGCCGGTATCTCCACCGTATATTTGCGTCCGTCGGCAATGGCATACACATAGGCACCCTTGCCATTGGTGCGAGCGGCCACGCTCAAAGTGTATGTGCCCGGCGCGACATCGGTTTTCTCACGTTCCACCTGATAGCTCAGTCCCCATTCGGAGTAACCGTCCAGATAGCGCATCCCTCCGTTGCCGGTATAATATTCTCCACTTGAGGTGTAGTGGTCTTCACGGTCTGACGGAGCAACCAGATACCATCCGCCCCGATTCAGGAAATCCCAGTCGGTTTCGTTGATAAACACGCCATTGTGGGTGTTCGCCTTGATGTAGGCCTCGTGTTTGATCTCATCCAGTTTCTTCTCGGCAATGGAAATTCTTGCACCAATGGCGATACCGCTGACAATGGCCGCAATGAGGCTCACGGTCCACAGTCCCGCCCACATCAGGCGTTGCGGAGTGCCCATCGGCAAGAGTTTCTTGGTGTTGCTCAGCAGGGAGTGGATGCCGCAATAAAGAGGAATGAAAAGCACACCTAACATACCCACAACGCATACCACGCTCAACGCCGGACTTACCGCGTGTGAATACAGCTTCGCAAATTCAATGTCGCCAAACAGGTCGGGCATGGTCAGCAGCATGATGAGCGTGGCCAAGATAGCTACCAAAACCAATCCGGCAAGGATGCAGACAAGAATAAAAAAGCCTTTTATCAGCAGCAGGACGATCTTGAAAAAGACAGCTATGCATCCTAACGCCCCACTCCGGTGAGGTTGGGGAGCGTCGGCCTGCACGTGTTCTTCGGTCACTTCCTGCGCCAAGCTTTGTGGCGTCACATCCTTACCTTTCATCTTCAAGCGGTCTTCGGGTTTCTGTGCCACCGGTGTGATGACTGAAATGATGAAGTAGATCAGCACCAGCCATAGCGACGTCCATGTGAACGGCGTTACGTGGAAAAACCTGCCGGAAGACAATGACGTATTGAAAGAGATAAACACAAGAAACACGCAGGCCAGTCGCCACCACAAGGGGTCGCCACCAAAGTAACGCGCACAGCCGGCCAGCAAGCCGGTTATCTTCTTATCTGTGGGATCACGGTAAAGACGTTTGCCCGATTTTCTCAATCGATCAAAATAGGCCACGACCTCTTCCTTCAGTCGGTTGACCGTACTCCTTTCCCCTGCCGGCTCCTCATTTTGCTCAGCCGTCTCCTCGTCTTGCGGCTCATCCACGTCCATCTCCTTGGGATCTCCGATGCGCGTGATGATGTCCTGCACGTGCTGGATGTTGATGGCCTCAACACCTTGTGTCTTGAGATCGTCAAACAGTTCGGCGATGCGTGCTTCGATGTCGTCGGCAATCTCTTTTCCGTCGGGCTTGTGCGCAAAATAGCTGCGCAGCGTATCGATATATTGTTGCAACAGTTCGTAGGCATCTTCATCGATGGCGTAAAGCCTGCCTAACATATTGATGGTGATATTCTTTTTCATATAATGACCTGTTGAATAATGAATAGAACTTTAATTAGGTGGTTTCAATAACCTGTTGGATAATGAATAGAACTTTAATTAGGTTGTTTCAGATAGTTTACGGTGGCAGCAATCTCACTCCACGCCTTGTCCAATTCCCGAAGGAAGACCGCCCCTTTGTCGGTGAGCATATAGTATTTTCGAGGAGGCCCCTGCGTACTTTCCTGCCATTTGTAACTCAGCAAGCGATCGTTTTTCAGTCGGGTAAGCAGCGGGTACAGCGTTCCCTCCACCACCAGCAGTTCGGCCTCCTTGAGCCGCTGAATGATGTCCGACGTGTAGGCCGACTGCTTTTCGAGCAACAGCAAAATACAATATTCCAGCATCCCTTTGCGCATTTGCGATTTCACATTGTCTACATTCATAATCATCAATTTTCAAGTTGATGTTGCAAAGGTATGCAAAACATAGGTACCTTGCAAAACATAGTACTATAAAACTTTGTGTCATTAACCTTAATTAACCCAAAAACAAACTTTCAGAAAGCACCAAGCCGGCAAAAAACCAACAATCCCGAATTCGATCTGTTGTCGAATTCGGGACTGAGTGCTAATTATCTGAAGCTAAATTGGTTGAGATTATAAATAGAAATCCCGTATTACTGTCCGTCGATTCTATAAACTCCTATTGGACAAACACGGACATACTGAAAGATAAACAACAAGAGTTCCCCATGCAAGGATGTCGTTCAAAGTCGTGGGTGTCGATGCAAGGATATTGGCTTCGCTCGTTTAGCAGTAAAAGGAGGTGATGCAGGTTTTACGGTTGCGAAGCAGGCCTCAACTTTGCATGATATTCCTCCGGATTCTGCAGCAACCGGAAAGCCTCCTTCACCTGCTTGTCAGTGCGCAGTGTGTTCTGTATGGCACCACGCTGATAATAGTATGCTGTCACAATATCGCTGGTGAGAATTTGTTTGATGCTCTCCTTGTTATATTCGAGATCTTTGGCCAGGTTGTGTTTCAGTTTCTTGCGCAATGCTTCAAATTCCGGTTTGGCATCATCATAATAACCTTCAAACTTGGCCACCTTCTCCAAAGCATCAAGCGATTTTTCGCTGATGGCATCATATTTGAAATTGCTCGCCAGCACATATTGCTTGAACGCCTCGTAATCGGCATCACTCAACTCAAACGCTGCCGGCGGCGCTATCGTGGGATGTTTGGCAATGTAATCCACCTCAAAGCTCTGCAGCACTTCAGCAGAATCTCTCATACCCGCGAGATAATAAGCTATGTTGGGCAGCGAGTCGGCTTTCACCTCCACATCAGGCTCTATGCCACCCCCATCCTTCACCGGACGACCATTGGCCGTGTAGAAAGTTTGGATGAGTGAGTCAGCCGTTTCCTCTGTAGAGCCCCCGTTGGCGTGCTTATAATTGAGTTTCTGGATGCATCGTCCCGAAGGAATGTAATATTTATTGGTGGTGAGTTTCATCTGGCCGTTATAGGGCAAGTCTATCATGGTCTGCACCAATCCCTTGCCGTATGTCTTGGTGCCCATCACCACCGCACGGTCGAAGTCTTGCAAGGCACCACTCGTAATCTCGGAGGACGATGCCGAGTTACCATTGACCAGCACCACAATGGGTATCACCGTGTCCACCGGCTCCACCTGTGTTTTGTAATCTCGGTTCACCTGTTTCAGCTTGCCCCGATTAGAAACTACTAACTTTCCTTTCGGGATAAAGCAGTTCACGATATTCACGGCTTCCATCTCCGATCCACCACCATTGTTGCGAAGGTCGAAAACAAGTCCTTTCATACCCTCCTTCTTCATTTCAATCACCGCATTGCGCACGTCTTTGCCGCATCCCTCCGTAAAACCGTTGAGGTTGATATAACCCATGCCGTTAGGCTGCATACCATAATAAGGTACTGCCGGCAACTGAATAGCCTTGCGTTTTACCTTGAACTTCATATCCTTACCGGTGGACGGACGATGGATTTTCAGTTCGAATGTCGTGCCCGCATCACCACGCAGATGGTCGCTCACGTAAGCATTGTCCTTCTCGGTCATATCTTCCCCGTCAATCGTCAGGACCACATCCCCCTTTTTCAGTCCTACTTCCGCAGCCGGCATATTTTCATAAGGCTCATCGATGCACACCCTGCCAAGCTTAAAATTATAACGTATCAAGGCCCCGATGCCCGCATACTTGCCCTGCAGCATCATCTTCACGTCCTTATTCTTATCCTCCGGATAATATTCGGTATAAGGGTCAAGACTTCTCAACATCGCGTTGATACCGTTGCCCACCACCTCGTCGGCATTCAGCGTGTCAACGTACATCATGTCCAGATTCTTGTATATCGTATTAAATACATCCAGATTCTTTGCCACCTTGAAATTATGATCAGCGTCCTGAGCCGTTGCTGCGGTGCTTATCAACATGCATCCCAAAGCCACTAAGCACCCCTTCAAACAGAGCCTCCAACCACTATATCCAAGATTTCCCGTCATCATATTATTTTGCCGTACAGTCATTTTCTATTCTTGATTTATGTACATTATTTATGCAAAGATATGGAAAATATCATGTCACACAAACTTTTTTCACCTAATTTCAAATTTTTCTTTGAAAATATTTGGAGGTTTCCATCAAACTACTTATCTTTGCACTCGCAATCAGAAAACTGCTTCAGTAGCTCAGTTGGTTAGAGCACCTGACTGTTAATCAGGGGGTCGTTGGTTCAAGCCCATCCTGGAGCGCACAGACGGAAGTCCTCAAAAAAGGATTTCCGTCTTTTTTTTTGTCAGTCGGACCTGTCGGACGGATCAGATGGAACGGACCGGTATGACACAGTCTGATAGGTTCGACCGGTATGAATGGTTTGATGGGCAAGATACTTCATTTTTATTTACAAACAGCCTCGTATGCTGCTCGTATTCAAAAACTATTTGGCATTTATCCGAAATTCGCGAAAATTCAGAGGTTTCGTATCTTATTGATAATCAGAGATTTTTAAAAACGGGCTTTACAGCTTCAATTCGACGGTACGCGATTGAGTATCAAATGGTAGTGCGAGAAGGCCCTAACGGCAAGACGAGAAGGCTCGTTTCGCGATACGGATAAGGCTTAACCATGTCGCCGTTAAGGCTTCGACGCAATCTGACGGAATAAAAATTCCTCAAAAGCGACTGTTTTCGCGTATCATAAAATGACTATAGGGAGAAAAAAATAGCCCTTTTTGCGCTGGATGGTCCGGAGAAACATCACCGAAAATAGGGCAATATTTTTTACATCGGACAGCATTGCAGTGGAGCGGAAATATGACTTTTCTTAATGCCTTACGGGGAGATCGGGAGGGGTTTGGGGTAAACTTTTCCGGCGAATCAATACCCTCCTTTTGGTGACAATTGCCATACGGACGAGGCTCGGTTTACGTTCCTTTCAAAATTGTCCTTAAGGAACAAGAACACTGCAGTGGCATTTCAGAGCCGTATTTATTGTTCAATTTACAAGAAAGCGCTACCACCTCATTTCCTCCTCCACCCCTCTGTTTATTAGGATATTTTTTCATTTCTAAACAATATTACAGAATAAAAACACAATGTTACCCCTACCAGCCTGAATAATGCTCTAACTTTGCACTACACTAATAAACCGAAAGCCTGAATTTATGAAAAAAACAAAATTCTACCTGTCAACTTTGGCACTTATCTTTTCACTAAACCTAAGTGCTGCAATACAACCAAGACCGGAATACCCACGTCCACAATTTGAGCGGACGGAATGGATCAACCTCAACGGTGACGCATGGACCTATCAATTCGATTTTGGAAAAAGCGGGATGGAAAACAAACTCTTCAACTCCAAAGGTTTTGGAGACCGTATCAACGTGCCGTTCTGTCCGGAAAGTCCCTTGTCAGGAATAGGCCATACGGATTTCATCGATGCCATGTGGTATCACAGAACACTGGATATCCCTGCCGGTTGGAAGGGCAACCACATTATTTTGCATTTTGGAGGAGTAGACTTCAAGTCGACCATATATATAAATGGTAAAGAGGCCTTCGTACACTACGGTGGGGCAGCGTCCTTTCAGGTGGACATTACAAACTATGTCAAGGCAGGACAGAAAAACGACTTAGTGGTTTCTGTTCTCGACGACGTCCGCTCCAAAATGCAGCCCGCTGGCAAACAGTCAAGCCGTCTAAACTCTCATGGATGTTTCTACACCCGTGTAACGGGAATTTGGGCTACGGTTTGGCTGGAGTCGGTTGCGAAGAACGGTTTGAAGAACTGTCGCATCACCCCAGATCTCGACAACAGCCAGTTTGTGTTTGAGCCGAAATTCTACGAGACCAACGGCAATGCCACCTTTACGGTGAACGTCAAAGACGGCAACAAAACCGTCGCCTCGTTGAACAGCAAAGCCAGTGACAACGCATTTCTCGTTGCAAAAATAAAGAATGTGAAGACTTGGTCGCCTGAGCGTCCTTTCCTCTACGACATAGAGTATATCGTCAAAGAAGACGGTAAGGTGATTGACAAGGTGAAAAGTTATGCCGGTATGCGCAAGGCAGAGCTTCGCGGCAACCGGTTTTACCTGAACAACAAGCCCTATTACCAACGCCTCGTCCTCGACCAAGGGTATTATCCTGACGGACAATGGACGGCTCCCACAGACGAAGCCCTGAAAAACGACATTGTGCTTGCCAAGAATGCAGGGTTCAACGGTGCCCGACTGCACCAAAAAGTGTTCGAGCAGCGCTATTTCTATTGGGCAGACAAGCTGGGCTACCTCACATGGGGAGAATCGCCAAGCTGGGCCATGGACTGGACCAATCCCGTTGCCGCACGCAACATGATTGACGAATGGGCAGAGTGTGTGGAGCGCGACTACAACGTTACGAGCCTCGTGGTATGGTCTCCGCTCAACGAGACGTGGCAGGACGACGTAGACGGTCAGCGCCAAAGACTCTCACGAGACCTCTATTTCACAACCAAGCGCCTGGACCGCACGCGTCCCGTAGCAACCACTTCGGGCGGATACCACGCCGGTTTTGACGACATCTACACCGAACACACCTACGAGCAAGACCCCGTGAAACTCTACAACCTACTGAAACCCATCGACGAAGGTAAGCCCTATGTGCAGTTTGCAAACAAGAGTTGGGCATGGCAGGGAGAGCCGTATATGATTGATGAATTTGGCGGCATACGCTGGGTGAAAAAGATGCATGCCGCAGAAGTTGCACCGGAATCAAGTTTCTGGGGATACGGCAAAGACCCACAGAGCATAGAGGAATATTACCGACGTCTGGAAGACCAGGTGAACGTGGTGCTCAGCATCGATGGAATCACGGGCTTCTGCTACACGCAGATTGTGGACGTTGAATTGGAAAAGAACGGCATCTACACCTACGACCGGGAACGGAAATTTGACATGGACCGCATCAAAAAAATCTTCTCCAAGAGCCGTGAACAGGCCAAGAAGGAAGTTGCCGACATGCTGAAAAAACGCTGATACCTATTAGAAATGCAAATCTTGCGGTGTAGAAAAACATAAAAACCACCGCAAAGATTTGCCTTGCAAACAAAGACGGATTAAGAAAAACTACCTAATTATAAATGATTTAAACATTTACTTCACCTAAAGAACATCAAAATATATAAATGAAACATCTTTCAAATTGTAGTATAAATATTTTTTAACCTTCTAAACACTTATAACAAATGAAAAGGAATCAAGGTCTGAAACCAAGGTTGCTTTTGGCGTCATTGTTCCTATTAGGGACAAATCTGATGTCGCTATCTGCTTTGGCATCTAATGATGCCTTACCGCGAACAGCACATACACAGAATGCCGGCAGCTCAGGACAAAACGACAAACGAGAAATCAGAGGATTTGTTGGGGATGAGAATGGCGAAGCCATCATTGGCGCAACCGTTCGTGTGCGTGGCACCTCAGATGGAGCTATCACAAATAGCGAGGGTACTTTTGTAATACAAGCCAAGCCCAATGATGTTCTGGACATAGCTTACATCGGCTATCAGGACAAAGAAATCAGTCTCAAAAACCGCACGTTTATTGCCATTTCGCTGTATCCCGCTCACAAGGACCTGGAAGAGGTGGTAGTAGTAGGATTCGGTAAGCAGAAGAAAGAGTCGCTGGTTGGAGCCGTGCAAGCCGTCAACCCCGACGACTTGAAGATGACCTCCAGTAGTTTGACTACATCTTTCGCCGGTAACGTTCCCGGTATCATCGCTCGACAGACAAGTGGTGAACCCGGTTACGACAATGCCGACTTCTACATTCGAGGCATCTCCACCTTTGGAGCTAACAGAAATCCGCTCATCATACTTGACGGAGTAGAAATCAGCACAACGATGCTGAACAACATTCCGCCAGAGTCTATCGAGTCGTTCTCTGTGCTCAAGGACGCCACCGCCACCTCTTTATATGGCTCGCGTGGTGCAAATGGTGTTATTATCGTGAACACCAAGCAGGGTGAGTTGTCCGAGAAGATGCAGGTGAAAGTTCGACTGGACAACACATTTTCAACTCCCACAATGGTTCAGTCCATGGCAGATGGCCCCACTTACATGCAAATGTTCAATGAGGCTACCTACAACGAGGCTAAGGCTGTGGGCAACCCTTATACTCCTTATTACAGCGAAGAGCGCATTGCCAAGACGCGCGAGGGAGCCAACCCATACCTGTTCCCGAACAACGACTGGCATAATATGTTGTTCAAGAATATGACCATGAACCAGAACCTGAATCTCAATATCAGGGGCGGTAGCAAGATATTGACCTATTTTCTCAATGCAGGCATCTTCTATGAGAACGGTATCATACGTCAGCCCAAAGAGACACAAGCGCTGGACGTGAACATGCGAAGCCGTAAATATCTATTCCAAAGCAACGTTACGGCCCGCCTTACACGTACGACAAAGATTGGTTTGAACATGAATACGCAGCTGTTCTACTATCATGCACCCAAAGAGCCGGTCAACGACCTGTTTTATTACACCATGCGCGTGTCACCCGTCAGTTTCCCACCCGTGCTCCCCGCACAGGAAGGTGACACATTCGTTCGCTATGGTATGAATGCTCGCCAAGGTGTAGGCGGTTTGCAAATTAACCCATACGCTCGCTTGAGTTCCGGTTATACTGACCGCAACTATGTGTATTCGACAACAGCATTCAATATAGACCAAGATTTAGACTTTGTCACTCCCGGACTGAAAGTCAGTGGATTGGCCTCGTTCTATAATCACAGCTTCAACTGGTTAGATCATTGGACAGTACCGTTTTACTACAAAGTGTCCGATGATTACACCGTGGACGAGAACGGACAATACATTTTTGACAGTACCAACATTGGCGATCCCGGTCAGCCTTACCTGCAATCCAACTCCGGCAGAGACCCCACCACAACAGTATGGTCATTGCAAGGAAAAGTGGATTACCAAAGACTGTTTGGCAAGCACGATGTGAATGCCACCTTGGTGTACCACATGAAAGAAACCAAGAAAGTTAAAAACGGCGGCGGTGAATACGATCTGTTGCCTTACAGAGAGCAGGGATTAGCCGGTAGATTGGCTTATAATTACGATCATCGCTATCTGCTGGAGGCCACATTTGGTTACAACGGATCGGAAAACTTTATGAGTGGCAAGCGGTTTGGTTTCTTCCCGGCTGTCGCAGCAGGTTGGACCATCTCCAATGAAGCCTTCTTTAAACCGGCCAAAGCCTATGTTCACAACCTGAAGTTACGTGGATCGTATGGCCTTGTGGGTAACGATGCCTTGCGAGACCGTTTCCCATACATCACCACGGTGAACATGTTTTCCAGAGGAGGTTGGTGGATAGGCAACAACTACGATAACATCAGAGTGCCCAATATCACTACCTATGGTAACCCATTGGCTACGTGGGAAAAATCTAAAAAGCTCAACATCGGTGTGGATATGAACCTGATGGGCTGTCTGGATATCACCTTCGACTATTTCAACGAGTCGCGTACAGGTATCTTCATGCAGAGAAAATCCGTAATTTCAATGTCAGGATTCGGAAGAAACAAACCTTGGGCCAACATCGGAGCAGTTAAAAACAAGGGCTTTGATATGAGCCTGGCCTATACAAAGGTGTTTAACCGAGACTTTACTGTCAAAGCAAACGGTAGCCTGACATACGCCCACAACGAAATGACCGATGTGGATGAGCCACAAAACGTGGCCGCCTACTATTCTTATTTGGGACATCCCATCAATAGTATTCGCGGTTTCGTGGCCGAAGGATTGTTTACCTCACAAGAGGAAATCGATAACTCGCCCAAGCAAGAGCTAAGCGCATACACTGTGGGTGACATCAAATATAAGGATCTCAACGGAGACAACAAGATAGACAAAAACGATGAGACAACCATCGGCAATCCGGAATTGCCCGAAATAATCTATGGTTTTGGAACCACCATCACCTACAAGAAGTGGGATATGTCTATGATGTTCCAAGGAGCCGGGCGCGTGAGCCTGATGATGAGAGACATTCACCCCTTTGTAGACAAGGATGGAGACGGACTGGGTATAGCCCAATATATCGTAGACAACCACTGGTCAGAGGCCAACAACAACGCCAATGCGGCCTATCCACGCCTAACCCAATCATTTGTGAACAACAACGTGGTGCCCAGTACATTCTACCTGCGTGATGGCAGCTACCTGCGACTCAAAACGATGGAAGTGGGATTCACGCCTACCAAGTGGATGCGAGTTTATGTGGCAGGAACCAACCTTCTCACCTTCTCACCCTTCAAGACGTGGGATCCGGAAATGGGAAGTGGCAGCGGTTTGAGCTACCCATTGCAGCGAACATTCAAGATTGGCGTACAGTTTCATTATTAATTGAAAAAATACAGAACGATGAAAACTAAATCATATATTAAAATAATGCTCGCCACCATTTTGGCGGGAACGCTGTCGGCATGCGATTTCCTTGACGTGGTGCCTACCGGCAACGCCACCGAAGCCGATATTTACAAGACACAAACCCAAGCAGAGCGCATGGTGGTGGGCTGTTATAGCGAGATACCCGATTTCATGCAGCCGCAAAAGGGTTTTCCCGGCTTGATGGGATCGGACGAAATGGTCGTGGGACACCGCGGAACGACACGCTGGTTCCACTATAAGAGCTTGATGAACGGCGATGAAAAGTCTTCCAGCACCTACTTTGCGCTGTGGAGCAATACGGCTGACAACTATCCAGTAGACGCACAGAAAAAAGACATTTGGGGTGCCATTCGCAAGTGCTACAACGTGTTGAACAACCTTGACAAGGTGCCGGACATCACCAAAGAGAACATAAATCTATGGAAAGGTGAGGCGCTCTTCCTCATAGGCTATTACCATCAGATTTTGTTGGAGTTTTATGGTCCAATTTTCTTAGCCAAAGAGGAGTACTCGCAGAATGTTGAAAACAATCAGATGCGCGTGCCATACGATGAGTGCGTGGAATTTATTGCCGAGAAATACGATGAGGCTGCCAAGTTGCTTCCTGCCATTCGAACCAATGGCGAGAAAAACAGAGCTACCTCAGCCACCGCACTTGGTTTCAAAGCACGCTTGCTTTTATATGCTGCATCACCATTGGTCAATGGCAACACAGAGTTTTATGCCAATTTCAAAAATCCGGATGGAAAGCCATTGATGAATTTGACATACGACCGAGAGAAGTGGAAGAAAGCCATGGATGCTGCCGAGGATGCTATCAAGCTATGCGAGGCTAATGGTTACAAGTTGTATGGCGGTAGCACAACCGACTGGTTTAAGGGCGGTACAAACTATCACGAGGCCTTTGTTGGTCCAAAGACGGGTAGCTTTAACAACTGGGACGAGATACTCTTCGGTATAGCCAATCAAGGAGAGATTAGCTATTGCATTAAGAATTTCGCACCGCGTGTAGGCTATAATAAGTACAGCCGCGATGGTTTTAGAGGATATGTATTCCCCACATGGAGTTGTGTAACCCGATACTTTACGTTGAAGGGCTTGCCCTGGGAAGACGACCCAGACACAAAAAACCTTAAACCCACTGACATTGTGCCGTCTCCTTTCTTTCCCAAAGAGCAGACCTCTGCCTACCATGCGTTTAGAGAGCCGAGATTCTATGCTTCTATCGGATTCGACCGTGGGCCGTTTCAGGTCAACAATGGCACGATTATGCTGAAGTGTCGCAGGGGTGAACCTCAACAGGAAGATGGCATAACGGGCAACGAGTATCAAAGCGACAATGGCTATTTTTGTCAAAAATGGGTATCCGTCAAAGATACTTACAATCCCAGAAATAAGCGGTTCACGTTTAATAACTGGGTCTTCCCTTACCTGCGCTTGGCCGAGTTGTACCTGAACTATGTGGAAGCAGATATGGAATATAACCACAAGTTGAGCGCCAAGAGTTTGGAATACCTCAACAAGGTGCGCACGCGTAGCGGACTTCCCACATTCCAACAGTCGTGGAGCTACGCCGGGGGCATACCGACAGACATAGCCAAGCTGAGACAAGTGATTCGAGACGAACGCTCTAACGAATTGGCCATGGAGGGTAGAAGATTTCACGACATTCGCCGTTGGAAGATACTCGAGAAGGTTTTGAGACCTAAGGAAAAATCATGGAATACTGCCGGAAGGACAGCAAAAGACTATTACCGTCTCACCGAGATGAATGATGGTAATTACGTTGATCGCTCCACCATCGAAGCACCCAAGTGTTACTGGCTTGCTATTCCGATTGACCAGATTCAGATAGACCCCAACTTGGTACAAAATCCGGGGTATTAATATCTATAGAGTTAATATATAGTTACAGTTATCTCCCTGCATCCCTTGCTTGAACAGAGGTGTGGGGAGATATTGTTTCTAATCAGCAAATAAGCATTTGGAGGCTGAATAGTTGTACTCCACAGATATAGCTTTGGGCAGCCCTCATGATAATGACAACTGCCAATATTGATACGTTTTACTTTGCCCATACATACCATTCGTGAAAAAGGGAACTGTAGAAAATATGAATAGAGTCATCAGGTAATATATAGCCCAAGGCTTATGCAACAGGAATGTCAAGAACGTACATCAAATCCGGAAATAGAATAACAGATATGTGAGAAGACCGCATTTATAAAGCCAAGAGACACGATTAAGGCAAAAATAGTATAACTTTGCACTTACATATCAAATCCGCCCATAGTATTGTCATGCGGAAACGCATACTCCACTATGGCCCTACAACATCTGCAACCCCATTATGGCAAGAATAATCCACAGTTTCATTTTATCGTTTCTATTTCTATGTACCGGAATGGCGAACAATTACAGGTTCTTCCACATTTCCAGTCAGCAGGGACTGCCGCATCAGCAGGTACAAGCAATGGTACAGGACTACCAAGGCAATATATGGTTGGGAACGCGCAACGGACTTGCCCGCTACGACGGCTATTCCATTAAAAGCTATTTCAACGAACCCGACAAGCCCTCCTCGCTAAGCCACAATTTTGTGAAATCGCTTTTCCTCGACCGTAAACACAGAGTCTGGGTGGCCCATTCGAAGGGCGTCAGCTTGTACAGACCGGCTACAGACGACTTTGAAAACTTCATTCTGCCGGGATATTATATAGAGTCGATCGTCGAAACATCCGATGGGAAAATTATCTGTGGTGGTATGAAATTGTCTGTTTTCGATGAGAAAGCCAGGAAGTTCACGCCTCTTCCCTCGTTAGGCGAAGGCTTCATTCTTTCACTCGCCATAGACAAGGACGACCAACTCTACGTCGCTACCAATTCCTGCATCTATGCCTACAACACCAAACTCAATCAAATCTCCAAGTTAGACACCGGTATCTACAAGGAATTCATTACCGGCTCTGACGGTATCATCCCCATGACTTTCGACCATGCCGGCAGGCTATGGATAGGACGGAACGGAAAGGGAGTTATGGCATTAGACGTGAAAACAGGCAATACGCGAGTGTATGAGGCCTATCAGCTTTCGGACGGAACGGTGAGAGTGATTACTGAAGACCACAAACACAATATATGGTTGGGCACCGAACAAGGCGTAACCATTATTGGGCAGGACGGAAGTATCAAAACGCTGAAACAACAATTTGGCAATATCAATCTGTTGTCCGACAATGCTATTTATTCCATCCTGTCAGACTCCAACCATAACATTTGGATTGGCTCCTATTTTGGTGGCGTAGATATGATTAAGAACAGCAGCCCCTTCTCATGGGAAGGACCGAGTTACAGTCCCAACAAACTACAGGGGAAGGTTGTGCGGCAAATCATTGAAAGAAATCCTCATGAACTCTGGATAGCAACCGAAGACGGCGGACTGAACATCTATAATCCCATGCAGGGTACATTCTCTCCCTTTAATTCCATTCCCCAACTCGGCTCCAACGTGCATTGTCTGTTCTATGACAACTCCACCGACATCATCTGGATTGGGACCTTCAGAAACGGACTGTTCCGATATAATCTGAAAACCGGAAGTTCCAAACGGTTTGAACTATCAATGAATCTGTCTGCCGTGTCCATCTTTGATTTTGCCCGACAAAGCTCCGGAAAACTTTGGGTGGGGACCACACAAGGTCTCCATTGGTATGATCCGCAAGCCCAAAAATTCAGAAGGATAAACCACTCCTCGCTCAATCATGCTTTCATCTATGCGCTCGCCATCGATCAGTCAGACAATCTTTGGATAGGTACTGTAGCCTACGGAATTTATAAGCTCAACACCAAAACAAATCAAATCATTCATTGGAAAGCCACCCAACAGGCACAAGGGCTGAAGGACAACTACATCACATACATTTATCCTGCCCAAGATGGTAAGGTGTGGGTGGGGACCAACAACAACGGATTGCAGGTGCTCAATCCCAAAACCGGAAAGTTTTCTGAGATTGAGAACGGCATAACCTTATCCAGAAGCACGATATGCGGCATCAATGCCGATAAACAAGGCCATGTTTGGATTAGCACAAGTCAAGGATTATTCCAATATTTTCCCAAGACTCGGACCATCAACCGATACACCACCGACGATGGCTTGCCCACCAACCAGTTTAACTTCTCTTCAACGCTGCTGACACAAGATGGCAGAATGTTTTTTGGAACGGTGAACGGACTGATTATGTTTCGTTCTGAAGACATGATTTCCAAGAAAACAAATCTAAGTGTTCATCTCAAATCCTTGAAAATTAACGGCGAGGAAATCAACGCAGCATCAGCAAACACGCCACTCAAGAAAGAACTGGATGCCACACACGAAATCAGACTCTCCTATCGTCAGGGACATTCCATCATGATTGATTATGGTGTCATTTCTCCCGGACAAACTGAGTCTATCATTTACCAAACCAAAGTGGACGGAATAGACAATCAATGGCGAGAGATGGGCAACGGGCATACCTTTGTGAGCTACAACATGGAACCCGGCACCTACATACTGCGAATACGGGCCAACAATTCAAATACCGGTTGGGAAAACCGACCTGAAAAAGCAATCAAAATTATCGTTGCGCCACCTTTCTATCGCTCTACTTGGGCTTATCTGTTCTACCTCTTGCTCGTCGCTATCATCGTTTACTATATTCAGCATTACTATAAAATAAGACTGAACGAAAAGAACAAGGTCAAGATGGCCATGATGGAGAAGAACAAGATAGAAGAGGTGGACCGTGCCAAAATCGACTTCTTCACCACCGTGTCCCACGAACTGAAAACACCGCTTTCCCTAATCATTGCACCTCTTAAAAGTATCCATAAGGATAAATTGGACGAAACGGAGCAACGTCATCTGGAGACAGCTCTCAAAAACACCAATAAGATGGAGGAGCTTATCAACGAACTGGTAACGTTCAACAAGGTCGAGTCGGATAATTTTCCGTTCTACATTCAGCAAGGCAACCCCTTAGAGTTCATCCAAATTCTCACAAACCTGTTCCGCAGAAGTGCTGCCGAAAAACATTTAAACTTGAGCGTAGAGTGTGAAAACAACGATGAAATCGTATGGTTTTCACCCTCCTATCTTGAACGCATCATGAACAACCTGTTGTCCAATGCCATCAAGTTCACTCCAGAAAACGGAGAGGTGAAAGTCAAGGCTTCAATCATCACAGGGCAAGAAGACAACTACACCTATCTCGACGTGAGAGTGGCCGACACGGGCATAGGTATTGCTCAGGAAGAACAGAAAAACATCTTTCAGAAGTTCTATCAAACCAAACGAGGGTACAATACCAATAACAAGGGATGGGGCATCGGACTTTCTCTCGTCCAACGACTGGTAACCATACACAAGGGAACCATAGAGTTGAAGAGCGAACTGCAGCACGGCTCCACCTTCCGGATATTACTGAATGTAGACGCCAAGGCTTTCGACCGGCAATCACTCATCACCGACGACAAAGTCATTGTACCGCTGACCGACTATCATTTCTCACCTTCGATGACCGACATCAACAATGCTTCAAAAGATATTGTTGTGGAAGAAGACAGCAAAATGTCTATCTTAATTGTCGAAGACAACGCCGATATGCTTACTTTCCTTACCAATTATTTTTCCCAAAAATACAACGTTTACACCGCTACCAACGGAAAGGAAGGAATTGAAGTTGCTCAAAACGAATCCATCCAACTCGTCATCAGCGATGTAATGATGCCCGTCATGGACGGAGTCACTTTCTGCTCCAAGCTCAAATCGGACGTCACCACATCACACATCCCCGTCATTCTCCTGACGGCAAAGAACGAGCAGGAAGATGTGGTGGTGGGCTACAAGAGCGGAGCCGAAGCCTATGTGTCCAAACCCTTTGACCCACAGGTACTCGATCTGCAAGTTAATAACATCATCCAACTGGTCAAGACACGTCAGACCGAAATTCAAAACACTAAGACCGAAGACATTGAAGCCAGCTCACTCAATGACATCGACAAAAAGTTTATCTTGCAAATCAACCAACTGATCGACAAGAACATCGATAACAACGAGTTCGCCGTGACCGACATCACGCAAGCAATGGCTATCAGTCGGAGTCTGCTGCACACCAAGATGAAAAACCTTCTGAACATGTCTATCGGAGAATACATCCGTCACAAAAGACTTGCGCTGGCCTCCGAATTGCTCATGAAAGGATTTACAGTTTCCGAGACAGCCTACCGTTCCGGATTTTCAGACCCCAACTATTTCTCCAAAGTCTTTAAAAAGTTCTATGGAAAAAGCCCCACTGAATTCATCGTCGCACCTTAAAGCATAATATCTCAACTTAATCCTACTTATGGATATAAAACTATTCACAATTACAGCAGCAATCCTGCTATCGGCAACAGCCCATGCGCAGATATACTAAAAACCAGTCATCACCCACCCCCAAAACAAGCCGTGAGATTTATCAACAGCAACCCGCAAGATGGACGAAAGGCTCTTCCATCGCATCAAAGCCGATATAGCCTACCCAATCATCTTAACGCAAAGGTGATGTTATATAAAGTTCACTTTAACATTTCATAATCTATAAAATATTATTTCTATGCACCGTAAACTTCTTTACACGATTCTCCTTTCCACATTCTCATTGCTTCCCATGCAGATGAATGCCGGCAACGGAGGTGTATTCCGTAATCCCATTATCCATCAGAGCGCTCCCGACCCGACCATCATCAGAGGGCAGGATGGCAATTTCTATCTCTATGCCACCGAAAATACGCGCAATCTGCCTATCTATCGTTCCCCCAACATGGTGGACTGGACCTTCGTCGGTACGGCTTTCACCGACGAAAGTCGTCCAAAATGGAACCCGAAGGGCAGCATATGGGCACCGGACATCAACTTCATCAATGGCCAATATGTGCTCTACTATGCCAAGTCGGAATGGGGCGGCGAGTGGACGTGCGGCATTGGCGTAGCCACGGCAGACCGCCCCGAAGGTCCTTTCACAGACCGGGGTGCACTGTTTGTCAGCAAAGACATTGGCGTGCAAAACTCCATCGACGCCTTCTTCATCAATGACAACGGACGCAACTATCTGTTTTGGGGAAGTTTTCGCGGCATCTATGGCATCGAACTTTCCGAAGACGGCCTGCACATCATGGAGGGCGCAGAAAAGAAACAAATTGCCGACACCTACATAGAGGGCACCTATATCCATAAACACGGCGGTTACTATTATCTGTTCGGATCGGCAGGTTCGTGCTGCGAAGGCAACAAAAGCACCTATAGCGTGGTGTACGGGCGGTCGGAAAATCTGTTTGGTCCCTATGTAGACAAACAGGGGCGAAAAGTCATGGACGGACATTACGAAACGCTGCTGCACGGCAACGACAAAGTGGCCGGTCCCGGACACAATTCCGAAATTATCACCGACGACAACGATAACGACTGGATAACTTATCATGGTTTTCAGCGGAGCGATCCCGATGCCGGCCGATTCGTGTTCATGGACCAAGTGGAATGGATTGACGGGTGGCCCCATATTGCCAACAACACTCCGTCGGCCGCCTCACAGGCTCCGGTGTTCAACACCATCACTCTCGCCGACCCCACCATTTTCCACGAAGACGGCACCTATTATCTCTACGGCACATCGGTCGACGACGGCTTTTTGGTCTATACGTCGAAGGATTTGAAATCATGGAAACCGGGAGGCTACGCGCTCCATCGCGACGACAATTTCGGCACCAAAGACTTTTGGGCTCCGCAAGTCTTCAAACATCAGGGCAAATATTACATGGCCTACACAGCAAACGAGCAGATGGCCATCGCGCAGGCCGACAGTCCGATGGGACCTTTTAAGCAAAAAAAGAAAGCCATGCTACCCTCGAAGACAAAGCAGATAGACCCCTTCGTTTTCTTCGACGATAACGGCAAGGCCTATCTATACCACGTTAGGCTCATTGATGGTAACCGGATATACGTGGCCGAACTCAACAAGCGTCTGGATGCCGTCAAGGAGAAAACAGCCCGTGAAATCATACACGTTGAGCCCAACGGCTGGGAGAACACGCCCGGAGCACAATATGGTGTAAGCGAAGGACCCACAGTGGTGAAACTGGACGGCACCTACTATCTGTTCTACTCGTGCAACGATTTCCGAAACATCGATTATGCGGTAGGAGTTGCCACCGCCGATAATCCATTGGGACCTTTCTGCAAACCGGATGCTCCCATCATTAGCCGCCGGCTCATTGGTGCCAACGGCACGGGGCATGGCGATTTGTTCAAGGACGAAACAGGAAATTGGCAATATGTTTTCCACACACACCGAAGCTCACAGGAAGTGTCGCCACGCAAGACTGCCGTCGTGCAACTTCAATACAACAAAGACGGATTTTCAATCGTCAACGGTACTTTCCGTTATCTGAATCAAGAATAAAACATTTCGGACAACATTGTGTTTCTCAATGTTGTCCGAAAATGTATTTACGTATACCGTTTTTATTCCCCCTAAAGCAACTCGTACCACAGTTACCGATAGAGCCTGAGGAAGTTCTCGCTTTTTGTGTTACCCCATCGTCCGTACCAATGTTCCTCACCTTTACAGGCTTGGAGTCAATACCGAATGTCTCTGCTGTGATGGAATAGCTACAACCTCTAAATCAGAGAAAGTGGGTACCATTCCACAATGAGGGACATTTCTCTTATCGTTCACTTGATTTCCAGCACATTGCTTGCAGATCTCAAGTATTTTTCGGAACTTTGCAATAAAGTTGTGCATAACAATGATTATGTAACCTAATAGATTTTGTACCAATAAGTTACTAAAAATCAACAACATGTACAACTTTTTCATATTAAATAAATCATCGAATTAATTCAACCAACAGGTTTATATTAAATTTTATCTATAATGAACAGTATCTTTAAAAACATTCTGGCATCCGTCCTGTTAATAGCAGGAGGAACTTCCGCCTATGGTGCAGCCCCGGTGGCAGCATCACTCAACGACGCAGGCAACATTCCCATCTATCTGGACAATTCCCAGCCCATTGAGAAACGCGTGGAAGACGCACTCTCACGTATGAACCTCGATGAGAAGATTGCCATTATCCATGCCCAAAGCAAATTCTCTGCTCCGGGCGTAAAACGATTGGGTATTCCCGATTTCTGGACCGACGACGGTCCTCACGGCGTGCGTCCCGATGTCTTGTGGGACGAATGGGAACAGGCCGGACAGACCAACGACTCGTGTGTAGCCTTCCCTGCCCTGACCTGTCTGACAGCAACATGGAATCCTTCACTGTCCCTACTCTACGGACAGAGTTTGGGAGAGGAAGCTCTCTATAGGGGTAAAGATATGATCTTAGGTCCGGGTGTGAACATCTATCGCACACCGCTTAACGGCCGAAACTTTGAATACATGGGCGAAGACCCATGGCTGGCCTCAACAATGGTAGTGCCTTATGTCATCGGATTGCAACAGAATGGTGTAGCTTCATGTGTGAAGCACTACGCGCTGAACAACGATGAGGAATACCGTCATCAGGTTAATGTGAAAGTGTCCGACCGCGCCCTGCACGAAATTTATCTGCCAGCCTTCAAGGCTGCCGTACAGAAGGGTCACGCATGGGGCATCATGGGGGCCTACAACCTGTATAAAAACCAGCACAACTGTCATAACGAGATTCTGCTTAACCGTATTCTCAAGCAAGACTGGAAATTTGACGGAGTTGTAGTCAGTGACTGGGGAGGTACCCACAATACCGATGAAGCCATCACAAACGGCCTGGACATGGAGTTCGGCACGTGGACCGACGGCCTCACTATGGGTAAGACTAACGCCTACGACAGCTATTATCTGGCCGATGTCTACAAACGTCTCATCCTTGAGGGGAAATACACCGAGAAAGAACTCAACGATAAGGTGCGCCGCGTGCTTCGCTTGCACTTCCGCACCACAATGGCTCCCAAAGCCAATCGTGGATTCCTCTGTTCTGAAAGCCACTACGAAGCCGCCCGCAAAATTGCGACAGAAGGCATCGTGTTGCTGCAAAACAAAAACAACGTATTGCCAATTTCGCCCATTTCATCGAAGAATCACACGCCAAAACTATTGGTAGTAGGCGAGAACGCTATCAAGATGATGACTGTTGGCGGTGGCTCATCTTCGCTGAAAGTGCAGCGTGAGACTTCTCCGCTCGACGGACTCAAGGCACGTCTCGGCAACACCATGCAAATTATCTACGAGCGTGGCTATGTAGGCGATACTACTGGCGATTACAACGGCGTTACCACCGGACAGGACCTCACCGAAAACCGGTCGGAACAACAACTCATCAACGACGCTGTGGCCAAAGCCAAAGAAGCCGACTACGTGGTGGTGTTTGGTGGTCTCAACAAGAGCGATTATCAAGATTGCGAAGGACACGACCGCAAGAGCTACGATCTACCTTACGCACAAGACAAACTTGTGGAAGCCCTGGCTAAAGCCAACCGAAATCTCGTGTTTGTGAATATCTCCGGAAATGCCGTAGCCATGCCATGGAAAGACAAAGTTCCTGCCATTGTACAAGGATGGTATATTGGCTCTGAAGCTGGTAATGCCTTAGCCGATATTCTCACCGGAGACGTCAATCCATCGGGAAAACTGCCATTCACATGGCCTGCCAAACTCAACGACGTGGGCGCCCATGCCCTGAACACCTATCCCGGTACGTGGAGAAAGGGTGAAAAGATCATAGATGAAGAATACAAAGAAGGTATCTATGTGGGCTATCGCTGGGTAGACAAGGCCAAAACCAAGCCTTTGTTTGCTTTCGGACATGGATTGAGTTACACCACGTTCAAAATATCGGACTTACGTCTTGACAAGAACGAAATGACCGCAAACGACAGTCTGCGCATAACTGTCACCGTGAAAAATACCGGCAATCGCACCGGTAAGGAAGTCGTACAACTTTATATCAACGACAACGATGCCTCAGTAGACCGTCCCATGAAAGAATTGAAGGGAAGTGCCAAAGTATCTCTGGAGCCCGGACAGCAAAAGAATGTTAGCATCACCATCGGCAAGGATGCCTTGAGTTTCTACGATGAAACCGCACAAAAATGGACCTGCGAGCCCGGAAAGTTCACCGTTCTCGTGGGTAACAGTTCTGACAATTTGAAACTGAAAAAACAGTTCAATCTCAAATAAATGAACGATACTGAAGCCCTCAAGGGCTTTGGTAAACCGATAAAAAATAATCCTGCTTTAAGTACTTTTAGCTTAAAGCAGGATTATTTCATCTCTGCTCACAAATTTTTTGGGAAATGAAGAACGAAGAGGAAAGAATGGGGCTACTCCTCCATGTGTATCAATTTGAGAAAGCGCTGGATGACTTCGGGCTTGCCGGTGTGCTTACCGGTGTCTTCTGAGAGCTTGCATGTGTCGTTATAGAACGGCCAAGCCTCCGTTATCTTGGCAGCCACCAATTTGATAACGGTGTTCATGGGCTTGATGCCCTTAAAGTCGTTGGTGAAATGGGTTCCTATGCCGTATGAAGGCTGGCATAAATTCTTGGCATACTGCTGAATCTCAATGGCATCGTCAGTGGTCAGCCCATTGGAGAAAATCACCTGTTTAGTGCGCGAATCAATGCCCAAAGACGCGTATTTATTGACTATCTTTTGCAGTTCCTCACGGTTGTCACCGCTGTCTACCCGCAACCCCTTAAACAAATTGGCAAAGTCTTCCGAAAAATTCAGCGAAAAGATGTTCCAACCAAAGCTATCGTATAGATATGTGCCTAATGCTCCGCGAAACGTGTTTCGCCAAGCGTTCATCGCCAAATGGTTGGCCATCTGCGGTCCGAACATTCCTCCGAGTGCACAAATAAATTCATGCGCCATTGTGCCTACAGGAGTAAGGCCGTATTTCATGGCCAGATACACATTGCTCGTCCCCACGAATTTGCCCTCGTAACCGTATTTCTCCGCAGCACAGTCACGAAATGCCCTGATTGCCGTGTCTTCGGCTTGGAGCGATGCCCGACGACGCGTTCCGAAATCAGAGAACACACATCCCGCGTTGAGCAGTCGTTCCGCTTTATGATAGGCTCTATTGTAATAATCGTCATAATCAAACTGCTCATCCTGTCCCGTTACCTCATAATACAATTCGGAAATGATGGCCAAGACCTTCACTTCCAACAATATGGTGTCCGACCAGTTGCCCTCGAACGTGATATGCAGATGTCCCTTCTCATCCTGCGACACATCAACCCAATCGGCATTGTATCGAAACCCCTTCATGTAAGTGTAAAACCAATTAGGGATATAATAACACTTGCTGCGCATGAATGCCACTTCCTCATCGGTAATCACTACATTTTTGAGCATCTCGACCTGCTCGCGCACCAAGTCGGCAAAACCCTTAGGATAAACAGTGTTGTTGCGATCAACAAACTGATAGCGTACTTGGGCGCGGGGATAATTGTCGATGACGGCACAGCACATGGAAAATTTATACAAGTCGTCATCCGTGAAACGAGTAATAATTTGTTTCATTATTCATCATATAAAATAGTTGACAATTGCAAACTTACATAAAACTTATGAATTCGATGCCTTTTCGACCAAGAATGTTCTGATGTAGGATTAGAGAAGGCTCACATAACGAACAACGCACAAGTATTTAGAACAATTTTGGGGAAATAAGCTTTATTACTACCAAATATTGGTTACCTTTGTCCCCCGTTATGGAAAAAACAAAAATTCAAGGCCACACCGCCGTGCTGTTGGCCAACGTGATTTTCGGACTTGGAATCCCCGTGACCAAACTTCTACTGGACACCTGGGTGTCGCCAATGGCTTATATGGCTTCGCGCTGCATCGGTGCCGCCGTCATCTTTTGGGTGATCTCGCTGTTTCTACCCAAGGAACATGTGGAACGGCGCGACCTCGCCGTCATCATGATAGGTGGCCTTTTAGGCTTTGTCATTTCACAAACGCTTACAGCTTGGGCACTCAACTTCACCAGTCCAATATATTTCAGTCTCATCGCCACGCTCACGCCGGTCGCCACTATGGCTTGCGCTGCTCTCTTTATTGGTGAAAAAATGACAAGAAAGGGCGTCGCGGGAATCTTCATCGGTATTATCGGCGCCATGCTCATGGTGTTGATGGGATGGCAGGGTGGAAGCGGCAGCAACGACCTCTTAGGCATAGGACTCGCTATCCTCAGCCTGCTCACATGGGCCATCTATCTGATTATCACACAAAAAGTATCGGTCAAATACACGGCTGTTACACAAATGAAGTGGATTTTCTTAGTATCGACCGTCGCCGTGTTGCCCTTTTCGTGGAGCGATTTGCAGGCGGCCCCACTCTACAGTGCCGCCTGGGCATGGAGCGGTGTGTTGGAGATGGGCTTCATCATTGTTTTTGCGACGGTAGCCGGCTATTTCGCCATTCCCTTTGCCATGCGACACCTGGAAGCCACAACCGTGAGCGTTTATACCAACCTTCAACCCATTGTGGCCTCGCTGGTCGCCATTGCAATAGGGCAGGATCTGCTCACATGGGATAAGCCTGTGGCTCTGGCCTTGGTGCTGTTGAGTGCCCGACTGGTCAGCCGGAAATAGATCTCAGACCTCCCCCGATACGCTCATCGAATTGGCAAGCGCCCCCGACGCTTCAAAAACTTTGGACAACAAGCGCATGTGCAGATGAGGCATGCCAGCAAAAAGGCCCCGCAACGTCATGGACATTGCGGGGCCTTAGCATGTATTTCGACAATGTATTAGTCTACATTGTTGTTAGAGTTGTGCTCAAAGCGACGATGATCGCCACCATTGTTATGATCGCGGCGTGGACGACGGTCACCATTGTCGCGACGCGGGCGACGCTCACGCTCTACATAGCCCTCCGGCTTTTCGAGCAACACACGGCGAGACAACTTGTACTTGCCGGTCTTGGCATCTATATCGAGCAGTTTTACCTTGATATGGTCTCCCTCGCTGATACCGGCCTCTTCAACCGATTCGAGACGTTTCCACTCGATTTCCGAGATGTGGAGCAAACCTTCCTTGCCCGGAAGAATCTCTACGAAACAACCGTAGGGCATGATGCTCTTCACCGTACCTTCATAGACCTCGCCTACCTCAGGCAAAGCCACGATGGCCTTGATTTTGTTCAATGCGGCATCAATGCTATCCTTATTGGGAGCAGAAACCTGTACTTTGCCCACTCCGTCGGCTTCGTCGATGGTGATGGTAGCACCGGTATCCTCCTGCATCTGCTGGATAATCTTACCACCGGGACCTATCACCGCACCGATGAATTCCTTAGGAATCTCGATAGCAACAATGCGCGGTACCTGCGGTTTCAGTTCCTTGCGAGGCTCTGATATGGTCTTCATCATCTCGTTCATGATGTGTTCACGACCGGCCTTAGCCTGCATCAGTGCCTTCTCCAAAATCTCGAACGACAATCCGTCGCACTTGATGTCCATCTGGGTTGCGGTCAGACCATCCTTTGTACCGGTGGTCTTGAAATCCATATCGCCCAAGTGGTCCTCATCACCGAGAATATCGCTCAGGATGGCATACTTATCTTCTCCCGGATTCTTGATCAGTCCCATAGCAATACCCGAAACCGGTTTCTTCATGGGAACACCGGCATCCATCAGCGCCAACGTACCGGCACATACGGTTGCCATAGACGAAGATCCGTTGGATTCGAGTATCTGGCTCACCAAACGAACGGTGTAGGGGAAGTCTTCCGGTATCTGATCCTTGATGCCACGCCATGCCAAATGGCCGTGACCAATCTCACGTCGGCCAACGCCACGTTGTGCCTTAGCCTCGCCGGTAGAGAATGGGGGGAAGTTGTAGTGGAGGAGGAAGCGCTGGTAGCCGCGTGTCAATACGTCATCAACCAGTTTCTCGTCCAATTTTGTACCCAACGTACAGGTAGAGAGGCTCATGGTCTCACCACGCTGGAAGATGGCACTTCCGTGAGGCATGGGCAGCGAAGACACCTCGCACCAGATGGGGCGAATGTCGGTCGTTGCACGACCATCAAGACGCAATCCTTCGTCGAGAATGCAACGACGCATGGCATCGCGCATCACGTCCTCATAATAGCGAGCAGCCTCAGCGTGCTTTTCCTCAAGTTCTTCTTTGGTTAAATCGGTGTGGGCAGCATCGTATTTCTCGATGAAATCGGCAATTATCTTGTCGAAAGCCTCGTGACGTGCATGCTTTTCCAAGGCCTGACGATTGACGTCGTAGACTGACTGATACAGTTCATCCTTAATCTGCTGGCGCAGGTCTTCATCGTTCTGCTCGTCATCATACTCGCGTTTGGTGTCTGTTCCCAGCTCCTTAGCAAGTTCGTCCTGTAATTCACACATGGGCTTGATGGCCTCGTGAGCCACTTTCAGGGCAGCAATGAGATCGCTCTCCTGAACTTCCTTCATCTCACCCTCAACCATCATGATATTGTCTTTCGTAGCACCTACCATGAGGTCCATGTCGGCATCTTTCATCTGCTCGAACGTGGGATTGACAACATACTCACCGTTCACGCGTGCAACGCGAACTTCTGAAATCGTATAATCGAAAGGAATATCCGAACAAGCCATTGCAGCAGATGCAGCAAATCCTGCCAAGGCATCGGGCTGATCTACGCCATCGGCGGAGAGCAACATAACTTGCACATAAACTTCACAGTGGTAATCTGATGGGAAAAGTGGACGAAGAGCACGGTCTACAAGACGTGAAACGAGAATTTCGTCATCATTAGGCTTGCCTTCGCGCTTGGTGAATCCTCCGGGGAAACGACCTGCAGCACTATACTGCTCACGATAATCAACCTGCAAAGGCATAAAATCTGTACCTGGAACTGCCTCTTTGGCTGCACAAACAGTGGCCAGCAATACGGTGTTTCCTAAACGAAGGACTGCAGCACCGTCGGCCTGCTTTGCAACCTTTCCAGTTTCAATTGAGATGGTTCTGCCATCTGGCAACTGAACGGTTTTTGTAATTACGTTCATCTAAAAATCTAAAAAATCTTATTGTTTTGACTTACATCTAAAAATATATAATGCGACAAAGTTACCTATTTAATATGAAAAAGAAGAAGAAAAGGGCGTTATTTTTTGTTTTTTTGGCCTTTAGCCATTAACTTTGCAGGTGCAGAGCAAACGGCCGCTAAGCATCGGTTGCGGGAAAACACAGCACCATGATGCCACTGCAGCTACGTCGAGTTTCGGCAAACAGCGTATAAGCGCAGCGGAGACGAGGCCTTTTACCAGCCCGACAGCAGCTTGCACGAACATTTCTCGATACGCCCTCTCTGCTGTTCCGCTTCCCTGACCGAAGCTCCCAAGCAGCCGCGCGCCACGTTGCGCAGGGTTGGGAGAGATGCGGAGGCTTCGATGCTGCGAGAATAAGGTACAAAAGTTCAGAAATCAGTATATCAACATGAAAATATCCAAGCTCTTTGCAGGCTCAGCCATAGCGCTGACTGCACTTTTCATTACCTCCTGCACTGGAGAAAAAGTACATCTTACCGGTAACATTTCCGATGCTAAAGATTCGCTTCTTTATTTCGAAAACATGAGTCTCAACGGTGCCGTCACCGTAGACTCCGTGAAATTAGGGGCCGACGGAGCCTTTGCTTTCGAGGTCGAAGCCGCCAAACACCCGGAATTCTATCGCCTGCGCATTGCGCGCCAGATCATCAATATTGGTGTAGACTCCACCGAGACCATCTCTGTGAAGGCCTCCTATCCCACCATGTCGGCCCAATACGAAATCAGCGGGTCTGAGGAGTGCAACAAAATCAAGGAGCTGGCCTTGCTGCAGATGGAACTGCAAAGTCGGGTAAACGGCATCACCCAAAATCCTGACGTGCCGTATGCCCTCGAAGCCGACAGCATACAGACTGTGCTGACCGCCTACAAGGACAAGGTGAAGCACGACTATATCTTCAAGGCACCGAACAAGGCATATTCTTATTTCGCCCTGTTCCAAACTTTCGTTGTAGACAACCGTCCGATGCTGATTTTCGACCCTCGCAGTATGAAGGAAGACGTCCAAGTATTTGCCGCCGTTGCCACAAGTTGGGACACTTTTTACCCTGGCACCGAGCGTGGACAGAACCTGCACAACATCGCCCTTGAGGGCATGAAGAACATGCGGATCGTAAGAGCGCGAAATGCCCAGACCATTGATGCCAGCAGAGTGTCGGACGCAGGGGTGATAGAGATTGCCTTGCCCGACAACAAAGGGGTTACGCGCAAGCTCACCGAACTGAAAGGCAAGGTCGTGATGCTCGACTTCCATGTGTTTGCAACCAAGTCCAGCACGGCTCGAATCATGCAGCTGCGAGAGCTCTACAACAAATACCACGCACAGGGATTCGAAATTTATCAGGTAAGTCTGGATCCTGACGAGCACTTTTGGAAGGAAAAGGTTGCTGCACTGCCTTGGGTCTGCGTCCACGACGAGAATGCGTCGGCATCAGAGAGTGCGACTCTCTATAACGTGCAAAACATTCCAACTTTCTTCCTCATCGACAAGAATAACGTGCTGCAAAAGCGCGATGTGCAAATCAAGGACATCGACGCGGAGATCAAGGCCATGCTGTAGCCTTCTGCGCCAGCCCTCTCTCCAAACGGGAGAAGGGGCTGCCCAAACAAACCTACAGGCTGACAGCACTGCTCGACAAAGTTTTACTATACATCATGGAGGCAGTCGTTTGTTCAACGTCCATGACTGATCAATTACACAAGACTATGCATCCACTGGAAAAATTCAATTTTTGTCCTGCCTGCGGAAGTAAGCACTTCGAGGTGAACGACAACAAAAGCAAGAAATGCAGGAACTGCGGATTTGAATATTATCTGAATCCAAGTGCAGCCAATGTGGCCCTGATTCTCAACAAAAAGAACGAGTTGTTGGTACTGACCCGAAAGGAAAATCCCGGAAAAGGTATGCTCGACCTGCCCGGCGGCTTTGCCAACATCGGAGAAACAGCCGAAGAGGGTGTCATCAGGGAAGTCAAGGAGGAAACGACTTTAGAGGTTACCCACACGGAATATCTGTTCAGCTTTCCAAACGTGTATCGTTACGCGGGATTTGAAGTCAAGACGCTCGATGCTTTTTTCCTATGCCATGTAGAAGACACCTCTCATGTAAAAGCTCTCGACGACGCAGCAGCCTACCAATGGATTGCACTCGACGACATCCATACCGAGCAGTTCGGGCTTCGATCTATCAGGCACGGACTTACCGAATTCATCGACCGCCACGCCCGGCATACGCTGTAACGCAACGGCCATTCACAAGTTCTGAGACAGATAAGAAAGCATGAAAGAGGCTTTCTTATCTATGGAACGAATCACGATACCTACCCAAGCCTCCTGAATCGCACTTGGCAAGTCCTCATAAATTAGAATGAGGATTTACACGGATAAACACCTGAAATAACACGACAAAAGGCTGTTTCTGTATCGTTTATTTGAAAACAAAAAAGTTTTTTCGCAAAATACGGCAAGGATTCTCGTACTTACGCAACTCACAGAAGAACAAGACGTTACGCGAATTAAAACATTTTCTCCCATTTGAAACGATAAAATGGCGTTGCCATTAAGGCCTAATGGCATCGCGATTACTATGTTATCGCGAGCACTTTGAGCCTCAACCGCATCGTCATTGAGGCCTCCACGTAAAGCCATTAGGTAGCAATGGCAAAACAAATGCAACCCTACTGCCGTAAAAATCGCATTTTCACTCCCTCGCAAACACCCCAAATATTTCTAAAAGAGAAAAAATATCGTGCAGTTTTTTGGTAAGTTATCTTAACAATTCATAATTCATAATTCATAATTGGGCTCACGCGGTGATAATGCATAATTCACAATTCATAATTCATAATTAGCTACGCGATGCGAAAACACGAAAGTGCTGTTGCAAAATGGACGGATACAAGATTTTATTTTAGGTAAGTATCCATCGCGCAGCAAAATTGTGAATTATGAATTATGAATTATGAATTAAAAAATTAGTCTATTTCTTCGTCAGCCTCGTAACCACCCATTTCACGGATAGCATTTTTCAGCATGACATACTGGTCGAACAGGTTGTTGACAGGCTCCTCACCCTTAGTATAGTCGTGCATTGGACTCTTGAGGAAGAAGCTGAGGAAACGCTGTGTGCCGTAACGACCTGCACGGGCAGCCAAATCGCTGAGCAATACCAAGTCGAGCAGCAGAGGAGCGGCAAGAATGGAGTCGCGACAAAGGAAGTTTATCTTGATCTGCATCGGATAGCCCATCCAGCCAAAGATGTCAAGGTTGTCCCATCCCTCCTTTGCATCGTTGCGTGGAGGATAATAGTTGATGCGCACCTTGTGGTAGATGTCTCCGTAAAGATCAGGTTGGTCTTCCTTCTTCAAGATGGTTTCGAGAGTAGACAGTTTGGATACCTCCTTGGTGTGGAAGTTGGCCGGCTCATCGAGTACCAAGCCGTCCCGGTTGCCGAGAATGTTGGTGGAAAACCATCCGTTAAGTCCCAAGTTGCGCACCTTCAAGATAGGAGCGAAACCCGATTTCACGAGCGTCTGTCCGGTCTTGAAGTCCTTGCCGGATATCGGCATACGCGTATTCTCTGCCAACTGCCACATGGCCGGAATGTCCACAGTGGTATTGGGCGCACCCATGATAAACGGACAGCCCTCTGTGAGCGCCGCATAGGCATAGCACATACTCGGCGCTATGTGTTCGCGGTCGTCACCCTTCATGGCCTGCTCAAGGTCTTCGATCGAGTCGTGAACCTTCTCATTGTAGGGCACATAGATCTCTGTAGATGCTGCCCAGATCACTACGATGCGATCCACGCCCTGTTGTTGCTTGAAATTCGATATGTCTTTCTTCAGCTCCTGCACCATCTCCCATCTCGTCTTACAGTCTTTTACGTTATCTCCGTCAAGACGCTTGGCAAAATTCTTGTCAAAGGCTGCTTTCATGGGAATAATCTGTTCCAGTTCTTCGCGCACAGGCTCAATGTCCTTAGCCTTGAGCACTTCTGCATAAACGGCAGCTTGATAGGCGTTCTGCGGATACACGTCCCATGTGCCAAACACAATGTCATCCAGCTTTGCCAACGGCACAATGTCCTTATAGTGAAGGTATTTCTTGCTCTCACCCTTCCCAACACGGATTTTGTCGTATTGTGTTACAGAACCGATAGGTTTAGCCAATCCCTTGCGGGCCATGAGTACACCTGTCATAAATGTTGTAGCTACTGCGCCACAACCTACTACCATAATTCCAAGTTTGCCCTCTGCGGGCTTTACATTTGCCATGTCATTAGTTTTTATGATTTAAAATACGGTTTAATCACAAAGATAAGGAAACATGATTAAGATTGAAAGGAAATGAGACTCCTTTTAAGTTATTTTTACCTATAAAGCATACATATTGCTATTATCCAGAGAGTTATTTTCTCTAAAATACAGTATAAAGTGAACACTGCTACGATTTTGCGGCACTTGCAGAAAATAGCTTTCCGCGCGTCCACCCCTCTGTCTATAAAGGAGTATAAGGCAACCTGTCAGCAGTCCCGGACAGGCAAACCAGCTGAAGAGTCTCTGTTAAAAATTCCAAATTAAGCCCTATATAATAAGGTAGGTGCAAAAGTTTTACGTAATTTTGCCAACCATTCAATAAACAATAATGCAAGTATGCAAGATAATTTAGTGATCGTAGAGAGCCCCGCAAAGGCTAAAACCATAGAAAAATTCCTCGGTAAAGATTTTAAGGTGATGTCGTCATACGGACACATCCGAGACTTGAAAAGAAAAGAGCTCAGCATTGACGAAGACACTTTGGAACCCGACTACGAGATTCCGGAAGAAAAGAAAAAGATTGTTTCAGACCTCAAGAAAAATGCGAAGGCGGCCGGCAAGATTTGGCTGGCATCCGATGAAGACCGCGAAGGAGAAGCTATCAGCTGGCACCTTTGCGAAGTGCTCGGACTAGATGAGGAGAAAACTTCTCGCATTGTGTTTCATGAGATTACAAAGAGTGCCATACAGGAAGCGATCAAGAATCCGCGTCATCTCGACATGAATTTGGTGAATGCACAGCAAGCGCGTCGCTTGCTCGACCGCATCGTTGGATTCAAGCTCTCGCCCGTATTGTGGCGCAAAGTGAAGCCCGCCCTGTCGGCCGGGCGTGTGCAGAGCGTGGCCGTCAGGCTCATCGTAGAGCGTGAACGCGAGATACAGGCTTTCCAAAGCGAAGCCTATTATCGCGTGAACGGCATTTTCGCCGTGACCAATCCCGATGGCAGCAAAAGCGAGGTAAAGGCAGAGTTGGACAAGCGATTCACGACCCATGACGAAGCATTGGCTTTCCTTGAAAAATGCAAAAACGCTACGTTCACGGTAGACAATGTGACCAAGAAACCGTTGAAGCGTACGCCTGCCCCACCCTTTACGACTTCTACACTCCAGCAAGAGGCTGCCCGCAAACTGGGATTTACCGTGTCGCAAACCATGATGGTGGCACAACACCTGTATGAAAACGGGCGCATCACCTATATGCGTACCGACAGTGTGAATCTCTCAGTCCTGGCGATCAACACGAGCAAGAACGAAATCATAGAAAACTACGGTGAGAAATACAGCAAACCGCGCAACTATCACACCAAATCGAAGGGAGCACAAGAAGCTCACGAGGCTATCCGCCCGACCTTTATCAGTGAGCACGGCCACGAGATGACCAATCAGGAACGTCGGTTGTATGACCTGATATGGAAGCGCACCATTGCTTCGCAAATGGCCGATGCACAGATAGAGAAAACCACCGTGACCATTGATGTAGAAGGCGTGGACGAGAAGTTTATCGCCACGGGGGAAGTTGTGGCGTTTGACGGTTTCCTGAAAGTATATCGGGAATCGACCGATGACGACGAAAACCGTCAGGAGGAAATCAACTTGTTACCCACCCTGAACATCAGCGATAAACTGGAACGCAGAGAAATCACCTCGACCGAGAGGTTCTCACAAAGCCCCTTCAGATATACCGAAGCAAGTCTGGTACACAAGTTGGAGGAGCTGGGCATTGGACGTCCGTCTACCTATGCGCCCACCATTTCGACAATTCAGAACCGAGAATACGTGCAGAAAGGTGACAAGAGCGGCACCGAACGTACCTATGTCATTGACACACTGCAGGGAAATCTCATCAAACCAAAGAAGAAGAAAGAGATGGCCGGGTCGGAGAAGGGAAAGCTCCTGCCTACCGACATCGGCATTGTAGTGAACGATTTTCTGTTGGAAAACTTCCCGGAGATCATGGATTACAACTTCACCGCCAAAGTTGAACAGCAATTCGACCGCATCGCCGAAGGCAAGGAAGAGTGGAAAACCATGATGAAGAAGTTTAATAAAGACTTCAATCCGGTTGTAGAATCGGTGATGAAATCGCGTTCAGAACATAAAGTTGGCGAACGGGAACTGGGCAAAGAGCCGGGCACCGGAAAGCCTGTTTTTGTGAAGATAGGCCGCTATGGCCCAGTCGTTCAAATCGGCTCTGCCAACGACGAGGAAAAACCGCGCTTTGCTCAGCTACCTAAAAACATGAGCATGGAAACCATCACCCTTGAAGAAGCCATGGAGTTGTTTAAACTTCCACGCAAGGTGGGAGCGTTCGAAGGCTCAGAGGTTACCATTGGTTCCGGGCGTTTCGGCCCCTATGTATATCACAACAAGAAATATGTGTCGCTGCCCAAGACCGAAGATCCCATGTCCGTGACGCTCGAAACAGCCATTGAACTGATAGAAGCTAAGCGCAAGCAAGAGAAAGAACGTCACATCAAGGCTTTTGAGCAAGACGACAAAATGGAACTGTTGAAAGGACGCTACGGCCCCTACGTGGCCTACGACGGCAAGAATTATCGCATCGACAAGAAGCTACATGAACGTGCATTGTCCGGTGAACTGAACTTTGAGGAATGTATGGAGATTGTGAAAAATGCTCCGGAACCTAAAAAGAGACGTAGACGATAGAGCCTTTTCTCGCCTCAAGAGAGACGAAATGGACACCGAGTAAGAATACAGCCGTCCTGCTGTTCACCAAAAGCCATCCCAATGTTCGCTAAGAACAGATGCGGAGAAATAATGATAAAAGAAACCACATACATTGCAAATACGTCATCTGCTCCATCGGAAAGCTCCTCTTCCGGAGTTTCCGGGAGAAGTTCGGGCGGTTTGAAGCAACCGTTTCGAATTATCATTATCGGCTACATGGGGTCCGGAAAGACCACCGTTGGCAAGGCTTTGGCAAGAAAGACCGGCCTTCCTTTCTACGATCTCGACTGGTACATAGAAAACAGGATGCATAAAACCGTGAAGCAACTGTTCGATGAATATGGCGAAGAAAGATTCCGAATGATCGAGAGAAACATGCTGCACGAGGTGGGAGAGTTTGAGAACGTCATTATTAGCTGCGGAGGAGGAACGCCCTGTTTCTTTGATAATATTGAATATATCAACCAACAGGCAGAGACTGTATATCTGAAATGTACCCCTGAAATTCTCTATAAACATCTGAAAATGGGCAAGACCGTAAGACCCCTACTGCTCAACAAAACGCCCGAAGAAGTGAAACTGTTCATCAATAAGCAACTTAAACAGCGAGAAGTGTATTACACACAAGCCAAACACACAATAGATGTAACACTGATGGACAGCTATGATAAAATAAACATTACCGTAGCTAAATTACAAGAAGCCATCGGAATGGACCGATGACATCACGGCAACAAGACTATAAGATTTACTTTTCACCCTTTTACTTTTTGAATCAGCTCTATGAAGAAATGGACTATTGAGGACTCAGAAGAACTCTACAACATCAACGGTTGGGGTACCTCCTACTTTGGTATCAACAAGAAAGGCGACGTCTACGTGACGCCCTGCAAGGACAATACGGAAATTGACCTTCGGGATGTGATGGACGAACTCGCCCTTCGGGACGTCACGCCACCCGTGCTGCTGCGTTTTCCCGACATTCTCGATAATCGAATTGAGAAAACGGCATCATGCTTTGCAAAGGCCAAGGAAGAGTATGGATTCACGGCTGAAAACTTCGTGATCTACCCCATTAAGGTGAATCAGATGCAGCCTGTTGTTGAGGAAATCATCTCACACGGTCGCAAATTCAACCTTGGACTTGAGGCAGGCTCCAAGCCCGAACTCCATACCGTAATATCCGTGCAATGCCAGAGCGACGCCCTCATCATATGCAACGGGTATAAGGACGAAAGCTACATTGAGCTGGCACTGCTTGCCCAGAAGATGGGGAAACGCATATTTATCGTTGTGGAAAAGCTCAACGAACTCGATATCATAGCTCGCGTGGCTAAGCGCCTGAAAGTACAGCCCAACCTTGGCGTTCGAATAAAACTTGCTTCATCGGGATCAGGGAAATGGCAGGAAAGCGGAGGAGACGCTTCCAAATTTGGATTGAATTCTTCAGAACTGCTGCGCGCATTGAGAAAATTGGATGATATGGGTATGCGCGACTGCCTGAAGCTCATCCATTTCCATATCGGAAGCCAGATCACCAAGATACGTCGCATCCAAACTGCACTGCGGGAGGCTGCACAATATTACATCAACCTGCACAAAATGGGATATGATGTGGACTTCGTAGATTGTGGCGGTGGACTCGGTGTAGACTACGACGGCACACGCAGTGCCAACAGCGAAAGCTCCGTAAACTACTCCATTCAGGAATATGTGAATGACTGCGTAGCAACATTCGTAGAAGCTGCCGACAAGAACAATATTGAACATCCCAATATTATAACAGAGAGCGGACGCAGTCTTACGGCCCATCACTCCGTATTGGTCATTAACGTGCTCGAAACAGCATCCTTGCCTGAAATGCCGGAGGAGTTCGAGGCTAAAGAAACCGACCACCAACTGGTGAAAGATTTATACAATATATGGTGTAATCTCAGCCCTCAGGGGATGCTTGAAGACTGGCACGATGCCGAGCAAATACGGGAGGAGGCTCTCGAACTATTCTCTCATGGTATCGTAGACCTGCAGACACGGGCAGAAATAGAGGCCATGTATTGGAGCGTATGCCACGAAGTGAACACTTTATCCAAGAGCATGAAGCACATCCCCGATGAGCTGCGCTCGCTCGATAAACTGTTGGCCGATAAATATTTCTGCAATTTCTCCCTATTCCAAAGTCTTCCCGACTCATGGGCGATAGACCAGTTGTTTCCTATCGTGCCTATCCAGCGTCTGAACGAAAGGCCCACAAGGAAATCAACGTTACAGGACATCACCTGCGATTCTGATGGCAAAATCACAAACTATGTGTCCGACGGGCATGTCTCAAACGTGATTTCACTCCATGCCCTCAAAAAGAACGAGCCGTACTATCTGGGTGTATTCCTCGTAGGCGCATATCAGGAAATTCTCGGCGATATGCACAATTTGTTTGGCGATACCAATGCTGCACACATCAGTGTGAAAGATGGGAAATACAAAATTGACCAGATATTCGACGGCGAAACCGTAGAAGAAGTCCTGGAATACGTACAATATAACCCTAAGAAGCTTGTCAGACAGCTTGAGCAATGGGTGACCAAAAGCGTTAGACAGGGCAAAATATCCATTGAAGAAGGAAAAGAATTCCTGAGCAACTATCGCTCAGGGCTTTATGGCTACACCTATCTGGAATAAAGCGTAGACTATCCGGAATTAAGGAGCAGACTATCCGGAACTGAGGAGTAGCCATTTAGAATAACAGCATTTGCCATTGAGGAAAAACGGGGAACCAGTCATGTTGTTGACCACCAATCGCAATCATCATGAAAGAAAAACTCACCATCGTTAAAGTAGGCGGTGCCGTCGTTGAAGACGAGGAATCGCTTGCCACGCTTCTCAGCCACTTCTCAGCCATCGAAGGACACAAAGTCCTTGTACACGGTGGCGGCCGACGCGCTACAAAGATTGCATCGGCCTTAGGCATCGAAAGCAAAATGGTGAACGGCCGACGCATCACTGATGCCGATATGCTCCAAGTGGTGACAATGGTGTATGGCGGCCTGGTCAACAAAAACATCGTTGCACGTCTGCAGGCTGCCGGCATCAATGCGCTCGGTCTTACCGGTGCCGACATGAACGTTATTCACAGCCACAAACGTCCGCCGGTAGCCCAACAAACGGAGGATGATGGTCAAAAATATATCGACTTTGGATTTGTAGGCGATGTAGATCATGTTGATGGCAAGATGCTCAAAAGCGTAATCGACAACGGCATAACGCCCGTTATGGCACCCCTGACCCACGACGGAAAAGGACATATCCTCAACACCAATGCCGACACCATTGCTGCAGAAACGGCCAAAGCTCTTGCCTCGATCTACGACGTAACCCTCATCTACAGCTTTGAAAAGGCCGGCGTACTCGCCGATCCGGACGACGACAGCAGCCTTATCCCGACCATTACACGTGACGACTTTACGCATTACGTGGCTGATGGTACCATTTCCGGAGGAATGATACCCAAGATCGAAAATGCCCTTCAAGCCGTAGAAGCCGGTGTGGCACGCGTGATCATCACACTGGCAACCGCTATCGACGGCAAGCATGGCACCGTCATTCAATCATGAAGAAATTAAGTTTCCGAAACGATATCCTTCCGCTGAAGAATCAGCTCTACCGCCTCGCACAGCGCATTACGCTCGACAGTGCCGAAGCAGAGGATATCGTACAAGAAACTTTGATTAAAATATGGAATCGCAGAGACACGTGGGACGAGATCGACAACATGGAAGCCTTCTGCTTTACCATTTGCCGCAACCTGTCATTGGACAGCATCAAGAAGCGCGGAAACCAAAACGAATCAATAGATCAGGCGCAAATTGATCATCCGGACAATGCCCTGACGCCTTCCGACCGCACCATACAGCGGGACGAAGTGGAATGGGTCAGACAGATTGTAGACAGCCTTCCCGAAAAACAACGCAGCTGCATACAACTGCGCGACTTTGAAGGCAAAACCTATAAAGATATTGCACAGATACTCCAAATTTCGGAAGAGCAGGTCAAAGTAAACATCTTCAGAGGACGCCAAACCATCAAGCAACGATTTCTGGAAATCGATAGGCACAAGATATAGATAGGCTAAGAATGTATATCCTACATCTGTTTTCCCATTTGGAAAGCAGGCAGACAGACGAAGCTCTTCTATATTTATTTTTGTTTCCGCTTGCTCGTCACAACCCACTTCACAAACAGGAACACCGCTACCACATAGTTGGCCAGAATCGCCATCCCCAATTTATCGACCAAGCTCAGGGAATAAAGTCTCATTTGCGATATTGCATTATTGTCAGACTTGTAGAGTCGCAGATCGAAACCGGCAAAGTCCCACAGGGCATAGTCCACAAGACCTAAAGCTGCCAAAAGAGACACTCCTACTATGATTTTCCATCGTTTCATAAGCTTCTATCCTTTTGTTTCAGGTGGTCAGTATGACTTTCCACCATAAATTCAACATATTTGATATGGCTACTGCCTTTACATCTTTCGGTCGAATGGTTGAGTTGTGCCTCTTCCGCCATATTCTATCAGATGCGATGGGCTGTCGGGAACATCAGACCAACTTCTTGCTCTTGCCAAACTCCTTCGACACATAATTGAAAAGGCTTTGGCAGCAATCGGCCGAAAACTCCAAACCGCACGCAATCAGCTCATCCCACTGCTCCACTGTCAGTCCTCGTTCAATCCGGTCACGCGTAATGCCGTGTTTCAACAGGCCATAGATAAACCCGGCATTGAAATTATCGCCGGCGCCAATGGTGCTCACAGTGTCTGTCAGCTCCACTTCATAGCTGCGTTTCAATCCGTTTTCTGCCCTCAGCTCTACCGGGCGACTGCCCTGTGTATAGATAAACCGTTTGCAATAAAACGATATTTCCGAGTTGTACACCTTGTCACAATCGGTCAGTTTATACAGCACCTTAAAATCTTCATGACTTCCTCTCACGATATCGGCATACTCCAGATTTTCCAAAAGATTAGGAGTGATTTTCATGACCTCATGCTGATGAGATTCCCTGAAATTCACATCGTAATAGATGATGGCTCCATGTTTTCGGGCATCCTCAAGCAATGCTGCCATCTGCGGACGTATCACGGGATTGACTGCATAAAAAGAGCCAAACACAACAATGTCGTCTCGTTGTATCTCAGGATAAACAAATTCGAGCCTGTCGTTAGGGTGGTTTTTATAAAAGATATATTCCGCGTCGTTGTTATCATTGAGAAATGCCAACGAAATGGGCGATTTGGAGTCGGGAAAAACATTCACGTTGTCGGCGTTTATACCGTTTTCGCGCAGGAAAGCAATCACCTTCTGCCCCACACGGTCGTTGCCGGTCTCGCTGATAAACGAGCCGGGAACACCGGCCCTGCCCAGTGATATCATAGCATTGAATGCAGAGCCGCCCGGATAGGCACCAATGGGCTGCCCATCCTTGAATATAATGTCGAATACAGTTTCGCCGATTCCGATTACCTTACGCATACGTTTTTGAGGATTTAAAAGAGTGAAGGAAGCTAAAGAACAGTGCTTTATCGGTATGATCATACGAGAGAAAAAGCATGAGCAGGATGCAACGGAGCAATGTCGTAAACTCCATATATTTCCTTAATTCCTCGAACTCTCATGACAAACCGTTGTCTATACGCTGCAAATATCCGAAAAAAGGGGCACAATTCAAAACGAAATTGGCTAATTTTGCATACGAAATGGAATATAATACAGCAACACTCGACAACGGACTCCGCCTCATCCATCTGCCGTCCTCATCGCCGGTGGTGTATTGCGGCTACCAGATTTGTGCCGGCTCACGCGACGAGCAACCCGGCGAGGAGGGACTTGCCCATTTCTGTGAACACGCCACTTTTAAGGGAACCGAGCATCGACGCACATGGAACATACTCAACCGTCTGGAGAGCGTGGGCGGAGACCTCAACGCTTTCACTGGCAAGGAAGACACCACTTACCATGCGGCCGTGCTGAAAGAGCACATCGAGCGTGCAATAGACATATTGACCGACATTGTTTTCCACTCTACCTATCCACAAGCCGAACTGGACAAGGAGGTGGAAGTTGTCTGCGACGAAATAGAGAGCTACAACGATTCGCCCTCCGAACTGATATATGACGAGTTTGAAAACCTGATATTCGAGGGTCATCCTCTCGGCCACACCATTCTCGGAACGGCTGAGAACGTGAGGCGCTTCAACAGGGAAACGGTGAGAAGATTTACCCGGAAATTCTACCGTCCGGACAATTCCATATTCTTTGTGTATGGAGACGTAGACTTCAGGAAGGTGGTTAAAAATCTCACAAAGGCCACCGCCGGCCTCTCGCCGACAACGGAGGAAAAAGCAGGACCGGTCATACGGACCGCCCCACCCGCCATGATGACGAAGCAAGGTGGAAGAATCCTTATTGTGTCACGAGCTACACATCAAGCTCACGTGATGTTGGGCAGTCGAGGATACGACATCCATAACCGAAAGCGCATCAGCCTCTACCTCCTTAATAATATGCTCGGCGGACCGGGAATGAATGCTCGCCTCAACCTCGTTTTGCGCGAACGTCACGGACTGGTCTATACCGTAGAGAGCACGATGGTGAGCTATGGAGACACCGGACTATGGTGTACCTACTTCGGATGCGACCCAAACGACGTGAAACGATGCCTCCGGCTGGTGCGGAGAGAACTCGACAGTTTCATCAAGCGTCCCATCAGCCAGACACGTCTCAATGCGGCCAAAAAGCAAATCAAGGGGCAGATAGGCGTGGCCTGCGACAACAGGGAGAACTTCGCGCTCGACTTCGGAAAGAGTTTTCTGCACTACGGATGGGAGAAAGACATTGCCTCACTATACAAAAACATTGACGAGATAAGCGTACAGGACATCAGGGATGTGGCAACGGAGATTTTCGATCCGGAACGAATGACAACGCTCATCTATCAATAGAAGCACAATGCAACGACAACCGACTGACAAAAATAGGAGCCGTCAGGCCTAAATTTAAAACTAAAACGCAAAAACGCTATGACATTACAAGAAATTTTAGAGCACCGTAGGGCTGTCAGGATATATGATCCGAACAAACCCCTTGACGATGAAAAAGTGAAAAGTTGTATTCGCCTGTCCACACTGGCACCCACAAGTTCCAACATGCAGCTGTGGGAATGTTACCATGTTACCAACCCCGAAGTGCTTCAAAAACTGACTCATGCCTGTCTCGACCAGAGCAGCGCACGCACAGCACAGCAGATGGTGGTCTTTGTCACACGTCAGAGCCGTCATCGAGACCATGCCAAGCAAGTGTTGAAAGCAGGAATTGACGATATTTTGAAGAACAGTCCGAAAGACCGGCAGGAGCACCGCATACGCTTGCAGAAACTGTACTACAACGGTCTCATGCCCATGCAATACAGTCGATTTCTGGGCATAAAAGGCATCCTCAACAAACTACTGGCCCAGTGCATCGGACTTTTCCGTCCCATCGTCCGTCAGGTTTCAGAGGGAGAAGTGAGCACTGTGGTGCATAAGAGTTGTGCCTTGGCTGTCCAAACCTTCATGCTGGCCATGAGCGAGCAGGGCTACGACACCTGTCCGTTGGAGGGATTTGACAGTCGATTGGTGAAGAAGGCACTCCATCTGCCCTACAACTGCGGCATCAACATGATCATCACCTGCGGCATCCGACTGCCCGAAGGTGTGCGGGGCGACCGGATGCGCATCCCCTTTGAAGAACAGTACCACAAGGTGTAATCATCAGGTAGGCTCCTACCGCGCTCGGACGCTTCCGGGAACCGATGAAGTAGTATGCATTCTTCACGCTTCACTCTCAATTCTTCACTCCCTACTTTCCATTCTTCACTCATCGTACTTCACGCTTCACTTTATAAAATATTATTACCGTTTTTTAACCTTTGTTTTCATGTCATCCAGTGCGAAAAGGGCTATGTTTTTTCGACGAAAACAAGTTCTGCTTTCCCAAAAAACGTAAGCGTGCTGCGATTGGGGCCTTCTCATAGCATGATTAGGCCTTATTGGCTGTGCGGATAAGCCCCAACCACACTGCGGATAAAGCCTTTCCATCATGCCATTTGATACTCAATCGCGGGTGGCAAAATAGGAGAGAAAAGACTATTATTTCCAAAAAACCTGACTATCAGCGGTTTACAAAACACCGCATATTTTTCGTATTTCGGACGAGAACAAAGTTACTTTGAAATAAGCGAAAATTAAAGGGATGTTTGTAAAGAATCATTACGCTAATTATAAACAAACTATAAACTAAACAAATGGCTCGAATGTTTTATGAATGGATAACAACGGAGCAAACAGACGGTACAGATTCTGAGTCGCAGAAAGAGATGGTTATAAACAAATCGGATATACAGCACCGACGGTCGGCAGCAGCGTGCTTGTGCCGAAAAACTTGACAAGGAAATACAGCTAAACCGTGTCACAATTCCATCAATTCCGCGTAATCAAACGGGAAGGCACGGTTAATCTGACATTTCGGTGTTAATTTTCCGTCTGTGCTTTGCTTTTCATTTAATTTATACTACTTTTGCACGGAAGAAAATCCATTTTAATAAGGTATAGAGAAGCCATAGAGGATGAAGATATTAAGACGAGGCGCACTGTTGCTGCTAAAGCCTATCATGAGAAACAGCATCTTCTTCGTGACGATGTATGTGCTGGGTATGCTGTGCGCCATACTGACCCTGCCCAACCATCAAGGGGCCGCCCTCTATGAGAATATCTATCTTGAATTGTTCCTGGCCGACTATCTGGCCTGTATCGTGCTCTCGCTCTTTCCCCGAAAGATACGCTGTTGGGTGAGGCGACTGTTCTACATCGTACTCTATGCAGTTGCCATCGTCGATGTCTATTGTTTTTGGAAATTCGCCTCCACCCTCACCCCCACGATGTTGATGCTTGTGGGCGAGACCGATAGCCGCGAAGCAGGCGAGTTTCTGCGATCGTATTTTTCCACCGATATTCTGTTTTCGCCCCTGATATGGATATTCCTGCTCATCCTGATTCATGTCGGATGGGCTATCCGTCGATATTTTTTCCATCTGCCAAACCGTAACACACGTGCTGCGATACGAGCTTGGCTCACCGCACTCGATGCCAAAGCCACCAAATGGAAACTTGACTACGTAGGCGGAGCGATGGTGGCTGTGCTGCTCGCCCTGAGCATCCACGCCAGCCGACACAACATGAAAGAAACCGTCCGGCTGATGACCGCCGATACAATCGGCACCGTAGAACATCTGCTCACCGAGAAAGATCATGCCGTGCTCTATCTGCCCATCTATCGCCTGGCCTTCAGTTTATACAGCAACTCTCTGGCCAACAAACAGATAACCCGATGCATCGCCGCAGCAAAATCGGCGGTGGTGGACTCGTGCTCGTATCGCTCTCCTCAAATCGTTCTCATCATCGGCGAAAGCTTCGGCAAACACCATTCACAGCAATACGGCTACAGACTGAAGACCACGCCCAGACAAGTGAAGCGTGAGGCGAGCGGACTGCTCACCAAATTCAGTGACGTCGTGAGTTGCTGGAACCTCACAAGCTTCGTATTCAAGAATTTTCTTTCGATGCACGTTGTGGGCCAGCGGGGCGAGTGGTGCGACTACCCGCTGTTTCCGGATCTGTTTCGAAAAGCGGGTTATCACGTAAGTTTCCTCACCAATCAGTTTCTGCCCAAGCCCAAAGAAGCCGTCTACGATTTCTCAGGAGGATTTTTTCTGAACAACCCCACGCTGAGTGAGATGCTGTTTGACACCCGAAACGACCGGACACACCAGTTTGACGAAGGACTCTTGGAAGATTATGACCACTTTGTGAAGACAGGCGAAATCAAGCCGGAGAAACACAATTTAGTGATGTTCCACCTCATTGGACAACACGTGAGTTACCGCACACGATGCCCACGCGAACAACGTGTATTTACGGCCGACGACTACAAGGAGGCGCGACCGGACATCAGCATCCGAAAACGGGAGATGGTAGCCGATTACGACAATGCCGTGTACTACAACGACTCCATCGTAGACGCTATTATCAGGAAGTTTGAAAACGACGAGGCCATTATCATCTACATGCCCGATCATGGCGAAGAATGTTATGAGCCGGGCCGCAACTTCATCTGCAGAAACCATAGTGCCGACATCGACGAGCTGTTGGCAAAATACGAATTTGAAGTGCCCTTCTGGATATACTGCTCACACCGATACGCCACGAAGCATCCCAGAGTATTCAAAGCCATAAAAGACGCTAAGGACAAACGGTTTATGACCGACGCGCTACCCCACATGCTGGTGTGGCTCGCCGGCATATCGACCGGTCAATATCGTGCGGAATACAATCTCCTCTCGCCCGACTACGACGAAATGAGACCCCGAATACTGAAGAATACAACGGATTACGACAAGATAAAACGGCAGCCGAAACCGATTCCCAATTATCCGACCAATCCAACCGGCCAAACCAATCAGACTAGTCCGAGAAATCAAACCGGTCGGGCAAGTCAGGCTTACCTGCCCCATTCTCATCATTCCCAACCCTCCAAGCTATGGAATACAAAATGAATATCGAACTTTTGTCACGAGCCGAGTGTAATGTGCTGCGAGGCCTGGCCATCATAGGCATCTTCCTGCACAATTATTGTCATTGGATCGGCCCTGTGGTGAAAGAAAATGAATACCAGTTTTTCCAACGCCATGCCACCGCCTTCGCGCAGGCCATGAGCAGTCCGGACCTGTTGTGGCCCATGCATATCGTGTCGTTTTTCGGCCACTACGGCGTGCCAATCTTTCTGTTTCTCAGTGCGTATGGGTTGGAACGCAAATACAACAACCCCGTTTTCGGCAATGCTTCGCCCAACTCCTCGTCAAGGGGAGAAACACTATCGGAAGAAGAAAAGACTCCGCGCACGCACACCCTGCACACCGGCCAAGACGTGGGCATTTGGGCGTTCATCTGCAAACATTTTGTCAAGCTGTTCAGACTGATGATTACAGGATTCGTCTGCTTTATCGTCGTCGATGCCGTGACGCCCGGAAGCTGGCATTACAACGTGACGCAAATTGTGGCGCAACTGGGTATGTTCAACAACCTTCTGCCCCACCCCGACCAAAATATATGGCCCGGTCCGTATTGGTTTTTCGGTTTGATGATGCAGCTGTACATTGTTTACAGACTGCTGCTCTATCGCCGACACTGGGGCTGGACGGTCGGTCTGATGGTCATTTGTCTGGGCATTCAGTTTTTTTTAGGACCTGAAAGTGAAGCCATGAATCGTTATCGCTACAATTTCATGGGCGGAATGGTGCCCTTTGGCATGGGCCTGCTGTTTGCCCGCTACGGCGAACGCATCATCCTCGTAAGGCTCGGAACGGCAGCGATGTGGATGTCGCTTTTTGTCACCTCGTGTCTGATTGTCAGCATGAGCTATAGCTTTTGGTGGTGGAATGTCATTCCCCTGCTCATTTGTGTGGCCGGTGTCTACTTTGTAAAGGCTGTTCAAACACTGACCTCAAACCCCATGGGCACAACGCTGTGGAAAGTGTTGGAATGGGTTGGAGGCATTTCCGGTGCCTTGTTTGTGATTCATCCCGTGTTGCGGAAAGTGTTTTTCCCCATCTCGCGACGCGGTGACTACTATACGGGCTTGCTGCTTTACGTCATTGCATCGGTAGGAGCCGCATACCTGATACATCGGATTACCCTCCAATGGAAAGCCGAAAAGGCAGATGCCAAACGCACTAAAGAGTGACAGGGAGAGGAAAACAAGGCTCATAAAAGACAACCGGAGAACATCAAGAAGGTAAATGGAGCAACACGAGAAATATCCCAACATCAATGCTCAGCTTCCTCAAGCGGACGCGGAGCGGATGAACTTGTCCTCCATCAGCACCTATCGCACTGAGCTAATGGGGCTTGCCATGCTTTTTATCGTGCTGTTCCATGTTCCGTTATCGCGTTGGGACTCATTCTTCGGACTGCGTCGCATGGGCAACATCGGGGTAGATATGTTTTTGTTTCTCAGCGGTGTGGGGTTATGGTTTTCATGGATGAGACACCCGGACTGGAAACGATTCATCACCCACCGTTACCTGCGCGTCTACCCGGCATGGCTCATCATGGCCAGCCTTTATTACATCCCACGCTTTCGGGGTGGCGACATCATGGCATGGATAGACCTTATCGGCGACATCACCATCAACTGGGATTTCTGGCTCAACGACGAACTGACATTCTGGTACATTCCTGCCATCATGATGCTCTATCTCTTTGCGCCGGCCTACATGCATCTCATCCGGAAACACGCGGTCTGTCGCTGGCTGCCCGTGATGATGATCATGTGGTGCGTGGCGGTGCAGTGGGTGGGACCTATTCACGACACAGTGGGGCATATCGAGATTTTCTGGAGCCGCGTGCCGATATTCTTTATAGGCATCAACATGGGTGAACAGGTGCGCAGAAAACAGTCGATAGACAATGCGGGGATGAGAATGGTGGTGCTGATGTTTGTCTTAGGACTGGGAACGTGTGTCTATCTGGAGCAGATGAAACACGGCAAATTCCCACTGTTCATCGAGCGTATGTTGTACATTCCGCTCACCCTGACCGCTATTCTCATCATCAACAAGCTGCTCGGTCACCTCTCCGAAAGAGTAAGATGGGCATTGAGATTTATCGGTCTCATCAGTCTGGAATTCTATCTCATCCATGTTCATTTCGTGCTCAACTTCCTACCGAAATCATGGAGCTACTGGCCCACGTTTATAGTGTGCTTTGTCGCTACCCTGCCTTTGGCATGGCTGCTGAACAAAATCGCCGGCCACATATCGGCTCGGTTGTCTAAACTGTTACCCGAATGAAAAATTTGATAAAACTTATACGCCCCACACAGTGGATAAAAAACCTGTTTGTTTTTGGCCCCATTGTCTTTGGCGGAGCACTGCTCAACGGTCATGCCATGCTTGCCGGGCTTATCACGTTTGTAGCTTTCAGCTTCGCGGCCTCGAGCATTTACTGTTTCAACGACATTATTGACGTGATCGACGACCGCCGTCATCCGGAAAAGAAAGAGCGTCCGATTGCTTCAGGAGCGGTGACTGTGGCGCAGGCATACGGCCTGATGTTGCTGTTGCTCGTGCTGTCCATGGCCTGTATGCCCCTGCTGACATGGGCAGACTGGACCAACTCGTCGTGGGAGGCTTTCAGTCCGAATGATATTTCCAAGGTGTTTGCCGTAATTCTGTGCTACTGGTTGCTCAACCTGGCTTACTGTCTGAAGCTGAAGCAGTATGCCATCATCGATGTCTGCGTCGTGGCTTTCGGCTTTGTGCTTCGATTGTTGGCCGGCGGACTGGCTACGGGCATTGCTCTGAGCAAGTGGATTGTGCTCATGACCTTCCTGATTACATTGTTTATGAGCTTTGCCAAACGGCGCGACGACGTGATCCGTATGGAGGCTACGGGCGAAGCGCCACGCAAGAACACCATTCACTATAACACCACTTTCATCAATCAGGCCATCACCATCACGGCCGGAGTGACCTTTGTCTGCTACATCATGTACACCGTAAGCCCGGAGGTTATCGCCCAATTCAACAATGAATACTTGTATCTTACAAGTGTGTTTGTGCTAGTCGGACTGCTGCGGTACATTCAGATTGCAGTAGTAGAAAAGAAGAGCGGAAACCCCACGAAGGTAATCTTGAAAGACCGGTTCATTCAGTTGGTGGTATTAGCATGGTTTGCAGCATTTATGATCATTATCTACGGCATATAAAGCCAGTCTGCAAAACGCATGAAAACAAAGGCTTACATATTCGATTTCGACGGCACGCTGACCACCAAAGACACGCTGCTGGAATTTATAAAATACGGCAGGGGAAGATTGGCACTGCTATGGGGGCTGTTGCTTTACGCCCCATTGCTGGTGTTGATGAAACTTCGTCTCTACCCCAACGGCAAGGCAAAGCAAAAGGTTTTTGCCCATTTCTTCAAAGGAATGTGTGTGGACGATTTCGACACCCTGTGCCAACGCTTTGCCGATGACAACCGCGCCCGACTGCTTCGGCCGAAAGGAGAGGAAACCGTTAAGCAGGCTCTGGAAAGTGGTGCGATGGTGATGGTGGTGAGTGCAAGCATTGTCGATTGGGTGAAACCGTTTTTCTCACATTACAAAATGAGCGGCACACCATCTACTACGCATGGAATTTGCATATTGGGAACACAGTTGGAAACGCACAACGGGCATCTCACAGGGCGATTTTCCACACCCAACTGCTATGGCAGGGAAAAAGTGAGGCGCATCGAGGAGGTTTTACAGAAGCCTCGAACGGATTATGAAATATTGGCCTTCGGCGACAGTCGGGGCGACAAAGAAATGTTAAGTTTTGCAGATAAGGGATATTATCAACCGTTTAGACACTGACAAACGGCAGAAATTGGGCGAGATAATCCGCTTCGGAGCCGTAGGAGCGGCAGCCACATTGATACAATATGGCGTGTATCTGCTGCTGGTGGGGCATACCCATGTGGCTGTAGCCAACACGGTGGGGTATATCGTCAGCTTCGTCTTCAACTTTTATGCCAGCACCCGTTTCACCTTTCGTGTCAAGGCAACCGCCATGCGCGGGGCAGGCTTCATACTGAGTCATGTGGTGAATTATCTGTTGCAGATGGGCACATTGGCCTTATTTATAGGTATAGGCGTATCGAAAAACCTTGCTCCAATCCCTATGTTCTGCATCTGTGTGCCCGTGAATTTCATGCTGGTGAGGTATTTTTTGAAACACTGACAAGGCCTAATTTGTAAACTTTTATACCCTTAAAAGTGCATCTTGTTTTCGAGTCATCCAGAGCAAAAAGGACTATGTTTTTTCGTCAGAATTGGGCCGGGCATCGCCAAAATGCGTAAGGGTGTTGCGATTGGGGCTTTCTCATGACACGATTAGGCCTTATCGACTGTATGGAAAAGGCCCAATCGCACTGCGATTACGCTCCTCTCGCCGTGCCGTTCGATACTTAATCGTAGGCGATAAAATAGGAAAACCCAGGCCGGTTTTTCAAAAACACTGACTATCAGTCATTTACAAAATGCCGCATATTTGGCGTATTTCAAGCGAAGACAAACTTATTTTTAAATACGCGAAAATCAGAGGAACTTTTGTTCATATAATTAACCATTTTAAATTGTTCAATATCTGAATTCGGGATAAGAACGGTATTTTCAGGATAAACTCCCAAGTGCATGAATCTGCTGCCTCTGTCTTGAAGCAGACAACGACCCGTTCGTCCCTACGTTGTACATGGTTTTGTTTCCAAAAATAAATAGTTGACCATTTCTTTTTGTTAATGAATTCGTCTCAATAACACAATTAGTCTTCCCAACTTTGTTCTACAGAGCCGCGCTAAGTCCTCTATTGGAGACAAATAAAAAACCTTTCGATAAATTAATGAACACCCAATTATTTTATGTGAATTACTTTTTGTAATTTTGCAACATAACTATTAAAGGTCCGAGAAAATGGAAGATAAGAAATTTAAACGTACTACCGTCACCGCCGCGCTGCCTTATGCCAATGGCGGTGTGCACATCGGCCACCTGGCAGGTGTATATGTTCCCGCTGACATCTATGTGCGCTATCTTCGCCTGAAAAAGCAGGAGGTGGTGTTTGTCTGTGGCAGTGATGAACACGGTGTACCCATCACCATACGCGCTAAGAAAGAGGGCATCACGCCACAGGAGGTGTGCGACCGCTACCATAAGATGATTAAGGACTCGTTTAAGGAGTTCGGCATCTCGTTCGACATATACAGTCGCACCACGTCGGAGACCCATCATAAGTTTGCTTCCGACTTTTTCAGGAAATTGTATGATGACGGAAAACTCGTCGAAAAGGAGAGTGAGCAGCTTTATGACGAAGAGGCGCATCAGTTTTTGGCCGACCGTTACATCATGGGAACGTGTCCGCATTGCGGTAATCCCAATGCTTACGGCGACCAATGCGAGAAGTGTGGCTCAGACTTAAGTCCTGAAGAGCTGATTGATCCGCACTCTACCATCTCCGGTGCAAAACCCATCAAGAAAGTCACAAAGAACTGGTATTTGCCCCTGAACGACTATCAGCAGTGGTTGAAAGCGTGGATTCTCGATGGCCATAAAGAGTGGCGCTCCAACGTCTACGGCCAATGCAAGAGTTGGCTCGACCTCGATTTGCAGCCCCGTGCCATGACACGCGACCTTGATTGGGGCATCCCCGTGCCCGTAGAAGGTGCTGACGGCAAGGTGCTCTATGTGTGGTTTGATGCGCCGATAGGCTATATTTCCAACACCAAAGAGCTTTGCGACAGCAATCCTGAGCAGTGGGGCACATGGCAAAAATGGTGGCAAGACCCCGAAACAAGACTCGTACACTTCATCGGCAAAGACAACATCGTATTCCATTGTCTTATCTTCCCCACCATGTTGAAAACCCATGGCGACTACATTTTGCCCGACAACGTACCGGCAAATGAGTTCCTCAATCTGGAAAACAATAAGATTTCCACGAGCAAGAACTGGGCCGTCTGGCTGCATGAATACCTCCGCGACTTCCCCGATAAGCAGGATGTGCTGCGCTATGTCTTGACCGCCAATGCGCCGGAGACGAAGGACAACAACTTCATGTGGAAAGATTTTCAGGAACGCAACAATTCGGAGTTGGTGGCTGTATATGGTAATTTCGTGAATCGTGCACTGCAACTCACCAAGAAATACTGGGATCGCGTAGTGCCTGCCTGTGGTGAACTTACCGACGTTGACCGTCAAACCATCCAAGAGTTCAAGGACGTGAAGGAGAATGTGGAACGCTATCTCAATGTGTTCAAGTTCCGCGAGGCACAGAAAGAGGCTATGAACCTTGCACGAATCGGTAACAAATACATCACAGAATGTGAGCCTTGGAAGGTGTGGAAGACCGATCCGAAGCGCGTAGAGACCATTCTCTATATCTCGTTGCAACTCGTGGCCAATCTCGCCATTGCTTTCGAGCCGTTCCTGCCCTTCTCAAGCAAAAAGCTCCGCGACATGATTGACATGAAGGACGTAGATTGGTCAGCACTCGGAAGCACCGAATTGCTCAAACCGGGACACAAACTCAACGAGCCCGGTCTGCTCTTTGAGAAGATTGAAGACGGCGCCATCCAAGCCCAACTCGACAAGCTTGCCGCAACAAAGGCTGCCAACGAGGCTGCTCTTGCCGCCAAGGACTATAAGGCCAAACCTTTCAAAGAGAATGTCGCCTTTGAAGAATGGGAGAAGCTCGATATCCGTGTGGGACATATCAAAGCCTGTGAAAAGGTGAAGAAAAGCAACAAACTGTTGCAGTTTACCATCGACGACGGCAGTGGAAAAGACCGCACGATCCTCTCCGGTATTGCCAAATTCTATCAGCCCGAACAACTTGTGGGCAAGGATGTACTGTTTATTGCCAATCTCGCTCCACGCAAAATGATGGGTATCGAGAGTCAAGGCATGATACTTTCCGCCGTCAATTTCGATGACTCCTTGGCCGTGACTACTACGCTCAGTGGCGTAAAGCCCGGCTCACAGATTAGCTAAAGACACAGGGGCAGCACGTTCTGCCCCTGCCAAAAAAAATGGCAACAGTCTGTTAAAATGGCCACAACAAGGCATAACCTGAAGGGCAAAGCGTCATCCAAGCTGCTCTTATCCCACTATCGGAAAGGACAAATGGGTGACCGAAGACAATTTCACGATGCACTCTTAACATGCAAAGCGGATTGTATTTTACAATGCTCAATCTGCTATTTCTTCTTTAACAACCTACCAACTTAGTCAAAAACCAATATAACGAAGTTAAAAAATATTAATTAAAAACATACTTGGCTACTTTATGCAACACAAGAATGTATTTATATTATAGTTCAATAGATATTAACAAACCATTAGATTGATATAAGGAATGTTCCCTATGAAAAAAGCAATGACCCTCGCTCTACTGATGCTCGTCACCCTTTTGGCCGATGCACAGATGCTTGAGCCGGTGAAATTCACCACACAACTCAAAACCAACAAAACGGCAGAGGGCGAGATTGTCTTCTCCGGAAAGATTGACAAAGGCTGGCACGTCTACTCCACCGAACTGGGAAGTGACGGCCCCATCTCTGCAACGTTCAACAAAGTAAAGCTCGACGGTGTAGAGTTGGTTGGAAAATTACAAGCTCGCGGCAAGGAAATCGCACAGTTCGACAAACTCTTCGAAATGAAGCTTCGCTATTTCGAGAACAGCGTGCAGTTTGTTCAGAAAGTGAAATTCACCAAACCTTCCTACACCATTGAAGGCTACTTGGAGTATGGCGCATGCAACGACCAAAACTGTATGCCACCTACCAGCGTAGATTTCAGGCAGTCGGGCAAAAGCCCTGCCGTTACAAAGAATAATCCGGATGTCGAGGAAAAAGAGAGCACCAAGGCTTCAGCCACACCGTCCGACCTGCTCCAATCCGAGATCGATACTGTGGGTCAGGAGCAGATTGATTCTGTCACTGCAGCGACAGCAATCCCAACCACAGACCTCTCCGAAAGCGCAATAGCCAACCTCTGGAAGCCCGTTATCAAACAGCTGCAGCAGTTTGGCGGCAACAATGACATAGCCAACCATTCCCTATGGTACATTTTTCTCATGGGCATTGTAGGTGGTCTGCTTGCCTTGGTCATGCCCTGTATATGGCCCATCATTCCCATGACCGTGAGTTTCTTTCTGAAACGCTCGAAGGATAACAAGAAACGAGGCATCCGCGACGCTGTGACCTATGGTATTTCCATTGTGGTTATCTATCTCGCTTTAGGTATCGGCGTGACGGCAATATTCGGCCCCAACACCCTGAATTCACTGTCTACCAATGCCGTTTTCAACATTTTCATCTTCCTGTTATTGGTGGTTTTTGCCGTCAGTTTCTTCGGATGGTTTGAAATCAAACTCCCCGACAGCTGGGCAAACAGCGTAGACAGCAAAGCCACAAAGACCACCGGGCTGCTCTCCATCTTCCTCATGGCATTCACATTGGTGCTGGTGAGTTTCTCGTGCACAGCCCCCATCATCGGTCTGCTGCTCGTCGAGACCGTTACATCGGGCAACTGGGTGGCTCCCGCCATCGGCATGTTAGGTTTTGCCATGGCCCTTGCCATCCCGTTCACTTTGTTTGCGATGTTCCCCACCCTGATGGAAAAAAGTCCCAAGAGTGGGTCATGGATGACGCAAATCAAGGTGGTGCTTGGCTTCATCGAACTGGCCTTCGCCCTCAAATTCTTCAGCGTGGCCGACCTTGCCTACGGTTGGCATCTGCTCGACCGCGAAGTATTCCTCTCGCTTTGGATTGTCATTTTCTTCGCACTCGGATGCTATCTCATCGGCTGGCTTAAATTTCAGCAAGACGCAATCGGCGGAGACCTGAACAAACCTATGCCCGTTCCCGCCATCATGCTCGGTCTCTGCTCATTGGCTTTCGCCGTTTACATGATTCCCGGGCTATGGGGTGCCCCTTGCAAGGCTGTATCGGCCTTTGCTCCTCCCATCAACACGCAGGATTTCAACCTCAACACCCATACCGTCGAGGCCACTTACAAAGATTACGAAGCCGGTATGGCGGCAGCCAAAGCACAAGGCAAACCCGTGCTCATCGACTTCACAGGCTTCGGCTGTGTGAACTGTCGCAAGATGGAAGCAGCCGTCTGGACCGACCCGAGAGTGGCCTCCAAACTCGACAAAGACTATGTGCTCATCTCATTGTACGTAGACGACAAAGCCTCGCTCCCAGAGCCGATCGAGGTTGAACTCAACGGCAGGAAACGCACCCTGCGCACCATCGGCGACAAATGGAGCTATCTCCAGAGCCACAAATTCGGTGCCAACGCACAACCGTTCTACGTGGCTCTCGACAACGAAGGCAACCCACTGACCGGCTCCTACGGTTACAAAGAGGACGTTCCGGCCTACCTTGAATTCCTCAACAAGGGTCTTGAGACCTACAAAAAACGATAAAACTCTCTCCCATCCCTCCTTCCCGATTGGAGAAGAGGGATGGGGTTTTGTATAAAATCGCCCTATGAAACTCTTTGTTTCATGGGGGTATCACCTTACAAACCACAACCTTTGATTCTATGCTAAACCCAGAGACGCGCAAACAAATCATCGCGCTTATCAACCAAGAAGTAGTACCCGCTGTGGGCTGTACAGAGCCAATGGCAGTAGCATTATGCACCGCCAGAGCAACCGAAGCACTCGGCTGTCCCCCCGAAAAGATTACTGCCCTGCTCAGTGCAAACATTCTGAAAAACGCGATGGGGGTAGGAATTCCCGGCACCGGCATGATCGGGCTCCCCATTGCCATCGCATTGGGCGCCCTCATCGGTAAGAGCGACTATCAGCTGGAAGTGATCAAGGACCTCGATGAGGAGGCACTCGAACGCGGCAAGGCCTACATTCAAGACGGCAAGCGTATCGATATCAAGCTCAAAGAAAACATCACTGAGAAGCTCTACATCGAGATAACGGTAGAAGCGGGGGGCGACAAGGCTACCGCCATCATTGCGGGAGGGCACACCAACTTTGTCTATGAAGCACACAACGACAAGGTGATACTTGATAAACGCCGGTCCACCGACAAGGTCGAGGAGACCAAAGACATCGAACTCAATATGCGCACCGTATGGGAATTTGCCACGACAACACCCATCAATGAAATTAATTTCATCACCAAGACGCGCGACTACAACCTCCATGCCGCCGAGGAGAGCAAAAAGGGCAACTACGGACATAACCTCGGCAAAACCATCCGACGCCCCTTGAGCAGTGGCATCTTCGGCAAGACCATCTTTTCGCGCATCATTTCCGAAACGGCACTGGCCTGCGACGCTCGCATGGGGGGAGCCATGATTCCCGTCATGTCCAACTCCGGGTCAGGCAATCAGGGCATTTGCGCCACCAATCCCGTAGCCGTGTATGCCGACGAAAACAACAACACCCAAGAGGAACTCATCCGCGCCCTCGTTCTCTCACACCTCACCGCTATCTACATCAAGCAGAGTCTCGGCAAATTGAGCGCGCTCTGCGGATGCGTGGTGGCAAGCATCGGGTCGAGCTGCGGCATCGTTTATCTCATGGGCGGCGACTACACCCACATTTGCTATGCCGTGAAAAACATGATTGCCAACCTCACGGGAATGATTTGCGACGGCGCCAAACCGAGTTGTTCCATCAAGATTTGTTCCGGTGTTTCTTCGGCCCTGCTCTCCGCCCTGCTGAGTATGGAAGGCGAACATGTCACGGCTGCCGAAGGCATTATTGAAGAAGATGTAGACCGCAGCATACACAACTTGACAAGCATCGGCAAGCAAGCCATGAGCCCCACCGACGAAATGGTGCTCGACATCATGACCCACAAGGGCTGCTGACCCTCCATACTCCGGCAACCCACGTCATTTTCAGCCAACAGTAAAGCCCGAACATTTTATGGTTCGGGCTTTAATAGTATGGGGCCTTGTATCAAGTCCACCCTATCATAATATGTAAAAATAAAATCCCGTTTTTCGGCCATTATTTTCAGAGCATCCAGCGCGAAAAAGGCTATGTTTCCGCCCTCACTATCTTCCCGAAAAACGTAAAAACTGCCCCCATAGTGCGTTTTGTATTCCGTCCTATCATGGCGGAGGCTTAACGGCGGTATGATTAAGGCCTAACGACAGCACGGCTAAAGCTCACTCGCACTGCGGTTAAGCCTCTTCCGCACTGCCATTCGATATGTAACTGCGAATGACAACAAGGGGAATAAAAAGGCGTTTCATCGGAAACATCTGATTATCAACAAACTACGAATCATCGAATTTTTTACGAATTTCAGACGAGCGCAAAGTTATTTTGAAATACGCGAGTTTTACAGGGGTGTTTGTAAAGAAAAATAGGAATATCCTGTCATCAGCTATCCATGCAATCGTTCGTAGCGACAAATCGTGTTTCCATCGTAAACCTGCGTATCTATCAACTTCACTCCACCGGGCAGGCGTGGCGCGTCGGTACCCTCCGGCACACTGGCCGGAGCCGTTTCGACACGTATTTCGTCCCACAGTCCGCGTTCGAGAAAGCTCCGCAATGTCCGCGCGCCTCCTTCTACAATAAGACTCTGCCTGCGGTTTTCGTAGAGATATTGAAGCAATGCGTCGATATCGTCAAAACGTTTAAACCACTGTGGCACTCCCTCATCGTTATGCGCCAACACCAATCGTTCCGGGTCGCGCCCACTCCAGTCGCGCGTGTTCAGTTTCGGGTGGTCTGCGTGCACCGTCTCATGCCCAACGAGGATGGCATCGTTCTCGGATCGCAGCTTATGGACGAGCATCTTAGTGAAGGGCGAAGACAGCAGCAACCGCCCTTTCCTGCCCTCCTCACGAGAAGCAAGAGACTGCGACGCCTCGTTCATCACATGACGCTGCGCTTCCGAAGAGGGCGTGATGGAAGGATTTTGGCTCATCTTTCCGTTTATCGTCTGCGCCCACTTCAAGATAATGTAAGGTCGTTTCTCCGTGTTGAACGTGATGAACTTTCGGTTGAGTGCAAGACATTCCCGCTCCAACACGCCCACCGTCACTTCTATTCCGGCCTTGCGGATATGCTCCACACCGCGTCCCTGCACCTCCGAGAAAGGGTCGATGCAGCCGCAAACCACGCGTCGCACTCCCTTTTTCACAATCAAGTCGGCACAGGGCGGTGTCTTGCCCCAATGCGAGCACGGCTCAAGAGAAACATAAATTGTGGACGCGCTCAACAGTGCTTCGTCTTCGGGAAGCACCGACGCAAACGCATTGACTTCGGCGTGATTATCGCCACAACGCACATGATAACCCTCACCGATGATACGTTGGTCTGCGCTCACGATAACCGCCCCCACCATCGGGTTGGGCTTCGCGTTCTGCAGTCCGTTGCGGGCCAGCTGAAGGCAGCGGCGCATATACCGTTCATCGATGACTAATTGTTGTTCCCGACCACAGTCTTTCGCTATTGCAGATGTTGTATTTTCCATCATTTCTCTGATTATCTTGAAACTTTGTTTTTCAAATTCAAGTCTGATTTTATCTCTATCCAGCCTATATCAACATGAATATAGTCTATCAGAAGTCTGCAAATACTTGCAAGTTTGAGAAACATTTGCAAGTTTTTGCAGTAACGGACATACCTTATTTATATAGTGTTCAGTTCCTTATCGAATGAAGGACCTTTGATATAATTGAACTTAACCTTGTTTACGGCAATCTTTTGTAACAGCCCCCGTTCGACCAGCACATCCAAATCTGAACTTGCCGTGGTGTGGCTTATACCAAATCTGTTTTCCAATTCCTTTACCGTCAAGATGGTTTTAGGGTTATTGCGGAACAGCGAAAGAATGACAACCTGTCGCTCATTGATGTTGCCCAGTTTAAAGAGGTCAATATTATTCTGCTTTTGTGCTATCTTTCTTTGGATGTAGTTCTGCAAATTTTCGAATGCAAGGCATAACACACGAAGATGGTATGTGATGAAATAGCCTAAATCGTAACCGTCGGATTCAACATATAGGAAAGCTTTTTCGTATTTCCGCTTCGAGGCGTAGATGATTTTGGAAATCGCCAAATATTCTGTCAGCCAATAGCCATTCTTGAGCATGTACCAATAAAACAACGCCCTTGCTGTACGCCCATTGCCATCGACAAACGGATGGAGATAGGCCAACTGGAAATGAATCACTATCGCTTTGATGATGGGATGGATGAAGACCACCTGCGAATCATTATTCACAAAAGCACACAGGGCATCAATGTGATCGGTGATTTCAGTGTAGCTCGGTGGCGTATGCACCACCTCATCGGTTATGTCATTGGCCACCACAACATCATCATTGTCCCTAAACCGACCCTCGTCATGCAGGTCGTCCAATGTGTCCTTGGTCATCAGGGCATGAATATGTAACAACATTTCAGGCGTGAGCGCATCATCTTTGTGTTCGACAATGAAGCGGATGCTCTCAAAATTGTTAGCAATCATCCGTTCAGACAGATTTTTCGGTGACACCTTCTTCCTCAACATCTCCTTGGCTACCTTGCGCGTCGTGGAAGCTCCCTCCATCTGACTGGACGAAATGGCTTCCTCCATGAGCGAGGATATTAAATAGCGCTCCCTGTCTTCAGAGGGAATAACCGATGAATTTTCCCAAGAACCGCCAAAATTCATGTCAAAATAGTGACATAGTTGCTGCATCCGGTTGGTAAGCGTCAGGTAGTATGTTGGATTGTTCCCTATAGGAACGCGTTGCATCATCCTGCTGATCTTTGTTGCCGCCCATACCTGCTCATACGACACATCATCAGGTATCTTTTTATATTTAACGTCTGTCCAATACAAATATTCATCGTTAAACCGGAGAATTAGCTCTGCAATATCTTTGCGCGCAACAAGTTTCATGCCCCGACGCATTAAGTTCGCATTGAGTTGTGGAGGAGATTCAATCATAGCTTTATTTTTTGCAAATATAGGAAAAAAGCAGTATTCATACGATTTAAAACGTATTTTTAACACAAAATACTTGCAAATTCTTCAAGAACTTGCAAGTATTTTGAAGAATAACAATAGAAGAAGGGGCAACAAATTACCCCCTGAAGGCGAAAGGGAAAGAGGCGATTTGACAGCGCAATTCCGGTCGTGTCGGTCTTTTTCAACATCGAGACTTGTCTTATTCGGTTATTTTTTTTAATTTTGTCCAAACAGGCGCAGCGACTCCACATCGCACGACTGCCTGACAGAAAACAGACGACCGAATGATGACAGTAAACCATCAGGACATATATGCTCGCCTTTGGCGATCGCTCACACCCATCTATGGAGACGGCGAGGCCAAAGCTGTGGTCAGGCTGCTGCTTGACGAAGGCTTCGGCTTGACGCTGACCGACATTGTGAGTGGGAAGGCCGACGAACTTCCGGCAAGCGACAGGGAGCGTCTCTCGATAATGGCCGACCGATTACAAAAGGGCGAGCCGGTGCAGTATGTATTGGGGCGGAGCGACTTCTGTGGGCGCACATTCCATGTGGAGCCGGGCGTGCTGATACCGCGTCCGGAGACCGAAGACCTGTGCCGCATGATCGTTTCGGAATACAGCAAACCTTATTGTGCACTCCAACCTCCCGTGCCTTTGCAAGTGTTGGACGTGGGCACAGGCAGCGGATGCATCGCCGTGACGCTGGCACTCGATCTGTGCAATGCCGAGGTTTCGGCCTGGGATATTTCGTCAGAAGCACTGCTCATCGCGCGGGGAAACGCAAAGGCAATGGGGGCAAGCGTCAACCTGATGTATCAGGACGCGCTCAATGCCCCGGAAGATGTGGGCAGATGGGACATCATTGTGTCTAACCCACCCTATATTGCGGAGCACGAGCGAGAGGAAATGAGCCTCCATGTGCTCAATCATGAGCCCCGGCAGGCACTCTTTGTGCCCGACGACGACCCACTGCAATTCTATCGGGCCATTGCCGTCTACGCCAAGCAGGCATTAAAACATGACGGAAAACTGTTCTTTGAAATCAATCCTTTGTTTGTCAAAGCAATGCGCCGGATGCTGACACAAGAAGGATTCACAGCGATAACATTTGCAGAAGATGCCTTTGGGAAAGTGAGATTTTGTCATTGCAAGGTTTCAACATAACCGGCAGCGAGCATAGTTATCACCGGCAGCGAGTTTTCGCTTCTCCCGCATATCTACATAAAATGATAGTCGTGTACACTCCGGAGAACAAACATGCGGATGCTCGGCTCACACCATAGAAATCAAACTAAGGGCCGACTACACGATGAACACTGCGTCATCACCATTTTATAACGTTAAATTTCTAATCAAAACAATGACCATTTCAGAAGAAAAAGCACTCTCAAAACTGGCCGCCATGTGCTCGAAAAGGGAGTATTGCACGGGTGATCTCGACGAAAAAATGAGAGCATGGGGGCTTGACGACGAAGTCAGACAGCGCAATATCGACTATTTAGTGGCACATCAATTCGTAGACAACTCACGTTTCTGTCGAGCCTTTGTCAATGACAAGGTGAAGTACAACAAATGGGGACGCAGGAAGATTGAGCAGGCTCTGTGGCTGAAACACGTTCCATCGGACATCTCCGCACCCATTCTCGACGATGTGCCCGATGAAGATTATCTCGTCGCATTGCGCCCAATTCTCAAAGCCAAATGGCCGACTATCAAGGCTAAAAACGACTATGAGCGGAGCATGAAGCTCATCAAGTATGCTATGGGACGAGGTTTTGAAATACGGTTGATACGCCAATGTATTGACGAAGCCGAAGATCTGGAGATACCGGAAGATGAGGATTAGTTTTCTACAGCGTGTTTTCGATCTCATCGCTCCCCGACTCTGCTGCATCTGCGGCTCACGACTGGCACCCGAAGAAGACGCCATTTGCGTGAGCTGCAACCTGCGACTGCCACGTACCGACCATCTCTTGCAACCTTACGACAACGCGTTGGCCAAAACATTTTGGGGACGGATAAAACACATGGAGAAAGCCGCCGCAATGTACTACCATCATGGCGGCTCCCAAGCCTCATATCCCATCTACAACCTGAAGTATGACCATCGACCCGAAATAGGCACGGCATTGGGCAGGCTGATGGCGTTGGAAATGGAAAATGCCCATTTTTTCAATGACATAGACGTGCTTATTCCTGTTCCGTTGAGTGCCGACAGGCAGCGTGAACGGGGCTATAACCAGAGTGAAATCATCGCCAAAGGCATGGCGGAAATATGCGGCAAACCTGTGCTGACGAATGTTCTGGAGCGACGAGAATATCGTGGAAGTCAGACGCAGAAAGGGCGATGGGAACGCAACGAGAATGTAGAAAACGCATTTTTTCTGCTCAATGGCAACAAAATCAAGAACAGTCATATCCTTCTCGTAGATGATGTCGTAACTACCGGAGCTACTATCTGCGCATGTGCCAAGCAATTGGAACAAGTCGCTGGTGTCAAAATCAGTGTAGCTACCATCGGTTTTGCGGATCTGAAACGATGATTATTGCAGACCCGAAGCGACGAGATTGAGGTCCCGAAACGATGAGATTGTTATGTCTTTAGCTATTTTCCGGCTTCTATTTTCCTCATCAAGACAAAATCTTGCTTATCTCTCAGAATCTTGTTCACGGGCACCGGCTCATCATGATCGTCAAGATACATCCGGTCGGATGGTCTGAACTTTCGGCTGGCCACCGAGAGACTATCATTGCGGACGGGTGTTTCAATACCGGCAAGTCCGAGCATTGTATGGAACGCCGACTCGCTATTTGTCACGCTCTTGTGCCGGTTGATAAGCAAAGCATTTGCCTCCTGTGCGTAGTTGCGCCGATAAGTATCTGAGGTCCAAATGATGAACGGCACATAAAGTTCATAGATTGACGGCGCAGGCGACGCGTGCAGAAAAAGCCGACGACCGTCATCAAAGATATTTTCACCGTGGTCTGACGTGTAGAGCATGGCCGACATGACTTCGGTGCGGTCGAGCAAAGTGATCACATCATGCAGAAACCTGTCGGTAGAGCGTATCGAATTGTCGTATGCATTGACGAGCGAAGCACGATTGGAAAACTTCGCTTCACTGGCGTCATCGGGTTTGAACACAGCATCCGAAGCCGGATAGCGTTCACGATAATTGAAATGTGAGCCGTAGGTATGCAACACAATGAGTTCTTTGTTGCGTCCCTTGTCGAGCACACTTTTCACCATCGGCAGCATGTCGCTGTCAGCCACATTATCTTTTTCAGTTGCTTTCTCCTTGATAAACACCCACTCATCGGCCTCCTTACCAAAGAAGTCGATGAACGAGTGGTTAGGGAGTTGGTTGGAAATGAACACGGTATGGAATCCCGCCTCCTTGAATGCCGTGATAATTCCCTTCTCCCGGTAAATGCGATGATGATCTTGAGCCGATGCGGCCGACATCAGCATGGGTACGCTCTTATGCGTAGTATTCGATTGAGTGAATACGTTTGTGAATGTCACCACATTTCGGTTACGCTCCAGCAGCGGTGTGGTCTCACGTCCGTAACCATACAGACCGAAGCTGCAGGCCCTCGCCGTCTCGCCTATCACCAGCACATATACCTCACGAGCATTGTCCGGATGCGTAGGCTTGGCATTGAATCTGAATGCTGATGAGGTCTTGAAATAATCAGCCGTAGCCTTTGTCCGCTCCACAGCAAGCACCAGATTGTAGCCCACATTGACAGGATACAACTGTATTTTCGCCCTGTATTCACGATCGACGGCATAAGTCACGCCGAGACTTGCCACTCCGACCGCCACGGCAATGAGTGCCATACGGCGCTGCCGGCCGACAAATTCTGATGGAAGCAAGTCTTTCCTGCGCAGGGAAATGATGGCCATGACAAGGATTGGAATGTATAAAACCACGACGATAGCGATAGCCGGAAGAAGATTGTTAAGCAACTCAAAGGCCTCTCCGGGGTTTGTAGTGACAATGTTAAGAAACATATCCACTGCGATGATGGAGTGTCCGAACAGATAGAGAAGCACCAGTTGGAATGCGGCAATAAATAACAGCGGCGACAGCAACAGCGTTATTTTGCCGGGTCGGCGACTAAGCGTCATCAGCAGCCAAACAACCGACACCGGAAGTAAAACATTGGTGACGTTTGCCGCAAGCGTCATCTGCTCGGTCACGCAGAGTGCAATATTAGGTATGGCGAGCACAACCACAGTCAGCCAGAACAGCAAGACGGGACGCCTACCGGGCTTGCTTTTCTTCCGTCTGCCCATCATAAAGAAATCATGAGAAATCATATCTTTTGAGTTATTACAATTCATGACACATCATACAACTGTTTGGTCCATACTCAACAGGCCCGCCAAACACTGATAACCATAATTACAGGCGTGTATCATTCTCGTGAACAAAGATATACAAAACCTATTTCACAAAAAAGAATTTAACTTATTTTTTCTCCTGCCTCAATATTATCGGAGGGCGTATAGTCTTTTGCACATCCCACTAAATCTGCTGCAAAAGGCTCAAGGCAGCATGGAATCGAAACATAAATGTGCCTATTTCTTTGCGCTTTCGCTATTTTACATTAACTTTGTAGAAAATAAACTGATGAGCAAGAAAGGGGATAAGACACGCCAAAATTGAAAGCTCGGCTTCGGTAAACCTCCCCTATCTTCCAGCAAAATCTTTAACTCCATAATTTCCCAACAATTCCAAACACTATGGATAACTTCAAGAAGGCTTTTGCCAAACGGCTGCTCGACATCGAGGCCATCAAGTTGCAACCCGACAATCCCTTCACATGGGCATCAGGGTGGCATTCTCCCATCTATTGTGACAACCGCAAGACACTGTCCTATCCCGACCTGCGCAGCTTTGTCAAGCAAGGGCTCACCCATGCCGTTCTCGACCATTTTCCCGAAGCAACGGCTGTTGCCGGAGTAGCTACGGGAGCCATCGCACAAGGCGCTCTGGTGGCCGATCAACTCGCCATGCCCTTCTGCTACGTGCGTTCCAAACCTAAAGATCACGGCATGGGAAACCTCATTGAGGGCACACTGCCCGAAGGCGCCAAAGTAGTGGTGGTGGAAGACCTCATCTCTACGGGTGGCAGCTCACTGAAAGCCGTTGAAGCACTGCGTAAGGCAGGCTTCGAAGTGGTAGGCATGGTGGCCAGTTTCACCTACGGTTTCCCCATTGCGGCTAAGGCTTTTGAGGATGCTCACGTCAAGCTCGTCACCCTTTCCGACTACGAACATCTCCTGGAATTGGCCCAAGAGATTGGCTATGTGAAGGAAAGCGACATCGAGGCGCTGCGCGTTTGGCGTAAAGATCCGGCAAACTGGAAGAAATAACAGCCTTTGCAAGCTCCTCCCCAAGAGCGCATTAAGGATTATCCCAAGAAATATTCAACAAGGGAAGATAAAGTTATCTAAAAGCCGACGTATCGGGAGAACAAAGCCTTGACACCTTGGAGGTTGTGCCTTGGTTTACCCCATATTTCTCCGTGAAACCGCAATATCTTTATATTTTCCGAATCACAAGAAACAGAATATGACAAAAATAGAAAGTACAATCCGAGAGATAGACTATCCGCAGCAATCTGTTTACAATATGCTGAGCGACCTCAGCCATATAGAAAAGGTGAAAGACAAGCTGCCCGAAGACAAGATAGACAACCTTGTTTTCGATACCGACAGCATCTCGATATCCACCCCAATGGGTGCGGTGAAAATGGTTATCGTGGACCGAGAGGAGCCGAAAACCATAAAATTTGAAACTGAGGAAAGCCCTTTGCCTTTTAATTTCTGGATTCAAATCCTGCCCGTCACAGAGACAACGAGCAAGATGAAGCTCACCATCAAAGCCGATCTAAATCCGTTTATCAGCGGCATGGTGAAGAAGCCTCTGCAGGAAGGCATCGAAAAAATTGCCGATGCACTGCAGATGATACATTACGAATAGAAGCGATGTTCGGGAAATGGGCGATTGAAGTCTATTCTCATTAATCAAGACGATCATGGCAAACAAACTTTGGGAAAAGAATTTTCAGGTCAATGCGGAAATTGAACGTTTCACCGTTGGCTGCGATCGGGAGATGGATCTCTATCTCGCCAAATACGACGTACTCGGCTCCATGGCCCACATCACCATGCTTCAGAGCATCGGCCTCTTGGAAAAAGAGGAACTCTCGCAGCTCCTCGCCGAGTTGAAGAACATCTACAAAACGTGCGAAGACGGACGCTTTGTGATTGAGGAAGGCGTTGAAGACGTACATTCGCAAGTGGAACTGATGCTCACCCGTAAACTCGGAGACATGGGCAAGAAGATTCATTCGGGGCGGTCGCGCAATGATCAGGTGCTGGTAGACCTCAGACTCTTTATCCGCCACGAACTCATGGAGATTGTGGGCGAGGTAGAGACGCTTTTCGAGGAATTGATTCGGAAGAGCAATCAGCATAAAAATGTGCTGATGCCAGGCTACACCCACCTGCAAATCGCCATGCCGTCGAGCTTCGGATTATGGTTTGGAGCATACGCAGAGAGTCTTGTCGACGATATGCTTTTTCTTCAAGCCGCCTATCGCATGACCAACCGAAACCCCTTGGGATCGGCCGCCGGCTACGGTTCGTCGTTCCCGTTGAACAGGACGATGACCACAGAGCTGTTGGGCTTCGACTCGATGGACTTCAACGTGGTCTATGCACAGATGGGTAGGGGCAAGACCGAACGCAACGTGGCCTTCGCCATGGCCACCGTAGCCGGGACAGTGGCAAAGATGGCTTTCGACGCCTGTTTGTTCAACAGCCAGAACTTCGGCTTCGTGAATCTGCCCAAGGAGTGTACCACCGGATCGAGCATCATGCCCCACAAGAAGAATCCCGACGTGTTCGAACTCATTCGTGCCAAATGCAACAAATTGCAGGTCCTGCCCCAACAGGTGACGCTCATCATGAACAATCTGCCCGTAGGCTATTTCCGCGATCTGCAAATCATCAAGGAAATATTCCTCCCCGCATTCGACGAGTTGAAGGATTGCCTACGGATGGCTGCCTATATCATCAACAAAATGGAGGTGAACGAGCATATTCTGGACAACCCGATGTATGACCCGATTTTCTCAGTAGAGGAGGTAAACAACCTCACCGCCTCCGGAACGCCCTTCCGCGATGCTTACAAGCAGGTGGGACTCAAGATTGAAAGCGGGACGTTCAAGGCCGACAAAAACATACATCACACCCACGAGGGATCTATCGGCAATCTCTGCAACGACCACATTCAGGCCCTGATGAAGAAGGCGCTCAACGATTTCAACTTTGAAAATGTGCGCAGAGCCGAGCACGATTTACTGAAATAAACAGCCAACAACACCCATGACATTCCAAATAAAGAAGCAAATTCTTATAGGTTTTGCAATTGTCGCCACCCTCTTTGCGTGTGGCGACACCGAAGATCTGTACAGCAGACACTTCTGTCGGCTCTTTTTCGACAATTCCATCTATAACGACGCAACCCTGGCTACGGCCATGACCCCAAATTCGGGAGCATTCGTCACCATCACCATTGTGGGCAAACAGTATGTATTTACGAGCAATCAGGGACTGAGCAGCAAAGTCAATATCACCGCCAAAGAGGAACAGATGGTGGCTGTGCTGGGCATGAACAACGGCATTATCGTGGGTTATGGCACATCAATCCCTTCCAAATTCTATGCCTACGACCGCGAATGTCCCAACTGCTTCGACGTTAATGCGCTTCCGGTGCGCAGTTATAAACTCACGGTGAGCGACTTTGGCACAGCGACTTGCGCCCATTGTCACCGTCAATACAACATGAACAATGGCGGTATGGTGAGCAAAGGCGACAACGGCAAAAAACTCACATTATATTATGCAACCACCACCGGACCTTACGGAAAGTTGAATATATAAAACCGCTTTCTATTTCACGCCTCGCCCGGCAATGTGGAAAGCCGCCCGGAGAGCTTCCTATTCTTAATTCCGTCAAATACTTTTGCTCCCGGCAATAAAGTTATATGTATGGAACAAAGAGGCTTTAGGAAGATACCTTTACACAAAGTTCCCATTGAATTTAGCGAAAGGAAACGGAAACCGCAAATACGAATGATTATACCGTGAAATAAAGTTTACACAGCAATTTATTTATTAAATTCTGTAAATCTTTTGGCTCTTCAAAGATTTAACAATATCTTTGCAGAGCAAAATGCGGCAATAGCTCAGTTGGTAGAGCACGACCTTGCCAAGGTCGGGGTCGCGAGTTCGAGTCTCGTTTGCCGCTCTTTTGATGGTATAAACCATGCCGCAATGGTGGAATTGGTAGACACGAGGGACTTAAAATCCCTTGGCCAGAAATGGCTGTACGGGTTCGAGTCCCGTTCGCGGCACTTTCATAACGTTTTTATTATGCGCAACCATCTATTCCTTTCTCTTTCTATTTGTTCCGTATTGGTACTGAATTCATGTTCCAAACTGGGACCCTTGTCAGCCGATAACTTTACCGTCACACCCAATCCCCTTGAAACACAAGGAGGACAAGTGCCGGCAACCATCAACGGAATGTTTCCCGCCAAGTATATGAAAGCCAAAGCTGTAATAACCGTTACGCCCGAATTGCGATACGGCAACGGCCAAGTGGCTCAGGGGCGAAGTGCTACTTTCCAAGGCGAAAAAGTTTTGGGTAATCACCAAGCCATTTCATACAAAATCGGCGGACGCTACACCATGAAGACCGCCTTTAACTATGTGCCCGACATGCAGCAGAGCGAGATGTTCCTTACGTTTGATGCTCGTCTGGGCAAGAAGAAGGTAGAGGTGCCCGCAGTGAAAGTTGCCACAGGTGTTCTGTCTACTTCAGAACTTTACAAACAAACGCTGATGAATGCCGGCGGATGCATCGCACCCGACTCTTTCCAGCGTATTAAGACACAGAAAACTGAGGCAAACATCAAGTTCCTCGTCAATCAGGCCAACCTCCGACAAAGCGAACTGAAGAACAACTCTGTTCAAGAATTCGTCCAGATGCTGCGTAAGATCAATGCAGATCGCGAGAAACTCAATCTGAAAAACATTGAGGTGAAGGCCTATGCCTCTCCGGAAGGTGGATACAGCTTTAACAACAAACTGGCTGGAAAGCGTCAAGATACCAGTGAGAAATATGTGAAGCAACAACTGCAAGCTGCAAAGCTGGGCAAGGCAAACATTGATGCCCACTACACCGCACAAGACTGGGACGGCTTCAAGCGTTTGGTGCAGGCCAGCAACATCCAAGACAAGGACGTGATTTTGCGCGTTTTGGAAATGTATAAAGACCCGGAGGAACGCGAACGACAGATTCGCAACATGAGCGAAGGGTTCCGCGAATTGGCCGACGGCATCCTGCCCGAACTGCGTCGCAGCCGTCTTATCATCAACTATGAGACCGTAGGGCGTTCCGATGAGCAAATCAAGGAACAGTATGCAGCCGACCCGGCACGCCTGAGTCCGGACGAATTGCTCTATGCAGCAGCCATGGAGACCACTCCCGCAAAAAAGGAAGCCATCTACAAGAAGACCGCCGCATTCTACGATAAGGATTACCGCGCCTTCAACAATCTGGCTGTACTCGCCTTCAACGAGGGTAATGAGACTCTCGCAAAAGCATATATCCAGCAAGCCTTTAGCAAGAATCCAAAGGCTCCGGAGGCCAACGCCAACCTCGGTCTGCTTGCTTTGAAACACGGCAATCTGCAGGAAGCTGAAACCCATCTGAGCAATGCCATAGACGCAAACGAACTTGGAGAGGCTCTCGGCAACCTGAATATTGCAAAGGGTAACTATGCTACTGCCGTGCAAAACTTCGGTAATTCCAACTCCAACAGCGCTGCTCTGGCTCAGATTCTCAACAAAGACTATGCTGCAGCTGTGGCTACACTCAAGAGCATCAAGAACAGAGACGCGATGACCGACTATCTCATGGCTGTGGTACTTAACCGTCAGGGCAATACGGCAACGGCCAAAGACTACCTGCAAAAGGCAACTGCGGCCGACCCGGCATTGGCAGCCTACGCAGCCAAAGACTTGGAATTCTCCAACCAAAGATAAACGACATTCTTGCCAAATCATCATAAAGCCTTTTGCCTGATTGGCAAAAGGCTTTTAAAATATAACGAAGATGCACAAACAACTGCTCTTTTGGATTGTCACTATTTTGTCGCTCGCCTCATGCGGAGTAGACGACGAGCACTTCAAAATGGAAGGGCGGATTCTCAATATGAACCAAGGTGAGTTCTACGTCTACGACAATATGGGGCTTATCGACGGCTTAGACACCATCAAAGTAGAGGGCGGACGCTTCATCTACGAGATGAAATGTGAGCGCCCAACCACCGTGATGCTCATCTTTCCGAACTTTTCCGAGCAACCCATTTTTGCTGAGTCGGGCAAGTCGGTAAGCATCAAGGGCAACGCCTCACACCTGAAAGCTCTCAAAGTGAAGGGCACCCGTGACAACGAACTCATGTCTGAGTTCAGAGCACAAATTTATAGTGCCTCACCTCCTGAGGTACGGAAGTACGCCAGTCAGTTTGTGGAAGACCATCCCGCATCGCCTGTCGCCATGTTCCTCATCAAAAAATACTTCATCACTGCCACCGCGCCCGACTATCGGGAAGCCAATCGACTCATCACCCTCATATCGCCAAAACAGGCAACCAACCCCCAATTCATCCGCATTTCGAAGCTCATCCGAACACTCGAAAAAGGCATTGTGAACAACACTCTCCCCACTTTCACAGGCTATGATATGCACGGAAAGCTTGTCTCCTCTTCCGATTTGTCGAACGGACTGGCCGTTATCAACACGTGGGCAACATGGAATTATGAGAGCATGAACCAGCTGAGAGACCTGAAGAGACTTCAAAAGCAATCAAAAGGCCGACTGAAACTACTGAGCATCTCTATCGACGCAAGCAGACAAGACAGTAAAAAGTCGCTCGACCGAGACAGCATTTCATGGCCCAATATATGCGATGGAAAGATGTTTGAAGGAAAAGTCATACAACAATTAGGCATGATGAACATTCCTGACAATATGGTGATACAGAACGGAAAAATCATAGCCCGAAGTCTTTCCACGCAAGATCTCTGCGATAAAATAGAGAAAAGTCTGTAGGGCTTCCATGCTAAATAAACACTTCAAAACGCTATACACCTTCCCTCAAAACGCTATACATATTCCCTCAACAACCTAACCGAATATCCCAACAAATCTATCATGCTTGTAAAGACATACAGTGCTGCCGTTAATGGCCTTGACGTGACACCGGTAACGATTGAAGTCAGCCTGACCAGAGGCGTGATGTACCACCTCACCGGGCTTGGCGACGAAGCTGTGCGCGAAGGTCGCGACCGCATCGCTGCAGCCATGCTTCACAACGGCTACCACTTTCCCCGTGCAGACATCACCGTCAATATGGCTCCCGCCGACCTCAAAAAGGAAGGCAGCAGCTTCGATCTCCCACTGGCCATCGGTATTCTTGCTGCCGACGGACAAATCACAACACCCACGCTCAACCAATACATGATGGTGGGAGAATTAAGTTTGGACGGCAATCTGCAACCCGCCAAAGGGGTGCTGCCCATTGCCATCAAAGCGCGTGCAGAGCACTACAAAGGCCTCATCGTTCCCAAAGCCAACGTGCGCGAAGCCGCCATTGTGAACAATCTCGAAGTCTACGGCATGGAAACCATGACCGACGTCATCAAGTTTCTTTCCGGAGAGAGCACCTGTGAGCCGACCATTATCGACACCCGTAAGGAATTTTACGAACAGCAATACAACTTCGACCTCGACTTTTCAGACGTTCGCGGACAGGAAAATGTGAAGCGGGCACTCGAAGTTGCCGCAGCCGGCGGACACAATATCATTATGATTGGTCCTCCCGGCAGTGGCAAATCAATGATGGCCAAGCGGCTGCCGTCCATTCTGCCCCCGCTCACCCTATCCGAGAGCTTGGAGACCACACAAATCCATTCCGTTGCCGGGCTGCTCTCCCAACATTCCTCACTCATCTCCCAACGCCCCTTCCGATCGCCCCATCATACCATTTCCGAAGTAGCCTTGGTTGGAGGAGGCGTCAATCCCATGCCCGGAGAGATAAGTCAGGCCCATAATGGCGTCCTTTTCTGCGACGAGCTTCCCGAATTCAATAAACACACCTTAGAGGTGCTCCGACAGCCTTTGGAAGACCGCGCCATCACCATCAGCCGGGCCAAATATACCGTGACTTTCCCCTGTAGCTTCATGTTTGTGGCCAGCATGAATCCCTGTCCGTGCGGCTACTACGGCGACCCGACCCACCACTGTGTATGCTCTCCGGGACAAATCCAGAAGTATCTCAACAAGATTTCCGGTCCGTTGTTAGACCGCATCGACCTGCAATGCGAGATAGCCGCCCTTCCTTTCAAAGACATCAGTAAGGCAGCGCCCGGCGAGCCGAGTGCCAACATCCGAAAACGCGTCATTGCCGCCCGTGCGATACAGACCGAACGATTCAAGGATCACAAAAAAGTACACTGCAATGCACAGATGACCGAACGCATGATTCACCGGTTTGCCGAGCCCGACGCCCAAGGTCTGGAACTGCTCCGCGTGGCTATGGAGCGACTCTCCCTGTCTGCCCGCGCCTACTCCCGTATTCTCAAAGTGGCGCGGACAATAGCCGACCTCGCCGGCTCTCCAAACGTCACCTCCGACCATTTGGCCGAAGCTATCGGCTATCGCAACCTCGACCGAGGCGACTGGGCAGAGCGGGGAATAGGTCATTGATGTTCCTCCGTCCTCCAACACTACTCCAAACCGCCATATCGTCGAGTACATTGATACTATTTTAAGCTATTCAGACACTATTCTTGCATTTATCGTCGGGATAGCATCGGGATTAAAGGGGTTTTCGTATCTTTGTGAAAACCAAACTATAACCAATACTCACCCTATTAAAACCATATCCCGATATGAAAAAATCCATTCTTGTTTTTGGAATAATTCTGGCGGCCATGATGCTTTCTCCAGCCCATGCGGCCAAATTCATCGACCTCAAAATCGTAGACCAACAATACCTGATGGTGCAATTCCGCGACGGCGAAGTGCGTTATCGAGACGACGGAACGGGGCCAAGTGCCTACCTCGGACACTCGTTTGCCGAGGGAGACGACACACTGGTTGTATTCGGCAAGCGGGTCAATCCGACGACTGCCGTCTCTCCCGAAGCATGGAGTATATCGTCCGACGACAACAGCTCCTTCGGACCGCTCCATCCTACCGCCGTTTCCAGAAAGGCCAAACCCATGAACACCGACCACACGCTCAGCAGCGAGTTGGACCATTGGTTTTTCCTCAAACTGCCCCGCCCGATGGTTCAGGGCTGCACCTACAAAGTAAGTTTTCCCAAAGACCTTGAAGCCGACGTTTCCTCCGCAACCGTTACCTACGACATCTGGACGGCACAGTCAGAAGCCATACACGTGAACATCTTAGGCTACACGCCGCAGGAACAGACCAACACGGCCGACCTATACCTATGGTTGGGCGACGGCGGGCAGCGCGACTACCACGCGTTCACCAACAACGACGTGTTTCTGTACAACGTCAATACCGGCGACAAACAGTTGGTTGGCAAAGTGGAATATTGGAAACCGGCATCGGCATCCAAATATGAAGCCGGCAAGAAAGACCTTACCGGCTCCGATGTTTGGAAAATAGACTTCAGCTCTCCGACACCGGGTAAGTATCGCCTTGTTGTCGATGGTGTGGGCTGTAGCATGGACTTCGATGTGGCCGACAATATCTATTATCAGCCCTATCGATATTCCCTGCGCGGATATTACTATATGCGGCTCGGCGAGCCGGCCGAGCCTTCAAAGCTGCTCCCCGTTCCCCGACAGCCCCGATTCATTCCCAACGTAGACCCCAAAGGCTTCATAGTCTACAAAACCGACCTCACTCCTTGGTCTGAAGAATGGAAAAAGATACACTCCGACGTGTGGGATGAGCCTCATTTCAAACAGGCGGAGACCTCGCTTTTCTACAAGCATCGCCTTCCCGGAAACCCCGTGAACAACGATGTTGTGGGTGGCCACTCCGACGCTTTCGACTGGGACAGGCACCTGGCCCATGTGAGCAACATCTATGACCTGCTGTTGCCCTACCTCCTTACACACGGTCGTCTCTCCGAAGACAACCTCGACATTCGCGAATCGGGAAACGGAATTCCCGACCTGCTCGACGAGGCCCGCAACGAAGTAGACTTCTTTCTGAGCATCCGCGACGGCGAAGCCTATTCGCAGGGCGTGACAAATCCCGACAAAGACTGGCGCATGATGTTTCAGGCCGGCTGCACCACGATGGCCGCATGGGCCAATGCCGCCAACTGCGCAATGATGGCAGAGGCCTTCCGCATACATGGAGACAAGGCGCTGCAGGAATACTACACCCGCGAGGCAATCAAGGCTTTCCACTTTGCCGGCAAGCAAAAGGATCTGCAGTTGGACGACCAGCAAAACGTGGGCGTGCTGACCATGAGAGGGCGCGACTTCCGCCAAATGGCAGCAGCATTCCTCTACAACCTCACGGGCGACACCAAATGGGAAAAGATAATGGTCGAGGAGAGCATGGTTAAGGACGGCCGTTCCAAACTCCTCGTGCAGGGAAAGAATGGCTATTATCAAATTTGGGCAGCGGCAGCCTATATCACCTGTCCGCAACCGCGCCACTACTCCAAGTTCTACAACAACCTTCTCGCGAGCATCAACTATCATGCCGACGAGCACAATGTGCTGCGCGCCTATGAGCGTCCTTCCCGACGCGCCGCCAACGACAACCGCTGGACTACCTCGCAAAACCTGCAACTCGTCATGATGGCTCATTATATCGCAGACAACGACCGGCGTCGCAAGCAACTGGAACACATCATGTACACCGAAGCCGGATGGGGATTGGGACGCAATCCCGGCAACATCGTCGAAATGACAGGGTTGGGACAACGCCACCTCACCGCCATCTACACCACCGGCCGCAACGACGGCACTCCCGGCGTTCACCCGGGACAGACCCCATTCAACGGAACGGAGACTTGGACAGAAGGCAACGGCGGCGACGCCCGCATCCTTTTGGACCGCTGCTACCCGTCGTGGTACGATGGAGGTTGGCCTCGTCAGGAATCGTTCTTCAACCAGCGGTATTTCTGGGTGAACGGCGAGTTCACACCCCGTGAGACCATGCGCGGCAAGATGGCGTTGCTGGCCTATCTTTATGGCATACGCCGATAACACGCGGCCGCAACTTGCATTCTGTCAATAAAACTTCACCATAATCGTGCGTAATATTTCTCTTGTTCCAGAGCAATATTACGCATTTTTATGGTCCTAAACCCCGAAAATGGCACCCCCGAAAATAACAACTCCCGACCGATAGATAGTAACGGCCGGGAGTTTTGGGTCTAACGGGCTCTCGATGAAGCTCTAACCGCAGTGCGATTGAGCCTTAGTCGCATCGCCATTGAATAGTAACGGCGATGCGGTGAATAGCTATTGAGTTTTCAAATAGCTCGAAATCGCCGTAAGTTTTTGCTTTTCAAACACTTATAAAAGTATGGAAAATACGGGCGTATTCTGCGCGCCGTATTTTCCATTTTCAAATACGCGAATTCTGACGCATCCTTTGTCAGAAGTTTTCAGCAGCATATTCCGCTGCGCGCCAGTCGTTCGTACAGTCTATTTTGCCGTGAGCAATATCACCCTGCTGGACCAGTCGTTGCGTTTATGATGGTCCACATCGTGGCTGTAGGGCATCTCAAGTCCGTGCGACATAAGGTATTCGCCCGAAAAGGTTTTACCCTCACAGTCGAGCGCAGAATTGTCAATGCGGTTGAGTTCCCTGACGGTATAAAGTTTATTGGCATCGAGTCCTGCCATCTTGATGCGTGGCAGATGTTCGTTATGGAAGCTCTCTGTCTTCCACCAATAGAACACGGCACGATTCTTAGGCTCGTCCACATACATCAGCGAGGCAACGCCCCGTTTCTCATACGGGCTCTGCAGACGATACAAGTCGCCAAACTGCACGACGGGACGGATTTCCTTGTATTCGCCAATGGCCTTCTTGCAGAGTGCCTTCTCGTCGTCGGTCATATTCTTGGGCTGTATCTCCATGCCCAGTCGGCCGCTCATTGCCACGTCTACACGGTATTTCAGCGACGTGGTGCGATACATCGTGTGGTTGGGCACAGCCGATATATGCGAGGCCATCGCGATGGCGGGGAAGAAATAGCTCGTACCCCACTGCATATAGACACGCTGCAGAGCGTCGGTGTTGTCGCTCACCCAGAACTCGTCAAAATAGGGCAGCACGCCCCAGTTTGCCCTTCCTCCTCCGCTGGCGCAGGCCTGAATCACGACATCAGGGTATTTTGTGCGGATGCGCTGACACACCTTTTCGAAGCCGCGATGATAGTCAATGTAGAGATGACTCTGGTCGTCCATAGACAGATACTGTGAGCCATGATTCATAATAGACATGTTGGCGTCCCACTTGATGTAGGCTATTGCCGGATATTTCGTGAGCAAGTTGTCTACGACTTTGAAGACATGGTCCTGCACTTTCGGGTTGGCCATGTCGAGCACCACTTGTGTTCCGCCGCGCCCCAATACCAAATCGCGCTTGGGTGCCTTGATCACCCAATCGGGATGCTGCTCATAGAGTTCGCTGATCGTGTTCGACATTTCCGGCTCTATCCAGATGCCGAACTTCAAATTGTGCTTTTTGGCATCGCGGAGCAGTCCCTCGATTCCTTCCGGGAGTTTCTCGGTGTCCACCACCCAGTCTCCTAAGGAAGTATGATCGTTCTTTCTGGGATATTTGTCGCCAAACCATCCGTCGTCCATCACGAACAACTCGCCTCCCATTCCGGCTATATCGGCCATCATGTCGTCCATACCCTGCTGGTTGATGTCAAAGTAGACGCCCTCCCAACTGTTCAGCAAAATATCGCGTTCCTTGTTGCCATGAGCCAATTTGTATTGTCGGCCCCACTTGTGGAAGTTGCGGCTCGCACCGCTGAGACCCTCCGAAGAAAAGGTGAAAGCCAGAGAAGGGGTGACAAAAGTCTCGCCTTTCTTCAGATGATATTCCGAGTTTTCCTCGTTGATTCCGGCATAGAAATAGTGGTATTCCGAGTCGTCGGTCTCCACTTTCAGCTTGTAGTTTCCGCTATAACAGAGGGCTGCGCCGATCACGTTGCCGCTATTCTCCCTGCCTTTGCCGTCGAGCGAGAACATCAGCTCGGCGTGGTCGGTATGGCTGTTGCGCACTCCGTCTTTGTTTTTGATAATCTTCTGTCCGGACAGCAGTGGCTCCTCAACCAATATTCCCTCGTTGCCCCACGATCCGCTGAGATGCGAAATCCACACGTCGCCGCGTCGGATGGGGAGTGTGCCCGATGCAAATTGGGTGAGAGTCACCGTTCCCCGTTCGTTGTTGGTGATTTCGGTCCACGTCTCTATCATGTCCACATCCCTATAAGCCCGGTAGTTTAGATTGACCAAAAGATTGTACACCGGGTCCTTGAGTCGTATGGTGGTGACAGTGGCCTTGTCTTCGGCCTTAGTGCTGTGGCCTGTCACGTAGAGCGCGGTAGACATATTGCCGTCAATGTGGCGCATGGCGAAAGCTGCTTCGGCAGGCGCATTGAGCCCGTAAGCCGGATAAAGGCTCATCCGACCCGAACGCGGAGACTGGAGGTCGCTTGTCGGAACAAGGGTCGGACCAAAGTAAACGAATTCGGGCTCATGTCCATTTTCAGCATTGATAATCAGCGAAATATTCTTCGATTGGATGTTGATCCGTTCGGCCATGCCCTGTAAGGACAATGCGAGAAAGGCCAAAATGATATAAAAAGGTTTCTTCATTGATGATTGTTGTTTATAGGGTTATTGTAGAATTTCACGCAATTCATTGTAAATTTTCACGCAATTCATTGTAGAATTTCACGCAATTCATTGTAGAATTTCACACGATTCATTGTAGATGTTCACGCGATTGTTACCACTTGTCCGTGCGAAAGGGGAACAGCGGAAGCCCTGCCGCATTGGCAAAATTGCCCATCTGGAAGTTGCGCCAACAATATCTCGCGGCTACAGGCTTCTGTACTTCCGCACTCTTCAGCACCACACCTTGATCAAAATTCCATATACCCGTAGCGGGATGGAACACCCGGTCTTCTCCCGCCAACTCAAAGCCTTCGATGTCCTGCATCCTGTTCATGCTGTGATAAGTGTCGTTCAGCTCAATGTAGCAGGTGCTGCCCTCCACCCTCATGCGCTTATAGGAAGGACTCAAACAGGGTAAATTCGGATAGCCGTACTGCTGATTGAGGGCAAGATAGGCCAGTCTTTCGCCCACCTGTCGCTTTTGGCTTGGATGAATCTGGTCTACTTCATAGGGATAGACGAGGTCTTGTGTACACACGATACCGCTATTGGGAATGACACGCGAAGCCTCCAGCTGCTGTTGGCGGAGCCGCGTGTTCCAATCGCCGTCCCTGTCTCCTGCTACAAATGGAGCTATCTGTACGAAGTAAAAGGGAAAATCGCCCTGACGGAAATCTCTCCGCCACTGCTCCACAAGGAGTTTCAGGCGCGACGTGTATTGTCCTTCGGGATCGCCGACATTCGAACATCCTTGATAAAAGAGGATGCCCTTGATAGAATAATTGATAATGGGATTGAAAGTTCCGTTGCCCCATACCAATGGGCGATGGTAGTCTGCCGAAAACTTTTTCACAATATCCGCCGAGTCCAACGGCTCTTGAGTGTATTTCTTCAAATTGGCTTCATCGAGCCAGCTCTCCACTCGCGTACCACCTTTGTTCGCGAGTATCAGTCCCACAGGAATGTCCAGCGATCGGTTGAGGGCGCGCGCGAAGAAGTAACCAACGGCACTACAGTCGGCCACATTGCCCGTATCGGCCTTCCTCCACTCACATTGGGCATCGTCCTGAGGCGTCATTCGCATGACGCTCGGAATCTTGACATAACGAATGCCCTTATATCTGTTGGCCTCAACAATCACTTCATTGCTGCCCTCCACCGGACAAGCCCAGAAGCCCTGAATGGGCATCTCCATGTTGCTTTGGCCTGCACACACCCACACTTCTCCGGAAAGCACATCGGAAACAACAACGTTCTCCCTGTCGTTATCGGTGAATGTGATGGATAGCGGGGTGTAACCGGCTGCGGGAGTCTTGATTTTCAACGACCATTTCCCATCTTCTCCGACTTTTGTCGTATAACCTTCCGTGAGCCATGAAGCCTTGACTTCCACGCTGTAACCCGGTTTGCTCCATCCCCACAGTCTTGCCTCGGACTGCTGCTGGAGTATCATACCATTGCCGATAACTCCGGGCAGTCTTACCTTGCCATCGGCATTAAATGAAAATAAAGACAAGGTCAGGAATAATAGAAATAATCTTTTAAACATAATATTTGTTTTATGAGTTTGTAAAGGTAGTTGAATAGTTAGTTACAAAGATAACCTTATTTTTACCAAAAAAGTATATCTTTTTTTACATTTTATAATACTATTCTGTCAAGAACGGGCTGTTCCTCAAATCAATTTCAACCAACGGGGACATGATTTTCAACTGACGGAGACACGGCGAAATACTGATTTATCCGCGCTGAAAATTGAATGGAAGTCGCTACAGATTAGCATTGCGCTTACACAGTCCCACAACCACCAACCTTCTATATTTTACATCATAGTGTATGCAATTATCAAAATAATACCATCATTTTCCGATTATAAAACTTATCTTTGCAACACACCTAAACAATCTGCAGGCGTAAAAGTCTCATCTATCACCTTCGAGTGAAGTAATGTTCACATTATATCCCATGCTATGATTAAGAAACTATCGCTCATCCTCCTTAATCTTTGTTGCGCACTATCACTCTGTGCGCAGATTCAGGGCAGCAACATCGTTGTCATGGTGCAGCCCGACCATGCCGATTGGACCTATCGGGTAGGAGAAACGGCAAAGTACAGCGTCTCTGTCCTGCAATCCGGTGTGCCGCTCAAACAAGCAATCATCGACTATGAATATGGTCCCGTGCTGTATACCGGCAATAAAAAGACCGCCACATTGAAAGACGGCACCATGAAATGGGAAGGAAAGCTCAACGCTCCGGGATTTTATACTCTGAAAGTTACGGCAAAAGTCAATGGCAAAACCTATGAAGGCAGAAGCACCGTAGGGTTTTCGCCCGATAAAATCGTTCCGGCAGCGCAATGCCCATCAGACTTCGACGCATTCTGGAGCAAGGCCTTAGAAGAAGCGAGAAAGCAAGACTTGGACCCCACCCGAAGGCTGTTGCCCGACCGGAGCACCAAAGACGCAAACGTGTACGAGGTAAGCTACATCAACGAAAGCTATGGCAGCCGTATGTACGGCATATTGAGTGTGCCCACTACTCCGGGCAAATATCCTGCACTGCTCCGCGTACCCGGAGCCGGCGTGCGCTCCTATGCCGGCGACACCTATACCGCTCCCGGCAAAGCTATCGTATTAGAGATTGGCATACACGGCATTCCCGTCACGATGGAACAGGGCATATACGACAATCTGCAGCACGGCGCACTCAACGGATACTGGGAAACTAATCTCGACGATCCTTACCGCAACTACTACAAACGCGTTGTCACGGGAGCCGTGAGAGCGGTTGATTTCATCGCCACCCTGCCCGAATGGGACCACAACACACTGGGAGTGACCGGATCGAGCCAGGGAGGTTTCCTCTCGCTGGCAACCGCCGCGCTCGACAAGCGGGTAACATTCATCGGTGTAGTACACGACGCCATGTGCGACTATGAATCCGAACTGAAGGGCGTGGCCGGCGGGTGGCCCCACTATTTCTACAAGAAAGACAAGGTCGACGCCAAGAAAATAGAGGGTGCCAGATATTATGACGGCGTGAATTTTGCACGTCGCATCAATGTCCCCGCATGGTTTTCGTTTGGCTACAACGATGAAGTCGTACCACCTACATCCTCCTACGGCTTATACAACATCTATCCCGGTCCCAAAACCTTGAGCGTGTATCCGATGACGGCTCACTTCTGGTATCAGGAGCAATGGGACGAATGGCTGGCATGGACACGGCAGCAGTTGGGCACAGCCGAATAGACAATTCGCTCTGAAACAACAGCAAAGGCATCGTGTCAAGCCCATGACAGCCGGCCGGAAAAGTTGGACAGGAGCCGCCTCGACAAGCATTTCATCAAAACAAAACAAACTATACTATAGATATGAAGCATATATTTTATCTTATAATGTCTCTCATGGTATGCACGGGAACATCGGCAGCAGAGCCGCAGACTGCAGCACAAGAACTCATCCAACGCTTGAAGGCTATTCAGAAGAAGGGCATGATGGTTGGCCATCAGGACGACCCCGTGTACGGAATGAACTGGAAATGGGAGAAGGGACGGTCTGACGTAAAAGAGGTTTGCGGCGACTATCCGGCCGTGATGGGCTTCGAACTTGGCGGACTGGAACTCGGACGAGAGACCAGCATCGACAGAGTGCCCTTTGCACGCATCAGAGAAGAAATCGTAGACCAGCATCTGCGCGGTGGAATATCGACCATAAGCTGGCACCCGTTCAATCCCGCCACTGGGGAAAGCGCATGGGATCCCTCCGGAAATGCGGTGAAAGAGGTGTTAGAAGGGGGTGCGCAATATGAGAAGTTTGCAAAGTGGCTGGACATGATGGCCAGCTTCCTCAACTCGCTGAAAACTCCCGACGGAAAGAAAGTGCCCGTCATTTTCCGCCCTTGGCACGAGATGAGCGGCGGTTGGTTTTGGTGGGGAACGGAAGACACCACACCCGAACAGTTCAAGCAGCTGTTTGTCTACACTTATGAAAAACTGACCAAAGAGCACGGGTGTGACCATTTGGTGTGGTCGTATTCTCCCAACACGGGCTATAAAGACTATATGGAACACTATCCCGGCGACGAATATGTGGACCTCTTGGGCATAGACATCTACGACTTTGACCACAACAACGACAAATACACGGCCAGCGTGAGGCACGACCTTACGGAGCTTACCCGCATCGGAAAGGAGCATGGCAAATTGATCGCGCTGACCGAAACCGGATCCCAACGACTGCCCGACCCCAACTGGTTTACGCAAGTTTTCTGGGAGGCGGTAAAGGATTTTCCCATCAGCTATACGCTCTGGTGGCGCAATGCTTGGGATACTCCCAAGGAGGTTTACATGTCGGCCCCCGGACACCCCACCGAACGGGACTTCCGAAAGTTTGCCAAGCTGAAGAAGACATTGTTTGTGAAAGACATCCGGAAAATAAAATAGCAGGCAGCCCGACGTTATGCAAAAATGAAGTTGCGGCCTCGTATGTTTCCCGCAAATATGTTTACAAAAGGGTCAAAATGCTTCGCGTATTCAAAAACGAACTTACTTTCGGTCGAAATTCGCCAAAATTTCAAGAAACTGTAGTTTGCTGATAATCAGCAAGTTTTAAAATCAAGGCATCTCGTCCCCTATTTGGTCGCTCGCGATTGCATATCAAACGGCAGTGCGGAAGAGGCTTAACCGCAGTGCCGATAGGGCTTAGTGGCATGGCCGTTAGGGCCTAACCGGGTCGCGATTAGGCCTCCGCCATGATAGGACGGAATACAAAACCTGTAAACGGGGAAATATTTACGTTGCAAAAACAGATAATGAGGGCGGAAACATAGCCCTTTTTGCGCTGGTTGATCAGAAAATAATGGCCGAAAAACGGTAATCATTTTTTACACTTCAAGAAGTTGAGAGAAGACCGAAACGAGCATGAAATGCACGTTGAACAAGTGTTGAGGTCATCAAGGCATTGATCAAAAAACAGAAGAAGAATACTAAAAACAGAATAAGGTGGCGCCGACACGGAGGCGCGCCAACCAAACAGAACAGAAAGAAACTATGGCAAAAGCAAAATTCATAGAAAAGGTGGGCTACGGCCTGGGAGACATGTCGTCCAGTATGTTTTGGAAGATATTTTCCTACTATCTGCCCATTTTCTACAGCGACATCTTCGGACTCTCACTGGGCGCCACGGCCACCCTGATGCTGGTGACGCGTATATGGGACACCGTTTCCGACCCCATGATGGGCATTATTGCCGACAGAACACAGACGAGATGGGGCAAATACAGGCCCTACCTGCTGTTTTTCGCCGCTCCATTTGCCATTGCCGGCATTCTGTTGTTCACGACACCCGACATGGGAGAGACGGGCAAGCTGATATGGGCCTACGTCACCTATATTCTGATGATGACCGTCTATACCGGCATCAACGTGCCCTACGGCTCTATGCTCGGCGTGGTTACCAACGATTCCGACGAGAAAACGGTGTTCTCCAGCTTTAGAATGTTCTTTGCCTACGCCGGCAGTTTCGTCGCATTGTACTCATGGGAGCCGCTGTGCCGATACTTTGAGGCTCGCGGCAACACGGTGACAAGTTCGTGGCAATATGCGATGGTGGTTATTGCAATTTTCTGCTTCATGCTGTTCCTCCTCTGTTTCAGACTCACGAAGGAACACGTAAAGGTAGAAGCCACACCGCTCGGCTCCGACCTCTCGTCTTTGCTGAAGAATGCCCCTTGGTGGCTGCTCACCGCCGCAGCCCTCTGCTCCAACCTGTTCAACACCGTCAGGGGAGCCACCGTAGCCTACTATTTCAAATATTATATTGGCGAAAGTGCCCATATAGACTTAGGCATTTTCAGCTTTCTGTTCTTTGCGGGCATCTTCCTTTCCATCGGCGAGATTTGCAACATGGTAGGCGTTGTCGCTGCCGTGCCCATCAGTCGAAGATTGGGCAAGCGGCTCACCTTTGCCGGCTCCTGTCTCAGCATGGCTGTGCTGAGCATCATTTTCTTCTATCTGCCGCTCAATAACGGTGGATTTATAGCCATGCTGGTGTTACAGATATTGATTTCCGTATGTACGGGCATCATCTCTCCGCTGATATGGAGCATGTATGCCGACGTTGCCGATTATGCCACCGTGAAGGACGGCTCATCATCAACAGGATTGATATTCTCCTCCGGCTCTATGGCCCAGAAGTTCGGTGGAGCCATCGCAGGCAGTGCCGTGCTGTGGTTGTTTGCAGCGTTTGGCCTTGTGCCTAATGCTCCGGAGCAGACCGCAAACGCCATTTTGGGCATGAAACTCACCATGAGCTGGATTCCCGCAGCCATCGCCGCGCTGATGATTGTCATCATGGTTGTGTATCCGCTTACCAAGAGCAAGATGAATGATATCAGCAACCAGCTGAAGACCATACGCAAGACAGATGCGTGAACAGTGTGAAATGACAAGACAGAACATTGTTGTGACATGAAATTCAGAAGCTTCATCCTTCTATCAGCTATTGTGTTGATGTCTTGTCCGATGATGGGCAAGGACATCTATCAAATCGATTTGGCAGGAATTTGGCAGTTCAAGGCCATAGGCATGGAGCTGAACGACCATCTGAAAGGGCCGGTGAGGCTGCCCGGCTCCTTAGACGAGAACGGGAAAGGAGTTCCGAACGAAGACCGCCGGGAGACCACACATCTGGGAAAACTGTATACCTACGCGGGGCAGGCACACTACAGCAGAGACATCTGTATACCCAAACAGTGGAAGCGAAAAAACATATTTCTTCACCTTGAACGCACCAAACCGGCGAAAGTGTGGGTGGACGGCCAATACATGGGCTACCGCAACAACATCTCCACACCGCAGGTTTACAATTTGGGGAGGCTCAAGCCGGGCACCCACCAGCTCACCATTATCGTAGACAACAGTTCGGGCGTTCCCACGCAGCTATACGCTTCGTCCCATGCCTACACCGAAGACACCCAGACAAACTGGAACGGAATCATCGGGAAAATGTTCCTTAGCTTGTCGCCACAGACCTACGACAAGAAAGCAGTGAGCGTTAAACCCTGCTTCAAAGACTTTCACGCCGACCGGCATCACTTCTACGCCAACGGGCATCGCGTATTTCTGAGGGGAAAGAACGATGCCTGCGTCTGGCCGACGACGGCCTACTGCCCAATGGATTTGGACTCGTGGCTGTGGTATTTTGGCACCTGCCGGGCATACGGCATCAACCATGTGCGCTTTCATTCATGGTGTCCGCCGGAGGCAGCTTTCCTTGCAGCCGACTCTCTGGGGCTTTATCTCCAACCGGAATTGCCATTCTGGGGGAGCTTTGACGATAAGGACACCACACTGGTAAAGTTTCTGCATCAGGAAGGAACCAATATTCTGCAAACCTATGGCCATCATCCCAGCTTCGTGATGATGGCGTTGGGCAACGAACTTTGGGGCTCCATTCCCCTCATGAAACAGTTTACGGATGATTTCCGGAAGATTGCGCCCCACATTCTTTACACCTTCGGGTCGAACTATTTTCTCGGTTATGAAGGCATCAAAGAGGGGATGGACTACTTCACTACGTGCAGAATCGGCGGCGAACGATGGGGAGAATACAACACCCATACACGAGGCTCGTTCTCCTATGCAGACGCATACGACGGCGGTATGCTCAACCATTTCTATCCCAACACACTGCCCAACTTCGACGACGCCTGCAACGACGCGACAATTCCAATCATCAGTCATGAGACCGGTCAGTTTCAATCCTACCCCGACTATGACGAAATGGAGAAATATAAAGGCGTGTTGAGGCCTTTCAATTTCTCTGTTTTCAAAGACAGGCTAAAGGCTGCGGGAATGTTCGATCAGGCTGAAGACTTCCATCGAAGCAGCTATAACTGGAGCAAATTGCTGTACAAAGCCGACATCGAAATGGACCTCCGCACGCGCAATATGGCCGGATTCCAACTGCTTGACCTGCAAGATTATCCCGGTCAGGGAAGTGCTTTTGTGGGATTATTGGATGCTTTCATGGAGCCAAAAGCCGACAAAGACATCAAGATGTTTTGGAGACGGTTCTGCAATGACGTAGTTCCGATGTTTGTTTCAGACCGTCTGACATTCGCTTCCGACGATTCATTGGCCCTGAATTTCCAAATAGCCAACTACAGCGGAGGAAGCCTCGACAGGCAGAAACTGCAATGGCAACTGACCCTGCCGGGGCATGAGGCCCAAGCAGAAGTCCGTCTTGTTCAGGGAGAAATACCTATACCATCGGGAGAAGGCTTGATAACGCTGTGTGGAAAAAGGCATTCTATCCCCATTTCCACAGTAATTTCCCAGCTGGGAAAAATAAGCAACAACACTGCTTGGAAACTCAATCTTCGGGTCTCCGTAGGTGAACAATACACCAACAGTTATGACCTTTGGATATATAACGATGTGGATTTGAAGGCCGACGACATTCTGATTGTGCGCGCGCTCTCTGAGGAGGTCAAGCGGAAATTATCGGATGGCGCCAAAGTTTTATGGATGCCCGACTCCGCACAGATGCACGGTAATACGGTAGGAGGGCTGTTTCAGACCGACTATTGGAACTACAGAATGTTTAAAACGATTTGCGACGGCAAGAAAGTAGCATCTTCTCCCGGTACGCTCGGTCTGCTGACCAATCCCCAACACGCTCTATTCTCCGGTTTTCCAACAGACGAACACACCAACTGGCAATGGTTTCCAATCATCAAAGCCAGCCACCCCGTGATATTAGACCGGCTCCCACAAGCCTACCGCCCAATCATACAGGTGATTGACAATGTTGAGCGCAATCACAAATTAGGACTGGCTTGTGAGTTTAAAGTTGGGTTGGGAAAATTGCTTTTGGTAATGAGCGACCTCGACAAAGCTGCCAAACATCCTGAGGGCAGAGCGTTCTTCCACAGTGTGCTAACCTATATGAACGGTCCGCTGTTTAATCCAAGCTACGAGATTGACATCGAAGATTTGACAGATGCCTTAACCAAACCGCAATCGGAAACACAAATGCGAGATCTCCACAACATTTCAAATTATTGACATCTCGTATTGTTCTTCATGCAACGTGAGCACTGCGACATCACCTTCTTTTGTCGCAGGCAGTGCCCTTTTTTGAGAAACTTTCTGAAAATTTAAAACTAAAGGGGTGTTTGTAAACAAAAACACCCATACTCTTTACTTCTGATCTTAATCCTTAAATGACAGAAAAGCATAAGCAAACACGGTGTTTTGCTCTATCATTTATTACCGAAATCGGCGGGGATTTCGCCCCATTGCTTGGTTTCCCATTTGATAATCGGAATCTGTACGGGGTGTGCCCGGAGCCATTGTTCAGCCCTCGCAATTACCTGATAGAGCTGCTCAGTCTGGGTATTGCGCTCAAGTTTGGTCTTGCAATGCTTTTTCTTGACCCACAAAATGGCGTTGTAGGAATCGGAATAAATAACTTTATCTTTGATGCCCTGTTTGTTCATCAGTGCCAAAGCGTGCACAATGGCCAGAAATTCCCCGATGTTGTTCGTGCCGTGTACGGGGCCAAAGTGGAATATTTGTGCTCCTGTGGTGAGATCAATGCACTGATATTCCATAGGTCCGGGATTGCCCGAACAAGCCGCATCTACCGCCCAAGCATTGGAATTCACACCCTCTTTCTGAATGGGAAATTGGGATGACTTCTTGCTTGTGCCCTGCTTGTGCTCTCCCGCCGCAGAAGGGGACGGAGCAGACTGCTGAGATGGTTTCGGGAATGAGATTTTCATGTGTTGAATAACGTCTTTGAGCTGATAGCCTACACGTTTGATGTTGCCGAAAACTTCCTGTTCTGTGAAGCGGACAACGGTATAACCCATACGGTTTAGATCTTCCGTGCGCACCGCTTCAGCCACAGGATGGTCTCCCTTGAAATGGAACTTGCCGTCTATTTCGACCACCAATTTATAACGGGGATTCACAAAATCAACGATGTAGTCGCCAATAATCTGCTGTCTCTTGAACTGTTCGCCTACGCCCTTACCCCTTAGCAGATTCCATAAAAGCCTCTCCGCGTCTGTCATGAAGAGTTTATTCTCCTCAGCGTATTGCTTCAGCAATTCCTGCGAAACATCATTTTCGGTCTCCGGAATGGGAGGCTTGTTCTTATCATTCATTGCATTTGACCTTGAGGCAAGGGCATTGCCCTCCTACCAAAAAGGGTAGGAGGAGGCTTCTACATTCTTTCGGGCACCTCTATTCCGAGCAGTGCCATACTATTTTTGATGGTTTTAGCTACATTCAGCGCTATCACCAGACGCGTGGTTTTCTCTACCTGAGTGTCGGCGTTGAGAATGCTGTAGTCGTGGTAGAACTGGTTGAAGTCCTTGGTAAGCTCATAGCAATAGTTGGCGATTCCGGCAGGATTATAGTTCTCTCCGGCATCCTTGACAGCCACCTTAAACTCGTCCATCTTCTGGATAAGCCCTATTTCCTTATCGTTTAGGGGAGCATCGGAAGCTAAAGAAGCGGGAATCTTGATGCCTTCAGCTTCGGCCTTGCGGAGAATGGAGCGTATGCGGGCATGGGTGTATTGGATGAATGGTCCGGTGTTGCCGTTAAAATCGATAGACTCTTCCGGGTTGAAGAGCATATTCTTACGGGCATCTACCTTGAGGATGAAGTATTTCAGAGCGCCCATTCCCACAATGCGGGCAACGTCCTGCTTCTCCTGTTCGGTCATGTCGTCAAACTTGCCAAGCTCGTCGCTGGTCTTGCGCGCATCCTCGATCATCGTGGCAATGAGGTCGTCGGCATCGACTACAGTGCCCTCCCTACTCTTCATCTTACCATTGGGAAGCTCCACCATGCCGTAGGAAAAGTGCACAAGATCTTTGCCCCACTTAAAGCCGAGACGGTCTAAAAGGATGGACAGCACCTGAAAATGATAGTTCTGCTCGTTTCCAACAACGTAAATCATCTTGTCGATGGGGAAGTCTTTGAAGCGCAGATCGGCCGTACCGATGTCCTGTGTCATGTAGACGCTGGTGCCATCGGAGCGAAGCAACAGTTTCTGGTCGAGACCTTCATTTGTAAGATCAGCCCATACACTGTTATCTTCTTTCCTGAAGAACAGCCCTTTTTCAAGGCCTTCTTCTACCTTTTTCTTTCCCTCGAGGTATGTTTTTGATTCGTAATATATCTTGTCGAAGCTCACGCCGAGTGCTTTATAGGTCTCGTCGAAGCCCGCATAAACCCATTCGTTCATGGTTTTCCACAGGTTGCGCACCTCACTGTCGCCCTGTTCCCACTTCACGAGCATCTCTCTGGCTTCTTGGATAAGCGGTGCTTCGGCCTTCGCCTTTTCTTCAGCCTTCTCCTCGTCGAGTCCTTCTGCAATGAATTTGTTCTTCAATTCGGCCACCTCGGCACGATAATGCTTGTCGAAAGCCACGTAATAGTCGCCGATAAGATGATCGCCCTTCTTACCGGTTGAAGCCGGAGTTTCGCCATTTCCCCACTTCTGCCAAGCCAACATCGACTTGCAGATATGGATGCCACGATCGTTCACAATATTGGTTTTCACCACTTTGTGACCATTGGCCTCCATGATTTGCGCCAAGCTCCAGCCCAAAAGGTTATTGCGCACGTGGCCCAAATGAAGCGGTTTGTTGGTGTTTGGCGACGAATATTCTATCATCACGAGCTTGCTGTCGGGCGTAACGGGAGTTTCGCCATACTTCTCGTCAGCGTTGATGTCATTGAGAAGGTCTATCCATGCTTCCGGAGCGATGACCAGATTGAGAAATCCTTTCACAACGTTGAAAGCGGAAACGGCCTTGCAGTCGCGCACAAGTATTTCGCCGATAGCTTGTGCTGTTTCTTCGGGTCGCTTGCGGGAGATCTTCAAAAAGGGGAAAACCACAAGTGTAAGATTGCCTTCAAAGGTTGCCTTGGTTTTCTGCAGTTGCACCATGCCGGCCGGCACGTCCTGTCCATAGAGTTCCTTTACAGCCGCAAGGACTGTGGAACAGATTTCCTTTTCAATGTTCATGAATATACGGGTATAAAGAATTGTTATACTTGAATGACTGTTGCAAAGTTACTAAAAAGATTAGAGATAGGGCTTTGAGGCCTTATATTTTTAAGCTAAAACTTTGTTATGCCCACATTATTTAATTATTTTTGCATAACTTTACAACCATGAATGGATTGTGAGAGAAGCTTAACACATACCAAACTTTATTTTACAATTATGGACAAACAGCGACAAAACCATAAAGTTTTCTACCGGACGATACGCGATTACTTCACGCTTACCATCTCCATGCTGATTGGCGCGGTGGGGCTGAACTTGTTTCTGCTGCCCAATGAAATAACAATGGGCGGCATCGTGGGTATTGCCTCCATCATCTATTGGGGCATCGGCATACCTGTCGAACAGAGCTATTTTGTTTTGAATGCACTACTACTCATCGTCGCCCTCAAGGTGTTGGGGTGGAGATTCTGTGCTAAAACCATTTATGCCGTTATCGTATTCACGATTGCCACCGCCTTGATGCAGAACTATATGGACCCTAATCTCCATCTTTTGGCCGACCAAAAGTTCATGGCCTGTATCGTGGGCGGCGTGTTCATGGGTGTTAATGTGGGACTCGGATTGTCGGCAGGAGGCAGCACCGGAGGCTCCGATGTGGTTGCGTCCATCGTCCATAAATACCGCGATGTGCCGCTCGGACGTATCATCTTCTTCTGCGACGTGGCCATTATCACCTCCAGTTATGTCGTATTGCGCGACTGGGAGAAGGTGCTTTACGGCTATGTGCTGCTGTTTGTCCTATCGTTTTGCGTAGATTATATTGTCAACAGTCTGCGTCAAAGCGTACAATTCTTCATCATATCCGACAAGTATCGGGAAATAGGTGAGGCCATCACTAAGATTGCCAACAGAGGTTGCTCCACCTTAAACGGCAACGGATTCTACTCCCAAAAGGACATTAAGGTTGTGTTTTGCATTGCCAAGAAAAGCGAGTCAAGCTTTATTTTCGACCTCATCGACGAAATAGACCCCAATGCTTTCGTGGCTCAAAGTGCCGTGATTGGTGTGTATGGGCAGGGCTTCGACCGTGTTAAGGTGAAGAAGAAAAAGCGTGTCAGGGATCTCAACAGACAATTAGGAAAGGAGGAAACCAATGAAAAATAAGTTGCTCGCCTGTTTCGTGCTGGTGATTTTAGTGGTCTTGGGCGGCAGCATATACATGCTCTCGTATTCGCTTTTGCCCGATAACAACGACACACACTCTTACAATCGCAAGTATGAACAGCTCTTTGCCGACTGTCCGGAGATAAAACCGTGGCACGATTCGCTGCAAAACGTAGCAGCTCTGCGCGACACTTTTATAACGATGGCGAGTGGAGAGCGGCATCATGCCCTATACATTCCGGCACGGGAACGGACCAACCGGACGGCCGTAGTGATTCATGGCTACACGGCCAATGCTGTGGACGTCATGTATTTGGGCTACATGTATCATCACGATTTGAACTTCAACGTGGTGCTGCCCGACCTTCATGCTCATGGCAAAAGCGAGGGGAAGGTCATCCAAATGGGCTGGAAGGAGCGTGACGACGTGCAGCGCTGGATAGCGTTAGCAGACTCGATGTATCGTGACAGCTCTGGAACAGCATCAATTGTCGTACACGGCGTATCGATGGGGGCTGCCACAACCATGGCCGTGTCGGGTGACAGCACTGCTGCCTCTGTGAAGTGTTTTGTAGAGGATTGCGGCTACAGCTCTGTGTGGGAAGAATTTAAGGGGCAACTCGCGGAGCAGTTCGGACTGCCTGAGTTCCCATTGATGTACAGCGCGTCACTGCTTTGCAAACTGGCGTATGGATGGTCGTTTGGTGAGACTTCGGCCCTAAAGCAGGTAAGAAAATGCCACAAGCCCATGCTCTTTATCCATGGAGACCAAGACACATTTGTGCCAACGGCAATGGTGTACGACCTCTACGATGCCAAGCCTGAACCCAAAGAATTGTATATAGCGCACGGGTCGGCGCACGCCATGAGCTACAAGGACCATCGGAGGGAATACACCGCAAGGGTAAAAAGATTCTTGGAGAAATATATGTAAAGCGTGTTTTATAGATGTAAGCTGCCGACTGCCCTCACCTTCAACCTCTTATAAAGCCAAACAAAGGCCGGTATCAGGAATATATCGGCCGCCAACCACGCCACAGGGTCACCCAAACACACACCCGTGAAGGCCAATGTGGGCACAAGCCAAAGGCTCACTCCGCATCGCGCCAGCATCTCCATCACCCCCGACAACACCGAAAGGTTGCTGTAACCCAGCCCCTGAATGCTGTAGCGGAAGATGGTGAGCAACCCAAGCAAAGGGAAGAAATAATTGCCAATACGCATGAAAAGCGCAGCATTGGCAATAACCAACCGCTCGTCAGGACTGACAAACAGCTTCATCATTTCGTCGGCAAAAGGATAGATTATCAGCACTGTGACCACAAAATACGCCACCATCACTTTGATGGCCGAATATATGCCCTGCCTGATGCGCACTATCTTTCCTGCGCCGATATTCTGTCCACAATAGGTTGCCATTGCCACTCCGATATTCTCGAACACACAGGTGAACAGATATTTAATGCGCATTGCCGCCGTGAACGAGGCCACATACACCGTGCCCAAAGCATTATTGGCACTCTGCAACATGATAATTCCAATGCCCGTGATGCTGAACTGCAACCCCATTGGCACGCCGTTGTTCAACAGAATACTTATCTTTTTATTGTCGTACTTCCGCTCCTCACCCTGCGGAATCAGTAGCCTCATCTCTTTCTTGATATACAACCAGCAGAGCAGCGACGATACTCCCTGTGACAACAACGTGGCGACGCCCGCTCCCATCACACCCAATCCCATCCACATGATCAACACCGCATCAAGCAAAATGTTGATCAACGACGAGAAAATAAGGAAGTAGAACGGTTGTTTGGAATTGCCAAGCGCACGGATAAAACCCGCAAACAGGTTGTAGGCTATCGTAAAAGGGATAGCCAGAAACAGCAGAAACAGAAACGTCCAAGCGTCGTCGAAGATGTCGTTCGGGGTGTTTACAATCTTCAAAATCCTTGAACACAGCATGCACGATAAAAAGGTAATAACCATCGCAAACACCCACGCAATGCGCATGGCATTGGCCACATAGGCCCGCATCTTCGAAAGATCCCTGCCACCGAAAGCCTGTGCCACCGGGATGGCAAAGCCGGCGCACGCACCATTGCAAAAGCCCATCACCAGAAACATGACTGAAGTCGATGCCCCTACGGCCGCAAGCCCGTCCACACCAACCCAATGCCCCACGATGGCAGCATCGATCACCTGATACATCTGCTGTAAAATGTATCCTAAAATCAATGGTAAAGCAAACCGCAGAATACCGCGCGTGGGCGCCCCTACGGTCATATCTGTTGTATTCGACATGATTTGTTATCTTGAAAACCGGTGCAAAGATAACACTTTTAGGTAGAAGTGCCTTTTATTTCTCAGGCTTTCCTATCTCGCTTACAATCTTTTCCATCTTTTGTCGCCTGTCTATCGACATCACCCCACTGTTGGCATCAAGATACACATAGAGTTTCAGAGCCTTTTCCATGAGCATTGCCCGCAGTGGGTTGGGCTTGTCGCAAGCCTCAGCATAGAGCAGTTCGGCGGCAAAATTCAGCCGCTCCATGCGCTCGCTCTCCTGCCATTGTTCGCGGCTGTAGGCCAACAATTCATCGAACGAAAGGTTGCGCACCACATCGTAACTGCCCACATATTGGCGATACAAATCGCGCAGTTCCATGTCTTTTCGTTCGCCCTCCGCCTTCTCTATGAAACGGGAAAGGGCAGCTTGAAACTCTTCGATGAGCCGAAGAAAATAATCTCTTTGCAGCATAATGATTTGATTGTGTTTATTTATGTTGTTTCCGCGTCGTTCACTCTGCTCTCCCCGTTTTGCAGGGCCTGCACATACGCATACAGTTTCTTGTAAAACGGATGTCGGGTCAAGGTGTCGGGGTCGCCGAGGATAATCAATTTCATGCGGGCACGGGTAATGGCTACATTCATGCGTCTGATGTCGCGCAGGAAGCCAATCTGCCCTTCGTTGTTCGAGCGCACCATCGAAACGAGGATGATGTCGCGCTCCTGCCCCTGAAATCCGTCCACCGTATTCACCGTTATCAGGTGTCGATAGGGTTTGAAAAATGCACGCTTCTTGATCAGTCGTTTCAGATATTGCACCTGTGCCCGGTAAGGCGAGATGATCCCCACATCGATTTGTTCGTCGAGCATGCGTTGTTTGCCGATTTTTCCAAAATAAGTTTCCAGAGCCGTCAGCGTCTCTTCGGCTTCGGTCTTGTTGATACGACCAAACGATTCGCCGATGAACGATTCTCCCACCGGTGCTTTTTCCGTTTGCCAAGAAGCGCTGTCAGGAGTGTCTATCGACGGAGTTATCCACTCCATCGGTACTTCGTAGTCCAACACGCCCCTATATTTTATCTCAGGTGCCGTCGCTACTTTTCCTTCGTAGAACCAGTCGGAACTGAATCGCATAATTTCCTCGCGCATACGATATTGCACCTGCAGCAGCGTGACACACTCCGGCTTGTTCTCCACAATGCGCTCCATCAGCGTTTTACCCAGACCGGCTTTCAGGGCCGCAATATTTTTCACAGTGGGCGGCAGCTGACAATGGTCGCCGGCCAGCACCACGCGCGACACCCTGCGCATGGGTATCCAGCAGGCAGCCTCCAACGCCTGAGCAGCCTCATCTATAAATAAGGTGCCAAACTTCTGCCCTGCCAACAGTCGGTTAGCCGCCCCCACGAGGGTGGAAGCAATGACGCGTGCCTCACCGAAAACATCGGCATTGATGCGTATTTCCAACTCCGCCGCACGCCCCTTCAGGCGGTCGAGTTTCTGGTGGAAGTTATCGCTGCGTCCTTTCCGCGCCTTTCTGAGTTCGCGAATCGTCCTGCGGATAGCCCATAATTGCGGATAATCGGGATGGTCGGCAAACCTACGCTCGTAGGTGAAACTCAGCATTTTGTCGTTCACACGGCTGGGATTGCCTATTCTCAACACGTTGATGCCCCGGTCTACAAGCTGCTCCGATATCCAGTCCACCGCCATATTGCTCTGCGCGCACACTAGCACCTGACTCTCTCGCTTCAGTGTTTCGTTGATGGCTTCGACCAAAGTGGTGGTCTTGCCCGTTCCCGGCGGACCATGCACCACCGCTACATCCTTCGCCCACAACACCTCGTTCACGGCACATTGCTGCGTATTGTTGAGCCACGGAAAACGCATCGGCTCAAACGAAAACCGACCGACCGGAGCTTTTGAGTAGAAAAGGTCGCGGAGATAGGCCAGTCGGGTGTCTTTGGCACGAATCACACGGTCCAACGCATCGAACATCGTCTGATAACTTGTCTCGTCGAACGACAGCTGTACACCAATTTCGCCCTCAGCTCCCTGTACTGCCAACGCCACCTTGTCCGACAGTGTCACCACCATGCAGTCGCCGTCTACATAAGAAACAGTGGCCGTGCCCAAAAAACGGATGGGGCTTGCTTTCGACCCCTTCTCTTGTCCGCCTTTCGTGGAGCGGGAGGAAATTTCACCGCCTTTCATCACCCTCTGTTTACCCTTCTCCTCCTGCGAGGACATGGGAAACTGACAAAACATGACACGCTTTCCATATTCAAAGTTGTGTTCTGTCTCTTGGTCGGTCGTGCGATGAACCTCCAAGGCCAACTGGTTTACAGCATTGAAATAGCTGCGCCCCACCCTGATGGGAAACCAGGCATCGCCACGCTTCACCTTGCGCCCGATGCCCATCTCCTCAGTCTGCTTGCGAAACGACTCTTTCTCCGTGTGATATTCCATTTCGAGCAAGAGTCGCTGTTCTTTCAAATGCTGTATGGGTGATGATTGGCTCATAATATTCTGCAAAAATAGAAAGAAAAGACGGCATACCCAATGCAATCATTCAGAAATCACCGAAAACGCTATCTTTTCATGCCGAAAGTCCTCATGATATGCCTTTTCGGTTCTCTATCTGTCCGGCTTTCCTGTCATCCGAGTCGGTCCTATTCCTTTATTTTTCTCTTTTATATCTTATTTTTCTTCTCATATATCGCTTCTAAAGTTTTGCACTCCCAGCCATTTGCTCTACCTTTGCAACATCATGGATACCATAACGATAGACAATCTCTCGATAGGCTACAGCCACAAGGTTATCGCCAGAAACATCAGCGCGACGCTATGTAGCGGACAGCTCACCGCCCTTTTGGGCACCAACGGAGTGGGCAAATCGACCCTTCTGCGCACCATTGCGGCCCTGCAGCCTGCCCTGAAAGGCTCCATCGTCTTTCAAAACGACAAAAAGGAGAAAAGATCGGCCGCCGATTTCTCGAAAGCCGAAATGGCCAAACTGGTATCTGTGGTGCTGACCGAGCAACCCGACATTCGCCATTTTTCCGTGCGCGATGTGGTGGACATGGGCCGACTGCCCTACACCGGCTTTTTCGGGACACTCAATGCCGACGATCGTCATATCGTCGCCGAAGCACTATCGGTCACGGGATTGGACGGCTTTGCCAACCGACAATTTGACGCGCTCAGCGACGGCGAACGACAGAAAGTGATGATTGCCAAGGCGCTCGCCCAGCAAACCCCAATTATCTTGCTCGATGAGCCTACCGCCTTTCTTGACTATCCGAGCAAGGTGGAGATGATGAAGATGCTGCGGCGGCTTGCCAACGAGATGAACAAAATCATCCTGCTGTCTACACACGATCTTGAACTGGCTTCTCACTATGCCGACCGTCTGCTTCTGTTGAGGCAGGGACTGGCAGATATATCGAAAGCACAACTGGACGAATATATCCACGCTCAACGTAAAATTTAATTACCATTTTTCGCCCATTATTTTTGAAGCAACCAGCGCAAAAAGGACTATGTTTCTGCCTTTACTTTCAACTCTTGCAACGCAAAAATAGGCGAGTTTGTGGGTATAGTATTCCGTCCTATCATGGCGGAGGCCTAATCGCGACCCGATTAAGCCTCAACCACATTGTGACTAAGCCCTATCGGCACTGCGATTAGGCCTTTCCCGCACCGTCATTCCATATCTAACCGCGAACAACTCCATAGACCACGCAAAGGCTTGTTTACAAAAAGCCCTGATTATCAACAAACTACGAATTGCCCAAATTTTCGCGAATTTCGGACGGGAACAAAGATTTTTCTGAATAATCGCAGCATTTGGAGGTGTTTGTAAAGAATAATTACACTGATTATAAACAAACTACGAATGAAACAAATTATACGAATTTCGGACAAAGAAAGGAACTACGAATGACACGAATGGCACGAATTTCAGACAAAGAAAGGAACTATTAGGGGGAAGGGCATTAGGGAGAGGATTGTGGGTAAGTAAATGGAAATGAGAGGGATTTGCACGATATCTCTGTGATTTGCGCTGCGAGGTAAAGTGCAGAAAGCGTGGATTTATGCAGAAGTTCCGTTACCAAATCGTTAGCCCATTCTCCGAATGGTAACGAAGCGGTAGGAGTAGGTAACTGACGGAAGTGTATTCTGTAAGTGAACTTTCTGTGATTTCGGTTCTGTTGCTCTGATATACAACGCTTTGCGTAGCTGAGAACGCTTCGGTAACGGGTAACTTTGCCCATAAAAACAGAAGCGTATGAAAACAGACAAAATGAAGGTGTTGCTCTACCTCAAAAAGAGCGGTTTGGACAGGTCGGGGCAAGCTCCGATTATGGGGCGGATAACCTATGGACGAACCATCGCTCAATTCAGCTGTAAGTTGTCGTGCGACCCCAAGTTGTGGAATGCTCGTGAGAGCAGGCTGAACGGCAAGAGCCGTGAAGCTGTGGCAACGAATGGCAAGTTGGAGCGTTTGCTTCTCTCGGCGCAGTCGGCTTATCAAACCCTTTGTGAGCGAGGGATTATCTTTACAGCGACTGACATCAAGGAGTTACTACAAGGTAGTATGCAAAGCCAAATCACTTTCTTGGAGCGGTACGATCGAATGGTTGAAGAGATGAAGCAAAAGGTGGGTGTCGAGATAAAGGCAACAGCTCTGAATAGTTACTTTACTATTCGAAAGCATCTGAGGGCCTTTATTGAGGAGAAGTTCCACACGACAGATATTGCTTTCAGTCAGATTGAAGAAGAGTTCTTGGATTGCCTACAACACTATTCTGTCGGAGAGCTGGGGCATTCGCAAGGTCATTATCGTAAGATGGCATTAGCGGTGAAGAAGGTCTGCCGTTTGGCGTATCGTGAAGGATTGATAACACGACAACTGTTTGCTCACGTAACGATCGAACGAGGAGAGAACAAGCGACCTCGTGCATTGGACAGGGCATCGTTGGATAAGTTGCAGAGCCTGACCTTTGAGCCGTATGAAGTGGAGTTGGAGACAGCTCGAGACCTCTTTCTCTTCGCTTGCTATACGGGTGTTGCCTACTGCGATATGGTTGCCCTTAGTCGGGAGCATCTCTTTACGGATGATGAGGGGGCATTATGGCTTAAGTTCCGCAGACAGAAGACCAATACGCTTTGTCGTGTGAAGCTCCTATCTGAAGCGGTGCGTCTGATGGAACGGTATCAATCGGAGGACCGTAGTACGCTCTTTACTCCCATTGCTTATTCGGTTTACCTCGCCCAACTCAAAGCTCTACAACTTCGAGCTGGTATCTCTATTCCCCTTTCGGCACACGTTGGTCGCCACACCTTTGCCACGTTGATAACTTTGGAGCGGGGCGTGCCTATTGAAACGGTGAGCCGAATGTTGGGGCATAGCAATATCCAAACGACCGAGCGATATGCTCATGTGACTCCGAAGAAGCTTTTCGATGAGTTTGAGCAATTTCTCTCTTTCACTGAAGACTTAACCTTAACCTTGTAAGAGCAATGCGCAGTACATTCAGAATACTATTCTATATCAATAAAAGCAAGACCAAAGCAGACGGCACAACGGCAATCCTTTGCCGTATTACCATAGATGGAGCGAGCGCGGTGATAACCACAGGCGAAAGCACTGCCCCAAAGGATTGGAGCGTGAAGCGAAGGGAGACAAAGGAGAAGAAGACCAACCAACGCTTGCAAACCTTTCGGGAGAATGTCGAACAAGGCTACAACACCTTGCTTTACAAATATGGAGCAGTAAGTGCCGAGTTGCTGAAGAACTACTTGCAGGGGGTCGGGAAAACTCCAACGACCCTGCTGGCTCTTAGTGCGGAAGAACTCAAAGCCCAGCGAGAAAGCAGTAGTGCGGGGACGTATAGGAACAATCGGTACGCCGATAGACTGCTTAACTCTTTTGTGCACATTCGCAGTGAGACGGATGTCCCCTTGTCGGCTCTTACGATTGAGTTCTTTGAGGATTATCGCCTCTATTTGAAGAGGGAGGGCTATGCGCCTGCAACGATAAATAGCCATCTCTGTTGGTTGAGTCGATTGATGTATCGAGCCGTCAGTTAGGGGACAATACGCTTCAATCCGTTTGAAGAGGTGAAGTATGAAGTCGTGGAGCGCAAACCTCGTTTTCTGAGTAAGGGCGATGTGTCAAAGCTCTTGGGATTTCCGTTGCAGGATGAAGGGGCAGAACTAAGCCGAAGAATGTTCCTTTTTTCGGTCTTTACAGGCTTGGCATTTGTTGATTTACGAGGGCTACGAGCTTTGCAAATCGAGACAAACAGCGAGGGGAAGCGGTATATCCGCAAGGCAAGACAGAAAACGGAGGTGGAGAGTTTGATCCCCTTGCATCCGATAGCGGAGCAGATACTCGCTCTTTACACGAAAGAGCAGAGCAGAGGGGACTACAAGATATTCCCCGATACAATGAGCGACTGGAAGCTACTCCGTCATCTCAAAGCTGTGGGGTTGGCATGTGGCATCCGTACTCCGTTGACTTGGCACTGTGCAAGACACACGTTCGGCACGCTAACGCTAGAGGCTGGTGTGCCTATCGAGAGCATCGCTAAGATGATGGGGCATTCGTCTATTGCCAGCACGCAAATCTACGCCCAAGTCACCGACCAAAAGATTGCAAAGGATATGGACAGATTGACAAAAAAACAGCTGTCAAAGACTTCCTCTTTCTCACAAGAAAGATAGACATAGATAATAATATAGTCAATGATCCTTTTTGTAAAGGACCATTGACTATACCATCATTGGGAGACCTTTGCACAGAGGTCTCGGTCAGCTTTGAAAAGCTATTTAAAGCTGTATTTGGAATACACATCCGTGTCAGACTCTCTATGATATAGAGCCTTACAATCGTCTATGATATCCTCTGTACCAAATCCGTGAATGGCTCGGCCCATTAAGAACGAGACCGTATAGTCGTTCCAGTCTTTGCCTAATGACGATGCTTTCACCGCTCCTTCATTGAGGTACTTCCACATTTCCGCTTCACTGATGTATTGCAACCAATAACACCATTTTGCCAAGCTCACCAGTCGGCATACGTCCCAAGCATACGTGGAGGTTGTGGTCCGGACTTGAGCCAAATCCGTTTTTAGCCCGTCTGCTATCAAAGTCTGCAGCTCAATAAGTTCCTCGGAAGAACCTCTTTGAGCAAGGACTTCGTCCAATTCCGTACTCTGCTCTAAATTAAGCAGAGCGTTTAGCGTCTCTAGAGCATCTTCCCGACCATTAATGCCCCATTGTTTTTGAAGCCCGGTCTTGTATACATTCATATTATCATCGGTGATAATACTAAGGATGTCCTCACTGCGATAACAAGACAAGATGGCTCCAAATACCAGTAACCTTTTCTTTTCCTCGGTAAGCGGTGTTTGAGGATGAGAAGCCAAAAAGGCTTTCAGGTTTTTCTTAGCAAAGATCCGAGACACGATTTCAAACACGATAAAAGCAATAATCAAGACAGCGACTATTGCCACGATGATTTTCCAGATCATACAAGTATTATTTTGAAGTTAAACATAAGTCTATTATATCATATTTCCTACTTATCCACATGCTTCCCCATCATTTCTTCTACAGAAAGACAGAACCCGATCTCTTGGTAGATTTCAAGCAATAGGTCTTCGTTTAAAGATGTTTTCCCGCTAAGGCGAAGAAATCCTTTAGGCATATTGGAGGCATAATAAAATGTATCTCCGCTAAAGGAGAGCATCAAGTCATGAGTAAAGGAACAACGAAGAGCGGTAAGTTTCTTCATCATTGCCGGGGTCAAAATCATACGGGCTTCTACCTCGTCATCGGCATATACGGTAAAGAGACGTTCAAACTCGGGGTCTTCCAAATAAACAAACTTTGCTTTATGTCTCTCCCTCAGTTTTTGTATCGTCAGAGCGAAGTAGCCCAACTTATCCTCCAAATGGTCGGGAAGCAGCATAACAAATCCTCTGCAAGTTCTTGGAAGACGGCAGTAACCAAACATTCCCCTAAAGCTGAACATCGTGCTCTCTACTTGTGCGCCCCACATCGGACTGAAAATCGCCCGATAGAGGAGCCTAAAGGATCTCCATAGTTTAGTATTCTGTTCATTTGTTGCGGTTACTCCTATATCGGCTATTGTCAATGCTTGATGCTGATTTGGGAAACTCAATGCACCGTAACTTGCCACTTGCAGAGTACCCTCCGACCTATTTGGGGTTCCGAATAGTCTGCTTGCCCGAATATCGGACACCTTTACTTCTTTTGTCGGAGAATAATTTGCATCCGGAAATAGCTGGTTGATAATTTGCCCCATTACTTTTTCCTCTTTCTGCTTCAGTACATTTAGGCATAAAGAGAACAGCGTATTGAGGACCACAAAGGTGACAAAGAATATGACGACATACGTTGCCGTTAATTGTGAGGTTTCATAATTGTCCGCATCGACGATATACCTTCCGAATATAGTGAATGCAAGCCAAAGCAGAGCCAAAGGGTAAACGGAATAAATGAGAAGCCTAACAATCTTACGCCACATAGCTATGTGGGTTAGTTGCCCTCTCATTTGTTGAGCGACAATCTTGAAGTCAATCAAGTGGTCTTCTTTCATAAATTATCCGAAAATCTCCTTGATATGAATGTCGCCCAACTCACTTTCAGGAATTTGTATCAATGCTTCTTTCCCAAGATGTTTTCTTGAAGCGATATATGAAGACGGGAACATTTCTACGGCATTGTTGTAATCCGTTACGGTTGCGTTATAAGTTCGGCGTATAGCCTGCAATTCGTTCTCCATATCCGTTATCTGATATTGGAGATAGACAAACTGCTCATTGGCTTTGAGATCCGGATTACTCTCAACAACGGCCTTAACTTGTTTGAGAAGAGCGGAGATTTCTGTCCCGTCCTTGATTTGTTCTGCTTCGGGGGCTCCGTCTGCTCGAGACCTTAGTTCGGCTATGCGGGTAAGGATTTCATTTTCGTGTCCCATATACGCTTTAAGAGATGCCACCAAATTGGGTATAAGGTCATTTCTCTGCTTGAGTGCCACACAAATGCCACTCCGGCATTGTTCCACCCTGTTTTTCTTGGCAATGAGATTATTAGAGGTGATTATACCCCAAATCAGTATAAGCACAGCTATTGCGATAAGGACACTCCCGGCAATTATTGATGCAGTCATACAAATTCGCTTGTCTCAATGATTATTTCTTAGTACTCTTGTCGTCTTCATAGTGGCGTCGTACTCTTTCCATACCCCCGAACGTTCTCCATCGGCATACTGTCCCTCTACAACCAAAATCGGATTTCCGTTGCGCAAAACTTCTTCTTTGTACGCCCCATGTAGCACGCCCATGCGATAAGTTCGTGTGACTTTGCTTTCAACGCCATCTCCCTGTTTCGTGAGTTTCCACTCGACCCCGTCTTTCTTCCCATTCACCCAACGGGTATCAAGTATTTGAGCACCGTTTTGGCTGTCATACCGCTTCTCAAAGCCGTTTTCCACACTTTCCAGGTATTCTTTCTCCAAATCCAAACGACCGTCTTTGAAATAGGTTTTTACACAGCCATCGATTTTGCCCTTCTTCATAGGGGTAATCTTGCTGACAGTTTTGCCGTCTTGGTAGTACTCCGTGAACACCCCATTTCTTTTCCCCTGGTCATACGTTCCCGTTTCTCTCAGTACACCATCCCGATAGCGGTGGTACTTGCCATCCATCAGTCCGTTAGAAAAGGAAATAGTCTCTTCGTCAAGCTCCCGCTTGATACGCCACTCTCCCTGCAAGGGTTTTCGGCTGTCCTTTTCGAAATAAACTGTCGTATTGTTTTCGCCCGATAGGGGTAAGAGTTCATCGCTTAGAATCACCTTTTGGGCCGATACCGAAAGGCTCAGCAACAGCGAGAAGAAAAAGAGAATATATCGATTCATATTATTACACATATACTCAATGGCAAAGATAGAGCTTTCTATGTTATTATTCTTCTGTTTTTTTGATTTTTACTATTTATTTAACATTTCACTTCGAGCATTGATAGAGATGCATTCTGGCTGATACTTGCAGTCGTTTTTTACCATTGCTGTGATGATTGTCAGCATCTTATTCTTAACATTGTTCAATGCTACCATTGGTTTTTTGCCTTTGTCTACCAGTCGATGGTAATACATGCTCATAGCTGGACAGAAGTTCACGGCAGCCAAAGCAGCCTGCGAGAGTAGCGACTTAATCATCTTGTTAGCCAAATACCCTACCTTGGGAGCCGAGTGCACACTGGTTCCAGAGTCACGGGCGAAGGGTGCCACACCGTAGTAGCAGGCTATCTTGCGAGCGTTGTAGTCGAACTTGGTGAAATTGTTGGTGAAGACCATCAGACACACCGCATTAATCGTTCCCACGCCAGGCATGGAAGTAATGATGCCGAAGATGCGATTAAGTTCCTCGTCTGAGCGTAAGAGCTCCTGTATCCGCTGGTCGCACTTTTGAATCTCGTGCTTAAGTTCGGTTAATATGTGTCGAGAACTCTGCGATATCATCGTCTTTGCGGATGACTTCTGTTGCGTGAAGCGCTTCTCAATGCGTCTAACCTCAAAACTGCATTTATGCCTGACGAGCATGTGTCGGTAGAGGAATACCTCACGTAACTGTGAGAGCGCTGGGCTCAAGGGCTCGTATAGACGGGCCTTGTCCTGATAGCGCATGGCATACTCGGCTATCTTCAGCGAATCAGACCTATCACTCTTTCCACGCTTCATGGCGAAAGCACGTTTGATGCTCAAGGCATTCTCTATCCAAAGATCATAGCCTTTTGAATATAGATAGTCGCTCATCATCTGGCTGTATCCGCCTGTATTCTCGCCACAGAAAAGCCAGTCCTCACATGTGTCGGCACCGCATAGGCTGTCCACCCAACGGAGCATCTTACGATAGCCTGAAACTTTGTTGATAAACTCTTGGTGCCCTACAGACAGCATCTCGCTCAAATCTTCCGCCTTGATGATGGTCGCATCAAACTTTTCTTTTGAAAAGTCAATGCTAATAAAAATTTTCTTCATAACTTTGCAATTACAGGAACCGGCTAAAGTTGCAACGGACTCAAAACTCTAAATAGGCTCGAAGCCTTAACTTTCTATCAGGTCTTTGCAACTGTGCAGGGAGGACTAAAGCGAATTATGGGCTTGAAGCCCCGTTTCATTCAAAGTTTCCCTTCCCTGCAGGCTGGCTCTCCTTTTAACAACAAAGGTAATAAGCCAACCTTAGTAAGCAAAAAGATTTAATCCTATTTTTTCATGTCGCAAACTTAGAGTTTAATCCTATCAGGATCACACGAAGATATGCTCCAACTTGAAAGCGATGGACGCTTAGAGGAGTGGTGCCATAGTACGATGCAGTGGCTTTATACCACCTTTGGCAAGGCAAACGTGGTAGCAGCCACACTTCATGCTGATGAAGAGACCCCGCACATACATGCGATAGTCGTCCCAATTGTCACGGGAGAAAGGAGAAAAGCCAAACAGGAAGCTGAGAATGGCAAGCGTAAGTACAAGACAAAGACAAACAAGATACGGCTCTGTGCTGATGATCTGCTTACACCCAAGAAGCTCGAGGAGTATCAAAACTCCTACGCAGAGCAACTGCGACCATTTGGGCTGAGTAGAGGGATAAAAGGATCTGAAGCCAAGCATCGTACTAATATGGAGTATTACAAAGAGCTTCTCAAAGAGACCAAGCAGAAACAACTTGAGGAGGAAGAACTAATTCTAAAGGTCAGAGAGTTGGAGAAGCAAGTGGGCAAGCTTCGAGTAAAGGGTACGCTCTACTCTTTATTTGGCAACTCCGAACTTGACAAGGCGGAACAGCGCATCGAAGAGTTGGAGCAAGAAGTCGAACGGCAACGACATCTTTCGGAAAAGGAGAAAGCCGAAATCCGCAAGGAGGTCATACTTCTTCAGGACACCATTAGAGATAAGGACAAGACTATATCTGAACAACACCGAGAAATCAAGGTGTACGAGGAGGAGCGGAGTTTTATCAAACGCTTCTTCCACAGCTTCTACCTCTTACTCAATATTCGTCTGATGCTCCGCAAAATAGGCTTTGATGATGATACGGTGGTCTAGATGCACAAAGATCACGAGATAGTCCGTGGTACAGCTACGGCATATTCGGGAATGTACAAACGAAACTTCACGGAGGAAAATGCAGAGCTACGCATTATAACCAACGAGAAGCGTCAGCCTATTCTTACCATCAATGGACTATCTGTTTCAGATTGGTGCGAACAGAATTGGAAACAGCTTGTCAATCGTAATCGCTCGCAACGACTGTAGAGATAAGACATCCCCTTCCCCTTTCATTGTAATGTTTGGACTTCGACTAAACTTTTAAGAAGAAAATCACGCAAGAACGCTCACTTTCTCTCACGAATCACTACCTTTGCAAGTGATAATAGTGAGCGTTCTTTGGCTATCCAAAACGATGTACTTCAAAGCACTCCGCTCATTTCTAAATCGTTACCTATCCGCATCGCTCCAAATGGTAACCTATTACTTCTCAGCTAGATAGTTCGAAACCAAAAAATTAATGAGGGAACTACGAATGACACGAATGGCACGAATTTCAGATAAAGAAAGCTACAACGAATTGAGCGAATTAGCCAGACCTGTCAGCCAGGTCCGACCAGTCTGATCGGTCCGAAATAGCGACTTCTGAATAAGCAAAGCATTTGGAGAGGGTTGCAAAGCAAATACGTCCCCGCTCGCGTACATCTTTTATACAATCGTTGCTTTCATCATGCAGCAACACTCTCGCATAGTTAATAAATGTTTAAATCCAAATTAATTCATAAAACAATTTGGTTTATATTATAAACCTATTTATATTTGCATCGTAAACAAGTTTGAGACAGGAGAGGATCCAGCCTGCCACCAAGTTGTTTGCTGAGCGTTCATTTCATAAAATCATTCACTAACAACTTAAAAAGAAAAACTATGGAATCTTCAAACAACAACATGACTGCCGAGCGCAGTCTTGAAATCATCAGCCGCACCATTGAGGAGAGTCGCCAACGCATCACCCGTGGCAGCTGGAAAAGCATGCTGATATGGGGCGTGGCCGTTGCTATCATTGCACTCATCGTGGGTCATCTGTGGAAGAATACTTCTGCCGGGCCGGGCGCCAACGGGCTTTGGGGTGCCCTCGGTCTGCTGGCATTGGCCGAACAAAGATATGAGAAGAGACACCCGAAAATTCCACAAACTTTCGTCAGTAAAACCATCTCGCAGATTTGGGGCAGCCTTGGCATCATGGCAGGTTCTATTGGTCTCTTTATGGGCATGCTGGCTTTGTTACAAGTGTCGATTCCCCTGCCTGTAATGCCTGCTCCGAACAGTCCGGAAAGCTTTGGCCATATCCCCATCACTGCGCTTGTCATCTTGCTCATGGGTATAGCCGGCATGATTACCGGACGCATCCTGAAGAGCACCGCTATCACTGTGTGCTGCTACATCGCAGGTATATTGGGTAGTTTCCTCGCGCTGGTCTACGCAGGTCCTTACGAGATGGTCGTACTGGCCGGAGTGGCTGTCGTGGGACTCATCGTGCCCGCATTGATCATCAAAACGAAGGAGGCGTAATGATGTTTAAGCCTCTCAACCCACTGCTACACAGCGAACTGCGATTAGCAATCATCTCTCTGCTCATGGATGTAGAGGAGGCCGACTTCCCCTATGTCAAGGAACAGACGGGCGCCACATCGGGAAATTTGAGCGTGCAGATAGGCAAATTGGAGGAAGCCGGCTACATCAGTGTGGAGAAAACGTTTCGTGGAAAGCGTCCCGCCACCATCTGCCGCATGACCGACAAGGGCCGGGAAGCCTTTGAAAACTACGTGGAAGCGCTGAAAAGTTACATCAAATAATGCTGCGGTAAAATTCCAACAGCAGCAACAAATCACCATTCTCTCTTGAAAACCCGGAGTTGGAGGCACGACCGACAGCTTCGGGTGGTCTGTTGGTGAGGAAAATTAAACTTGAACATCGGATATATTTTCTCTTTCCATGACATTTTTTCAAGAATAAATTCCTATATTTGCCAAAGAAACCTATAAATCTACTGTCCTATGATGCAAGATGTAATTGACACGCTACATACAGAGCAATGTTCGCTTGCGATACTTCATGAAGGCAACATCCGTACCTTCGACGGCCATGGCGTGCGCCGTCTGTACAACATTATCAATGATGAGCCGGAACTCTTTTTCAAAGCCAAGCTAGCCGTAAAAGCAGTAGGGCGATCCGCCGCACGAATGATGGTGGAAGGCGGGGTGACCGAAGTCCATGCGGAAGTGATGTCGCAACAGGCATACGACGTACTGCACGACGCAGGCATAGCCATCAGTTTCGACAAGAAAGTAGACCATGCCACTTTTCTGGATATATGGCGGAAACTGGGTGAATTGGAAAATGAGAAATAAGTTCGGAAGCATATAGCAACGGACAGTCTGCCACCGCAGTCCTACCACCGCAAAGGAGGGAGGAAGACGGTAACTATGTGCTTGTGTCAGAAAAGAAATATAACGTAAAAAGAGAGCCATCCTGATCGGTTACAGAACAGGATGGCTCTCTATGTATATTTATGTCTGCGACAAACGCCGGCTCTGTCTTAACAATTTGACGGAAGGATGGTGCTTGGCGTGTGTTTGTGTCTGCCACCACCCCTTCGCCGGCTTCGAGATGGGTTGAAGTGGGTCCTTTTAAACTTCGTCTTGCTTCACACCCATGCGCGATTCCACCACATTGACCACATAATCACCAAGTTTTTCACACTCCTGAATAATATCCATATACATCGTGCCCACTGCATAGGTATAGGCATGGTTGTTGATGTCGTTGATATTCTGCGTGCGCAACTGGTTGCGATAGTTGTTGATTTCGTTCTCGATATTGAACGAACGGGCGGGATCGAGGTTTTCTTTGTAGCCCTTGAGAAGCGTGTTCATCTCGTTGAGAGCGTCGTCTACAAGTTCGAACATCTGATGAATGCACTCGTATTGCTGCTCGGTGAAATCTTCCTTACCCGTCTTGCGACGTTTGATGGTACGGGCAAGGTTGTTGCAGGAGTCGCCAATGCTCTCTATCTCGGCTATCTGACGCAGCATCGCACGGATTTTACCCTTCGTGTCATCGCTCAAGTGGGCATTGCTCACATGGTCGAGATATTTGGCAATTTCAATCTCCATGTTATCGGAAATGTTCTCATACTTCTCTATTCGGTCGTATGTTTTCATGAATTTGTCGTCGTCCTGCTCACCCAACAGTTCGCGCACCATGCCAAACATTCGGTGTATGCGCTCTGCAAAACTCAACACTTCTTTCTGCGCTTCCAATACGGAGAGTTCGGGGGTCTTCATGATTCCGCCTTGGATGAAACGCAGACGGAAGTCATCTTCGTCCACATTGGCACTGGGTTTGATAATCCAGCACACCACCTTCTCTATCAAGGGGATAAACCAAATGAGCACAAAAGTGTTGGTTACATTGAAGCAAGTGTGGAAAGCGGCTAACACTATGGGGAGTATGGCGGCCTTTTCCGCCTCACTGTAACCTATTCCTGACGGGTTGTAACCCACCAGAGAACACACCATATTGACAAAGGGATAGAACATGAAAAGCACCCATATCACACCAAACACATTGAACACGAGGTGGGCAAGAGCCGCACGGCGAGCCTGAGTGTTGGCTCCGAGCGCTGCGAGATTAGCCGTAGCGGTTGTTCCGATATTCTCGCCCATCACCAGAGCAATACCTAAATAAATGGGCAACACTCCCGTAGAACACAGCAGAATGGTAATAGCCATCACAGCAGCAGAGCTTTGAACAAGACAGGTAATAACCGTTCCTATCAGCAAGAATATGAAAATGGAAACGTGACTGCTTGTGTCAAAACTCGAGAAGAAGTCAATGGCGCCCGAATTATGAGCCAAATCCAACTCCTTACCGGCATCGCTCAGCAACACCAAAGAGAAGAAAAGGAAGGCGATACCAAACAGGAAATCGCCTATATATCGGCTCTTCTTGGTGTATATCAGTATTATGCCGATGAGAAAAGCAGGGAATATTGCCATCGTCAAGTCTACCTTGAAGCCCAGCGACATGATCCATGCCGTGAGGGTGGTTCCTATGTTGGCACCCATAATAACGGATATGGCCTGCGCAAGGGTGAGCAGTCCTGCATTCACGAAAGAAACCGTCATGACGGTGGTTGCCGATGAGGACTGCACGGCACATGTGATAAACGTACCGGTGAGCATACCGGTGAAACGGTTGGAGGTCATTGCTCCGAGGATGTGTCGCAACTGCGATCCAGCCATCTTTTGAAGAGCCTCGCTCATCACTTTCATTCCATAAATGAGGAGTGCAAGTGATCCAAGAATCTCCATGAAAATAGAAAAATAGTTTCCGTCCATCAAGACAATTCTAAGAAACAGTTAATACAAAACTGCTGCAAAGATAATAAAAAACCATTTTAATACCTTGTCTTTTACTGCTTTTATTTCCTCCGCGATATGCAATTAGCAGAACAGAAGCATGAAAAGGGGGAGGGACAGATGAGTCGAAACAGCATGAAACCCGGATTGGCAGGGAGTAAAGGTAAAGCCTCTACACCCTAATCACCATCCCCAAGATGAGCTTACAGCTTGTAAAGGTCGTTTGCAACGAGCAGGTCTACTTTCTTCTCCTGCAATATTCTCTCACAGTTTTCCAAGTTGTTCGGGCGGATTATCACATTCGCTCCATCGCCATTGGCAAAAGAATAAAGCTATTTGATGAACACACCATTGTCTGACAGGTGCTTCAAGATGACGGTCAGAGAGCCCGGTGTGTTGGGAACGGTCATACCGATCACGTCGGTAACCTTCACCGTGAAGCCTTCGTCTTTCAACAATTGATAGGCTTTGTCCGGGTCGGACACGATGCATCGCAGTATGCCAAAGTCGCTGTTGTCGGCAATACTCATCGCAGTGAGATTCACACCCGACTTGCCAAGCACTTCGGGCACTTCAGTAAGTCTGCCCGACTTATTCTCCAAAAAGATAGATAATTGCTTTGCTAACATCTGATTTATGCTTTAAAATTATGACTTCCTTTCATCCAAGCGGCGTGTTTCCCGCGCTTCAGCTGCACTCTTTCGACCGTCATCCTCCCGCCTCCATTTGGCATCGGACAGTTGCGTCATAGGAAAAACCGGTGAAAATCGGGAGCAAAGGGATTGACCTTAGGCTCAAATAATTCTATTGTCCACCACTCGTCTCACTTTCCCCTCACTTCTTTCGATGCTCAATATCAATCAAGAATTCAGTATTCATTTTAATATTTCATAAGACAACATGAGCTTAACCAACCTCATCAGATGATACAGAAGCACCCGGATAATCCCACTCCTGCGTCACGGTCTACCCATTCCGAACATTACAATAGCATAAAAGAGTAGTTAAAAAACCCCAAACATCATTGGGGTTTCCCAAAACTTTCTATATCTTTGAAAACAAGTACATAACCTCAAAAACTCAGAAAAATATGAAGGAGAACATAAACATCAGATGTAAAAACAATGGGCAGACCATCAAGGTTCCCATCGGCACAACCCTTTCGAATGTATTCAGGCAGATAGGGCTCGATATGGAATACGGTCCGGTCTGTGCCAAAGTGAACAACAAGGTGGAAGGAATGCACTACAGGGTGTACCATAATAAAGATGTGGAGTTTCTCGACATGACCTCCGGATCTGGCTTGCGCAACTATACCCGCTCGGTGTTTTTCGTGCTCTGCAAAGCCGTACACGATCTCTATCCGGGCTCAGAGGTCATCATCGACATACCTGTGAGCAACGGCTATTACGTCAATCTGCAAATAGGACGACCTGTGGAGCAGGCAGACGTGGACAATATCCGCAAGCGCATGCAGGAGATTATCGATGCCAAGATGCCCATCACCCGTCACCAGGTACCCACTGAAGACGCCATCCGTATGTTCGAAAAGAAGGGCGACGAGGCCAAGGTGAAACTGCTCAGAAGCATCGGCACCATATACACCACTTATTATCAGATTGACGAATACGTAGACTACTACTACGGATCACTGCTCACCAACACCTCGAAGATTTACCTCTTCGGACTGGATAAATATTTCGATGGACTGCTGCTGCGCATCCCCGACAGGAACAATCCCGGCTCACTGCCCGAAATGACCAGTCAGGAAAAGATGTTCGAGATATTCAAGGAACATCACCGCTGGCAAAAAATCATGGGTATCAGAACAGTGGGCGACTTCAACGAAATGGTGCAGAAAGGACACGGCACCAACCTGATTAACGTGTCGGAAGCCCTGCAGGAAAAGAAAATCGCAATGATTGCCGACGAGATCGCCTCACGCAAGGATGTGAAACTTGTGCTCCTCGCCGGACCGTCGTCATCGGGGAAAACCACCACCTGCAAGCGACTCAGTATCCAACTGCTGGCCAACGGCATCCGCCCGCTGCAGATTTCGCTCGACGACTATTTTGTCAACCGCGACCAGACACCGCGAGATGCTGATGGCGACTACGACTACGAGAGCCTCTACGCCCTCAACCTCGACCTCATCAACGAGCAGTTCAACGCCCTGTTCCGAGGCGAAGAGGTGGAACTGCCCAAGTATAACTTCCAGACGGGAAGGAGCGAAAAGAGCGGCAAAAAGCTGCACATGGACGAAAACAACATTCTCATCGTGGAAGGCATTCATGCTCTCAATCCGGAGCTGACAGACCATATTCCCGAAAAATTGAAGTTCCGCGTCTATGTGTCTGCGCTCACCACCATTCTGCTCGACGACCACAACTACATTCCCACCACCGACAACCGACTGCTGCGTCGCATCATCCGCGACTACAAATATCGCGGAGTGAGCGCAAACGAAACCATCAGGCGCTGGCCGTCGGTGCGTGCCGGCGAAAGCAAATGGATATTCCCCTATCAGGAAAATGCTGACGTGATGTTCAACTCGGCCATGCTCTTCGAGCTTGCCGTTATTCGTCAGCAGGCCGAGCCGCTGCTCCAGTTGGTGCCGGAGAATACAGAGGAACACGCCGAAGCCTATCGGCTGAACAAATTTCTGAAATATATCCAACCCATTCCAAACAGCGACATACCGCCCACAAGTCTCCTGCGCGAGTTCCTCGGCGGCAGCTCGTTCGAATATTAAGGGGCAGACAGCGCTGCCCGCACACAGCATATAGATTGGAGGAGGGAAATTGCGCCCTTATAAGAAGCGTACCTTGATTGTAAAAACAGATTACCATTTTTCGGTGATTATTTTTTGACCAA
>KQ959373.1:124885-126188 GCA_001552765.1 Bacteroidales bacterium KA00344
CCGTCCTCATTATCCCTTCTCGCAGCGTAAGAAACTCCCCATTTGCAGGATTTTTTCTCCGTCCTATCATGGCGGAGCCTTAACCGCACTGCGATTAAGGCTCATCGGCACTGCGGTTAGGCCTTTCTCACATCGCCATTCCATATCTAACCGCAAATGGCTGAATAAACCACGCAGAGAGGCAATTGCAAAAACCATTGACTATCAACTAACTAGGGTCTGCTAATTTATTTCTTTCATACAGCCTTGTGGTGTGGGTAATACAGCCTCCATGCTGTCAAAAAATGCTCATAATTCTCTTTTGGAAGGTCTTCAAGCCCGATTTTTCGAAATGAGACAAAGAAGTCCCCTTAGGAACTTCATGATGTTATTAGCGAAGAAGCAAGCTCCTATCCAAGTGTCAGCCGTTTGGTCAAGTTTCGCTCGGATGTCGTTAGCTCGGTAAACGCTCTTGGTTGTTCCAAATGTGCTTTCTATCTCATTTCGCTCGCCGATGGCTCTCTTCTTATCCTCTGCGTGTGTGTCGTTCTCTTCCTTGGGAGGCCTGCCCAGTGGACGGTTGTAGCAATTAACGTGGCTGGACCTGATGTGCTTCCTGTTCTCTTTCCCCAGATAGAGTTTGTCGGCCTGAATCTCCTTGGGCAGCATGCCAAAACGCCTTTTGTAGAGTTCCAACTGCATGCCGAGGTCGGATGATTCGTTATAGGCATCCCAGCTGACATGGTCCACGTAGGTGTAACCGCACACGATGCTGGCACTGATTTTCGCACCGAACTCAACCGTGGCCTTCGCCTTGCCCCTGACAATGGGACGGAGATGCGGCTGGTAGATGCTGATGATGCGGTCGGCACATCTGCGGACGTTCTGCTCGAACATCATTTTTTGCTGTTCATACATCTTGAAAGCTGCCTGAAGACACTTGTAGTCATGGCGGCTGAAGCAAGCAAGAAGTGTGCTTGACTGTTTGCCCAAGAAATCAAGAAACAGCTGGAAGTCTGCCTGCAGGCATCGTATCTGGATTAGCTTTGTCTTGTCAATGAGTTTCTTCCCCTTGCGTTTCTTCTTAATCAGTCCGATGAAGGCCTGGCAGGCTTCCGTGCGGTGGGTCTGAGATTTCTTCACCTTGTGGCGTGCGCAGAACTTGTCAAGCAGGCAGTCTATCAGCCTGCTGCCGTCCTCCAACAGGTTGGAATCCGTTGGATAGCGTACCTCGGCGTCGCAGCATGTGGCGTCAATCTTCATCGTCCCGCCGTGATCGTTGCCGGTACCGTTTTGACTGTTCCTCAGACGTTTGTTGTATTCC
>KQ959374.1 GCA_001552765.1 Bacteroidales bacterium KA00344
TACGTGTAAACTTTTTGAGTAGCAGCAATTGTAAAGATTTAAAAATCGTAATAGCAATCTCTCAGGGATATTCACTGATCAGAGCATAGTCAAGCAGAAAACGAAGTATAAATTTCAATCTGTGAAGTTAAAGAAGTTAATAAATGAGGCTATCCGGTCAAATGTTATTACGTTTGTAAAACGCATAGACAGCTATGGATGCTGGTTTTGCGCAGAAATAAACTTTTAGACAATACGGAATTATGACAAAAATACATAAGAAAATTACTGAGTTGATAGGCGGAACGCCTTTGGTTGAACTGCCCAAGTTTTCTGCTGCCAAGGGTTTAAAGAAACCGCTGATAGCCAAAGTGGAATTTTTTAATCCGGGTGGCAGTGTGAAAGATCGTATTGCATTGGCCATGATAGAGACTGCCGAACGAGACGGGAGCTTGAAACCGGGAGCTACGATCATTGAGCCCACAAGTGGCAACACTGGGGTGGGCTTGGCTTTAGTGGCAGCTGTAAAGGGATATAAGCTTATCCTCACGATGCCGGAAACCATGAGTGTGGAGCGCCGAAACTTGGTAAAGGCGTATGGGGTAGAAGTGGAACTCACGAGTGGAGCAGAGGGTATGAAAGGAGCCATCAAGGCTGCTGAGGAGTTGCGCGATAGTATTCCCGGCTCGGTGATACTCGGACAGTTTGACAATTTGGCTAATCCCCGGAAACATTATGAAACCACCGGTGTTGAAATTTGGAATGATACCGATGGGAAGGTAGATGTGGTCGTGGCCGGTGTAGGAACGGGCGGCACGGTGTCGGGCATCGGAAAATACCTCAAGGAGCAAAATCCTGACGTGCAGATCATTGCAGTTGAGCCTGCTACATCGCCCGTACTTAGCGGAGGTAAAGCCGGATCACATAAAATTCAAGGTATCGGAGCAGGTTTTGTGCCCCAAACCTATGATGGTGAGGTGGTCGATGAGGTTGTAACCGTAGACAACGATGACGCCATACGGGCCGGGCGCGAATTAGCTCGAATGGATGGAATGTTGGTGGGTATTTCTTCGGGAGCTGCTGCTTTTGCAGCTGCCGAGATAGCCAAACGTCCGGGCAACGAGCATAAAAACATTGTGGTGTTGCTGCCCGATACCGGAGAGCGTTATCTCTCTACGGTGCTGTACGCGTTTGAAGAATATCCATTGTAATTCTAATGGCCGTTCTGATAGTCGCAATCGATGAAACCGTGAAACTAACGTGCTGTTAGATTCTGTGTAGAAACTTATAAGATATGACTTGTACAAGAGGCTCCTCATGAGGGGTCTCTTTTCTTATGTTCATTTGAACGAAAGATTGGACATCACTTCACAAATCTTATTCAATGACTTGATGAGGGAGATTAGGGTAAAATAAATGTTGGCGGAAACGATTTGTTGGCTTTTCGCTACCATATAGTTTTTGAAACTTGGTCGGGCCGGTGGGGATATAAAGAAGGTGGCGTAGGAGCTTCTATGGGTTGTTTTGCTTCACTGGGTAATTATATTTGTAGCGGTCAGGGTAGGTCCAATCGGATTGGGGATACCAATTCTTCTCAACCGACAGTTCTACCCAAATTGTAGGATTGGGTGTCCATCTGACGGCCGCGCCAAGCTTGTCGCCTAACTCATTATATAGGAATGGTGAGTAGTGGTACAATCCTCGCCCGTAAGGATAGCCGTAGGTTTGCAGTCCGTTGTTGACGATATTCTTCCGGCCGTAGATATAACCGGCCCAATGCTCGTTGAATTGGTAGCCCAACTGGCCATGCAATCCGCCGGTAGTATAGTTGTTGCCCGACCAGTTTGTGTGGTTGATATATCCCCCGGCAGCAATCCAACCCTGATTACCAAGAGGTTGTAGCCATGTGGCAGAAAGGTTTTGAGAAAATCCGGCACCTTTCGGAGTGTTCTTTCCGAACGCTGCAAATATGCTCATTCCCAGATTCACGTTGAGCCCTTGATGCAGGCCACCATAGTTGTTGTAGAAAGATAGTGGGGCGGGATAGGCATAAAAAGAGTTTCGTGCGGGCAGCATACCTGCCGGTCCATAATACACGGTATCTGTAGAGGTTGGGCTTTGGCTGCCCACATTCACCTTGTTCGTATGGCGCTCATGGGCACTTGCGGGTTGGCTCTCTATGTGAAGAGTAGGCTGCATGGGTGTTGCTTGTATGCCGGTGGGCGGGGCAAATATCACAGCCGAACTTCCCGGAACGGCAAATCCGGACGTACCATAGGAGGAGCGCCTGTCTTGCTGTGCATCAATGGATATTGTTGCGCAAAGCAATAGAGCCATCAGTAAAGTTCTGTTGTTTCTCATTTTTCTTTTGTTTGTGGCATGATGCCATACCTGAGCAGCTTTGCAAATATACAGAATGTAGTTGATAGCTCATTCGATGTTTATAAATTTTTATTATACTTTTTCATAAAAAAAGCTAACATAGAATTCCAATTGTCCGACATTCATTAACTTTGTTCCCAACTATTCCGGCTCACTGATGAGTCTGTTAATAAGGGAGAAGAACTGATGAAAAGGATAATAACAACGGCATGCACGTTGCTTCTGATGGCGCTGTCAATGCATGCACAGGTTTATAAGGAAGTGGACAAGACCCCGGGAGAACGTCTGGGCACCCTGCTGAAAGACCTCAAAAAAGGGATGAAGAAAACGTGTGAAAGCCTCTCTGACCTATTGGGGCTGGAGGGAAAAGCCGATTCGACCTTGATAGAGATAGATGGTGTGAAATACATGCCAGTCTATACTGTCGACCGTTTCACGGCCGACTCTGTGTCAATGTATGCGGCATGTTGCACAGATTTTGCCGCACGCTACAATGTGGCCACCATCGTTTCTGTGACAATTCCGCAGGAAAACTGGTTGGAGGCAGTGGTTATGGAGAAGAAGAAAGTGGCGATGTACAAGCGCAGAGTCTATTGCTATGTGCTGGCTAAAGATGGCAAGGACGGCTATATCAACGCCCGATATTCCTTTACGCAATATCGCAAGCCCGGCATGAGATGGTTAGCTCCTGAAGGATATTGGCCAAAGTTTGAACGTGCTGATGTCATTCCGATGATGCACTATAACCGTCTGAAGAAAAATAGCCCATGGTGATTTCTGAAAAAACTGTTTGGCAGGTGGGGAAATAAGTTCTGAAGAAGAAAAGCAAGGGCAGCAGGCCAAGTTTTTTGACATATTCAAATATGGTGGCGTGACGGCACAGAAACAGTATCTGTTCACACGGCAGAAATGGAACAGGCTTACAAAGAATTAACCCTTTTGGCTAAGAAAGTATGTAAGGTCGCATCCATGCGAAAGAGAAAATTGCTTTTTTCTCCCAAAATGTTTGTAGGTTTCGGTTTTTTATCTTACTTTTGCAAGCAAATAAGTAGATAGTTTGAGAAAATGAAGTTGTACGCATCTTACCGATATTTCTATTTTTACTTTGCAAGAGATTGTGAAGCGGGAAGTTGCGTGTAGATTTCAACTTAAGACTAAAATATACGATTAGAAGGTATACGTTAAAGTCCCGCTTCATATGAATGAGGCGGGATTTTTTATACATACCTTTTGCAAAGAAGAAGGAAAAATGAAGAAAATAGCCATACAGGGTATTCCGGGATCGTTCCACGATATAGCTGCTCGTCAGTATTTCATTGATGATCAGGTGCAGTTAGTTTGCTGTTCCACATTCGAGCAAGTGTTTGAGAATATCAAATTCGACCCTACGACGATAGGCGTTCTGGCTATAGAGAATACCATAGCCGGCTCGCTGCTCCACAATTATGACCTGCTTCGGGCAAGCGACACGACCATTGTCGGCGAACACAAACTGCATATCTGTCATTGCATATGCTGTCTGCCAGACGATGACTGGTCTACAATTCGAGAGGTTCATTCACATCCGGTGGCCCTGATGCAGTGTCGCAACTTCCTATCCAATCATTCAGACTTGAAAGCTGTAGAGAGTGAAGATACTGCCGGCAGCGCAGAATATATTGCCAAGCATCAGTGCAAGGGGTGGGCTGCTATTTGCCACGCCGATGCGGCAAAACTCTATGGGCTAAAGGTTTTGGAAAATCACATTGAGGATAATAAGCACAATTTCACGAGATTTTTAGTGGTAAGTAGTCCGCGCAAGGCTGATTTTCTTCGTCCGCTGGACAAGTCTGAAAAAGCAAGTCTTGTGTTTTCTTTACCCCATTCGAAAGGCTCGCTGTCCAAGGTGCTCACCATACTGAGTTTCTATGATGTGAATCTCACGAAGATACAGTCGTTGCCGATTATAGGGCACGAATGGGAATATCTGTTCTATGTAGATGTAACGTTTGATGATTTGGTGAGATACAGACAGGCTGTCGATGCCATTACGCCATTGACCAAACATATAAAAATAATAGGAGAGTATCGGGAGGCACCCAATCCGACAACCTGTGATACGATTACCGGTGTGGATGGAATGGCCTGAAACCATACAATCAAAAGAGGAGAACAACAGGATGATTCAACCAGCAAACAGAGTAGATTCAATTCAAGAATACTATTTCAGCAGGAAACTGAAAGAAGTGGCCAAACTGAATGGCGAGGGACAGGATATTATTTCACTGGCTATCGGCTCGCCCGACAGGCCGCCATCAGCCCAAACTATTAACAAACTATGCGAGGTTTCACGCATCCCGTCATCGCATGGCTATCAACCCACAGCGGGGCTTCCCGAACTTCGCAAGGCGATGTCGGGTTTCTACAAACGCACATACGGCGTGGAGATAGAATGGAAAACGGAACTGCAGCCCATCATAGGCTCGAAAGAGGGCATCATGTATGTCACTTTGGCCTTTTGTAATCCGGGCGATGAGGTACTGATACCAGACCCCGGTTACCCTACTTATACGGCCATCAACAAAATATTCGGCACGAAAATCATCAATTATAACCTTCGTGAAGACAATGGCTGGCAACCCGATTTTGAAGCATTGGAACGTATGGATCTGTCGAAAGTAAAGGTGATGTGGACTAATTATCCCAATATGCCGACAGGAGGCAATGCCCGGATGGAAACCTTTGAGAAGCTGGTAGATTTTGCTCAACGTCACAACATTGTCGTGGTGAACGATAATCCTTATTCGCTTATTCTCAACGAGCATCCAATGAGCATTATGCAGGTGCCGGGAGCCAAAAATTGTTGTATCGAGTTGAATTCCATGTCGAAGGGCCACAATATGCCGGGATGGCGTGTGGCTATGATGACAAGCAACAGTGAGTACATCTCGTGGATGCTTAAAATTCAAAGTAATATTGAGAACGGAATGTTTCGGGGCATACAGCTTGCAGCAGCGGAAGCACTCGAAAACAACAGTGAGGAGTGGCACCATGTTAATAACATAGAGACTTACAAGCGTAGGCGTGTGGTCGCAGAGCAGATCATGAGCGAGCTGGGGTGCTGTTTCGACCCGCAGCAGGTGGGGATGTTTCTCTGGGGGAGAATACCCGAAGCCTATGATGATGCGGAAGAACTGACAGAACGAGTGCTCCACGAAGCTCGTGTATTCATAACGCCGGGATTCATCTTCGGAGAAAACGGCAAACGATATATCCGTATTTCTTTATGTGCGAGGGATGAACATATGAAGGAAGCATTAGTGCGTATTATACAATGGAGGAGAAGTTGAGGAAGTTTTCAACACCAATGCTTCTCATAAAATAATAGTCAATTATAAAATTAAAATATCATGGAACTTGATTTGAAGCCATTAAACTTACCGAGTGACAATGAACGACCTTTTGTCATTGCAGGTCCTTGTAGTGCCGAAACAGAAGAACAAGTGCTGACGACCGCCCATCAACTGAAGGATAAGGGTTGTCATATATTCCGTGCAGGAGTGTGGAAACCGCGCACTAAGCCCGGAGGCTTTGAGGGGTGTGGCGAGAATGCACTGCCTTGGTTGAAGCGTGTAAAGGAGGAAACAGGTATGCTTGTATCCACCGAAGTAGCCAAGCCTGAACACGTGGAGTTGTGTCTCAAATATGGTGTTGACGTTCTGTGGGTAGGTGCGCGCACGGCTGCCAACCCATTTGCTATACAAGATGTAGCCGACAGCTTGAAAGGAGTGGACATTCCCGTGTTTGTGAAAAATCCCGTGAATCCGGATTTGGAGCTTTGGATTGGAGCCATGGAACGTATCAATCAAGTGGGTATCAAACGCATGGCGGCTATCCATCGCGGATTCTCAAGCTATGACAAGAAAATTTATCGCAACCTTCCAATGTGGCAAATTCCGATGGAGCTGCATCGCCGTATTCCCAACTTGCCGCTTATCTGTGACCCAAGCCATATCGGTGGACAGCGCGAACTGATCGCCCCGCTTTGTCAGCAGGCGATGGATATGGGATTCGAGGGATTGATCATAGAGAGCCACTGCAATCCTGACAAGGCGTGGAGCGATGCCCGTCAGCAGGTAACTCCCGACATACTCGACTACATCTTGAGCCTGCTCGTTGTGCGCAACGAGTCGTGTACGACAGAGGGAATTCAGCAATTGCGGCGACAGATAGACGAATTGGACAACCAGTTGTTGGAGCTTTTGGCCAAGCGAATGCGGGTGTGTCGTGAGATAGGACAGTATAAGAAAGAACACAGCATGACGGTGTATCAGGCCAGCCGCTATAGCGAGATTTTGGAAAAGCGCAATGCGCAGGCAAGTCTTTGCGGCATATCACCGGAAAGTGTGGCTCATATTTTTGAACTGATTCATCAGGAAAGTGTCAGACAGCAATTGGAAATAGTTAATCAATAATAGCTTTAGGAAGGCTTGTTGTTGGTAGCTTGGGGGGCAATTTGTTAAACCTTGCCAAATACAATTGGCTGCGCAAGCATATACACAATGAGATGTTGAGATTCTATCTCTTCTTATTTTCCAAAAGACTGCAGTTTCCCGAAAACAGAAACAAACATGAAAATCCTTGTTATGGGAGCCGGAAAGATGGGCTCTTTCTTTGTAGATTTGCTGAGTTTTGATCACGAAGTGGCTGTACTCGAAAAGGATGCCCGGCGACTTCGTTTTACGTATAACTGTGAGCGTTTCACCTCTCTGGACGAGGTGAAAGCGTTTAAGCCGCAGTTAGTCATCAATGCGGTGACCGTGAAGTACACCATTGCTGCTTTTGAGGAGGTCCTGCCTTTCTTGCCGGCCGACTGCATCATTTCCGACATTGCTTCCGTAAAAACCAACCTGAGAGAGTTTTACGAACGTGCAGGCCATCCCTATGTATCTACACACCCCATGTTTGGTCCTACCTTCGCAAACCTCAGTCAGCTCTCTGAAGAGAATGCGATCATTATTAAGGAGGGCGATTACATGGGGTGTATATTCTTCAAAGACCTTTATCAAAAACTCGGATTGAATATATACGAATATACTTTTGAGGAACACGACAAGACTGTAGCCTATTCGTTGAGCATCCCATTTGTTTCTACATTTGTGTTTGCAGCCGTAATGCAACATCAGGATGCGCCGGGAACAACCTTCAAGCGGCACATGAAAATTGCCCGAGGAGTGCTTTCCGAAGATGATTATTTGTTGCAGGAGGTCTTGTTTAACCCCTATACCCATGATCAAGTGTCGCAGATTCGGGTGGAGTTGAAGGAGCTCTTGGAGATTATCGACAATAAGGATGCAGAGGGAATGAAAGCATATCTTGCCAAAGTGAGGAAGAATGTGCACTCATAATATCTACAAAGAATCATTCGTTGCGACAGTTAAATCTGATTTATAGTGATATAATACTATTTCTAAAAGTATGTTGGCCTTTTGCAAAGTATGATTGGGAATACAGGTTACTTTTTTGCGGTATCTTGAAAAAGCCTGTTTATCCCGAACGCAAGTTCTGAAGAATTAGAAAAGGTCAAATATATGAACAAAATGCCCTCTCATATTCGCTTATTTAAAAATAAGTTTGCCTTTGTCCGAAATACGTAAAAATTTCGATAGTTTGTAAATGCCTGACTGTCAACGTTCTTGAAAAATTGGTCTTTGTTTTCCTATTTTTCCACCTGCGATTGAGTATCTAACGGCATGATGACAAGGCCCTAACCGCTGTGTGATTGAAGCTTTTCCGCACTGCCGATAAGGCCTAATCTTGCTACGAGAAGGCCTCAACCGCAGCAGCCTTACGATTTTTGGGATTTCTCGGTCCGGTTTTGACGAAAAAACCTAGCCCTTTTTGCGCTGGATGACTCAAAAACAATGCTCAAAAAACAGTAATAATATTTTACAAAACGAAGAACGGAGAATGAAGAGTGAATATCTTCCTATGTGCATTCCTATTTGTGGTTAAATTTCAACGAAGTTTCATTGTTAAAAAAAAATAACAGTGCTTGCAGATAATACTAAAAAGGGCTATCTTTGAAGAAATAAATTTTAAATGATTCGTTATGAAGAATAGTAGAATATATGGGGCTGCACTTCTTGCCGTTGGAATAATTATACTGGGTTTGTGTATTCGTTGGGGAATCAATGATTTTGCCAACAAAGACCGAAAGGTTACAGTAAAAGGATTGTCAGAGAAAGTGGTTGAGGCAGACAAGGTGACTTGGCCTGTTGTATTCAAGGAAATGGGTAACGATTTGCCGGAACTGTATGACCGCATTGCAAGGAAACAACAGACAATTAAGTCTTTTCTGCTGAAAAATGGCGTAAAGGACAGCGAAATGGAGTTTAATGCTCCGAGAGTGGTTGATATGAATGCTGAGCGTTACTCGGTAAATCAGAAACCATATCGCTATAACATCACCTCTACGATTACCGTAACATCGCGCAATGTGAAGTTGGTGAGGTCGATTATAGCTCGTCAGGGAGAACTGCTTAAGCAGGGGATAGCCATTGTTGAAGGAGACTATGATTCCCAGATTGTTTACGAATATGTGTCTTTCCAGAACATGAAACCTAAGATGATGCAGGAAGCTATCGCCAATGCGGAAACAACCGCGAAACAGTTCGCTGAGAACTCCCATTCTGAACTCAACAAGATTGTAAGTGCAGATCAGGGACAGTTCTCCATTGACAACAGAGATCAAAATACACCTTATATTAAGAAGGTACGTGTAGTGACAACGGTAACTTATTCATTAAAAAATTAAATAAACAAAAAAGTTATCTTTTGTGCTTAATTCATCAGATTAATGCTTATCTTTGCACATAGATACATATAAATTTTATTTCTACACAATAGTAGGTTGAGTTAACCTGATTGTCCAATTATAATAGTATGTTTGAGAATTTAACAGACCGTCTTGAGCGCTCTTTCAAAATACTGAAGGGAGAGGGAAAAATTACAGAAATCAATGTTGCTGAAACATTGAAGGATGTGCGTCGGGCATTGCTTGATGCCGATGTTAATTTCAAGGTAGCCAAGCAGTTCACGAATACCGTAAAAGAGAAGGCACTGGGTATGAATGTGCTGACGGCGGTAAAGCCCGGACAGCTGATGGTGAAAATAGTTCATGATGAACTTGCCAAGCTGATGGGTGGAGAGGCTGCCGAACTTCAGTTGAACGGTAGACCTGCTGTTATATTGATGTCGGGTTTGCAAGGATCGGGTAAGACAACTTTTAGTGGTAAACTTGCTAATCTACTGAAAAAGAAACAAGGAAAGAATCCTTTACTCGTTGCTTGCGACGTTTATCGTCCTGCTGCTATCGAACAATTAAAGGTTGTTGGAGAGCAGATAGGTGTTGCAGTATACACAGAGGAGGGCAACAAAAACGTCAATGAAATAGCACTTCATGCCATTCAGGAAGCTAAGGCCAAAGGCAACGATGTAGTCATCATTGACACGGCAGGACGTTTGGCGGTTGATGAAGACATGATGAATGAGATTGCCTCGCTCAAAGAGACGGTCTCTCCGGATGAAACCTTATTTGTTGTAGACTCTATGACGGGTCAGGATGCTGTTAATACAGCTAAGGAATTTAATGATCGTCTCGACTTTGACGGTGTCATTCTGACCAAACTCGACGGTGACACGCGCGGCGGTGCGGCTCTTTCTATCCGTACTGTGGTGACGAAGCCTATCAAGTTTATTGGTACCGGTGAGAAGATGGAGGCTATAGATGTATTCCATCCTGCTCGAATGGCCGACCGCATCTTGGGTATGGGAGACGTTGTTTCGTTGGTAGAACGTGCTCAGGAACAGTTTGATGAGGAGGAAGCAAAGCGGCTGCAGAGGAAGATTCAGAAGAACAAGTTTGACTTCAACGATTTTCTAAACCAGATAGAACAAATCAAGAAGATGGGTAATCTTAAGGATTTGGCAGCTATGATACCCGGTGTGGGCAAGGCAATCAAGGATGTAGACATAGACGATAACGCCTTTGCAGGCATCGAAGCTATTATTAAGAGTATGACTCCAAAGGAGCGTACTAACCCCGAAGTGCTTAACCAAAGTCGGCGTATGCGCATTGCTAAAGGTTCCGGCACAAGCATACAGGAAGTGAATCGGCTGGTGAAACAGTTTGACCAAACCCGAAAGATGATGAAGATGGTCACTGGGAACCAGATGAAATCAATGATGGCAAGAATGAAAGACATGAAGGGCGGTATGCCCGGAATGCCTGGAATGTAATGCTAAGAAGGCATAAATATATTAAAATGGCATACGTACGGATAGACGGAAAGGCAACTGCCACCGAAATCAAACGCCAGATCGCAGAAGAAGTAAAGGACATTATCGCTTCCGGAGGAAAGCAACCCCATTTGGCTGCGGTGCTTGTAGGTCATGATGGGGGATCTGAAACCTATGTGAAAAACAAGGTGATTGCTTGTGAACAGTGTGGTTTCAAATCAACACTTATACGTTACGAAGATGACGTAACAGAGGAAGAACTCCTGAAATGTGTTGACGACCTGAACAAAAATGATGATATAGACGGATTTATCGTACAGTTGCCATTACCCAAGCACATTGATGAGCAGAAAATAATTATGGCTATCGACTACAGAAAAGACGTCGATGGCTTCCATCCTATCAATGTGGGACGCATGGCCATAGGTTTACCCTGTTTCATCTCGGCAACCCCATTGGGTATTCTCACTTTGCTTCGACATTATAATATTCAAACATCGGGTAAGAACTGTGTGGTATTGGGACGTAGCAATATTGTGGGAAAGCCGATGGCACAGCTTATGATGCAGAAGCATTTAGGAGATGCCACCGTAACGGTGTGCCACTCTCATTCTGCCACATTGAAAGAGGAATGTCGCAAGGCCGATATTATTATTGCAGCCATAGGAAGACCAAATTTTGTGACGGCTGATATGGTGAAAGAAGGAGCAGTAGTTATTGATGTTGGGACAACCCGTGTACCTGACGCAACAAAAAAGAAGGGCTTTCGCCTGAATGGTGATGTCAAGTTTGACGAAGTCGCCCCCAAGTGTTCGTTCATTACACCCGTTCCTGGAGGCGTTGGTCCAATGACCATTTGCTCGTTGATGAAAAATACACTCTCCGCAGGCAAAAAAGAATTTTATCAATAAGGTATTAGTGATAACTTGATTTTTTATAACTCTCTAATTTGAAGGCCGTTCGTAGTGATTATGAGCGGTCCTTTTTGTTTAATATAAATGTTTGTAGGCACCTTGATATTGATGCTTACTGCGTTTAGCTCAAAAAGGAGCTGTAGGTAAATATAGGATTTTAATATTCAAATAGGAATACCTAAGCACTTTAAAGTTTTCCGCGTAAACTTTTTGAGTAGCTCTTTTTCCTCAATTCTCCTGTGCTGTCAAAAGGACTAATTCTCCTGATTAGGCAGGGCTGAGTTTTCCCTCAATTTTCTTTGTTTGGCTTTCGTTATTTTTTCTTTCACCTTTTGCAAGTGATCGTAAGCATGCTGTTTTGTATGGTTGATTTGATAGCGATAGACAAGGCAAGTAACAATAAAATATATGAAAACTTGTATCCACAGTGCATGGTATTCAAATGTAATATCCGATAGTTCTGCTCCCATGGATGATATGCGGAGAAAACCTCTCACACCAAAAGTGGATGGTATAAGATAGGAAATACCTTTCCAGTAACCCGGAATATTGTTTTCAGGCCAACTCAATCCCGTCATGAACAAAAACGGTACGGAAGTAAAAACCACCAGCAGTATCACATTTTCACGATAACGCACAAGGCATGACAACATCATGCCGAAGAAAATAGACGCGAGAATATAAGGCAGTAGAAGCCCTAATATACTTGATACAGAGACGAGTGAGATAAAGCCGAACATGTGTGGTACTGCCAATGCAAGATAGGTGCCCATAACCGCATAAACCATAAAGTAACACAACGACTTTCCCAAAACAATTCGAAATATACCATTATAATGTTTGGAGATTGGCACAAGGTCCTTGTAACGATTGTTCTCACGGGCTGTCCCGGCAGCAAGCCCTATGCCAAGTAATAGGGTTTGTTGTAAAATAAGCATGAGAACGCCCGGCAGTATGGCATTTCCATAGCCAACCGGCGTGTTGAAAATGGGTACTTCCTCAAAGTCGAGTGGGAGTGTATTGATTTCATCGTCACGATTGGTGTAACCGCCACCTTGTGCAATTTGTATTTGCGTATTCATTTTTGAGCTCACTCCTTGTGCAGCCGTCATAATGGCTTTATAGGTAAGCATTAAACTCATATCTGTATACACACTGACAACGGCCTGTTCTCTACGATACAGCTTAGTGTCAAAATTCGGAGGAAAATACAAAGTTCCGTGTACTTTCTGTTTCCCTGTAAGATACTTTGCCTCGGCTAATGAATGGCAATAGTAGGCAACATGTGTATCGGGACTGGCATCGAAATATCGAATGAACTGTCGTGATGCATGGGAATGTGAAAGATCGACAACAGCAACCGGAACATCTCTCACCACTTCATTATTATATATCCATGAGTACAGTAATGGATATAGCAATGGTACTATAATACAGAACAACAGTACACCCTCGTCGGTGATGGTGCTTCTTATTTCCTTAACCCAGATGTAGCAGGTGTCGGAGACCCCTTCTTTAATTCTGTATAAGAGACTGTCTTTTTCCATTCTTATGGGATATAAACGTAGAGGAGCATGGCCCTTTTTACATTACGTATCGTAAAGATGGGTAAACATGCAAAGATAAGAAGAGCCAGGATGTTTAGCCACGCATCGCTTAATGGGTTGCCATTGAATATAGCTATTTGATATATCATGTAAAAGTGACGCAAAGGGAACAGCTGGCTCAAAGCCTGAATAATGCTGTCCATGGCAAAAAGGGGAAACGTGGCACCACAAGCAGAAAAACCAATCACAGACCAAAGTGAACATACCGACATGGACATTCTAAGTGAGGGCATCAGGCCAAATATGAAAACACCAAAACCTTCGGCAGCAAGTACCGCCAAAAGTCCCAATAATAATATGGGGAGCACTCCACCTGGATGGGGGAAGTCAAGCACATAGAAGATATAAAATGCAAAACCATACATCACCAAAAGGAAAAGTAATGTTTGCGGAAGAAGTTTTCCGAGAATGGCAATATTTATATTGCCATCAGCCATTTTTATCCATTCGCGTGACCGGTGAAACTTTAATTCTGTTCCAATAGAGTAGGGAGTTATTAAAAACATAAATATCATAAGTACTCCCGTTGCCATTGCCGGGCAGAGGTAAACTCTGTAGTCTGCCCAGGGATTACCCAACATGTGCATATCTATGGAAATGGGCTGTAGAAAGGCACGTATCTCTTCATTGGCTTTGCCAACGGCTGCCAGTTTAGTTGCTCCAACATTTGCAGAACCAAGTGCGGTAATGGTTTTTAAATCTTTGTATAGCATAGATCCGGCTGCCAACGTGACACTGCTGTAATAAAAAGATATTTTAGGTTGGTTGTCGGTTGCCAGCCCACCTGTTGTTCCTTTTGGAATTAATAAGAAGGCATAGATTTGATCACGCTGTATGGCTTTGCGAGCCTCGTTCACGTTAGGATAATGTGCCACAACTTGAGTGGTTTGGAATGCGTCAAGTTGTCGAATCATGGCGCGGGAGGTTGGGGTGTTGTCCTGATCTACAACGCCAACAGGCATATTGACTGGTATTCCTTCGCCCATTAGAGTTGTGAAAAAGATAATAATGAGAATGGGAAATATAATCGTACAGAATCCATAGATAGGATTTATACGCATGATTCCTATCTCACGTAAAGATATTTTGAATATGTTACCTAATACCTCTTTCATTTTTTATAAATCAAAGACATTCCCGGACGAAGACCGTCGAACTGATCGCAAAAACGTGCCCTGACCTCAAAGGTCTTTAAATCGTACTGGCCATTACTCTTGGTGGCTTTCCATACCGCATACGCCCCTTGATCCTTTATATAATAGATTTTCATCTTTACATTTTTGTCGAATGCCGGAGAGTAAGCCGTGAATGTGTCTCCAACCTTCATTCCTTCCAATTGGTCTTCACGAATATTGAAAGTACCCCATATATCGTTCAGGATGGAAATGCTCATGATGGGAGATCCCATACCCACCAGCTCACCCACTTTAGGATATATTGAGCTAACTTCTCCCTCTACGGCAGATATTTGTACGGTTTCTCGTAACACTGAGTTTACAACATCTACAGCACTTTCAGCAGCTTGAGCATTTTTTCGTGCAGCTTCTTTCTCCTGTTGCCTGGCACCGCTCTTTGCAATTTCATATTGATTTTTCATCACGGAAACCTGTGCTTCTGCGGCCTTATAAGCAGCCAGAGCCTCGTCGCGTTTTTGTGCACTCATCACGCCTTCATCGTAAAGATTCTGTACCCTTGTATAACTTTTCCGGGCTATATCCTCTGCTGCCATGGCCTGTTGTAAAAGATGATAGGCACTTTGGATTTGTTCTTTGCGTGCTCCCGCTTCTGTAAGGTCGCTGAGAGCCTCTGATGCTCCTTTGGTAGCTTCCATTACTTTTTTCTGAGCATCTACTTCCGGTATTTCAAGAATAGCCAGTGTGTCGCCCTTGTGAACATAGTCACCTTCTTTAACGCGTAGTTCAAGTATTCTTCCGGGTAGCTTGCAGCTTACCCGATATTCTGCTACTTCAACTTCTCCTTGTATAATTTCATCTGTCTTGCCAAGTGTAAAGAAACCGATGATACCAACGATAACTACGACTGTAAGTAGTCCCAGAACTGCAAGTAAAATGTTGTTATGTTGTGTTTTAGCTGACATGATATAGCTAATTTATAATTGTTATCTTATGTTTTATATCTAATTAAGAATTCCCAGTGCCTTTTGCAGGTTTACATTGCTGAGTTTCACATCTACCTCTGCATCTATTTTTTGGCTCTGTGCTTTCTGCCATGCAGTTTGTGCAGCCATTACATCGGTAGTTTCCATAACTCCTTCACGAAATCCCACCTGTGCGCATCGAAGGTTTTCTTCAGCACTAATGATATTCTTTTCTGCCATAGCTAGTCGTTTCTGAGCTTCAGAAACTTTATATCGGCTTTGAGCTATTTGGAGATTTATTTTTTCCTGAGCTTCCGAGAGTTGCATTTTGGCGATGTTTGATGCAGATTTTGAAGCACGAATCTTGTAGGAGCTTTCAAACCAATTCCATATGGGGACTTGGATAAGAACTCCAACATTCCATACGCCTGAGAATTTCTTCTGAAACCCATTGAACATATTGGGATTGGTAACCATATACCCACCTGTTAATGCTACATGGGGAAGATAGGCCGAACGTACCAGTTTTGTATTTTCCTTACTGAGTTCCACCGTATTCTGCAGCAATCGAATCTCAGGTCTGGACGATAGGGTGGAGTCGGGGATGTAGGTACTGGCTTGTATGGCTGAAGCATTAAGGTTTTCGCTCTCTTCATCGAGCAGCACAATCTCTTCGTTCATAGGGAGGCCGCACAGTTGACAAAGAAGCATCTTGGCCAATGACAACCCATCGTCTACCTGAGTGATTTGCATATCAGCTTCGTTCACCTTGACATCTACTTTTAAGCCGTCAGCACGCGTGGCCACGCCCTCTTTAATCATTTTGTGAACATCGCCATTCAATTTTTTCACCAAGTCACGATAGCTGATAGCTAATTTTTGTTTCTGTCTAAGTGAGACAACAGTCCAATAAGCCTGATCGATATCATAGAGAGTAGCCTGTGTCTTGAGATTGAGGTCATCATCAGCCATCTGCTCGGAAATGTCAGCCATACGGTTAGCTGCCGTGATAGCCCCACCCATATATATAGGCTGGCGCAACATTATGGATCCGGCAAAAATATTTCTGGTATCAGTACGAAATGCGTCTACGATTTTTTCACCAATGGAGTTTCCTACTGCACCAATATGTTGAGCAATAGGTCCGTTGCCTATCTTTTGCATCAGTGCACCCAATTGCTGCGCCTGCTGTGCTGATATAACGCCTTGCTGCACGAGTTCGGTAATCTGAGAAGAAATGCCTGAAAGGGCAGATCCAAGATGTTGCATACCCGTGGTCCCCAAATTGCTTATCGTGCTTTTCAGTGTGTTGTTTAAAACACTGGTTTCCCGGCTCATGTACTGATAGCCGCCCAACACATCTACTTTGGGTAGATAATTGGTGCGCATTGCCTTTTTAGCATTCATTGCCACATCTTGCTGCAAGCGAGAGATATTGATTTGCTTGTTGTTATGCAAGGCTAAGGCTCGGCAGCTATCAAGTGACAGCACACGCTGGGCATGAGTTGCTGTGAGGCTGGTAAACAATAAAATGATAAGAGGTACCTTTCTCATATAATTATGCTTAACTTATTCTAACACAAAACTTTTGCTACCAATCATATTGCCATCTGCGAAAATGCTGACACGGTAGGTGCCGGCCTGCAGGGCTTGGTTAATATTGCAGAAGAGAGAGATAGGAGTTTCCTGACCTCCATATTCTATGGAACGCTTCATCGAACAGGTAAGAACTTTGTTTTCGTAGGGAAACGTTCCGGCTCCACCCAAGAGAGAACCTGTAGGAGTGTTGATTTGAACGTACACAGTTTTCATTCCGCTCTGGGCTGTAACATTTTTGGCTAAAGAAAAATTCACCTGTAGCCCTTTCATTTTTTTTATCTTCTTCGTAGTTTTATTTCGTTTGTCCAGACCTACGATATTGATTCCTATAGCATCAAGTTGTGCCGCAATAGCCACTTTTTCTGAAAGGCTCTCTTTTTCTGTGCTAAGCCCTTCAATTTGCCTGCTGGCCTGTTCGTACTCTCCTTTGATTCGTGTGTTTTCTGCTGTAAGATTATGGTTTAAACGATTTAGAGAATCTATCTCAATAACGTAACTGCGAAGAACAGCTCTTACAGTTGCCAATTCTTTTTTCAATCGGGCAATCTCACGTGCATCTGTGCTCTTGGTCTCTTGAAGTTCTTTGAGTAAACGTTGTGTTTTTTCCTGTTCTTGTGTGAGTTGAGCCACAATCGAATCGTTGTTGATTTGGGTTTTCATCTCACTGTATTGCTGAGCAAACTGTTGATATTCGTTTTCCATTTCCTTCTTGTCCAACTCTGCAAGTTGAATCATCTCTTCTTTTTCTTGCTTTTGTTTGTCAAGACTTATATACAACCATGCAATACCACCTACAAGTAGAAGGATAATCAGTATTAGAGGGATGAGAATTTTCTTATTCATAATATAAAGTAGTGCTTAATCAAGCTTGTCAGGCTCAAGATTATTACTTAAAATTACTTTCTTTTATTTGATAATAATAAAATACTTTATTGCAAAGTTAATCTATTCCTATTAAATAGCAAAGATTTTTTCATATATCCTTTCTATATATATCATTTTTCAATATAAATGTAGATATTTAGAGCTTCTTACATTTTTCCTATCATTTATATCCTTATGTGTATACCCTTAGATAAATTGAGGAATTTATGGAAAAGCTTACTTACCCGAACGCAGGTAAAAAAAACAGAAGTGGTAAATAATATGAACAAAAAGCTCTCTCAAAATCGTTTATTTAAAAATAGTTTTGCCTTCGTTCTAAATACGTAAAAATTACGGTTAATCATAAATTCTTGACTGTCAGAGATTTTGAAAAAACGGCCTGTTTTTTCTTGTTTTTTTCGCCTGCGTTTAAGTATCTAACGGCATGACGAGAAGACTCTAACCGTATTGTGATTGAGGCTCTTCCGCGCTGCCGATAAAGCCAAATCATGCTACGAGAAGGCATCAATTGTATCAACCTTACGATTTTTTAGATTGCACGGCACGATTTTGACGAAAAAACATAGCCTTTTTTGCGCTGGATGACTCAAAAATAATGCCCAAAAATGGTAATAATATTTTATAAAATGAAGAATTAGGAGTGTAGGGGGAGGAATATAAATTAAAGTGAAGAGTGAGGAGTGAAGGTCGATAAATATAATTCAGAGTGAAGAATGAAGAATAATGAGTGAAAAATGCACTGGAAGCATCTGAGCGCAAATTGGATTTTACACGTACTAACTTTTATGCTTATATCGTGTTTTTCTATTTTCAATTCAGCTTTGTGGTTACATGGTTACCAGAATCGTAGAAATGTACGGTGTTTCCCAAAGTAAATCCCTTTTTATCTTTCATCTACCCAGCAAATATTTACAGCGCCTTTATCTCCCCAGTAATTACCAGCCTTATTATATAATATGAGTTATGATAAATATATGATGACGGGTATTCAAAAGATAAAATATAATTTGCTTAATCAAAGAAAACGAATTACCTTTGTGACTTATATAAAGGATTTAATTACATTCAACAATGCCTGAAATATCTATACGTGGACTGGAAATGCCAGAGTCTCCTATCAGGAAGCTCGCCCCTTTAGCTGCAGCTGCTAAAGAGCGTGGCATTAAGGTATATCATTTGAATATTGGCCAGCCCGACCTTCCAACACCGCAAGTTGGATTGGATGCCTTGAAAAATATAAAACGAGATGTACTTGAATATTCTCCTTCTCAGGGAAACTTGTCGTATCGTAAGAAGCTGACAAGTTATTATTCTAAATACAACATCAATATAGACGCCGACGAAATTATCATCACTGCAGGTGGATCAGAAGCTGTGCTGTTTGCATTCATGAGCTGTTTGAATCCCGGTGATGAGATTATCATTCCTGAACCGGCCTATGCCAATTACATGGCATTTGCAATTTCTGCCGGTGCTAAAATACGAACTATTGCCACCACGATAGAAGAAGGTTTTTCTCTGCCCAAAGTAGAAAAGTTTGAGGAGTTAATCAATGACCGTACTCGTGCTATTATGATTTGCAACCCCAACAACCCTACCGGCTATCTTTATACACGCCGTGAGATGAACCAAATCAGAGATTTAGTAAAAAAATATGATTTGTATCTCTTTTCTGATGAAGTTTATCGGGAGTATATTTATACAGGAAGTCCCTATATCAGTGCTATGCACCTTACGGGCATTGAGCAAAACGTTGTTTTGATAGACTCTGTTTCCAAGCGATATTCTGAATGTGGAATTCGAATTGGAGCATTGATTACACACAATGTTGAAGTAAGAAAAGCAGTCATGAAATTTTGTCAGGCTCGTCTTTCACCACCCCTAATAGGCCAGATTGTTGCAGAAGCCTCTTTAGATGCGCCGGAAGAATATTATCGTGATGTTTATGATGAATATGTTGAACGTCGCAAGTGCTTGATAGACGGATTGAATCGTATTCCCGGCGTCTACTCCCCTATTCCTATGGGAGCTTTCTACACTGTAGCACAATTGCCTGTAGATGATGCAGAAGACTTCTGTCGTTGGTGTCTGGAAGATTTTGATTATGAAGGTGAGACCGTTATGATGGCTCCTGCAGCCGGGTTCTACACAACTCCCGGAGCAGGTGTGAACCAGGTGCGTATAGCTTATGTGTTGAAGCAACAAGATCTGGAACGCGCATTAATAGTATTGGAAAAAGCATTGGAAGCCTATAATAATAGGTCGAAATAAATATGAATCTTCCCCTATTCATTGCAAAACGAATATACGGCAATCATCAAGATAAGAAGAAAGTTTCCAGGCCTGCCATTACCATTGCTATTGCTGGAATAACTATTGGATTAGCTGTGATGATTGTTTCCATATCCATAGTCTTAGGTTTTAAACACACCATTCGAAACAAGGTTATTGGATTTGGGTCACATATTCAGGTAACTAATTTCATGAGTCAAATGTCATCAAACTATTATCCAATAGTGATGAACGACTCTATGATGAATGTTATCAGAAATATACCTGAGGTAACCCATGTGGAACGTTTTGCTTACAAACAAGGTATTTTGAAGACCGATAGCGACTTTCTGGGCGTCATGTTCAAGGGAGTAGGTCCGGAGTTTAATTCCAGCTTTATTCAGCAAAATCTCATTAAAGGGACTGTACCCTCGTTTTCTGATGAAAAATCCGGTAACAAGCTATTGATTTCCAAAAATATGGCAGATAAACTAAAGGTGAAAGCCGGTGAACGTATATTTGCTTATTTCATCGATGATGCAGGTATTCGCGTTCGCAAATTCACCATTCAGGGTATCTACCAAACGAATTTGAACCAATACGATGAGTATATTTGTTATGCAGATTTATATACCATAGTCAAGTTGAATGGGTGGGCGGCAGATCAAGCTTCGGGCGCGGGAGTCATGGTGAAAGACTTTGAACGCGTCAATGAGGTTGAATCATATTTTATAAAGAAGATAAATAAAACGGAAGATAGCTACGGAGAAACCTATTCTTCTCAAACAATTCAAGATATCAATCCTCAAATATTCAGTTGGCTTAATTTGCTGGACTTGAATGTGCTTATCATCATTATTCTCATGATGGTTGTGGCAACAGTGACTATGATATCCGGATTGCTTATCATTATTTTAGAATGTACAAATATGATTGGCGTGCTGAAAGCATTAGGAGCAACAAACCGTTCGATCAGACATGTATTTTTGTGGTTTTCAGCTTTTGTCATTGGACAGGGACTGATTATAGGTGATGTAATAGGCTTTGCTATTATTTTATTGCAAAAGCAGTTCGAAATTCTTAAACTCGACCCTACTGTTTATTACATTAATGCTGTACCGGTAGAAATTAATATCCCGCTGTTCTTAATATTAAATGTCTCAACTTTTGTTTTTTGCGTATTCGTATTAATTGCTCCAAGCTATTTAATATCGCATATATCACCAACGAAAAGCATAAGATACGAATAAGCTTACACAATAAAGGCCACACAACTAGTATCCTATAATGATGTGTGGCCTTGCCATATTATGCAGTTGCTCGTCTCATGATGAGCATTGCTATATTTAAGTTTTAGTATTCAAACTTAGTGCCCGACTCCTTAATCAGCTTTTTATGGAAAGATTGAGGGAAACCTGGCCTTTCCACTCGTGCTCCAGTCCCTTCCGGCGTACGTTTAAACACTCCATTCTCCTCAGGTTTGATAACCATATCATTGTATTTTACAATAAGATAAAACGCAAGTTGCTGCCAACAAGCTAACATCTGTTGTGCCTTTTCGTTACTGTAATTATTTAGAAATCTTATCGCTTCTTTCGGATTGTTCTTATATAAGGAACAAGCTTTAGTTTCAATGGCCTGTTGATTTGCAAAATAACTTTGCTCCAGAGAGTCACGCACCTCTTTCAAACTTGGGAAAAGCATGGAATAACGGGGGTAAACCATATTGCTAACCCAATTGCATATCCAAAAAGCATTTTTCATAGAAAACGTTACTGCATCTGCTCCGGGAGTGTTATAACACTCCGGTTGCATGGTATTTCCACAGTAAATTGGAGTATAAGCAACCATATTCCCATCATCATTGCCAAACCAAAGCACTCCACCGATTTCCCGAGGAAGCCAACTTCTCATTTGCGCAACATAACTAAAAGCAGTTTGTTGTGTACTTGTAGGGCGCTCATTGAAGTATTTTTTACCATCCACCTTAGAAAAAAGAGGAGTTGGGCGGTATGGCATCTGCCAGATACCACCTCCTATATCTGTGCTGTCCATCGCCATAGGCGTTCCCTCATAATGGTCGCGCATTGCGGTCTCCACGTCTTGAACGCTGAGTTTACGATCAGGAATAACCCATAAAGGCATATCTTCTGCATTTTCATCTTTGCCTAATGCCCAAGGTAAGTAACGGTCCATTCCTTTGACAAAACGATTAAAGAACGCCCAAACACGAGCATCGCATATACGACGTCCGGAAAAGTCGGGCTTGGCATAGGTCATTTTCCAATTGAAATCAGCGTCTTTTCCGTTATACCATCCCATTTTGCGAGCAAACTTCACAACATCCTTGGAATACATTACATTTTCCTTATCCTTCATGTTGAATTTGCCAATACGGCTTTGATTGGCATGCCCACAGATTGCATTGTCAGGAATACGTTGGGCCACCCAAACAACACCTTTCGAGCCAGGTCCCTTCCCCATCATTTCCATTATCCATGCTTCATTGGGGTCGCAAATAGTAAATGTCTCACCTTCAGAGCAGTAGCCATAGGTTTCTGCAAGCGTAGTCATTGCTTTAATGGCCTCACGAGCTGTTTTTGAACGTTGTAATCCCAGATATATAAGCGATCCGTAATCAATGCCACCCTGAGGATCGACCATTTCTTCTCGCCCTCCATAAGTCGTCTCTCCTATCGTAACCTGATATTCATTGATGTTGCCAATAACATTATAAGTTTCAGGAGCTTCAGGAATTTGACCTATATATTTCTGGGTGTCCCAGTTTACAATATCACGCATTTTCCCTTTAGGGTGTTTGCCGGCAGGAAAATGGCAAAGCCCAATAAAAAGGCCATAATCATCAGCGTTATAGGTACAAATCACAGATCCATCGACCGAAGCCTTCTTGCCCACAATAAAGTTTGTACAAGCTGATGCGAAAGAGGTAACTGTTAGGAAAGCTACCAATGCAATATGTCTTTTCATATGAATATATTTAATGGTAATGATTTAAACTAAGTGAGTTTTTTATTTAACGCTATGATTGATTTTGGCAGAGTCTTTTATTTCCAATTTATTGGACATTCGCATTCTCTGTGAATTCCTATTCAGGCTATCCACAGCATCTTTATTCTCTTTTTGGGACTTCTGCTGTTTTTCTTTAGGCAAATGACACCGCAACAAATGTATATTACTAAGTGTCATCAGGTGTAGTGTCGTTTTTGACGAATTGTCTGAATTATTCTTGTTGAGTAGAAAATAGCCCTTTATTTCTTTAATTCCTAATGTGTCTTGATCTTCCAACGTCATATTATGCGATGTAGAAGATGACATATGTATTATCCGGGAAGCTACACTGTCATTATTGAAAACCAATGCCAATGAAGCTATTCCATCTCTTATTCCATCTTGATAAATAAAGTCGGTTTGCATGGTAAGGATAAAAGAGTCGCCTTTATGAAAAGATGAGTCCGCAGCATAGGTGAACGAATATAAATGATATGGTTGTTGAGGAATTAAAGCGATCGACTTGTCTCCTTTCCAAATATCTGCGGTGTCACCGGAGGCACTAATTCGCGACAAGCTTGCTAACGATCCTTCTGATGAACCCAACTCGCGTGCTCTGTCTTCCATTCGTTCAGCTATATTCTTATATATTGCATAAAGCCGTTCCGTATGGCGCATATAATAGACCATAGAGGAGTCAAAATCTGCTTGTGTTACACCGTACTTCTTCAACACCGCTGCACGGTATGCAACCACATTGGACTCGTAGTTGCCACTTTCCTGCCGCGCCATCGAGGTGGCCAGGTGATAATCATATAGAATATTCTCCATATCACCTTCTGATATAAATTCAGAAGGAACGCCCGGCTTACATCCTGTAATAAAAAAAACAAGAAGTAGTGCACAGCCTATTCCAATATTTATCACATTCGGCTTCCGGTTCATTTTCTCTCTTCCTTTTCTATGGTATTGTTGTCTGACTTTGATGCAATCTCCTTGTGTTCAGTATTTTCAAAATCCTTCCGACAAAAGAGCAGAAGACAGATTACCCCCACTGTGATGCAGGCATCTGCAAAGTTAAATATCGGCGAGAAAAATATAAATTCCTCCCCACCACATATCGGCATCCAGTCGGGCCATGTCGTTTGGATGATTGGGAAATAGAACATATCGACCACTTTACCCATGAGAAACGAGGAATATCCCGTACCAAAAGGTACGAAATAAGAAACGTAATAAGGTGAGGAAGCCGTAAATATCAAACCGTAGAACATTGAGTCGAAAATATTTCCTGCAGCTCCGGCCACTATCATTGATAGAAAGAACACATAACGTGTGCGTCCATTCCGCTTGACAACTCGCCAAATATACCATCCTATGGCCGATATGGCAACAATACGAAGAATACTCAGAAACAGTTTGTTGATAAACGTCATGCCGTATGCCATACCATTGTTCTCAATAAAATAGATATAGAACCAATCAGTGACATGATAGGATTGTCCTAATGTCATGGTAGTTTTTACCTCTATTTTAATGAGTTGGTCGATGATAAGAGTGGCAATGATTACTAACCAAGCCATACGGCCATCGGTCATAAATTCCTTTGGCTTCTTCATTCGTTGTTCTTTCTGGCATTTTTTGAGGCCACACTCAGTGTTGCATGAGGCACTATGCGCAGTCGCTCTTTAGGAATCAATTCACCTGTAATACGGTCAATGCCATAGGTTTTGTTTTCTATTCTCACGAGAGCAGCCTCTAATCCTTGAATAAATTTCTGCTGACGCTGAGCCATCTGAACAAGATTTTCGCGTTCCAAAGCCTGAGTTCCCTCTTCCAAAATTTTATAAGTAGGTGCGGTATCCTCGTCAGAATTACTATCAGCATTCATGAGTCGACGCATAGCATCATTGTAAATCTCACGAGCTGATTTTAACTTTTCGATGATTATTTCGCGGAACTCTTGGAGTTCCTCATCCGAATAACGTGCCTTAGTCTCCATATCATTGGTATGAATCTAACAGCTTACTTATGCCAACCGTAAATAGTGGTAATAGGTAAACGCTGTAATTGTTTTATATTTTATCTATTTTTATATTCAATTTGAAGTTATCAAAATCTGTCTCTACCCCATCATTGTCGGCAATATGCAGTTCGTTAGCCAACACCTGTGACTTGATATAACTGTCGAACGTCCCGATTGCGGCATCCGTCTGCTCATGAGGAGCCACCGTCACCTTGATGCGGTCGGTAATTTCCAACCCTGCCTCCTTACGAAGATTCTGAATGCGGTTGATGAGTTCTCGAGCCATACCTTCCTGTCGAAGGGCATCGGTCAATTCCACTTCAAGGGCGACTGTAAGATTACCTTCGTTGCTAACCAACCATCCGGGAATGTCCTCTGAAATGATTTCTACATCAGAGGCCTCTACTGTAAGTGGTTCGTCGTTCAGTTTAAAGGTATAGCATCCTTGCTCTTCAAGTTGTGTTATTTCTTCCTGTGATAGAGAATTCATTTTGGCGGCAACAGCTTTCATGTTCTTTCCAAATTTCTTTCCCATCACCCTGAAGTTACACTTCACTTTCCTAACAAGTACTCCCTGACCTTCAGTAAATTGTAATTCTTTTACGTTAACCTCATTGATGATCAGTTCTTTCATTGCTTCTATTTGTCTGCGCTGTTCATCATCGATGGCGGGAATCATGATTTGCTGTAGCGGCTGACGTACTTTGATATTGACCTTACGACGTAGAGCCAACACCATCGACGTAATCTTTTGAGCCATGCTCATTCGTTTTTCAAGGTCTATATCTATTAAACTGTCATCAGCCACAGGATATTTGTCCAAATGTACAGACTCCAACTCCCCACCTAAATCACAATAAAGTCTGTCGGCATAGAACGGAGCAAAGGGAGCCAACAACTTCGACACCGTCTTCAAACAAGTGTAAAGCGTGTGGTATGCGGCCAGTTTGTCTTCACTCATCTCCTTACCCCAGAAACGTTTACGATTTAGCCGGACATACCAATTACTCAAATCGTCATTCACAAAACTGTCAATCAGTCGCCCTGCACGCGTAGGATCATAATTATCAAGCTCCCGCGTAACACCCTTTATCAGTGTGTTGAGGCATGAAAGAATCCACCTGTCGATTTCTTTCAGGTTATCACGGTTGCTGCTTAGCCATTCAGAATATTGTTTTGCATCATAGTTGTCCACGTTGGCATACAGTGCGAAGAAGCTGTAGGTATTATATAATGTACCAAAGAACTTGCGGCGAACTTCATCTACTCCGCTTGGATCAAACTTCAAGTTATCCCAAGGCTCACTGTTGGTCATCATGTAGAAGCGCACTGGGTCTGCCCCGTACTTTTCTATCATTTCGAATGGGTTAGTCACATTTCCCACGTGCTTACTCATCTTGTTGCCTTTGGCATCAAGCACAAGTCCCGTCGAAATAACATTTTTAAACGACACGGAGTCAAAAATCATCGTAGCAATAGCATGCAGCGTGAAAAACCACCCACGTGTTTGATCAACTCCTTCGTTGATGAAATCAGCAGGAAAAAATGCCGGAGCCACAGGTGTTCCCTCATACGTGCTGTTCACAAGCGATGCGCGATATTCCGCTTCGCTTTTACCGGTCTTCTTTAATCCTTCCGGGTCGATATCGCCTTCAAACGGATAGTGAAGCTGGGCATAAGGCATAGAGCCACTGTCAAACCACACGTCAATCAAGTCACTTTCACGATGCATAGGCTTACCCTCGTCGTTTACCAGCACCACATAGTCGATATATGGACGGTGAAGGTCAATTTTGTCGTAATTTTCCTGAGAATAATCACCGGGAACAAATCCGTTGTCTTTCAGCGGATTGCTTTGCATTACACCTGCTGCAACCGACTTTTCTATTTCGTTATAGAGTTCTTCTACAGAGCCAATGCACTTTTCATTACGGTTTTGGTCTCTCCAGATGGGCAACGGTGTCCCCCAAAAGCGAGAACGGGAGAGATTCCAATCGTTCAGATTTTCAAGCCAATTTCCAAATCTTCCCGTACCCGTAGACTCCGGTTGCCAGCGTATAGTTTTGTTCAACTCTACCATCCGCTCTTTCTTGGACGTGTCACGGATAAACCAACTGTCAAGTGGATAATACAGTATGGGCTTGTCTGTACGCCAGCAGTGTGGATAGTTGTGTACATATTTTTCTATCTTAAAAGCCGATCCCTCCATCTTCATCTCTAATGCCATAATGACATTCAAATCGTCGGCTTTCTCCGAAGCTTTCACGTCCCATACGCCGTTTGGATTGAACTCCGGTGCATAGGCATTCTTCACGAAGTCGCCGGCATGGTGTCCGTAGGCTTTAGTGTCTACACAATGTTCTATAAAATTATTGTCAAGTTCGTCTATGGTGTAGTATTTTCCTTGCAGGTCAACCATCGGACGCGTCTCACCCTTTTTTGAAATCAAATATAAGGCAGGTATATGAGCATCCTTGGCTACCTTTGCGTCGTCGGCACCAAAGGTAGGGGCAATGTGTACAATACCCGTTCCATCTTCTGTTGTTACATAGTCGCCAAGAATCACACGAAATGCCTCGTCACTCATTTCCACAAACTTGTCATGTCCCTCCTCACTTGCAAATACTTTTCCCGGGTGCTTGCGGGCATATTCATTCACAAATTCAGGGGCAAAATCACCTATTTGTTCACAAGGCTTCACCCATGGCATGAGTTGTGCAAAGTGCAATCCTTCCAAATCAGTGCCTTTCATACGGTCAATGATTCTCCAAGGACACCGCTTATTCTCTTTATCGAACGGCAACAATGCTCCATCCTTACATTCTTGCTCCGGATCCAAATAGGCAGCCAGACGAGCTTCGGCCATAATAGCCGTCATCGGTGTGCCGTTATATGGATTATAGGTCTCGACAGCTACATAATCTATCTTCGGACCTACACAAAGAGCCACATTTGATGGCAAGGTCCATGGCGTGGTAGTCCATGCCAGGAAATACGCCTTACCGTGTTTGCACCACTCAGCTTTCGGATTTTTCACCATGAATTGTCCGGTGACGGTCGTATCTTTAACGTCGATATAACATCCGGGCTGATTCAACTCATGGCTCGACAACCCCGTTCCGGCAGCCGGAGAATAGGGCTGAATGGTATATCCCTTATAGAGCAACCCCTTGTTGTAGAGCTGCTTAAGCAGCCACCACAGGGTTTCAATATATTTGTTGTCATAGGTGATGTAAGGATGGTCAAGGTCTACAAAATATCCCATCTTCTCCGTGAGCTTACGCCATTCGGCAGTGTATTTCATCACGTTTTCCCGACAGCGCTGATTATACTCCTCTACGGAAATATATTTGTCAGATGCCTTGTTGTCGATGTCCTTTTTGGTGATGCCCAGATCTTTTTCCACACTGAGTTCCACCGGCAGTCCATGCGTATCCCAACCGGCTTTGCGCTCCACTTTAAATCCCTGCATCGTCTTGTAACGATTAAAAGTATCTTTAATGGAACGTGCCAACACATGGTGAATGCCCGGATGACCATTGGCCGAAGGAGGACCTTCAAAAAATATAAACTGTGGGCAACCTTCACGCTCGTCTATGCTTTTGTGAAAGATGTCGTTCTTCTCCCAATCCTTCAGTATCTCTTCATTTGTTTTGGTCAAGTCCAGACCGGTGTGTTCGGCAAATTTTTTAGCCATAATTTATCTATCTTTTCCTTTATATAAATTTTGCGCAAAGTTAGCAAAAATATATATATTCTACAAATTTTTAAGTACCTTTGCATCAAAAACATAAACCCATGAATATCAAGCAAGCCCAATTTGTTATTTCGGCCCCAACAGTAGCAAAATGCCCTCACGACTCAAAACTGGAATTTGCGTTTATAGGGCGAAGCAATGTAGGCAAATCGAGCCTCATCAATATGCTCTGCAATCATAAAGGACTTGCCAAGACATCAGCCACTCCGGGCAAGACGCTACTCATCAATCATTTCATCATTAATAAGGAATGGTATCTGGTCGACCTTCCCGGATATGGCTATGCCAAGCGTTCCAAAGTTGTCCAGGCACAACTCGACAAGATGATTCGCTCATATATTCTTCAGCGCAAACAGCTCGTCAATTTGTTTGTTTTAATCGATGTGAGACACGAACAACAAAAGATTGATCGAGAGTTTATAGATTGGTTGGGAGTCAGCGCGATACCTTTTTCCATCATCTTTACCAAAGCAGACAAGTTGGGACGCGCCAAAGCGCAACAAAACGCAGAGGCATGGATGAATGGTTTACTGGATTCTTGGGAGGAGCTTCCCCCCTACTTCATCACAAGCTCTGAAAAGAAAACCGGGCGGGAAGAAGTGCTCGACTACATCGAGAGAGTGATGACCGACATTAACGAACAAGACCGGAAAGCATGACGCCATTCTTAGACGTACAGAATCTTACAAAAACATTCGGTGCACAAGTTCTTTTTCGAGATATTAATTTCTCGATTGGAGAAGGCCAGAAGGTTGGACTCGTTGCCAAAAATGGTACGGGCAAGTCTACCCTCTTGGAAATTTTGACCGGCCACGAAGGCTACGACAGCGGTTCCATCATCTTTCGTAACAACATACGTTTGGGCTACCTCACCCAAACGCCCAAATTTGATCCGGAAGAGAGTGTGATTGACGCTTGTTTCAATCATCAAGGCAACCCCGAACGAGTACTCAAAGCTAAGCAGATACTCACACAACTACACATCGACAATCTCGATCAACCCATGAAGGAATTGAGCGGTGGGCAGCAAAAACGTGTGGCGCTGGCCAACGTACTGATCACCGAGCCAGATTTCCTCATTCTCGACGAGCCGACCAACCATCTCGACCTCAATATGATTGTGTGGCTTGAAAACTATCTGTCACGCTCTACCCTCACGCTGCTCATGGTGACTCATGACCGCTATTTTTTGGATCATGTCTGTAATCTCATCATAGAGTTGGATAATCAGACTGTCTATACCTATAAAGGTAATTATGGCTACTATCTGGAGAAGCGGCAAGAACGAATAGACAATCGAAGAGCCGAAATACAAAGGGCTAACAATCTCTATCGCACAGAGTTGGAGTGGATGCGACGTATGCCGCAAGCCAGAGGACATAAGGCACGATACCGCGAGGAGGCTTTCTACGAATTGCAATCTAAGGCCAATCAGCGTATTGAGGATAGACAGATGCGAATCAAATCGGGAAACGTGTATATTGGTTCTAAGATTTTCGAGTGCCAATATGTGTCCAAAAAATTCTCCGACTCCGATGGCAACGAGAAAACCATTCTTAAAGATTTCTATTACAATTTCGCCCGCTTCGAGAAGATGGGCATCGTGGGAGACAACGGTACGGGCAAATCCACTTTTATTAAGATGTTGCTTGGCATTGTTCCACCCGACAGCGGTAAATTTGACATTGGGCAGACTGTACGTTTTGGCTATTTCTCACAAGAGGGTTTGAAGTTTAACGAGGACGACAAAGTGATTGATGCCATCACCGACATTGCCGAGGTGATCGACTTAGGCGGAGGACGCAAGATGACCGCTTCACAATTTCTCAACTACTTCATGTTTGAGCCAGAGCAGCAGCATAACTTTATCAATAAACTTAGCGGAGGAGAGCGACGAAAGCTTTATCTGTGTACGGTATTGATGCGCAACCCTAATTTTCTGGTGCTCGACGAGCCGACAAACGATCTCGATATCCAGACCCTTCAGATACTCGAAGAATATCTGCAAGACTTTCCCGGATGTGTGATCGTAGTGAGCCACGACCGCTATTTTATGGATAAAGTAGTGGATCACCTCTTGGTTTTCCAAGGTGAGGGCATCATTAAGGATTTTCCGGGAAATTATACTCAATATCGTGAGTGGAGTTCGCTAAAGTCGAAGGACGAGGAAGAAAATAAAAAGAAAACAGACGATAAACCCAAATCAGCCCCGAAAAAAGACTATCGCAACGACACTCAACGCAAAATGACATATAAGGAAAAGCGTGAATTCGAGCAGCTTAGTAAAGAAATCAAAGCCTTGACAGCAGAAAAGGAAGGTCTTGAAGAAGCCTTATGCAGCGGATCGCTGTCTGTTGAAGAACTCACCGAAAAAAGTAAACGCTTGCCCATGTTGAATGATGAGCTTGATGAGAAGGAAATGCGTTGGTTGGAGTTGAGCGAATTGGAATGATGTGAGGTGCTCAAACTTCCCCACCCTCCACCAACACAGTATTGTTGGCATTACCTCAAATCCGCAACTAAGTCTTTGAACGTCCTTATTGCGTTTACACGT
>KQ959375.1 GCA_001552765.1 Bacteroidales bacterium KA00344
TCCATCCTTGTTGACATAGTTGCTTCTAAGATAGAAGGCGGTTCTAAAATTTGTCTTCATACTTGTTTTTTTTAATTGTAGCCAGAAATAGAGAAATTGTAGCCAGACGGAAAGGAAATTGTAGCCAAACGTCCATTCTTTCAACTTCTGTAGCCCAGCTACAAAGTTCTACATAATTGTTTGAATATCAGTAAAATACAAGTACTCTAAACGAACTCTCTACGTACTCTTGGCTACAATTTTTGTTTGCCTCAAAAAAATGTAGCCAGATTGTAGCCACAGGAGAGTATTTTGGGAGTATATACGACCTCTAAACGACCTCTGAAAAGTAAGATTTGTATAAAACAAAAGTATCGCAACTTATTGAAGTTACGATACTTACGGATTTTTGAAGTTTTTCTCAACTCTTTTTACAGAGTACTTCACGCGGAGAGAGAGGCTCTTTCTCTCGAACTATCATAAACTATCAAATTGTATCAATATATTGTAATATAGTAGTTTACGCAAAATGTTAATAAAATGAGATTTCACGGAAAATCTTTGGTAATATCATTTTTAGGGTGTAACTTTGGGTGCATAAAACAATACACCCGAAGGTATGAACATCAAACGGAATATTATCTTCACGTTGGAGAGCAGGAAGAAGGATGGAGTTCTTATCACAGAGAACGTGCCTATTCGTATGCGCGTTAATTTTGCGTCCATACGGATTGAGTTCACAACTGGCTATCGCATTGATTCAGCCAAGTGGGATGCAGATAAGCAGCGTGTGAAGAATGGTTGTAGCAACAAACTGAAACAATCGGCTTCTGAAATCAACGCTTCACTCTTGGAGTATTATACAGAAATACAGTCAATCTTTAAGAGGTTTGAGGTAGAGGACGTAATGCCAACTCCCGAACAGATAAAGGAGGCTTTCAATGCTTTGCACAAACCTGTGAGCGAAGAACCTAAGCCAAAGAAAGAAGCGTTGCCTTGTGATTTCTTTCAGGTGTTTGATGATTTTGTCGAGGATTGTGGACGTCAGAACAATTGGACGGACTCCACGTTTGAGAAATTTGCAGCTGTGAAAAATCATTTGACCAACTTTCGTGAAGGACTTACCTTTGAGTTCTTTGATGAGCGAGGCTTGAATGATTATGTGGGCTATCTGCGCGATGTAAAGGAGATGCGCAACACAACAATCGGCAAGCAACTTAGTTTCTTGAAATGGTTTCTGCGCTGGGCTTTCAAGAAAGGCGTGCATCAGAACAACGCTTACGACAACTATAAGCCGAAGCTCAAGAGTACACAGAAGAAAATCATCTTTCTCACTTGGGATGAACTTAACCGTCTCCGAGAGTTCGAAATACCTGCCAACAAGCAGGCTCTCGAACGTGTACGTGATGTTTTCCTCTTTCAATGCTTCACAGGTTTGCGCTATTCGGATGTGTTCAATCTCCGCAGAAGTGATGTTAAAGGCGACCATATTGAAGTTACAACGGTAAAGACTTCCGATAGTTTGATTATCGAATTAAATAATCATAGCAAGGCAATCCTTGATAAGTACAAGGATGTGGCGTTTGAAAATGATAAGGTCTTGCCTGTGATTACCAATCAAAAGATGAACGATTATCTTAAGGAATTGGCAGAAATGGCTGGGATTGACGAGCCTGTGCGCCAAACGTATTACAAAGGTAATGAGCGTATTGACGAAGTTACACCTAAATATGCCTTGCTCGGCACGCACGCTGGTCGCAGAACGTTCATCTGTAATGCACTTGCCCTCGGCATTCCTCCGCAGGTCGTGATGAAATGGACAGGACACAGCGACTACAAGGCTATGAAGCCCTACATCGACATTGCCGACGACATCAAGGCGAATGCTATGAGTAAATTCAATCAATTATAATAGATTTCACAATGAGCAATGATATAAAGAACACCGACAAACAGGATTTTTCGCCCATAGTGCGTGCTATTAGCTCTGATTTAGAGCAAACCCAAGTGCGCATGATTGCTTCGGCTAATGCTGATATGCTCTTCCATTATTGGAAAGTGGGGCATTTCATTCTCCACCTCCAAAAGAAAGAAGGTTGGGGCAGCAAAGTTATTGATAATCTATCCAAGGCTATACGTTCGCAATATCCTGACAAGAAGGGATATTCCGCCCGTAACCTTGTCTATATGTGTCAGTTTGCAAAGGCATATCCTATGGAGATTCTAACGGAAATGGGTAAGGTTGAAGAGTTGCTTGATAGCCCTTCGGTTGATAATATATTACAACTAACAAACGAACTCAATCAATTTACGCAAGAGCCTCTTGCGCAAATACAAGCAGCAAGTATTCAGGGAGAGATAAATACGCAAGAACCTCTTGCACAATTAGGAGAGGTTTCAGAAACGCTATCAGCTATCTATCATTGTAATATCAGCTGGATAGAAGAAATCTTCAAGCACTCAGCCGTAGTTCGCACGAACTGGGCAAGCCATGTAATTTTACTTAATAGTAAGCTGCCTTTGGGTGAACGTTATTGGTATATCACGCAGGCGGTTGCCAATGGTTGGAGTAGTAATGTTCTGCAAATGCAGATTGAAACTAATCTTTTCTCTCGGCAGATTACGGCAAAGAAAGTGAGCAACTTCTCTGTGCGATTACCCAAACCGCAAAGCGACCTTGCCAACTATCTGATGAAAGACCCATATATCTTTGATATGATGGGACAGACAGATAAAATGGCAGAACGAGACATTGAACGGCAATTGGTTTCTCATATCACCAAATATCTTTTGGAAATGGGCAGTGGCTTTGCATTTGTGGCACAGCAGAAGCATTTTGAAGTAGGTGACTCTGATTTCTATGCCGACCTCATTCTCTACAATATCCAACTGCACGCCTATGTGGTTATCGAACTCAAAGCCACCCCTTTCAAACCCGAATATATGGGGCAACTCAACTTCTACATCAATGTTGTGGACAATACTCTCCGTGGAGGACACGACAATAAGACCATCGGCTTGCTTCTCTGCAATGGAGGCGACAAGGTTGTGGCACAGTATGCCCTCTCTGGCTACGACCAGCCAATCGGTGTCAGCGATTATCAACTCTCAAAAGCTATTCCCGAGAATTTGAAATCGGCTCTGCCTACGGTGGAAGAAGTTGAGGAAGAACTTAATAAATTCGTGGATCAAGAGTAGCTTTGTAATGTCTGATAAGATCAATAAAAAGAATTAAAACAATAAATCATATAAGATGTCAAAACTCAACATAGACCAAAAGACCATTAAGGGACTTTTTGCAGATAAGAAAACCGATTTTCTTATTCCTGATTATCAGCGTCCATACGCTTGGGGTGAAACAGAGTGTCAAACTCTTTGGGATGATATTTTTACTTTTGCAATTCCAGAAGATGATGCAACCAAATTCCGGCAGGATGAAGAGTATTTTCTAGGACCAATAGTTACTTTCAAGAATGGAAGGGGCAAACAGGAAATTATAGATGGGCAACAACGTCTCACAACCTTAATGCTTTTATTGAGAGCATTCTATGAACGTTCAGGAATGATGCAGGATAAAGGAACTAAAAGTATGCGGAAGATGATTGAGCAATGTGTTTGGAAAACAAATGAATTTGACGAACCGAACAAAGAAGCTTTGAAAATAGATTCTGAAGTTGCAACTGATGATGATAAAGAAGAATTCTTAGATATTCTCAAAGATGGAGTTGCTCCAAATAATTTCAAAAGTCGATATGCAGAGAACTATCGTTTCTTCCAAAAGAAAATAGATGATTTTTTAGCAAACTATCCAACATTTTTTCCATATCTGCCTATTAGAATTCTTGGTAATTGCATTTTATTACCTATTGAAGCAGAAAACCAAGATACGGCATTACGCATCTTTTCCACACTAAACGATAGAGGAAAACCTCTTTCCGATGCTGATATTTTCAAAGCTGAGTTTTATAAATACTACTCTAAGAATGGCAAGAAAGAAGATTTTATAGAACGCTGGAGAGAATTAGAGCGTTTATCTTCTTTGACATTTAACTCGAGCAAGGATTCTCCTTTAGATGAACTTTTCACGCTGTATATGTATTTCTTACGAGCTAAACAGGGAAATACTAACACGACAACTGAAGCTTTACGTAAGTTCTATGAGAAGGATACATATAAAGCCTTGAAAAATGAAACAACTTTAGATGAACTTGAAATTCTTATAAAGTTTTGGTACGATGTCAACAATCAAGACTTAAATAGGTTTTCAGATAAAGTTCTACAACTCCTATTTGTATTAAATTATGCACCTAATGGCATGTGGTACTATTTTGTATCTGTCTATTTTATGCATAATAAACAGTCGGATGGCTCTTTGGAAGAAAATGCTTTCTTAAAATTTTTGGAACGAACGATCGGATTTATTTGGGCATACGCACTTACTAATCCAGGCGTAAATGCTCTTCGCACACCTATTTATCGCGAAATGGTTAATCTGATTAATGGTAAAGAAGTAACATTTTCTGATTTTAAGTTTGAAAGAGATAATCTCGAAAACATAATTAAAAGTTATAGATTTCTGAACCAGAGACAAATAACCCGATCAATGATTACTTGGTGGGCTTATCAGCATAACCAACAAGTGCTACTCCCTCTTGAAAGCAAATTTGACATAGAGCATATATATGCGAGAAATAGAGTGAAAAATGAGCCTTTAAAAGATGGATGGAATGCAGAACTTCTAGGAAACAAGTCTTTACTTGAACAACGCATAAATATCAGAGCTTCGGACTATAGGTTTACTGATAAAGTGAAGTATTACAAAGGATTGCAAGGAGGTAAGGGCGAAAAGAAACAGACGTGCATCTCAGAACTCTTGGCAATGGCAAACGAGAAAAATGATTTTACAGAAGACGATATCCTAAATCGTAATGAAGCAATTATCAAAGGATTCATTGCTTATTTAGACCAAAATGAACTTTTAAAATAAAACGTAGCCCCAAGAAAGAATAATCGCCTCCTTGGGGTTTTCGTTTACTTCACTAACAACTTCTTAAGTAGAACTTGCTCACCTTTGATACGCTCTTGCTGTTCTATTAGTTCTGCTTGTCGTTGTAGGGCTTGCTCATAATCGATAATCTTTTGTTGTATCTGCTGAATAGCTTTGGGATTGCGGTGCGTGATAAAGAGGTTGTCGAGATGAATGAAGTCAGAGGCAGTGGCTTTGCCTTGCATACGCAGGTAGCGGTAACGTAGGTCGTAATCGGAGGCTGTTTGTAGCTTGTTGGCTCCCATAGCAAAGAACCAGCAACTCACCATGACCAATCCACAAACCAATCCAAGTAGTATGCGCTCAGCTAATTGTACGCTGGCAAAGAAAGAGAAGTTCTTGTACTCTACAGGCTTCTGTTGCTCACGGATGAGTTGTTGCAAGGCTTCAAACTTTGGGTCGAGTTTCTTGCTCGACTGCGAGAGTGCCTCCAAAACAAAAAGTTGGTGTTCTTTGATTTTAGCTTGCGTCTCTTTGGAGAGATGAATTTGTACGGTCTCTTGCGTTGTGGTGCGCTCTGATTTTGAGTTGGCAGGCTGTTCAGCAAGAGCTGTGTGCAGTTCTTCCTGTGCTTTGCTGATGGCTTTGCATTCTTGTTTGAGTTCTTCGAGAATATCGAGAACTGGTGCTATTTCGTTGTTCATACGATTATAATTTTGAGGTGATTAAATTCTACGTTTGCGGTTGGCTCTGTTGCGAAGTTTCTTTTGGAAGCGAAGTTCATCAACGTCCACACTTCCGCTGGACATAGGCATCGTAAAGACTTCGCCAAGTGCATCAGATAGGTCGCTTGCAAATCCGCTCTCATCTATCGAATGTGCCATTGGCTCTTTCGATAGATGTTGCTGTGCCTGCTGAATGTTTCGCTCTATCTCTGCATTAAGGCGCGAGAAAGAACAGGAGCGGTCTATCTTTGAACCACTGAAACTGCAACCGTCCTTTTCGAAGATGATACCTTGCACAACATCCGTATAGCCTTTCGTCTTGAAACGAGTGGTAATGCCTTGTTTGTCTAAGTTTTCGACAAATTCTTTCCAATTCTTCGATTTGGGCAACACAGCTTTGATGGCATCGAAAATCTCATAGCGCAATTTGTCTTCACCTCGCAGTCGGTGGCGGTTTACCGCCTTTTTCCCTTCGCCAAGTGTCAAACCGTAGCGCTCGGTCAGTTCTCGGCAAATCCTCGTAGAGCGGTATTTCTCATTGCGATCGCTGATGGTCTTACCATCATTGCCAATGCGATTGATGCAAATGTGCAAGTGCGGATGCAGACGGTCGCTGTGCCTTACGATAAGGCTCTGCGTGTCTCCGTAGCCCATTCTCTCTAAATACTCATTGGCAATCTTCACCATCACATCATCTGTCAGTCGCTCGGCATCGCTGGCTGAGAACGAGAGTATCGTGTGGCAAACAGGCTTCTGCACGTTCGGGCGCATAGAGGCTTGCAGAGTGAACTCGTCGGCACATAGGTTTTGGTCGATAAAACCAATGTTATTACTCGCTAAAACCTTAGCTTTTCCTTTCTCTTTGCTAAGCATATAATTGATAACTCCTCCGAAGTCTGCGCCTTTGATAATCTTGGCTATCATGGTTTCAAGCGTTTGATGAGTTCATGAATGAGGACTTTGAGTGCATTCAAGTCTTCATTGAGGGCATAAATGCCAAAGGCATTGAGTCGATGGGCTATCTGATTGAGATTGTTTGCCATACCTGAAACCGTGCGGATGAGTTGCATCTCTCCAGGTGTGATGCGCGCCTTGACCTCTGCTTTTGTGATGAGACGTCGCAAAAACTCAGTACGAGTGATGGATGCCTTGCGCGCTTTGCCCAACAGGGTGTAGTACTCCATGGTGTTTAGCCGTAGAAGTACTTGGTATTTTCGTTTCTCTGATAAGGTCTTGGTGGGGCGTCCACCTTTATTCTTCTGTTCCATAAATTGTGTTTTTTTTTGATGAGACCAACGGGATTTTTATCTCCCAATGGTGGGAGCAAGTAGGTTTTGAGATACTCAAAACACAAACTTGCTTCCCAGATACATGCTATCTTCTGATGCCACGTTTCGTGGTCAGTAATAACGGCTGTTTCTCTTTCATTTTGGATTGAGCAATGAGCCATTCATTGATATCTTTGTGAGTTCGATAGCGAACAGAACCGTCTATGATAGATGGGCAAAAATGCTTCAAAACTTCAAACGATTTTTGTCCAGCATCATCATTGTCTAGAAAACTCTCAACTTGCTTGTAGCTTTTTATCTTCTCTTGAATGCGTGGCAAAAGAGCCAAAGAATTAAGAACTATGGTATCGCAAGTTGAAGAAGGATTTAGCGTTTGCCACGAAAGAAAATCCATAAATCCCTCAAAGATTTGTAAAACGTCTGTGCCTTTACTAATAGTTGTAATCGCTTTTGGAGCAATGCAGCCTTTGAAATAAGGACTACGAATTTCCCATCCGCCAGCATCGTTTGAAAATCCAATGGCATAGTATGTCCGATTGGTATTATTGTATCGAATTTCAGAACAGAATCTATTGGCAATGCTGAGAGATATTCCTCGCTCTGCGATGTAACGTAACAAATAAGGATTGGTAAGTGATTGCACAGATATGATTTCTAATTTGTGCTTAGAGGTTTTTCTTTCACCTCCAAAAGAAAAATCTTGATGCACTATTTGTTTTGAACCATTGTGCAACTAATCAACGAAAATGAAGAAATATCGAAGTTGGTGTAAACTGACTGATAATGAGAAGGAAACGGAATAATTTGCATAGAACTTCCTTTTTCAAAAAGGGCAGGTATACGCAGATTTAGGCAGAAGTTCAGTTACTAAACCGTTACCCGATTTTGCCATAGGTAACGATGGAGTAATGTTCGGTAACTGAATTATTTTCGCTCG